>NZ_JCAXDO010000007.1:0-247335 GCF_059740205.1 Serratia sp. LTN-2 | reverse complement strand
CAAGGCGCAGGCGCTGCTGAAGTAAGCCGCCTGGCGTCAGCCGATAAAAAAGCCGGTCATCATGACCGGCTTTTTTTTATTCCATCACCCGATGAATCTGCAAATACTGCAGCAGCATGATGGTCTTGCCGTCTTTAATCCGGCCATCGGCGATCATCGCCACCGCTTCGCTGAACGGCAACTCGATCACCTCAATATCTTCATCTTCAATGCCGCCGCCGGCCGCACGACGCTCATCGTCATGGTATTCGGCGATAAAGAAGTGCACGATCTCGGTCACGCCGCCCGGCGACATGTAGGCTTCGAAGATTTTCTTGACCTCGCCCACCTGGAAACCGGTCTCCTCTACCGCTTCGCGGCGCGCGCACTGCTCCGGCGAATCGGCGTCCAGCAGGCCGGCGCAGGCCTCGAGCAGCATGCCGCTCTCGTTGCCGTTGACATAGGTCGGCATGCGGAACTGGTTGGTCAGCACCACCGTGCCCTTGGCGCGGTTGTACAGCAAAATGGTGGCGCCGTTGCCGCGATCGTAGACCTCGCGCATCTGCTGTACCGAACCGCCGTTTTTGCGTTTCAGATCGAACGTATACTTGTGCAGCACATACCAGTTGTCCGACAGCAGCTCTTTCTTCACATTCTCAATTTTCGACGACATGACCCTTTTCCCTTGGTTGCAACCTGAAAATCATACCGCGATTACGCCACGCAGCGGCAGGCTATTTGCAACAAAAATCGTACCGCGTCCCGCCAGCCAAGTCGGGACTTAATATCGCTTAAAATAATGAAAAATAAGTCGAGCCCAGACGCATTACATTGCATAAAACCCAGTGCGATTCGCCCCCCAAAGACAAATCGCCAGAGGAAATCGACCCGCCGCCGAAAAACAGCGGGCATTTTGCTATTCATTTGATTGTGCAACGACAATTGTTCCCGTTTTGTTGACAACTTGATACAAATCGCGGTGCATTTTAGTTGCAAAAGTTATAGTTTTGCTTTCGAATGAAACTGGCGAAGCGCCTCACCTGAGAGAGAAGGATCCTTGATTGCTTGTTAAACGTACCGTGACCGGCAGCCTGGCCAGGGCGTTGTTCGGCATCGTGATACTGTCGGTGCTCGCCACCGGGTTGGCGTTGACCGCCGTCGCCGGCAGCCAGAGCGACGCAGAAGCGATCAATATCGCCGGTTCGCTGCGCATGCAAAGCTATCGATTGGCCTACGATCTCGACCGGCAGAGCGCCGAGCTGGAGCTGCATCTGCAGCAGTACCGGCAGTCTTTGCAGGCGCCGGCGCTGCACAAGCTGACGCGCTTCTACGTGCCCGCCGAGGTGCGCGATCATTATCTGGGGCTGCAGCAAGCGTGGCAAACGATGGAGCGGCAAATCCGCGACGGACAAGCGGCCGCCTACCGGGCGGAGGTCGCCGGCCACGTCAACCGCGTCGATCATTTCGTTTCCGCCCTGCAGCGCTATTCCGAGTTGAAACTGAGCCTGGTGGCCGTCGTCAGCATACTGGGCTACGCCGCCATCATCGGGCTGGTGTTGTTCTGCATCCGCTTTATGCGCCGCCAGGTGGTTGCGCCGCTGCAGCATCTGGTCGACGCCAGCCAGCGCGTGCAGCAACGCGATTTCAGCCACCCGCCGCTGGACGTGGCGTTGCCGAACGAACTCGGCGTGCTGTCGCAAACCTTCAGCGCCATGTCGGACGAACTGGCCCGGCTTTATCAGTCGCTGGAGCTGAAAGTACAGGAAAAGACCCAGCGTCTGCAGCAGGCCAACGAAACGCTGGAGGTGCTGTATCGCTGCTCGCAAGCGCTGAGCGTGCGCCAGATCGATCAGCAGGCGTTCGAAAATGTGCTGCGCATCGTGCGCCACAGTGAACGGCTGCGCTGCATCCGGCTGAACGTCGTGGACGATCATGGCCAGTGGCAACTGAGCGAAGGAGAAGCGGCGCCGACGCAAGCCTGGGATGCGCTGCCGATCACCCAGGGCGAAAAACCGCTGGGCGAGCTGCGCTGGCAGCCCGAGGCGCACCCGCCACATCCTCAACTGATGCAAAGCCTGGCCAACATGCTGGGCCGCGGCGTCTACTTCAACCGGGCGCAGAAGCAGCACCAGTATTTGCTGTTGATGGAAGAGCGCGCGACCATTGCCCGCGAGCTGCACGATTCGCTGGCGCAGACGCTGTCATTCCTGCGCATCCAGCTGACGCTGCTCAGGCGCACCGCCGATCGGCCGGCGGCGCAGACGATCATCGACGATTTCGATCGCACGCTGGCCGATGCCTATCGCCAGCTGCGAGAATTGCTGGCCACCTTCCGCCTCAACATTCAGGAGGCGGATCTGAACGCCGCGCTGGAGCAGCTGTTGCAGCCATTAAAGGCTCTAACCACCGCACGGATTCAGTTACACTGTCGGCTGTCATCGCAGGCGCTCAACGCCCAGCAGCAGGTGCACGCGCTGCAGATCGTGCGCGAGGCGGTGCTCAACGCCGTCAAGCACGCCGGGGCGGACGAAATCGCGGTTTGTTGCGAGGTCAACGCCGCGGGCGACAACCTATTCAGCATTACCGACGACGGTTGCGGCATCGCCAACCTGGAGGAACCGGAAGGGCATTATGGTTTGACCATCATGAGCGAACGTGCAGCGCGATTGGGAGGAACGCTGCGTATCCGGCGCAGAAGCAGCGGCGGCACGGCGGTCTGCCTGACCTTTCCGCCCTGACCTCGCGGCTGTTCACCTTGCGTTACGGTTGCCGCCAGCCGGAATGCCGCCCGATCAGGTTTTCGGCGCAGATTGCCGCTATTTTTGAAGAGACAGTCCCACTGTGAAGCACGCCGCAGGGCGCGTTTGAGTGGCTTTACTTGCTACAGGGAGCATATTTCATGGTGATGAAGCAATACCGAGTCATGATCGTTGACGATCATCCGTTGATGCGGCGCGGCATCAAACAACTGCTGGGACTGGATGCGCGATTTGAGGTGGTGGCGGAGGCCGGCAACGGCAGCGAGGCGGTTGCGCTGGCGCTGCAGCACGCCCCGGACGTGATCTTGTTGGATCTGAACATGAAGGGCATGTCCGGATTGGATACGCTGCAGGCCCTGCGTGAGGAAGGCGTGGACGCACGCATCATCGTGCTGACGGTCTCCGACGCGCGCAGCGATCTGTATGCGCTGATCGACGCCGGCGCCGATGGCTACCTGCTGAAAGACAGCGAACCGGAGCAGCTGCTGGAACACATCAACGCCGCCGCCGAAGGGCAGAATGTGATCAGCGACGCCATCGCGGATTACCTGCTTGCGCGCGGCGAGCAGCGCGATCCCTTTGCCGCCCTGACCGAACGCGAGCTGGACGTGTTGCAAGAAGTGGCGCGCGGCCTGTCCAACAAGCAGGTGGCAGCGCAGCTGCATATCTCTGAAGAAACGGTGAAAGTGCACATTCGCAACATACTGCGCAAGCTGGACGTGCGTTCCCGCGTGGCGGCGACGGTGATGTACCTGGAGCAGAAGAACCAATGATCGCCCGCCCCGGCCGTGCGCCGGGGCAGCTTACTCGATGGCGCTGAGCAGCGCCTGATGATGCTGGTGCACCCAGCTCTTGTTGAACGGCCCCCAGCTTTCCAACTGATAGAAACCGTCATTATTGCGCACACCCTGCTGCACGAACTGCAGTTCGACGCCCATGCCGGGCAGCGCCTTCAGCACATCCTGCAACGTGCGGCGCGGCCAACCGGTCAGCGCCATCAACCGCGGCACATTGGGCCGCTCACTGTGGCTGATCAGCCAGCACAAATAAAGCCGACGGGCAAATACCGGGTTAATTCCCATGCCAAGCTCCTGCTGTAAAGTGAGTCCGGTTTACTTTCCGGTTCCCTGCGACGAAGGGGCGCGCAAGGCCTTTGATAGTAATAAAAATGTCTTAATAGACGGCAATAACCGGCGCCAATGCGCCAACGCGGCTTCCCGCTACCGTTATTTACACTATCTCCTTTTTTTCTCCACGCTTTACTCGGCTATCCCGAGTAAAGTGCAATAGCGCCGGAATCCTTCCCTGCCGCTGAAATGTATAATTCTGATGCGTTTTAAAGATAGAACAAGTCATAACGAGGTTCGCGCTGCATGGCCAATTTTTTTATTGATCGCCCGATTTTCGCCTGGGTACTGGCAATTATTCTTTGCCTGACCGGGGCGTTGGCGATTTTTTCTCTGCCGGTGGAACAATACCCGAATTTAGCGCCGCCGAACGTGCGCATCAGCGCAACTTACCCAGGCGCTTCGGCGCAAACGCTGGAAAACACCGTCACGCAGATCATTGAACAGAATATGACCGGGCTCGACAACATGATGTACATGTCGTCGCAGAGCACCAATACCGGTCAGGCGACCGTCACGCTGACCTTCGAAGCCGGCACCGATCCCAACGAAGCGATGCAGCAGGTGCAAAACCAGCTGCAGGCGGCGATTAAACGCCTGCCGCAGGCGGTGCAGAATCAGGGGGTTACGGTCTCCAAATCCGGCGATACCACGCTGATGATGGTGGCGTTCGTCTCCACCGACAACAGCATGGACAAGCAGGACATCGCCGATTACATCGTCTCCAACCTGCAGGATCCGCTCAGCCGCATCAACGGCGTCGGCAGCATGGACGTGTACGGTTCGCAATACGCCATGCGCATCTGGCTCGATCCCAACAAGCTCAACAGCTACCAGCTCACCACCCAGGACGTCGTCAAAGCCATTCAGTCGCAGAACGCCCAGGTGGCGGTCGGCCAGCTGGGCGGCACGCCGTCGGTCGATAAACAGGCGCTGAACGCCACCATCAACGCCCAGTCGCAGCTCCAGACGCCGGAGCAGTTCCGCCAGATCACTCTGCGGGTCAACCAGGACGGGTCGCTGGTGACGCTGGGCAACGTCGCCACTGTCGAGCTGGGCGGCGAGAACTACAACTACCTGAGCCGCTACAACGGCATGCAGGCCGCAGGCATGAACATCAAGCTGGCCTCCGGCGCCAACGAACTGCAGACCGACCAACTGGTGAAGGACAAGATCGCCGAGCTGTCGCAATACTTCCCGCACGGGCTGGAGGCCAAAGTGGCCTATGAAACCACCCCGTTCGTCAAAGCCTCGATCAAGGACGTGGTGAAAACGCTGCTGGAAGCCATCCTGCTGGTGTTCCTGGTGATGTATCTGTTCCTGCAGAACTTCCGCGCCACGCTGATCCCCACCATCGCCGTGCCGGTAGTGCTGATGGGTACCTTCGCCATCCTTTCCGCCTGCGGCTTCAGCATCAACACCCTCACCATGTTCGCCATGGTGTTGGCGATCGGCCTGCTGGTGGACGACGCCATCGTGGTGGTGGAGAACGTCGAACGCGTGATGAGCGAGGAAGGCCTGCCGCCGCGTGAAGCCACGCGTAAATCCATGGGGCAGATCCAGAGCGCGCTGGTCGGCATCGCCTTGGTGCTGTCGGCGGTGTTCGTGCCGATGGCGTTCTTCGGCGGCACCACCGGCGCCATCTATCGCCAGTTCTCCATCACTATCGTTTCCGCCATGGTGCTGTCGGTGCTGGTGGCGATGATCCTGACGCCGGCCCTGTGCGCCACGCTGCTAAAACCGATCGCCAAGGGCCATCACCACGGCAAGCGCGGCTTCTTCGGCTGGTTCAACCGCATGTTCAACCGCAACGCCGAACGCTATGAGCGCGGCGTGGGGCGGATCCTGCACGCCAGCGGCCGCTATATGGTGATTTATCTGCTGTTGCTCGGCGGTATGGCGCTGCTGTTCATCAAGCTGCCGACCTCATTCCTGCCGCAGGAGGACCGCGGCATCTTCACCGTGCAGGTGCAGTTGCCGGCGGGATCGACCCTGCAACAAACCTCCAAAGTGGTGGAAAAGGTCGAGCAGTATTTCCTCACCGAAGAGAAACAGGACGTGCTGTCAGTGTTCGCCATCATCGGCTCCGGGCCCGGCGGCAACGGCCAAAACGTGGCGCGCCTGTTCGTGCGGCTGAAAGACTGGGATCTGCGCACCTCGGGCGCCAACAGCTCGTTCGACATCATCGACCGCGCCACGCTGGCATTCAACAAGATTAACGAAGCCCGGGTGATCGCCAGCAGCCCGCCGGCTATCACCGGCCTCGGCAACTCCTCCGGCTTCGATATGGAGTTGGAAGACCACGCCGGCCTCGGCCACGCCAAGCTGATGGCGGCGCGCGATCAGCTGCTGCAGCTGGCGGCGCAAAACCCGCTGCTGTCGCGCGTGCGCCACAACGGCCTGGACGACAGCCCGCAGCTGCAAATCGATATCGATCAGCGCAAGGCCCAGGCGCTGGGCGTATCGATCGACGACATCAACAACACCCTCTCCACCGCCTGGGGCTCGACCTACGTCAACGACTTCGTCGATCGCGGCCGGGTGAAAAAAGTCTATGTGCAGGCTGCGGCGCCGTTCCGCATGCTGCCGGATGACATCAACAAATGGTATGTGCGCAACAGCGCGGGCGGCATGGTGCCGTTCTCGGCCTTCGCCACCTCACACTGGGAGTACGGTTCGCCGCGGCTGGAGCGTTATAACGGCAGCTCGGCGCTGGAGATTGTCGGCGAGGCGGCCAACGGCGTCAGCACCGGCACCGCCATGGCGGAAATGGAGAAACTGGTCAGCCAACTGCCGACCGGCTTTGGTCTGGAATGGACAGCGATGTCCTATCAGGAACGGCTGTCCGGCTCGCAGGCGCCGGCGTTGTATGCCATCTCGCTGCTGGTGGTGTTCCTGTGCCTGGCGGCGCTGTACGAGAGCTGGTCGATACCGTTCTCGGTGATGCTGGTGGTGCCGCTGGGGGTGATCGGCGCAGTCGCCGCCACCTGGTTGCGAGGGCTGGAGAACGACGTCTATTTCCAGGTCGGCCTGTTGACCATCATTGGGCTGTCGGCGAAAAACGCCATTCTGATCGTCGAGTTCGCCAATGAGCTGAACCATAAAGGGCAGGATCTGATGTCGGCAACGCTCGACGCGTCACGCATGCGTCTGCGGCCGATCCTGATGACCTCACTGGCGTTCATCTTCGGCGTGCTGCCGATGGCCACCAGCAGCGGCGCCGGTTCCGGCAGCCAGCATGCGGTCGGCACCGGGGTGATGGGCGGCATGATCTCCGCCACCCTGCTGGCGATTTTCTTCGTGCCACTGTTCTTTGTGCTGGTGCGGCGCCGCTTCCCGGGTAAAGCGCATCCGGCCACCACGACAACCGCCGCCGGCGAGTGATCGGCGGCGCATAAAAAAAGCAGCGTCGGGTTACCGATGCTGCTTTTTTTCGAACGATAATCTCGTTCCCAAGGTGTTTCAGTGACTTTCCAATGACTCAACCTTGCCATCTGCTTCAACGCTGTGTCAGTTGCCCAACATCTCATCAATGAAGTCTTTCCAGTTTCCTAATTCACGATCAACCATAATACTTTACAACCTCAATTATTTGACGAAGCGGATTCTACGCCTGTTTTTTGACCATGTGAAGGGAAACGGGAACGATGCCGGGCCCGAAAACCGGGGTTAGCGCACATTTTCGTATTTATCTGATCAATGTGCAGTGCAGCTATTCCCTTGTGATATCAATTTCTCCACGATAGCGTGTAAAAGGTATAAAAATACGCCAATGGAGCCCAGTTCATGTCCACTTCTTTGTCTCTCTTAGAGTTAAAAACGCAGGGGCGCTATCAGGAAGCCACTGCGCTGGCGTTACGGCAACTGGCGGCGGAGCCGGAAGCGGCAACGCTGCACTTTCAGTTGGCCTGCCTGTATGACGTGCAGGGCCTGGAGCAACAGGCCATCCCCCACTACCTCGCGGCGCTGGCTCGCGATTTGCCGTCCGCCCAGCGCCGTGAAGCCTGGCTGGGTCTCGGCAGCACTTACCGCGCTCTGGGTGAATATCCGGCTTCGCTGCGCGCTTTCGACGACGGCCTGAGCGAGTTCCCGCTGGCCAAAGAGCTGATGCTGTTTCGCGCCATGACCCGGTACAACCTGGGGGACGGTAAACAGGCCGTGGCCGATCTGTTGCTGCTGTTGGCGGAAACCTCGTCAGATGCCGACATCCGCAGTTATCAACGCGCCATTCGGCACTATGCCGCCGATCTCAGTCTTATTGGTTAGAGGGAAACGATGGAAATCATCACGGATATGAGCCGCCGCGCCGTCGACTGGCAACGGCTGTGTGAATTGCTGGAGGCTGCCGGGCTGGGCAAACGCGATCCTCATACGCTGCAACGCGTTTACCAGCACAGTCAGTTTTGCTATTGGGGATTTATCGGCGATGAGCTGATAGCCACTGCGCATGCCATCAGCGATCTGACATCGGTCGCCTATCTGGCCGACGTGGCGATCGATCCGCGCTTTCAGGGGCAGGGGTTGGGGCGCCGGTTGATGGATCGGGTGATGCAAGATCTGGCGCCGCTCGGCAAGATATTCATCTATTCGGTGCCGGAAAAACTGGCTTTCTATAAGAAGTACGGCTTTCACGATTTAACCACCGGCATGGTGTATGCGGACGGCGCCTCGCTGCAGCGTCTGCAACAGGGGGGCTACGTGCGTTAAGCGCGCATCACAGCGTTTTGGTCATAAACACCCGGCTGGTACCCGGCGGCAGGCATGGCACCTCCCCCATTCGCCGCCAGCCATGCCGGTGATAAAAGCCCGGCGCCTGAAAACTGATGGTGTACAACACGGCGGAAAGGCAACCCCGACGGCGCCCTTCCTGCTCGAAACGGCGCAACAGTTCGCTGCCCACCCCCGCGCCGCGCAGCGCCTCCGGCAGATAAAAGAGCTCAAGAAACAGCAAGCCCAGCGAGGATCGTCCGGTAATCCCGCCCAGGACTTCACCGCTGTCGGGATCTTTTATCACCACCGCCAGCGGCTGGCGATCGCCGTAGCCGATATATTCATCGTTAAAACGGTCCAATCCGTCCGCAATACAGGACGTTATTTCCGATGTTACCCGATCGGAAATTTCGATATGGTATTCTTTCACGCCAACTCTCCGTATCAATCAACTGCGTTTGCGTTCCGATCGCAGCTTAAAACATCGCATTCTCTTTGTTTAGATTTATCTTCGCGTCAATTTTGGCGGCATTACCTTATCTCCATAGCCAACGATTAAAATAAAGCCGCTATCGTCGGTAAAAACAAGAAACTTCTTAGTTATTAACCCATTAAGGCAGTGATTGCCACCCTTGACGATCGATAAAAACGATCGAATCAAAAATAATGATAGTCAATCCCTATGTTAATTCCTTTTAATCCTCGGGGTATTAATAGAGGATTTCTATTCTGTTGAGCGTTTCCCGAGCAGAGTATTGATTAAAAATAAAATTTACTCTTTATAAATCATGGTAGTATATGAGGCTTACCTTGCTTGCCGCGTCCGAGGAGGCGTCTCTGCCTGCGGCGCCAGAACAATTCAATATGAAATTATTTATATTATTTATTTTTTTATGTTTTAAGATATCAATCCTCACCGGGAAATAGAAAGTAAAGGATTATAATAAAATGGAAATTGATATTTTCAGCGAGTGTACCTATACCGCCATCGGCATCCGGCAGCTTATCACCCAAACCTGGGGAGAAAAACGTGCGCCTGCCGGCTTTAACCGCAAAAAGGTCTGCTTTATCGATGTCACCCTCGACAATTTTGAAGCGCGCTACCGCGACGAATATGCCAACCCTAACACCTATAAAATAGTCATTATCACCGACTGTCCACATGAAATGGTTATTGTCGACAGAAAGACCATTATATTATCAAACCTTATATCATTGAGCCGCTTCAGCCACCTGATCGGCGACTTATATAAGCGTTACAGCCACTATACCGAGCCGCCGCAACTCTCTCAGCGCGAGTCGCTGTTCCTCTCGGAATGGTCGACGGGAAAATCGCTGAGCGACATCAGCCATGCCATGAATATCCAAAGCAAAACCGCCAATCATTACAAATCGCGAATCATGAAAAAACTCGGCGCCAGCCGAATAAAACCGCTGTTGCATATTACCCGCGTACGGTGTTTAACCGATCGTTTAAACATAAGAATAAATAAAGAGTAGCCTTCTCTCCCTCAGCTCCGTCCATACGGCTGGGCCTTTCGCCGGCGCCTTTCACTAGCGCCGTCGGCGAAGGCAGCCGTGTAACCGCGTCGCCGGCCTCATCAATCGCACTACGGGCGCATCGTTGCTGGATCTCGTCGCTGCTTTACTGGCATTATCTCTGCTATCGCCGGGCGGCGAGAGGGCCAAAGATCGCGCCCGCCGCTCAGTATCGACTCGACGAGACAGGTAGCTTTACGCCATGGCAAATAAACCGCAACAGACAACGCTGACGATGTACGGCATCAAAAACTGCGACACCATCAAAAAAGCCCGCCGCTGGCTGGAAGATCAGGGCGTGGCCTATCATTTTCACGACTACCGCGCCGACGGCCTGGACGAACAACGGCTACGCGGCTTCGTCGCACAACTGGGCTGGGAGCCGCTGCTCAATACTCGCGGCACCACCTGGCGCAAGCTGGATGAAGCGCAGCGCAACGCCTGCGATAACGCCGATGCCGCCATCGCGCTGATGCTGGCGCAGCCGGCCATCATCAAACGCCCGCTGCTGGACGCCGGCGACGGGCGCGCCCTGCTCGGCTTCAACGCCGACGCTTATCAGCAATTTATCGCCGAGGTTGCCGTATGACTTGCCCGGTTATCGAACTGGCCCAGCAGTTGATCAAACGCCCTTCTCTCAGCCCAAATGATGAAGGCTGCCAGCAGCTGATGATTGAACGTCTGCAGGCAATCGGCTTCACCGTCGAGGCGATGGACTTCGAAGACACCCAAAACTTCTGGGCATGGCGCGGCGAAGGACAAACCCTGGCGTTCGCCGGGCACACCGACGTGGTGCCGACTGGCGACGAAAAACGCTGGGATAACCCGCCGTTTGAACCGGCGATCCGCGACGGCATGCTGTATGGCCGTGGCGCAGCGGACATGAAAGGGTCATTGGCCGCGATGGTAGTGGCGGCGGAACGCTTTGTCGCCGCTAATCCGCATCATCAGGGCCGCCTGGCTTTTCTGATCACCTCAGATGAAGAGGCCAGCGCCACCCACGGCACGGTTAAAGTGGTTGAAACGCTGATGGCGCGCAACGAGCGATTGGATTACTGCCTGGTCGGTGAGCCGTCCAGCACCGAGCGCGTCGGCGACGTGGTGAAGAACGGCCGTCGCGGTTCGATCACCGCCAACCTGCATATCCACGGCGTACAGGGGCACGTTGCCTATCCGCATCTGGCGGACAACCCGGTGCACCGCGCCATGCCGGCGCTGAATGAACTGGTGGCGATCGAATGGGATCGCGGCAACGAGTTCTTCCCGCCAACCAGCATGCAGATCGCCAACGTGCAGGCCGGCACCGGCAGCAACAACGTGATCCCGGGCGATCTCTATGTCCAGTTCAACTTCCGTTTCAGCACCGAACTCACCGATGCGATGATCAAACAGCGCGTGGAAGAGCTGCTGGAACGCCATCAGCTGAATTACAGCATCGAATGGCGCCTGTCCGGCCAACCCTTCCTCACCTCGCGCGGCGCGCTGGTGGATGCGGTGGTCAACGCCGTCGAGCACTATTCAGAATTGACGCCGCAGCTGCTGACCACCGGTGGCACCTCCGATGGCCGCTTCATCGCGCAAATGGGCGCGCAGGTGGTGGAGCTGGGGCCGGTCAACGCCACCATCCACAAGGTCAACGAATGCGTCAACGCCGCGGATCTGCAGCTGCTGAGCCGCATGTATCAACGCATCATGGAGCAATTGGTCGCATGATCACCGCAGAGATGCTCACTGGCCGCTCGACCGAACACCTGACGCCGCTGAGCGGCAACCATCGGCTGCAGCCGCAGGCGGCCAACGCCTTCCTGGCGATGCAGCAGGCGGCGCGCGCGGCGGGATTCGATCTCCAGCCCGCCAGCACCTTCCGCGATTTCGATCGGCAACTGGCTATCTGGAATGGCAAATTCTGCGGCCAGCGGCCAGTATTAGATAAGGACAGCCGGCCGATCGACGTCGCGCCGCTGTCCGCCGCCGAGCGCTGTGAGGCAATCCTGCGCTGGTCGGCCCTGCCGGGCGCCAGCCGCCACCACTGGGGCAGCGATCTGGACGTGTACGACCCGTCGCTGCTGCCGGAAGGGCAAAAGCTGCAGCTGGAGCCGTGGGAATATGAGGAAGGCGGTTATTTTGCGCCGCTCAACCAATGGCTGACGGCGCATATGGCCGAGTTCGGTTTCTACCGTCCCTTTACCGAAGACTGCGGCGGCGTGGCGGTGGAACCGTGGCATCTGAGCTACCGGCCGCTGGCACAAGAGGCCGAACATTTGCTGACCCCGGCGCTGTTGCTGGCGGCCTGGCAAGACAAGGAGGTCGCCGGTGCCGAATGGCTCGAACGCCATCTGCCATCGATTTTTTCGCGTTTCATACGCAGTGAAGGAAAGGAGTAGCTATGCAATGGTTAGCTGATTACTGGTGGATTATCCTGCTGGTTCTGGTGGGGATGGTCGTCAGCGGCATCAAGGAACTGCGCCGCGTTGACGTCAAAAGCTATCTGGCCAACAAGCCGGAGATACCGCCGCACCGCGACAACAACGCCCAGTGGGATGACGAAGACGACTGGCCGAAAAAGAAATGACAACAGGGCGCTCATCGGCGCCCTGAGTTTTTAACGGAAGGCGATCAGCTCGCCGCGCTTGCCGGACAACGCCTCGTCCCAGTAGCGCTGCGGCACATAGTAATGCAGCCTTTCCAACGCGGCGTTCATCATGTCCTGATTGATCGCATGCCCGACGTTCTCTTCCACGTCCAGCGTGAAATCCACGCCGTTGGCCCGTAACGCATCTGCCGCCGCGTGAGCGTGTTGCACCGCGATCACCGCATCCTCCTCGCCGTGGATCAAATGCACCACGCTGTCGCCGAAAGCCTGTTCAGGCAGCCGGGCGAAACGCCCGCTGAACGCCACCACGCGCCCGGCCAGCCGGGTTTCGGCTTTCAACGCCTCCAGCGCCATGATCGCCCCCTGCGAGAACCCCACCAGAGCAGTACCGGCATAGCCCACGCCGCTCAGCTGCTGCCAATGACGCACCACGGCCACAAACTGCGGCATCACTTCAGCGATGCGCGCCGCTCGGTTCTCTTCGGTCACATCCTGCACCGAAAACCACTGGCGCCCGGCGCCGTTGCCGAAAGCGTCGGGGCCACCGATGCTCACCACCTGTGCCTGGGGAAAATCTTTGGCGAAATAGCGGCCGACCTCTCCCATTGCCACCGGGTTGTCGCCGACACCGTGAAACAGCAAGATCAGCTGCGCCGCCGGGGTTGCCGGGCTTTGGACAACGAAATGCTCATGTTTCATCGATGACTCCTTAATAGTAATCAAATCTGGCGCAGCGACAGTCGTCGCCGCACCGCTGACAGCTACTATACGCCGCTGAGAAATCGGGAAAATCGGGTTTTATTGAGCGAGTTCTTCAATTTATTGCAACGACTGCGACCAGTCGCGCCAGTAGCGGCAGTGCTGCGCATTCAGCTGCTCCAGCGCCTGCGCCGTTTCGTGTCGCCAGTGGCGCAGCAAGGCTTTCTGGCCGTTGACGCCCGCCTGCTCCGCGCAGGTCGCCGGAGATTGCCGCCGCTGCAGGTGGCCGCGCAGCGCAGGCAGCGGCAGGTTGCTGGCCAACAGCAAGCGCTGCAACGCCCCCAGGCTGGCTTCGAGCGGCCGATGGGCGAAGGCGAAACCGGCCAGTTCGCGCCAGTCCTCTTCGCCGAGCGACGTGTCGCCGTCATCGCCCGGGATCGCCAGCACGAGTTCGACACGCTGCCGCAGCCAGGGCCAGTCGCGCGCCAGGTGCTTGTGCGCCGCATGTCGCAGCGCCTCCCCTTGCTCGCTCAAGGGCAAGATGGCCATCGCGGTATAGCACCCGCTGCTGGCCTCCGGCTTGCTGCCGATGCGCACCAGCTCGAACCCGCAGGATTGCCAAAAGCGCCATAGCGGCTCGGTATAGCCGAAGCTGACCGACAGAAAATCCAGCCCCTGCGCCTGGTGGCGTTGCCGCTCGACCAGCTGACGCGCAATGCCCTGTCGCCGCAACGCCGGCAGCGTCGCGATGCGGGTAATGCGCCGTGAGCGCAGCGTCGGCGCCCACCATTGTCCGCCATGGGCCGCCAACGACTGCGCCACCAGATTGCCGCGCGGCCGGCGCCGGCCGGCCCACACCTCGTGCGCCAACTCGGCGCTCAATCCGCCTTCGTCCACCAGCCACACGGCGCCGACCACCTCCAGCCCGGCCTGCGCCAGCCCGAAATGCATGCCGGGCGCGTCCATCAGCCGGCGCAAATCCAGCGGCGAGGTGCGGTAATGCGCGCTGCTCAGCAACGCGTAGAAGCGCGCCAGCCGCTGCGGCTCGGCGCACAGCTCAGGCTGTTCCGCCTGGCTGTAATGGATCGCCTGGCCATCCGCCGGCCAGACGGGCAGTTCGTTGAACAACAGCGCATTGTCCGTTACCCGCTCCAGCGCATCACCCTGCGCCCAGCGCATCGGCTGTTGCAGACTCAGTGGCTGGTAGGACGGCAGCCCGGCGCAAAATTTCAGTAAAAAACCACGGCCGGTACCTTCATAGCCCTGCACCGTGGTGGTTAACAGCACGCGCGGGAAATAGCCGATCAGCTGCTGCAACAGCGGCGCGGGGATCGCCGCCGCCTCATCCACCAGCAGCCACCCCACGGCGCTGACGTCCCCCTCCCGGCACTGCGCCAACAAAGCATCGGGAGCCCAAAACTGCGCGCGCCCCTGCGCCCATTCCCCAGCCACCTGCGTAGCGGCGCGGCTCGGCCCGGTGATCCAGCAGATCAACGGCGACTGCGCCACCAGCATGCCGGCCAGCGTCGATTTGCCGCGGCCGCGGGCGGCGGTCAACACCCATACGCCGGACTCGGCCTGCAGCAGCGTCGTCAGTATCGCCCGTTGTTCGTCGGTCGGTTGGCCATCCGGCGGCCGCCAGTCCGCGCGCGCCGGCAGCGCGGCCAGCGCCAGAGGCGCATCCTGCCGCCAGACCGTCACTTCGCTGTCGTCAGCCAGATGGTGCTGCAGATGGTGAATGAAATGCGGAGTGGTGATCGGCTGCGGACAATCGCTCCAGCGCAGGCTGTCGCCGTCCGGCTGCTGCGGCCATTGCCGCCAGGGCGGCGTCAGCAGCAGCAGCCAGCTGCCGGCGCGCAGCGCGCCGCACAGCGCCGCCAACGCTTCCACGTCCAGCGACTGGCCGGCGTCGAACACCGCGTGCAGCCGCTCTTGCCCCAGCAATTGGCGCACCGCGCCGCTCGCCAAAGCCGCCTGACCGGGCGGCGGGTTTTCCCCCACCCACGGCCAGTCGCCCGGCAGCGTCGCCACCAGCCGCTGCGCCTGTTCGCGGCACCAGTCGGGCTCACCGCTGAGCACCAGCAGGCGCCGGATGCCCTGCTGCCGCATGAGTTGTTGCGCTGCCTGTAACATAAGGCTATCTCAATCCGAAAAAAATGCCGGAGTCAGGCTCCGGCACTTGAGGCGTTAACGGGATGCGAAGGTGTTGCAGGTATTGGGATCGCCGCTGTCGAAGCCCTGTTTAAACCAGGTGTAGCGCTGCTGCGAGGTGCCGTGGGTGAAGCTGTCCGGCACCACGCGCCCCTGGCTCTGCTGCTGCAGGCGATCGTCGCCAATCGCCTGCGCCGCGTTCAGCGCCGCCTGCAGGTCGCCCTCTTCCAGCATCTGCTGTTTCTCGGCGTATTTGCCCCACACGCCGGCAAAGCAGTCCGCCTGCAGCTCCATTTTCACCGACAGACGGTTTACTTCCGCCTGGCTGGCGCCCTGCTGCATCTGGCGCACCTTCGGCTCGATGCCCAACAGGTTCTGCACGTGGTGGCCGACTTCGTGCGCCACCACATACGCCTGGGCGAAATCACCGCCGGCGCCCAGCTTGGTCTTCATATCCTGATAGAAAGACAGATCGATATACACCGTTCTGTCGCCCGGGCAGTAGAACGGCCCCATCGCCGCCTGACCGGTGCCGCAGCTGGTGCGCGTCACGCCGCGGTACATCACCAGCTTCGGCGGTTGATAGGTTTTGCCCATGCGCTGGAAAATCTCTTTCCAGTTATCCTCGGTCGAGGCCAGCACCACCGAGGTGAACTTGGCCAGTTCATCATCTTTCGGACTGATGTTGGCGCTCTGTTGTTGACCCTGCGGTGCGACGTTGCCGCCGTTCAGCAGCGGCGACAGATCGATGCCGTAGTAGCCGGCCACCAGCACCACCACCAGAATGACGATGCCGCCCTTGCCCCCCACCGGCACGCGGAAACCGCCGCCGCCGCCCAAACCTGAAGACTGCCCGCGACGATCCTCAACATTGTCGCTTTCCCGACGCCCTTGCCAACGCATAAATACACTCCAGATATTTCCCCTGCTCGTTGAAGTTGCGCCGCGATCGTAAACGCAAAGGCAGCTTCAAGCCTGAGTGGGATAGGTTTTAGTCATCTCGCATCCATCATTATAAATGGTCTGCCGCAGAGGAAATGTAGAAATTTTCTGGAAAAACGCAGAATAGCGGGACGATCCGGCCGGATCGCCCCGAATGGCGGTGCCAACGCTTAGTCGAGCTTCACGCCGATGCGGCGCGCCACTTCTTCATAGGCCTCGATCAGGCCGCCCAGGCTTTGACGGAAGCGGTCTTTGTCCATCTTGTCCAGGGTGTTTTTGTCCCACAGGCGGCTGCCGTCTGGCGAGAATTCATCGCCCAGCACCACTTCGCCATTGAACAGGCCGAATTCCAGCTTGAAGTCGACCAGGATCAGGCCGGCGTCGTCGAACAGCTGGGTCAATACCTCGTTGGCGCGGTAGCTCAGCTCACGCATGCGTGCCAGATGCGCCTTGCTGACCCAGCCGAAGGTTTCGCAGTAGGATTCGTTGACCATCGGATCGTGCATGGCGTCGTTTTTCAGGAACAGATCGAACAGCGGCGGGTTCAGCACCAGACCTTCTTCAATGCCCAGACGCTTCACCAGCGAACCGGCGGCGCGGTTGCGGATCACGCATTCCACCGGCACCATGTCCAGTTTCTTCACCAGCACTTCGTTGTCGGACAGCAGACGCTCCATCTGGGTCGGGATGCCGGCTTCTTCCAGCTTGCTCATGATGAAATGGTTGAACTTGTTGTTCACCATGCCTTTGCGATCGAACTGCTCAATGCGCTGACCATCCAGTGCTGACGTATCGTTGCGGAACTCCAACACCAACAGATCGGGATTCTCGGTGGTGTAAACGGTTTTTGCCTTTCCGCGATACAGCTCAGCTAGCTTTTGCATCTTACTTACTCCAGTGATGTATCCCCGTTGTCTCCCGAGCGCGGCCCGAAATTAGGGGGTATAGAATTGACCTAATGAATTCTTTGGCGTGCCGGACACTATTGTGCCAAACCTGCGACGCAAACGATACCGTATAGACAAAACAAAAAGGGGCCGAGGCCCCTTTTTGATTATTTAACGCTGGTTTTACTGAAGGCAGACTGGAATGCCGCCACCAGTGCGTCGTTTTTCGACTGGGTGAGCGGTTTGCCTTTCGGATCGATAAATTGCAGGCTGGTGCGGTTGTTGAGATCGCCGACCTGCAGTTTGTAATCGCCTTCCGCCAGTTCAGGATCCTTGACGCCCAACGCATCCCAATCGCTGCTGCTCAGGGACTTGTAGGTCACGGCGACGGTGCCCTGCGGACGGCTGCGGTCACCCACTTTCATCCCCAGTTTTTCGAGCGCCGCCGGCAGGCGATCCCACACTACGGTGTACGGGCCGCGCACCACCAGCATCGGCAGGCCGGTGTCATCGGCGCCGCTCTGCACGTCCAACGCGCCGAAGCGGCTGGCCGTCTGGCTGCTCGCCAGGTTGTCCTGCTTGTCCAGGCCTTCGATCAGGGTGTTGATCATCATGCCGTTGTAGCGCTGGATCTCAGACTGATCGGTCACCTGCTCGGTCTTGCCCTGCTGCTGCAGGCCAACGCTTTTCACCACCAGCGCCTGCTGGTAGCCCTGTTGCTGCACGCTGATCTGATAACGGCCTTCGTACTGGTTGTCTTCGTCCAGACGGTTCCACTTCACCCAGTCGGTGGTCAGGGTCTGACCGGCGTCCTGGCGGGAAGCGATCGCGATGTTCTTCGCCTGCAGCAGGCTGACCACGCGCGACCACAGGTTCTGGTTCTGCGGGCTGTTTTCCAGCAGCAGCGTGCCGCTGTCGCCGGCGTACTGCGCGCGCGAACCGCTCAGCAGCGCCAACGGCTGCACCGGCGGACGAATGTCCAGTTGCTTGCCGACGTTGCCTTGCAGCGTCGTGGCGGGAACGTCATAGTTGCCGCTCTGCACCGGCAGGATCATGCCGGACGGCGCGTTCAGCGCCTTGAGCGGAGCCGCGTCGAGGTAAGCCTCGTCGCCGCTGACCTGGCGCTTGTAGCGCTGATCGCTGCTGCAGGCCGCCAGCATCATCACCAAAGAGATGCCCACTACTTTTGCTACCGTCGACTTTTGCAATGAATAAGCCATCAAATTTCCCTTAGAGTTACAGCAAACCGACGCTTTTCAGCGCGCGCTCCACCACCGGGCGGGCGGCTTCGCTCAACGGCGTCATCGGCAGACGCAGCGTATCGGTTGCCATCAATCCCAACGCCTTACAGGCCCACTTCACCGGAATTGGGTTTGCTTCTACAAATAGATCCTGATGCAACGGCATCAAGCGCTGATTTAAGCGGCGCGCTTCGGCAAATTTGCCCTGCGCCGCCAGCGCGCAAAGTTGCGCCATCTCGCGCGCGGCCACGTTGGCCGTCACGGAAATCACCCCTTTGCCGCCCAGTTGCATGAAGTCCAGCCCGCTGGCGTCGTCGCCGCTCAGCAAAATGAAGTCTTCATCGTCAACCAGCACTTGGATCTGACTAACGCGACTTAAGTTCCCCGTCGCTTCTTTTACAGCAACAATATTCTTGATTTTCGCCAGCCGAGCGATGGTCGGCGGCAGCATGTCGCAGCCAGTGCGCGAAGGCACGTTGTACAGGATCTGCGGCAGCTCGGTGCTCTCGGCGATCGCCTTGAAGTGCTGATACAGCCCTTCCTGCGTCGGCTTATTGTAGTACGGCGTCACCGTCAGACAGCCCACCACGCCGGTGTTGGCGAAGCGGGTGGTGAGCGCGATGGCTTCGGCGGTGGCGTTGGCGCCGGTGCCGGCGATCACCGGGATGCGGCCGTCGGCCAGCTCCAGCGTCTGCAGCACCACGTCAACGTGCTCGTCATGGGCAAGCGTTGCGGACTCGCCGGTGGTCCCTACGGAAACGATCGCCGCGGTGCCACTGGCTACATGATAATCGATCAATTTTTTTAGGCTCGCGCGATCGACAGCACCTTTGTCGTCCATCGGCGTAACCAGTGCAACAATACTTCCCGTAAACATTGGCCGTCCCCTCCACAAACAAGTCACTCATGGTACTTTTGCTGCCTATCCAAAAGCAAGCGCACAACCGCGTTGTAAGCGCTTGGCAGGCGGTTTTTTTTATGTTTACCATGGTAACCCCATTAAGCACGACAGGAAGCGCCATTTTGCCTCAGTCAGACGAACACTATCTCGTGATTACCGCGCTCGGCGCCGACCGCCCCGGAATCGTCAATACCATCACCCGCCACGTCAGCAGTTGCGGATGCAATATCGAAGATAGCCGTCTGGCCATGCTGGGAGAGGAGTTCACGTTCATCATGCTGCTGTCCGGCAGCTGGAACGCCATCACCCTGATCGAATCCACCCTGCCGCAAAAAGGCGCGGAGCTGGAGCTGCTGATCGTGATGAAACGCACAAACTCGCACGAAAGGCCGCCGATGCCGGCCACGGTGTGGGTACAGGTTGAAGTGAAGGACTCGCCGCACATCATCGAACGTTTTACCGATCTGTTCGACTCCAGCCAGATGAACATCGCCGAGCTGGTATCGCGCACGCAGCCGGCGGACGGCGACCTGCCGCCGCAGCTGTATATCCAAATCACCGCCCACAGCTCCGGCGATCGGGACGCCTCAAATATTGAGCAAGCCTTCCATCGCCTATGTACAGAATTGAACGCGCAAGGCAGTATTAGCGTGGTGAACTATCCACAGCATGATGAAAAAGATGGAGAGTAGTGATGAGCCCATTGAAAGCCGGTGACACAGCGCCGAAATTTAGTTTGCCTGACCAGGACGGTGAGGAAATTAATTTGGCCGACTTCCAGGGACAGCGAGTATTGGTCTATTTCTATCCGAAGGCGATGACGCCGGGCTGCACCGTGCAAGCCTGCGGCCTGCGGGACAACATGGAAGAATTGAAAAAGGTCGGCGTCGAAGTGCTGGGCATCAGCACCGACAAGCCGGAAAAACTGTCGCGCTTCGCCGAAAAGGAGCTGCTCAACTTCACGCTGTTGTCTGATGAAGATCATCAGGTGTCGCAACAGTTTGGCGTGTGGGGCGAGAAAACCTTCATGGGCAAGACCTACGACGGCATTCACCGCATCAGCTTCCTGATCGACGGTAACGGCAAGATTGAAAAAGTGTTTGATGACTTCAAAACCACCAATCACCACGACATCGTGCTGAGCTACCTGCAGCAGTAATCCTCACGAAGCGCAGCGCCTGCTGCGCTTCGTCTCTCCCCGGTCAGTCGGCCTTGTCTTCCAGTTCCACCCGCAGTTCATCCGGCCAGGCGTGGATCACCGCCTTCACCAGCGTCGCCAGCGGTATGGCGAAAAACACCCCCCAGAAGCCCCACATGCCGCCGAACACGATCACCGACAGGATAATCACCAGCGGATGCAGGTTGACCGCCTCGGAGAACAAAATCGGCACCAGCAGGTTGCCGTCCAGTCCCTGCACCACCAGATAGGCGACGATCAGCGTCCAGAAATCGGCGCCGACGCCCCACTGGAACAGCGCCACCACCACCACCGGTATGGTGACCAGCACCGCGCCGATGTAGGGGATCAACACCGAGAAGCCCACCAACACCGCCAACAGCAGCGAGTAGCGCATGTCCAGCACGGCGAACACCAGGTAGGTCGCCACGCCGACAATCACCATCTCCAGCACCTTGCCGCGGATGTAGTTGGTGATCTGTTGATTCATCTCGTTCCAAACCTGGCCGGCCAGACCGCGATTGCGCGGCAGCACGCGGCGCACCGCGTTCAGCAGTTGCTCTTTGTCCTTCAACAGGAAGAACATCATCATCGGCACCAGGATCAGATAGATAGCCAGCGTCAGCAGGCCGACCAGCGATGCCAGCGAGAATTTCACCACCGATTCGCCCATGCCGGACAACCGGCTGCGCAAGTTTTCCGCCATCATGTCGATGATGCCGGCATCCACCAACGCCGGATAACGCTTCGGCAGCGTCGCGGCGAAGTTATAGAACTGATTGAGCATGCCCGGCAGATCGCTCATCAGATTGATGCCCTGCTGCCAGGCGGTCGGCGCGACGACGAACACCAGCAGCATGGCGACGCCCGCGAACACCAGCAGCATGATGCTCGCCGCCCAGGTGCGCGAACAGCCGATGCGCTGCAGGCGCGCGGTCGGCCATTCCAGCAGATAGGCCAGTACGATGGCAACCAGCAGCGGGGTCAGAATGCCGTGCAGAAAATAAAGAATGAGGAAGCCGGCGACCAGAATCACCAGCAGCGCGATAGCCTGCGGATCGGTGAAACGGCGGCGGTACCACTGTAATAACATCTCCAGCATCAGAGCGGGCTCCTCGAGATTTGACGGGCGGGCATGACGATTCCTGTGACGGGCCTGGTTAAAGCATAGATAGAACGGGCGCACGCGGGGGTGCAAAGCACTCAGAGTACCCAAAGTTCGCCATACATCAACAGCGATTTGGCTGATTTTATCGCGCGGGCAGGCGATCGGCGCAAAAATCCGCAGACGCCGGTGAACGGCCCCGGGAGGGGCCGCTGAAGATTACAGCGAGGTACTGATGGAGAGAGGCGAACCGACCGCCAATGCGAACAACAACACACAGCCGATCGCGATTGCCGCCGCCAGATCATTTTTCATTGTCCCGTCCCTTGATGCTTAAAGTGATTATCGCCACGAACTCTGTCGGTTCTTACGTTGATAGCCTTTTTCGATGCACGCCGTTAAAAACCCCCGCCAGGGCGGGGGAGAAAACGTTCTGGTGCATCAAGTATTACAAGGAGGTCATGAGGGATTGCTAACCCTAAATGACTATTTCAAGCTAGGATTATTCCCAGAACATGGCAAGCGATCGCGTCGAGGTTATCCGCACTTTGAGATAAACCTCATAAAAAAATCCCGCACGGCAGCGGGATGAAGGGATGATAACGTCATGAATTTCTTGTACGAACAATGAGGCGGTATTGTCGTCATTTGGCGACAATACCGCGCCGTCACGGTGCTCACAAGGGAAATTTGACCGCCGGCAGGAAATCAGAATTTCGCCAATGCACGCGAACGAGAACCATTCGGCATCAGCGAAAAGAAATGAGATTTTCGTCAGACAGTCGCCGGAAAAAAACCGGTAGCATGGCCAACATAATCCCAGATGCGGTTGGGGGAGAGATGAACAACAAGCCGTTTGAATTTGATGAAGCGATCTGCCTGGCGATTGGGCGTGGCGTCTGTGAGGTCGTGAAGATAGGGGATGAAATCAGCGTCTTCTCCCTATTGGAAGCTATCGAAGGTTTCATCGAGCGGCAGGCGCTCAGCGAAAGCGAGGTCGCGGCGGCGGACGACGCGCTGGATCTGATCACCGGTTTGGTCCACCGCCAATAGTGATTCATTAACAAACAGAGAAGGAATACCATGGCAATACCTTCCCCACTGGTCTGGCAGCGTGCAGACTATCTCGTCAGTACCGATCCCGCCCTGCTGGATCTCGACGCCATTCATGCATTTCTGACCCGTTCGACATGGGCGGAGGGCATTGATAAAGAGACCGTTCGCCAGTCCCTCTCCCACAGCCTGTGCTTCGGCTTGTATCACGGCACCAGGCAGATCGGCTTCGCCCGGCTGGTCACCGATTACGCCACCTTCGGCTATCTGTGCGACGTGTACGTGCTGGAGACGCATCAAAAAAGCGGGCTGGGCCTGTGGCTGACGGAATGCTGCCAGGCCCATCCGCTGATGGCGACGCTGCGACGAGTCATGCTGGTCACCAGCACAGCTCCCTGGCTCTACGAAAAAGTGGGCTACACCGCCATCAACACCCCCGATTTTGTCTGGCAAATCGCTCAGCCAGACATCTATCGACGCTAAATTTTCAGTCAAGTCGCCCCGCTCCCCCACTTTCCCCGTGCCATTGAAAGCGCGGCGGTCAGGGGGCATGCCGGGCGACAAATTTTACCTTTCGCCCCTTTCAAGGAGAATCTATGCCCGTTTCAGCCCGTAACCAATTAGCCGGTACCGTGTCTTCCGTCGCCAAAGGCGCCGTCAACGACGAAGTGGAGATCACCCTGCCGGGCGGTGAGAAACTGGTGGCCATCGTGACGGTGCAAAGCCAACAGTCGCTGGGATTAACCGTCGGCAAAGAGGCCGTCGCACTGATTAAAGCGCCCTGGGTGATCCTGGCGACGGAGGATTGCGGCTTGCGTTTTTCCGCTCGCAACCAGTTTGCCGGGGAAGTCATTGCGGTTGAGCACGGCGCGGTCAACAGCACCGTCCACCTCAAAACGGACGCCGGCTTTGTGCTGACGTCGGTGATCACCAATGAAAGCCTGCAGGAAATGGCGCTGAAGAACGGCTCGCGCGCCATCGCGCTGATCAAGGCCTCATCGGTGCTGCTCGCCGTCAGAGACTGATAGCGCAAGCGGGCTGTTCAAACCGCTATTTCAGCGCCTGCTCGGCCAGCAGCCCGAGGGCGATGAGGATCATCGCCGCGCCGGAAATGCGCCCCACCACCTTCGCAGCCTGCGGGCGCGTGCGCAGCACCGACTGTGAACCGAACCCCACCAACAGATACACCAGGCCGCAGCTGATCAAATGCACGGCGCCCAACGCCAGCATCTGCATCGGCACCGACCATGCGGCTCGGGCGTCGGTAAACTGCGGCAGCAGCGCCAGAAACAGCAGAAACACCTTGGGGTTCAGACCGCTGACGCACACGCCCTTGCCGGCCCAGCGCAGCCAGGAGTCGGAACGCTGATCCTCGCCGACACCCGGCACCGGCGGGTACAGCAGCATGTTGAAACCGATCCACAGCAGGTAAGCCGCCCCCAGCAAGGTGAGCGCCGTCAGCGCCAGCGGGTTGCCGACCAGCAGCGCACCAACGCCCGCCACCACGATCGCAATCATCAGCAGGTGGCCGAACAGCAAACCGGCGACGGCGGGTACCACCACCCGGCCGCGAATACCCGCCGAGATCACATAAGCCCAATCCATACCCGGCGTGATCACCAACAGAATCGACACCGCCCAAAACGCGGCGAACAACGCAAGCGTCATGCCGACACCCTCTCAAACGCGCCGCGCCACACCGAACAAAGAACCATTGCGCTTTCCTCGTGGAAGAAGAGCGGCCTCCGCCTGCCGCGGTGGCCATCAAAACCGTTCAACAGATGGCAAGAATATCCTCAAGGCGTTAAAATGTGCTTTCAATTACTTGCCTGAAATCGGTGCAAACGGGGAAATTCTTCCAAATGGATAAGATTGATCGCAAGATTCTTGCTGAACTGCAGGTTGACGGCCGTTTGTCGGTGACCGAGCTGGCCGAGCGGATCGGGTTGAGCGTCTCCCCCTGCCACCGCCGGGTGCGCGCGTTAGAGGAGTCCGGCGTGATCAGGGGTTACCGCGCCCAGCTCGATCCCGGCAGCCTGGGCTATAACTTTTCTGCTCTGGTGTTCGTCACCATGCGCGAAGGCGATCGCCGCGCCGTCGAAACCTTCGAAAATGCCATGGTGGACATTCCCCAGGTGGTACAGGCACAGCGGCTGTTCGGCGATCCGGACTATCTGCTGCACGTCATCGCCCGCGATCTCCCCGCGTTTCAGCAGCTTTACGACGAGAAGCTCTCCGCCCTGCCTGGCGTGCAGCGCCTGAGCTCGACGCTGGTGATGAAAACCGTGGTGCCGGAGCGTTCGTTCCTGCCGCTGGGCAAATGACTACGGGAGCGCTGCCGCTCCCGTTTTTACTTCCCTTTAAGGCACAATCACGAAATCCGGATTGGCGACGGCAAACAATGCCTCGCGATCCGCCGCCGGTGGGTAAATCCACTGCGTGTTGATCTCCTGCTTAATCTTTTTGCCTTCCTGGCGGGTAAAGCGCACTTGGCGCTGCCAGCCTTCGGTATAGAGCGCGCCCCAGGGCCCCAGATCCAGGCAGGTCACATACTTCGGCTGGCTGTACGGATGCGTCGGCAACCCCGCCAGCTCCGCCGCCGCATTGTGGCCGGCGACGCGGCCAAGGCTCAGCGCATGCTGGCAGGTCATCAGGTTGTGATTGCCAAGATCGTCGGTCGCCGCTTTCACCGTATCACCGGTCACGAAAATACCCGCCGCCGCCGGCGCGCGCAGGAAGGCGTCGCCGATCACCCGGCCGCTGCCGTCGCGCTCGCCGGGGATCTGCTCGGTCAGCGGATGCGCCCGCACGCCCGCCGCCAGGATCACCGTGTTGGCGGCGATGCGTTCGCCGTTCGACAGCGTGGTTCCCTCGGCGTCGATAGCCGAGACGCGCAGGCCGGCCCGCATTTCCACGCCGCACTCGGTCAGCGCCTGCCGTATCACCGCCCCCGGCTCTTCGCCCATTCCGGCGCCCACTTCCGGTGCGGTATCGACGATCACCACGCGCACCTTCTCATCTTTGCCCAGCACATCGCGCAACCTTTGCGGCATCTCCGCCGCGCTCTCCAGGCCGGTCAGCCCCGCGCCCACCACCACGGCGGTGTTGCGCGCCGGCGTCGAAGGTTTGGCCGCCAGCGCTTTGATATGGGCGTCCAAACGCTGCGCGCTTGCCAGCGTATCGACGTTGAACCCGTATTCGGCAAAGCCCGGCACCGCAGGAACGGCAAGCCGGCTGCCGGTGGCCCACACCAGGCGGTCGTAGGCCAATTCAAGGCGTTCTCCCACCACCGGCGCCACCGTGAGCGTTTTGGCGGCGGCATCGATGCTTTCGACCGTTCCGGCCAGATGCCGCACGCCAACGGCGGCGAGCTGAGTGGAAATGTCCGGGTTCATGTTTTCCAACACCGCTTCATACAGGCGCGGGCGGATGGTGACCGTTGGTGTCGGCGAGACCATGAGCACCTCGATATCGTCATGCTTACCGGCGAGAGTAATGGCGCGCATGGCGGACACGGCGGCCCAAAAACCGGCAAAACCGGAACCGGCAATCACTATTTTCTGCGTCATGGGATGACTCCTTCATACAGGGTTAACCGGGCGATAAGGCTTGCCCGCAGTTTTTTCGGATGAACGATGCCGTTCCGCTCCCGTAACAGGGTGCAGAAGGCCCGCCCGCCCCTTCCGAGGAGGCGGGAATAAGTGTGTTTGCTTTAAGGAAAGGCGGAGCTTAGGTCTTGGCGCGCGCCGTTTTGCCGCTGCGCGCGGTGCGCTCCGTCATGCGCTCGTCGAGCCAGACGTTGACTTCACCGAAGAAGCCCTGCGGCGCCTTGCGGCCAAAGCGGGCGGCGACGTCGCCGAGAGTCTGCGCCGCCAGCGCATCGCGCATCGCCTTCTCCGCCTGCAGCATCACCGCATGAATAGCGCATTTGCCGGAGACAGCCCAATCCGGCGGGGAATCATCGAACACCGCGCAGCGCCCGCGCACCTCCTGGCAATCGAACAGCGGCTTGTGCCCCTCGATGGCGTCGATGATCGCCAGAAAGCTGATCTCGTCCGCCGGACGCGCCAGCCGGTAACCGCCGCGCACCCCTTCGCTGGCGGCGACGATCCCCGCCTTTTCCAGCTTGGGGAAAATCTTGGCCAGAAAGCTGGGGGAGATGCCCTGCAGCTCAGCGAGTTCGCGGCTGCTGAGCGCGCGCTGGTTATCGCCGACCAGCCACAGCAGGCAGTGGATGCCATATTCAACGCTGGTTGTGATGTACGCCATATGTCCGTTTCGATCGTCAGTGAATCTTCAATAACGCAGACTATATGAGTCTGCGTTTATCTTGTCAATAAAACACAGATCAACTTTGTCCGCGTTTTATTGGAAATTCGTTCGGCTGACGGCGAAGAAAACGTCCTTCGAAATGAAAAATAAAACATTTTTGCCCGATTCGCGCCCGGCTAACGTTTCCTTGTCGGCGGCGGCTGACTATGATGTGATGAGCGCCGCCGCCGCGGTTTGTGAGCCGCCGCACTTTCATGCGGATTGCGCGGTGGGAATAAAGAACTCTTGTCTGCTGCTGACGTCTTAGAAATGATTATTTAAGGGAAACGCCTGACTATGACCAACCGGTTGACCAAAACCGCGTTAGCGGTGCTGCTGCTCGGCACGCTGAACGCCACCGCCCTGGCGCCAGCACAGGCGGAAAGCCAGGACCAGTTGCCGGACATGGGCACCTCCGCCGGAGGCACCCTGAGCATCGGACAAGAGCTGGCGATGGGTGATTTCTACGTGCGCCAACTGCGCGCCAGCGCCCCGCTGATCAACGATCCGCTGCTGAGTCAGTACATCAATCAGCTTGGCAACCGGCTGGTGGCCAGCGCCTATTCGGTGCGCACGCCGTTCCATTTCTATCTGGTGCGCAACGATGAGATCAACGCCTTCGCCTTCTTCGGCGGCAACGTGGTGCTGCACTCCGCGCTGTTCCGCGTCAGCGACAACGAAAGCCAGCTGGCTTCGGTGCTGGCGCACGAAATCTCGCACGTCACCCAACGCCACCTGGCGCGCGCCATGGAAGATCAGCAGCGCAACGCCCCCCTGACCTGGGTGGGTGCGCTCGGTTCCATCCTGCTGGCGATGGCCAACCCGACCATGGGCATGGCGGCGCTGAGCGGCACCCTGGCCGGCACCCAGCAAGGCATGATCAGCTTTACCCAATCGAACGAACAGGAAGCCGACCGCATCGGCATTCAGGTGCTGCAGCGCGCCGGTTTCGATCCGGAAGCGATGCCCGACTTCCTGCAGAAGCTTTCGGATCAGTCGCGCTACGCTTCCAAGCCGCCGGAAATGTTGCTGACCCACCCGTTGCCGGACAGCCGCCTCTCCGACGCGCGCAACCGCGCCAACCAGATGCCGAAACACATCGTGCAGTCTTCGCAAGACTACCTGATGGCCAAGGTGCGCTCCCTGGGCATGTACAGCTCGGAAGGTTACGGCCTGAACGAAGAGCTGCTCGGCTCGCTCAGCAGAGGCAATGTGCGTGAACAGGCAGCCGCCAAATACGGCCGCGCCATTCTGTTCTATGAAGCGAAAAAATACGACGACGCGCGCAACATCATTCAGCCGATGCTGGCGCAGGATGCGAAAAACGTCTGGCTGATCGACCTGATGACCGATATCGATCTCGGCCAGAAACGCGCACCGCAGGCCATCGCCCGCCTGCAGGCGGCCAACGCCGCCCAGAACAACAATCCGGTGCTGCAGCTCAACCTGGCCAACGCCTATGTCGAAGGCAATCAGCCGGCGCAGGCGTCGAAGATCCTGAACCGCTACACCTTTGCCCATCCGGACGATCCAAACGGATGGGATCTGCTGGCGCAGGCCAGCGCCGCTCAGGGGCTGCGCGATGAGGAGCTGTCGGCCCGCGCGGAAAGCCTGGCGCTGACCGGCCGGCTCGATCAGGCCATCGGCCTGCTCAGCAACGCCAGCTCGCTGCAGAAACTCGGCAGCCTGAAACAGGCGCGCTACGATGCGCGCATCGACCAGCTGCGCCAACTGCAACAGCGCTTCCGCCAATACCAGCGCAGCTGATTCAACAAGGAATGAACGCCATGAAAAACGTCACGATTTACCACAACCCGCGCTGCTCCAAGAGCCGTGAAACCCTGGCGCTGCTGGAGCAGCACGGCGTCGAGCCCAAGGTGGTGCTGTACCTCGATACGCCCCCTACGGTCGATGAGCTGAAAAAGCTGTTGAAGGAACTGGGCTTCGCATCGGCGCGCGATCTGATGCGTAAAAAAGAAGACCTGTACAAGGAGTTGAAGCTGGCGGACGAAAGCCTGAGCGAAGAGCAGCTGCTGGCGGCGATGACGGCGAATCCGAAACTGATCGAGCGCCCGATTGTGGTGAAAGGCAGCAAGGCGCGCATCGGCCGCCCGCCGGAGCAGGTGCTGGAGATTTTGTAATCGTCCGGCAAGTCTCTTATTGAACCGCAAAATACCAATAGCCCTGAACAGGGCTATTTTTAATTTCTTGTTATATAAATATTTTTCGTCATCATCGCCCTCTCCTGCTGCTATGCTGCGCAAACGCCAAGTCTCACGGTGAAACAAGCGTTGACAACCGTCAACACCCCATCTACCCTGATCGCATCACTGGACGAGCGATGAAAAAACACCCAGACAAGCACATCCAGGCGGCGTTAGCTTACGCCCTTTCTCAGGGCTGGCATTTTCGCCCAGGCAGGGGACATGCTTTTGGCCGGCTGCATTGTGCCTTTGCCGGGCACCAAGAACATATGATGAGCATCTGGAGCACGCCGAAAAACCCAGAGCTGCATGCCAAACAGATCCGGCGTAAAGTCGATCACTGCCTGGCGCTGCCACAGAAAAAATAGCCGGAGAATCACCATGACGCTCTATCACTTCTCATTGACGTTGAGCGGGGTCAACGCCGACACCGCCGGGCTGGAGGATGCGCTGTTTGCGGCAGGATGCGATGACGCGCTAATCTGTTTCTACGGTAAAGCCGTCTATCTGGAATTTGATCGAGAAAGCGATAACTTTGCCCACGCCATTTGCAGCGCCATCAGCGATATTGAATCGGCAAATATTGGCGCCAACGTGATATCGGTGGATTCCAGCCTGGTAGGGGTAAGCGATATTGCCGAGCTTACTGAACTGTCTCGTCAGGCAATCGCCATGTTAAAAGACGGTACTCGCGGCCCCGGCGGTTTCCCTTCCCCGGTTCAACGGCTCGGCGGTACCTCACCGCTATGGCGCTGGGCTGATGTGGCGGCCTGGTTGGCACAACAGGGGAAAATCGACCCAAGGCTCGCAGACAATGCGCAGTGTCTGGAACACATCAACCTCGCTTTGCAACTGCGCGGCGATCGGCAACGCCAGCAGGTTGAGCACTACTGCTCCCTGCTGGAACACGCAGAAAAACAGGCTTGATGGCTCGTTACAGCCCCAGAATCTCTTTAACGAACGGGATGGTCAGCTTGCGCTGGGCGGTGATCGAGGCGCGATCGAGCTGATCGAGGGTCATAAACAGCGTGCGCATCTCGCGATCCAGCCGCTTCAGCAGGAAGCGACCCACGTCTTCCGGCAGCTCGAAGCCGCGCAGCTTGCCGCGCAGCTGCAGCGCCAGCAGTTTCTCTTCGTCCGACAGCGGCTGCAGCTTGTAGATCTGCCCCCAGTCCAGACGCGAAGCCAGATCCGGCAAACGCAGGTTCAGTTGGCGCGGCGGGCGATCCCCGGTGATGAACAGACGGGTGCGGCCGGTTTCCAGAATGCGGTTATAGAGGTTGAAGATCGCCATCTCCCACTCTTCATCGCCGGCGATGCACTCGATGTTATCGATGCAGACCAGCGCCAGCTGCTCCATGCCGTCCAACACTTCAGGCACGAAGTAAGCGCGCTTGTCGAGCGGCACATAGCCCACCGCTTCCCCTTTCTGCGAAAGCTCGGCGCAGGCCGCATGCAGCAAATGGCTGCGCCCGCCGCCTTCACGCGACCAAAAATAGATATAGCTGCCATGTTCCTGACGGACGGCGGATTGGATCGCGGCTAATAGGGATGGGTTCTCGCCCGGATAAAAACTGGCGAAAGTTTCATCATCGGGAAGATAAAGTGGCAGTGAAAGCTGTGCCGGCGTATTCAGAGAAGCACCTCAACCAAAACTGGCAGAAAAACGCGGGCAGTTTAACACAGAAAACGGTCGCTGTTGAACCGGCAGGATCTTATGCCGCAATAGTGAGCAATGCCTTAGCGTCGTTTAATCGATTGCGGCTCCCTCACCGGCAAGAATAGTCTGATATCAAACCCTAACCCCATGCCTACGCAGGTTAAATTTGTAATTTAAGTAAAACCTGACCTAGTATAGGTAGGCAAAACGCAATCACCATCAACAAGGTTTCTGCAAGGATATAGACGATGAAAGTATGGAATAAAGTGCTGTTAGCCTCCTTTATCGGGTTGTTGGTTGCCGGCTGTGATGACTCCTCCAAGGTTGACGCCAACCTAGATAAAGCCAAAGACAGTGCCGAGCAGATGAAAGACGCCGCCCAGAAAAAAGCGGACGATCTGACGGACAAGGCAAAAGCGACGGCGGATGAAATCAAAAAAGAGGCCGCCACGCAGGCTGACCAGCTGAAGGACAAAGCCTCGGCGATTAAAGATGAAGCCGCCAAGCAAGCGGACGCCATCACCAACGACGCCAAGGCCAAAGCCGCCGCGCTCAAAGATGACGCCGGCAAGCAGAGCCAGCAGTTGGTGGATCAGGCCAAGGCCATCAAGAATGACGCCATCAACGGCGCCAACGATCTGACCGAGCAGGCCAAGGCGAAAACCGAAGCCATCAAGAACAGCGCCGAAAACAAAGCGCAAGAGTTGAAACAAGAGACCGATGCGGCGGTGAACGGCAATACACAGCCGGCCACCCAGCAGTAAGCCATACTCAGCCACCAAGAGAGGAGCAGTAAATGGGGATTATTTCCTGGATTATCTTCGGCCTGATCGCCGGTATTTTGGCTAAGTGGATCATGCCCGGCAAAGACGGCGGCGGCTTTATCCTGACCGTTGTGCTGGGGATCGTCGGCGCCGTGGTCGGCGGCTATATCAGCACCTTCTTCGGCTACGGCAAGGTTGACGGCTTCAACTTCGGCAGCTTCGTGGTGGCGGTCATCGGCGCCATCGTGGTGCTGTTCGTGTACCGCAAAATTCGCAGCTAAGGCGAATGACCTATCAAAAGGGCAGCCCACGGGCTGCCCTTTTCGTTACTTCTGCTCGGCCGGTTCGTCCGGCGCGTCAAGCACCTCTTCTTCCTTGCGGAACAGGCTGATGACCTTGAACAGCAGGCTCAGGCCGATGCCGACGATGGTCGCCAGCGCCATGCCTTTCAGCTCCGCCGCGCCGATATGCACCTTGGCGCCGCTCACGCCGATGATCAGGATCACCGAGGTCAAAATCAGGTTTTGCGCTTTGTTGTAATCCACTTTGGATTCGATCAGCACGCGAATGCCCGAGGCGCCGATCACGCCGTACAGCAGCAGGGAAACGCCGCCCATCACCGGCACCGGCACCGCCTGGATCGCCGCCGCCAGCTTGCCGATGCAAGACAGCAGGATAGCCAACACCGCCGCGCCGCCGATCACCCAGGTGCTGTAAACCTTGGTGATGGCCATCACGCCGATGTTCTCGCCGTAGGTGGTGTTCGGCGTGGAGCCGAAGAAACCGGAGAATACCGTCGAGATGCCGTTGGCGAACATCGAGCGGTGCAGTCCCGGATCGCGGATCAGATCTTTTTTCACAATGTTGGCGGTCACCACCAGATGCCCGACGTGCTCGGCGATCACCACCAGCGCCGCCGGGAGGATGGTGAAGATGGCGAACCACTCAAAGCGCGGGGTGTAGAAGGTCGGCAGTGCGAACCAGTGCGCCTCGCGGATCGGGGTCAAATCCACCACGCCCATGAAGAACGACAGCGCATAGCCCACCAGCACGCCGATCAGGATCGGAATAATCGCCAGGAAGCCGCGGAACAGCACCGAGCCGAGCACCGTGACCGCCAGCGTCACCAGAGAAATGGTGATGGTGGTCGAGTCGGCGCTGGCGCCTTCCGCCGGCAGCAGCCCCGCCATGTTGGCCGCCACGCCCGCCAACTCCAGGCCGATGACGGCAACGATCGCCCCCATCGCCGCTGGCGGGAACATCACGTCCAGCCAGCCGGTGCCGGCCTTTTTCACGATCAGCGCCACCAGGCAGAACAGCACGCCGCACATGATGAAACCGCCCAACGCCACTTCGTAACCGAGCGGCAACAGCAGCAGCACCGGCGAGATAAACGCGAAGCTGGAACCGAGATAGGCCGGGATCTTGCCTTTACAGATGAACAGATACAGCAGCGTGCCGATACCGTTGAACAGCAGTACGGTCGCCGGGTTGATCTTGAACAAGATAGGCACCAGCACGGTGGCGCCGAACATGGCGAACAGGTGCTGGAAGCTGAGCGGAATGGTCTGGAGCAGCGGCGGGCGCTCGCTGACGCCGATGGCGCGACGGGTCATGTGTGCTTTTCCTCTGAGTCATTAATCGTTATGCAAGCTGAATTGTCTATGCTCAATGGATTTCAGGTTACAGCCAGGCGGCCAGGGCAATAATCCCCAGGAGCTTATATCAAATAAGTGACTGGGGTTATTGCCTGCAGCCAACAACGCTGTAGCTTGAAGGACGAAGAGCATAAAAAAGCCGACTCGTTAAGTCGGCTCAAATGTTTACTTGGTACCAAATATCTTGTCGCCCGCATCGCCCAGGCCAGGCACGATGTAGCCCTTGTCGTTCAGGCACTGATCGATGGAAGCGGTGTACAGCTCAACGTCCGGGTGCGCTTTCTCCAGCGCGGCGATGCCTTCCGGCGCCGCCACCAGCACCAGCACCTTGATGCTGTGGCAGCCGGCTTTTTTCAGCAGATCGATAGTGGCGATCATCGAACCGCCGGTGGCCAGCATCGGGTCGACGACCAGCGCCATGCGCTCTTCGATGTTGGAAACCAGCTTCTGGAAGTACGGCACCGGCTCCAGGGTTTCTTCGTCGCGGTAAACGCCCACCACGCTGATGCGCGCGCTCGGCACGTGCTCCAGCACCCCTTCCATCATGCCCAGGCCTGCGCGCAGGATAGGCACCACGGTAATCTTTTTCCCTTTGATCTGTTCCACTTCAACTGGCCCGCACCAGCCTTCGATGGTGACTTTTTCCGTCTCCAGATCGGCGGTCGCTTCATAGGTCAGTAAACTACCCACTTCTGAGGCCAGCTCACGGAAGCGTTTGGTGCTGATGTCATTTTCGCGCATCAGGCCAAGCTTGTGTTTTACCAGCGGGTGTTTCACCTCAACGATCTTCATCATTTTTCTCCTATTAAGGTGGTTGCGGCCAAAAAAATCGCGGGATTATACCTCCTTTTTTTCGCCGCGCCACCCACAATAGCCCGATCGGGATCAACAAAAGTTTGAATATCAGTATAGATGACGAAAAAGCGGAGCCGGTTCACAAGCCGCTCGCAAACGTTTGCCTGCGCTGTTAGAATTGCCGCGCCTTATTCCGGAATCAACATCGGAAGCACAGTTTTCAAACCGCAAATCGTCGTGGGGAATCGCGCAGTGACCGACAAAACCTCTCTCAGCTATAAAGACGCAGGTGTCGATATCGATGCAGGCAACGCATTGGTAGACCGCATCAAAGGTGTAGTTAAACAGACCCGTCGCCCGGAAGTGATGGGCGGTCTGGGCGGGTTTGGCGCCCTGTGTGCGTTGCCGCAGAAATACCGCGAGCCGGTGCTGGTTTCCGGTACCGACGGCGTGGGCACCAAGCTGCGTCTGGCGATGGATCTGAAACGCCACGACACTATCGGCATCGATCTGGTGGCGATGTGCGTCAACGATCTGGTGGTTCAGGGCGCCGAGCCGCTGTTCTTCCTCGACTACTACGCCACCGGCAAACTGGACGTAGACACTGCGGCCAGCGTGATCACCGGCATCGCCGAAGGCTGCAAACAGTCCGGCTGTGCGTTGGTGGGCGGCGAAACCGCTGAAATGCCGGGCATGTACCACGGCGAAGACTACGACGTGGCCGGTTTCTGCGTCGGCGTGGTCGAAAAATCCGAGATCATCGACGGCAGCAAAGTGCAGTCCGGCGACGCGCTGATCGCTCTGGGCGCTTCCGGCCCGCACTCCAACGGTTACTCGCTGGTGCGCAAGATCCTGGAAGTGAGCAACACCGATCCGACCGCCACCCAGCTGGAAGGCAAGCCGCTGGCCGACCACCTGCTGGCACCGACCAAGATTTACGTGAAGTCCGTGCTGGAGCTGATCGAGAAGGCGGACGTCCACGCCATCGCTCACCTCACCGGCGGCGGCTTCTGGGAAAACATTCCGCGCGTGCTGCCGGAAGGCATGCAGGCGGTGATCGACGAAGCCAGCTGGCAGTGGCCGGCGGTGTTCACCTGGCTGCAGCAGGCCGGCAACGTCAGCCGTCATGAAATGTACCGCACCTTCAACTGCGGCGTAGGCATGGTTATCGCCCTGCCGGAAGCCGAAGTGGAAGCGGCCATCACGCTGCTGACCGCGGCAGGTGAAAAAGCGTGGAAAATCGGTAAACTGACCGCCTCTTCCGACGAACAACAAGTGGTCATCAACTGATGAAAAAGATCGTGGTGTTGGTCTCCGGCCAGGGGAGCAATCTCCAGGCGCTGATTGACGCCTGCCAGCAGGGCCGCATCGCCGCCGAAATCGTGGCGGTGTTCAGCAACAAGGCGCAGGCTTACGGCCTGCAACGCGCCGAAGCGGCGGGCATCGCCGCCCAGGCGCTGGATGCCAAGGCTTACGCCGATCGCGCGGCGTTCGACGCCGCGCTGGCGGACGCTATCGACCAACATCAGCCCGATCTGGTGGTGCTGGCCGGTTATATGCGCATCCTCAGCCCGCAGTTCGTGCAGCGTTATGCCGGCCGCATGCTGAACATCCACCCTTCCCTGCTGCCGAAATACCCAGGGCTGCATACGCATCGTCAGGCCATCGACAACGGCGACAGCGAACACGGCACCTCGGTGCACTTCGTGACCGAACAGCTCGACGGCGGCCCGGTGATCTTGCAGGCCAAGGTGCCGATTTTCGCTGACGATGAAGAGGATGACGTGGTTGAACGGGTGCAAACCCAGGAACACACGATCTATCCACTGGTAGTGAGCTGGTTCGTCGACGGCCGCCTGGCGATGCGCGATGGCGCCGCCTGGCTGGACGGCGAACGCCTGCCTGAGCAGGGTCACGCCGCCGACTGATGCGCGCAGCCTGAACCTTGCCTAAACGGCGCCCGTGCGGCGCCGTTTTTTTTCGCCTTCCCCCTTCCCGGGACGTTATACTTTGCACAATTTCACGGCACAGAGGAGCCCACATGTCCAGCACTGCCAGCGTCAGGTTACGCCCATTGGAACGGGACGATCTGTCGTTCGTCCACCAGATGGACAACAACGCCAGCGTTATGCGCTATTGGTTTGAAGAACCCTACGAAGCCTTTGTCGAGCTTTCCGATCTCTACGACAAACACATCCACGATCAGAGCGAGCGTCGCTTTATCATCGAGCACGAAGGCGCCAAGGTCGGCCTGGTGGAACTGGTGGAGATCGATCACATCCACCGCCGCGCTGAGTTCCAGATCATCATCGATCCCGCCCACCAGGGCAAAGGTTACGCCAGCACCGCCGCCCGCCTGGCAATGGACTACGGCTTCTCGGTGCTGAATCTGTACAAGCTGTACCTGATCGTCGACAAGGAGAACCCGAAGGCGATCCACATCTACAGCAAGCTGGGCTTCAACGTGGAAGGCGAGCTGATCGACGAGTTCTTCGTCAACGGCGAATACCGCACCGTGCTGCGCATGTGCATTTTCCAGCCGCAATATCTGGCGAAGTTCAAAACACCCAATGATAAGCCGCTGGTGAAGTGACGCTTAGCGAGAAAAAAGTGAAAACCCGCCCAGGTGGGTTTTTTATTGTGAAATAAGTGGCTAGTATTAAGGCATGCTATTTTATCGCCAGGAAATAGCCTGATGAATACGGAAATAAATAATATTTCCCGAGATAATTAATCGAACAATAATTAATAGTGATAGTAAGAGTTACCCTCTGCCTCTACAAAGGAAAAATACCATGACAACCGTCTCAAACCTGCTGCTTTTTATCGGCCTGACGATGCTCGCCATCGCCGCCGGTCTGAATACCTATAGCGGTTACGCCCCTGCAGATCCCAATAACACCCCGCTGTTTTCCCCGCTCTGGTGGACGCGCTGGTTCCCGCTCTATGCCTCGGGCGCTGCGTTGCTGCTGGTGGGGGTGGTGCTGCGGGTTACGGGTAAAGGTCGCCTACACTCATAATGCTGATCCTCCGAGTCCACAGCAGCCGTTCCCTACATAAACAGTAAGCTATCCATACTGTTGGTCATCACTGGCAACATAGATTGTGGTTGATAATAAATCGCAGCAAATTTATCGGATTCTGCATAATGAAAAATAAAGAAGGCAAATTCAGTGACAATAGGCTTTACGCCACATATTAATCTTTACCTCCTTAATGCGCCTGCGAGATAGAATTACAGGCGCAGTCTGGCTATATCGGTAATTCCAAGCGACGGAGATCAAAAACCTCCGTCGCTCATCCCTCACCCATACCGCCCGGTAATATAATCCTCGGTGCGGCGCTGGCGCGGCGAGGTGAAAATCGCGTCGGTGTCGTTGTACTCCACCAGCCGGCCCTGATGAATAAAGGCAGTGTAGTCGGAAACCCGCGCCGCCTGCTGCATGTTGTGCGTCACCAGCACCACGCTGTAGCGCTGTTTCAGCGCCGAAATCAGTTCCTCAATGGTCAGCGTGGAGATCGGATCCAGCGCCGAGGTCGGCTCGTCGAGCAGCAACACCTCCGGCTCGATGGCAATGGCGCGCGCGATCACCAGGCGCTGCTGCTGGCCGCTGGACAAGCGGAACGCATTTTCGCGCAGCCGGTCCTTCACCTCATGCCACAGCGCGGCGGCGCGCAGCGAACGCTCCACCGCTTCATCCAGCAAGCGCCGGTCGCGCACGCCCTGCAGCCGCAGGCCGTACACCACGTTTTCATAGATCGATTTCGGGAACGGGTTCGGCCGCTGGAACACCATGCCCACTCGCCGCCGCAGCGCCGCTACGTCGATCTGCGCGCCGGAGATCGCCGCGCCGTTCAGCTGCAGATCGCCCTCGATCCGGCAGTTGTCCACCAGATCGTTCATGCGGTTGAAACAGCGCAGCAGCGTCGATTTACCGCAGCCCGAAGGGCCGATCAGCGCCGTCACCCGGTGTTTCGGGATGCGCAGCGAAATATCGTGCAGCACCTGTTTGTCGCCATAAAACAGGTTCAGGCCGTTGACCGCCAATGCGGTCTGTTCATCGTCGAGATGCTGGACATCCAGCCGGGGCAAACTGCCTGGCGTCATCAAACCCATTACGCACTCCCCAAAAATAGCGTCATTGTTACTGCGACCATGCTCGGTACCGCTCCCTCAACGAATGGCGGATGCCCATCGCCGCCAGATTCAAACTCACCACGATCGTCACCAGCAGGAAAGCGGTGGCGAACACCAGAGGCCGCGCCGCCTCTACGCTCGGGCTCTGGAACGCCATATCGTAGATCTGGAAGCTCAGGTGCATAAACTTCCGCTCCAGGTGCAGATACGGGAAAATCTCGTCCACCGGCAGCACCGGCACCGATTTAACTACCCCCACCAGCATCAGCGGCGCCGTTTCCCCGGCGGCGCGCGCCACCGCCAGAATCAAGCCGGTCATCATCGCCGGTGCCGCCATCGGCAGCACGATGCGCCACAGCGTCTCGGCCCGGCTGGCGCCCAGCGCCATCGAGCCCTGCCGCAGCGAGGTGGGAATGCGCGACAGCCCTTCCTCGGTGGCGACGATCACCACCGGCAGCGTCAGCAGCGCCAGCGTCAGCGCCGCCCACAGCACGCCGGGCGTACCGAAGGTCGGGTTGGGCAAGGACTCAGGATAGAACAGCTGATCGAGCGTGCCGCCAATCATGTAAACAAAAAAGCCGAGGCCAAAAACGCCGTAGACGATCGAAGGTACGCCGGCCAGGTTGACCACCGCGATGCGGATCACCCGCGTCAGCAGATTGTTGCCGGCATATTCGTGAAGATATACCGCCGCAATTACGCCAAACGGCATCACCACTATCGACATCAGGATCACCATCAACACCGTGCCGAAAATGGCCGGGAACACCCCGCCTTCGGTGTTCGCCTCGCGCGGGCTGTCGGTGAGGAACTTCTTCACCTGATCGCCCCAGTGCGCCAGTTTCTCGGTGGTGCTCATGGCGTTCGGGTACCAGGCATCGCGCACCTGGCTGAGCGGAATGGTCAACGTCTGGCCGTGCATGTCGCGCAACAGCAGCGCGTCACGCTGGCGATCGCGGTTCAGCCCCGCCAGGCGTTCGGACAGCTGCTGGTACTGCCGCTGCAGCTCCAGCCGCTCGGCCTTGATGCCGTCCTGCGCGCGGGCGTCCAGCTTATCGTCGCGCTGCAAACGCTTTTCCCGCAGCCGCAGCGCGTCAAACTGTTGATTGATGCGCGCCATATCGCGGAATTGAATGTCATGCGCCTGGCGCGAGAGCGCGGCGATCTGCGGCAGCCGCTGCTGCAACGCCTGCCCCAGATTGCGGCCGGTCAGCGGTTGCCCATCCTCCAGCAGCCCCGCCAGATAGCCGTAGGCGGTGCCGTGGCTGTCGCGCTCCAGCACCAGCAGGCTGCGGGGCGTGCTCTGGCTGCGGATATCGCTGGCCAGCAAAGTGCGGAAATCTTGCCCCTCGCGCTCGCGGTTGCCGACTTTGATCAGGTAACGCTCGACGTTCTGCGCCTCGCCCGGTGGCGTCACGCCCGCCTCCGTCAGCTGGCGGCGCGAAATGCTTTGCTGCTGATACAGCTCGCCGATCACCGTCACCGGCCCGGCGCCGTTCTGATTCAGCTCAAACTGATAGACCGGGCTCGGCCAGAAATAGCGCATCCCTTGCCCGGCCAGCAGCAGCAGGATGCCGATCAGCGCCAACAGGCTGACGGCGACCGAACCGGCGGTCAGCCATATCCACGGCGACCCGCTCTTCACCCAGTTCTTCATGGCGCCTCCTGATTCGGCGTGTAGCGTTTGCGCAGCCGCAGGCGCACCGCCTCCGCCAGCGTGTTGAACACGAAGGTGAAGACAAACAGCACCAGCGCGGTCAGGAACAGCACGCGGTAATGGCTGCTGCCGGAAACCGCCTCCGGCATCTCGATGGCGATGTTGGCCGCCAGCGCCCGCAGCCCCTGGAACAGGCTGCCGTCAATGATCGGCGTGTTGCCGGTGGCCATCAGCACGATCATGGTTTCCCCCACCGCGCGGCCAAAGCCGATCATCAGCGCGGAGAAAATGCCGGCGCTGGCGGAAGGCAGCACCACCTTGATCACCGTCTGCCATTGAGTGGCGCCCAGAGCCAGCGAGCCCTGGCTCAAGGTGGCTGGCACGCTGAACAACGCGTCCTCCGCCAGCGAGAAGATGATCGGCACCAGCGCGAAGCCCATCGCCACGCCCACCACCAGCGCATTGCGCTGATCGTAATTATCTCCCAACCAGAAGTGCAGCGGCTCGCCGAACAGCGCTACCTCCAGCCACGGCCCCAGGCTGAACGCCAGCCACACCGTCAACGCCAGCAGCGGCAACAGCAGCAGCAGATCGACGCCCGGCCGACAGCGCGGCATCAGGCGATGAGTCAACGCGCCGCACAGCAGCACCGCCGCCGCCAACAGCAGCGGCAACGCCAGCACCGCCAACAGATACTGCTCGATGATCGGCGCCAGCCAAATGCCGGCCACCAGGCCGATCACCACCGTCGGCAGCGCGCCCATTACTTCGATGGCCGGTTTGATCACCCGCCGCAACCCCGGCGTCATAAAGTAAGCGGTATAGATGGCGCCGGCCAATGCCAGCGGAATGGCGAACAGCATCGCGTAAGCCGCCGCCTTGAAGGTGCCGAAGATCACCGGCATCAGGCTGAATTTGGGTTGGTAGCTGTCTTCGCCGGAGGTCGACTGCCAGACGTAGGCCGGCTGCGGGTAATTCTCATACCACACCTTGCCCCACAGCGAACGCCAGGTGACGTCCGGGTACGGGTTGTCGAGCGCATAGCGCTGCCAGCCCTTGTCGCTCTCCAGCAGCAGGCCATCGCCGCGCGGCGCGAACGCCATCTGCCGCACCTCGGCGCCCAAACGCGTATTCAGCAGCGGCTGCGGTTGAATGGTGGAAAATAGCGAGAAACCGCCATCGGGCCGCAGGGTGGCGAACACCCGGCGGTAAGGCTCGGCTACCGTCAGCTCTTGCCCGTCGGCGCCGTGGTCGAAATGCTGCACCGGCGTCAGGCGCCAGCGCCGATCTTTTTCCACCTCGAACCACTCGCGCAGATTGCCGTCGGCACCCTTGATCAGCAGCGCGCTGCCGCCGGGCAGCGCCGTCATTTGATACGGAGCATGTTCGCCCAAGGTGCGCGTTTCACGCAGCTGCAGCTGCGCGCCGTCGATTTCATAACGCGCCAACCGGTTGCCGGTCAGCAGGTATAGCTGGCGGCCATCCGGCGTCAGCACCAGTTGCTCTCCGCCTTGCTCCAGCGGGCGCTCGCTGAACTGCGGCGGCCGATCGGGGCTGAAGCGGCCGAATACCAGGCGCCGATCGTCGGTCACCCCGGCCAGCAGGTACTGCCCGCGATGCGCATCCGCCAACGATAACAGCTTCAGCGACTTACGCTGCGGATCCAGCGCCAACGGCTGTTGCCCGAGCGGGAACAGCCACTGCGGCCGACCATTTTCCGCCGTGGCGAAATCCGCGCGCGCCACCACCAACCGGCCGTCGGCCTGCGCCAGCGCAAACAGCTCGCGCTCACCGGCAGCCTGCGCGAGCAGCGCCGGTTTGGCCAGCAGAGTTTGCTGCGCCAGCGGCGTCTGAGCCTGCTCGCCCTGTCTCGGCGTCAGGCGATAAAACTGCCCCGCGCCCTGCGCGTCGATGCGATAACCCACGCGCTGCTGTACGTCCATACCCAGCGCCAACGCCGGGGCCGACACTGCGATCGGCAGCGGCTGCGCCTGGCCGAGCGAGGCCGGTTTGAACAGCGGCAGCACGGCAAACAGCAGATAAACGAAGATCAGCATCAACGTCATCAACACCATCAGCCCGCTGGCGGTCACTGCCGCCTGCACGCCACGGTCGATGCGCCCGCGCAGGCGATCTCGGGGATGTTGATTTGCCGTCGTCTGTGTCATGTCTCTCGCTGTCGCTGAAGTAATCGGGCTTGCGCCGTAAGATAACCGGGCATCTTATGTCAGTTTTATGACGTTTGCATGACAAAGTTATCCGGCACAATTCAGGTTTTTTACACTGCAAACAGACAATATGACGTTGATATATTGCTAAAAAATGACCATTAACACGCTTGATAACGCCAAAAATAAGCCAGCTAACCATCATTTCATGCTGTTCACATCGCCGTTGCGCGTCCCGCCTCAACGAAAATTTATTGCCGCCGAAAAACACCGCGCGCCAACGCAATGGATATGTTGGACTTTCCTGTCAATCTCTCGCAATAATGATGAAGGACACTAGAGCGGCATCCGGGCGCTGCGTCCCGGATCCTATTCTAAAATTGAACTGGAGTGGCAATGGGTCAGGAAAAGCTCTACATCGAAAAAGAACTAAGCTGGTTATCCTTTAATGAACGCGTGTTGCAGGAAGCCGCAGATAAGAGCAATCCCCTGATTGAACGTATGCGTTTTCTGGGCATTTACTCCAACAACCTCGACGAGTTCTATAAAGTCCGCTTCGCCGATCTCAAACGGCGCATCCTGATCAGTGAAGAGCAAGGCTCCGCCGGCGCCTCACGCCACCTGCTGAAAAAGATCCAGGCCAAGGTGCTGAAAACCGATCAGGAGTTCGATGGCCTGTATAACGATCTGCTGCTGGAAATGGCGCGCAATCAGATCTTCCTGATCAACGAACGCCAGGTGTCCGAAAACCAGCAAATCTGGCTGCGGCAATATTTCAAGCAGCATCTGCGCCAACACATCACGCCGATCCTGATCAACCACGACACCAATCTGGTGCAGTTCCTGAAAGACGATTACACCTACCTGGCGGTGGAGATCATTCGCGGGGCGCGCATCGACTATGCGCTGCTGGAAATCCCGTCCGACAAGGTGCCGCGCTTCGTCAATCTGCCGCCGGAAGCGCCGCGCCGCCGCAAGCCGATGATCCTGCTCGACAACATTCTGCGCTACTGCCTGGACGATATTTTCAAGGGCTTCTTCGACTACGACGCGCTCAACGCCTATTCGATGAAGATGACCCGCGACGCAGAGTACGATCTGGTGACCGAAATGGAATCCAGCCTGCTGGAACTGATGTCTTCCAGCCTGAAACAACGCCTGACCGCCGAGCCGGTGCGCTTCGTTTATCAGCGCGACATGCCGAATGAAATGGTGGAACTGCTGCGCGGCAAGCTGGGCATCTCCAACTACGATTCGGTGATCGCCGGCGGCCGCTACCACAATTTCAAAGATTTCATCAGTTTCCCGAACGTCGGCAAGGCCAATCTGGTCAACAAGCCGCTGCCGCGCCTGCGCCACATCTGGTTCGACGGTTTCCGCAACGGCTTCGACGCCATTCGCGAAAAGGACGTGCTGCTCTACTACCCGTATCACACCTTCGAACACGTGCTGGAGCTGCTGCGCCAGGCATCGTTCGATCCGAGCGTGTTGGCTATCAAGATCAACATCTACCGGGTGGCGAAAGATTCGCGCATCATCGAATCGATGATCCACGCCGCGCACAACGGCAAAAAGGTCACGGTGGTGGTCGAGCTGCAGGCGCGCTTCGACGAAGAGGCCAATATCCACTGGGCGAAACGCCTGACCGAAGCCGGCGTGCACGTAATCTTCTCGGCGCCGGGGCTGAAAATCCACGCCAAACTGTTCCTGATTTCGCGCCGTGAAGGCGATGAAATTGTGCGCTATGCTCATATCGGTACCGGCAACTTTAACGAAAAAACCGCGCGCATCTACACCGACTATTCGCTGTTGACCGCCGACTCACGCATCACCAACGAGGTGCGCCGGGTATTCAACTTTATCGAGAACCCCTACCGGCCGGTCACCTTCGACAACCTGATGGTGTCGCCGCAGAACTCGCGCCTGAAGCTGTATGAGCTGATCGACAACGAAATCGCCAACGCCCAGGCCGGGGAACAGGCCGGCATTATGTTGAAAATAAATAATCTGGTGGATAAAGGGCTGGTAGATCGGTTATATACCGCGTCCGGCGCCGGCGTGAAGATCCGCCTGCTGGTGCGCGGCATGTGTTCCCTGATTCCCAACCTGCCGGGGATCAGCGACAATATTCAGGTGATCAGCATCGTCGATCGCTTTTTGGAACACGATCGGGTTTACGTTTTCGACAATAAAGGTGACAAACGGGTGTATCTGTCCTCCGCCGACTGGATGACCCGCAACATAGATTACCGTATCGAAGTGGCGGTATCGCTGCTGGATCCGGCGCTGAAACAGCGCGTTCTGGACATTCTGGAGATCCTGTTCAGCGATACGGTCAAAGCCCGCTATGTGGATAAAGAACTGAGCAACCAGTACGTGCCGCGCGGCAATCGCCGCAAAGTGCGCGCCCAGGTGGCTATTTACGAGTACTTAAAAGCTCTGGAACAACCAGGACAGTAGGCCAGCAACTATGCCGCTAAAAAACACTGCAACGAACAAACCGCAGGAAATCGCCGCCATCGACCTCGGGTCGAACAGTTTCCACATGGTGATCGCCCGCGTCGTCAACGGCGCCTTACAGGTATTGGGCCGTTTAAAACAGCGGGTGCATCTCGCCGACGGATTGGACAGCAACAACGTACTCAGTGAAGAGGCGATAGAACGCGGCCTGGCCTGCCTGGCACTGTTTGCCGAGCGGCTGCAGGGCTTCCCGGCGGATAACGTCACCATCGTCGGGACCCACACCCTGCGTCAGGCGGTGAACGCCGAAGTGTTCCTCAAGCGCGCAGCCAAAGTGATCCCCTACCCGATCGAAATCATCGCCGGCCAGGAAGAGGCGCGTCTGATCTTCATGGGCGTGGAGCACACTCAGCCGGAGAAAGGCCGCAAGCTGGTAATCGACATCGGCGGCGGCTCCACCGAGCTGGTGATCGGCGAAGACTTCGAGCCGCTGCTGGCGGAAAGCCGCCGCATGGGCTGCGTCAGCTTCGCCCAGCTGTTCTTCCCGGGCGGCGAGATCAGCAAAAACAACTTCCGCCGCGCGCGCTTGGCGGCGGCGCAGAAGCTGGAAACGCTGGCCTGGCAGTACCGCATTCAGGGCTGGCAGTATGCGCTGGGCGCCTCGGGCACCATCAAGGCCGCCCATGAAGTGCTGGTCGCGATGGGGGAAAAAGACGGTCTTATCACCCTGGAGCGTCTGGAAATGCTCGCCGAGCAGGTGCTGCAGTTTAAAAGCTTCAGTTCGCTGAGCCTGCCGGGGCTGTCGGAAGATCGCCAGTCGGTATTCGTGCCGGGGCTGGCTATCCTGTGCGGCGTGTTCGACGCGCTGGCGATCCGCGATCTGCGCCTGTCCGACGGCGCGCTGCGCGAAGGCGTGCTGTATGAAATGGAAGGCCGTTTCCGCCACCAGGACATCCGCAGCCGCACCGCCAAAAGCCTGGCCGATCACTACAACATCGACCGCGAGCAGGCCAAGCGGGTGCTGGAAACCACCGAGCTGCTCTACTCGCAGTGGATGGCGCAAAACACCAAGCTGGCGCATCCACAGCTGGAGGCCCTGCTGAAATGGGCCGCCATGTTGCACGAGGTGGGGCTGAGCATCAACCACAGCGGCATGCACCGCCATTCGGCCTACATTCTGCAAAACTCCAACCTGCCTGGCTTTAACCAGGAACAGCAGCTGCTGCTGGCGGCGCTGGTGCGCTTCCACCGCAAGGCGATCAAGCTGGAAGAGCTGCCGCGCCTCAACCTGTTCAAGAAGAAACACTACCTGCCGCTGATCCAGCTGCTGCGTCTGAGCACCCTGCTCAACAACCAGCGTCAGTCGACCACCACGCCGGAAACGCTGCGTCTGACCACCGACGACAACCACTGGACGCTGCGCTTCCCGGCCGGCTACCTGGCGCAGAACAACCTGGTGCAGCTGGATTTCGAACGCGAGCAGGCCTACTGGAACGACGTCGTCGGCTGGAAGCTGCTGATCGACGAAGAAGGTTCGCAAGACGAACAGCGCTCCGCCTGATCCCCCGCCCCCTGCCAGACAGGGGGTTTTTCTTTCCGCCTTCGCCCCGCCAACCTAAACGAAACCCTAATACGCCACGCCGCACGCCGGAAAAAAATGGACAACTTTTGTCATCAGCGCCTAAAATCCGGTTACAAATTCTCGAGCGAATAACACAGGACACCGGCATACCGAGTGATATATGCGCAAGAAAACCACCGGACAGATGACGAAGATAGTGTTGTTTATCAGCTTTATCATTTTAGTCGGCCGACTGCTGTACGCCGCCGTGGTGGCGGTGCCTCATCATCAGGAAAAAAAGCAGGCCGCTGCGCAAAACGCCGCCGAAGTCAGCGCGCCGCAACAGGACGCCTCCTCTGAATAACCGCCGCGCCCCGTCCGTTTCATAAAAATGACTCCGGCACTCGCTATGCTCTATCTTTTAATGAGCCTGCGTCAGGAACGCCGAGCGCCCGTTAAGGAACACCATGTCAGCCGCAACCCATAACGTCAAAAAAGTCGCTGAACATCGCCAGCGCATTCTCACTTTGCTGTTGAACAATAAGGAATTGGTCGACGGCATCCTCGGCCGGCCAGGGGATGAACACGCCCTCAGCCAAAGCGAACTGCTGAACCAGACGGCGGAAATTACCGGCCTGCTGGACGACATGCACGCTGCCGACCTGGCGGACCTGCTGGAAGCCTTGCCGCAGGACGAGCGCATGGCGCTGTGGCGGCTGGTGGGCAACAGCAAGCGCGGCCAGACGCTGGTGGAAGTCGCCGAACCGGTCTGGGACAGCCTGATCGAGGAGATGAGCGACAAAGACCTGCTCAAAGCGATCAAAACGCTGGACGTCGACGAACAGGCCTATCTGGCGCAATACCTGCCGCGTAACCTGATGGGCCGGCTGCTGACCTCGCTGGAGCCGGAGCAGCGCGCCCAGGTGCGCGAGATGAGCCAATACGCCAAAGACAGCGTCGGCTGGATGATGGATTTCGAACTGGTGACGGTGCGGCCGGACGTTACGCTCGGCGCGGTGCACCGCTTTTTGCGCATGCGCAAAACCATTCCCGATGCCACCGATAAACTGTTCGTCACCGACCGCAAAAACACCCTGCTGGGCGAGCTGCCGCTCACTGCGGTGCTGCTGAATGACCCGGAGATCCCGGTGCGCGAGGTGATGGACAGCGATCCCGCCACCTTTCAGCCCGAAGACAAGGCCGATGAAGCGGCCGGCGCGTTCGAACGCTACGACCTGATCAGCGCCCCGGTGGTTGACGCCAAGGGCAAACTGATGGGCCGTTTGACCATCGAAGAGATCGTCGACGCCGTCAACGAAGAGAGCGATACCAATCTGCGCCGCATGGGCGGTTTGAGCCCGGAAGAAGACGTGTTCGCCCCGGTCAGCAAAGCGGTCAAGACCCGCTGGGCGTGGTTGGCGATCAACCTTTGCACCGCGTTCGTCGCCTCGCGAGTGATCGGCCTGTTCGAACACACCATTTCCCAACTGGTGGCGCTGGCGGCGCTGATGCCGATCGTCGCCGGCATCGGCGGCAACACCGGCAACCAGACCATCACCATGATCGTGCGCGCGCTGGCGCTGCACCAGATCGAAGTCGGCAACATCTCGCGCCTGATGCTCAGAGAGCTGGGGGTGGCCATCATCAACGGCGTGGTGTGGGGCGGCATCATGGGCGTGATCACCTGGTTGCTGTATGGCGACGCGGCGATGGGCGGCGTGATGACGCTGGCGATGCTGCTCAATCTGCTGCTGGCGGCGCTGATGGGCGTGGTGATCCCGATGACCATGCTCAAGATGGGCCGCGATCCGGCGGTCGGCTCGAGCGTGCTCATCACCGCGCTGACCGATACCGGCGGCTTCTTCATCTTCCTTGGCCTCGCCACCCTGTTCTTGCTGTAATACGCTAAAAGCCGGCTCCGCGCCGGCTTTTTCGCCATTCTGTCGCCGGGCTTGCGTTAACGCAGTAAAGTCGGCCTTCCCGGTAGGTTTTCCTCGCGCGCTGTACTACCCTTTGCCAATAAATCGCCTTAATTCATCCATGTGATGAATCAATTACTGACAGAGGCCCCACCGGTAGGGATGTCTATGGATATCAGCGCACCGAGCTATTTCGGCACACACAAAGGCACCATGCTGACGCATTCCCTGCTGGTGGCGCTGGCGACGTTTCTGCTCGCCTTGCTGAGCCTGTCGCTGTCCAGCGAAGCGCATCATTTTACGCCGCTGTGGTTCCCAACCGCCGCCGCCATCGCGGTGCTGTACCGGCATCCTCCCCGCCATTGGGGCCTGCCGCTGCTGGCCAGCGGTCTGGGCATCGTGCTGGCCAGCTTCGCGCTGCTCGGCATCAGTATCCTGCCCGTCAAACTGGCCGCCATCAATCTGTTGGAGGCGGCGGTTTGCGCCCAGTTGCTGCGCCGATCGCTGCCGGCGAGCGATCCGCTGAGCGATCTGAGCAGTTGGCTACGCTTCGTGGTGTGCGCGGTGATTTTTACCCCGCTGTTCAGCGCATTGCTGGCCACCGTTGCGGCGCCGGCGCCAGACCAGCCATTTTGGCAGCCTTTCGGCACCTGGTTCATTTCCGAGGCGATCGGCGTACTGTCGCTGGCGCCGCTCGGCCTCAGCTATCGCCGCCGCACGCTGGCGACGTTAAACCTCTACCCGCTATTGCTGACGCTGATGCTCACGCTGGTCTTCAGCTATCTGGCGTTAATCTACCTGCCGTTCCCGTTCACCTTCGTCATCCTGCCCCTGCTGTGGGCGGCTATCGCCCTGCCGCGCTTCGAGGCGTTTACCGTCTGCTTTTGCACTATTTTGCTGATCACCGTGATGATTTCTCTGGGGCTGGCGCATTTTCAGACCGCCAATAGCCGCCTTGGCGATCTCGGCCTCTATCTGCCAATGCTGCTGATCCTGGTGCCGGCGCATGCGATGGCGATGGTGATGCACACCTTCCGGGTGGAGAAACAGCACATCGTCGAGAGCGAAAGCCGCTTTCGCAGCGCGCTGGAGTATTCCGCCATCGGCATGGCGCTGGTGTCGCCGGAAGGGAAATGGCTGCAGGTCAATCAGGCGCTGTGCAAACTGCTCGGCTACACGCCCGAACGACTGCATCGCCTGACGTTCCAGGCGATCACCCATCCGGACGACCTCAACGCCGATCTGAGCCAGTTGCACGATCTGCTCGACGGCCATATCAGCAGCTATACCATGGAGAAACGTTATATCCGCAGCGACGGTCAGACCGTTTGGGCGCTGCTGGCGGTATCGCTGGTGCGCGACGCCGAGGGCCAGCCGCTGTACTTCATCTCCCAGGTGGAAGACATCAGCGGCCTCAAACGCAGCGAGGCGGAGAACAACCGGCTGGTGGAGCGCATTACGCTGGCCAACCAGGTGGGCGGCGTCGGCATCTGGGAATGGGTGATGAACCAGGAAAACTTCACCTGGGATCAGCGCATGTTCGAACTCTACGATCTCAGCCCTGACCAAGCGCCGACGCTGGCGCTGTGGCGCACCCTGCTGGTGCCGGAGGATCGCGATCGCACCGACCGTGAACTGGCCGAGATCCTGGCGCAGCCGCGGCCGTTCGTCATGGAATTTCGCATCATCACGCGCAGCGGCAAACTGCGCCATATTCGTGGTCAGGGCAACGTGATCCTCGACGACCAGGGCCGCCCGCTGCGCCTGATCGGCACCAATATCGACATGACCGAACTCAAGAGCCTCGCCGAGGCGCTGCACGAAGAGAAAGAGCGGCTGCACATTACCCTCGACGCCATCGGCGAAGGGGTGATCTCCACCGACAGCCACCAGCGCATCACCTTTATGAACCCGGTGGCTGAGCAGATGTGCGGCTGGCCGCTCGACCTGGCGATCGGCATGCCCGTCGCTGGCGTGGTGCGCCTGACCAACGGCAAAGAAGGCCCGGAAATCGAAAACCTCACGCAATATCCGCGCCAGTGGCCGGCGGATTACGCACTGGTGCTGCACAGCCGCGACGGACGTTATTTCGACGTGCAGCAGTCGGCCTCACCGCTCAAAACCCTCGACGGCGAAACCATGGGCGCGGTCATGGTGCTGCAGGACGTCACCGCTTCGCGCGAACTGATGAAAAAGCTCAGCTACAGCGCCTCGCACGACGCGCTGACCGGCCTGCCGAACCGCACCCGCTTCGAGAAACAGCTGAAGGCAGCGATCGTCGCCGGCGGGGAACCGTCGTCGCCGCATTCGCTGGTGTTCCTCGATCTGGATCGGTTCAAGGCGGTGAACGACACCGCCGGCCACGCGGCGGGCGATGCCTTGCTGCGGGATATCGCCCAGCTGATGCGGCACCAACTGCGCGGCAGCGACTGCCTGGCGCGTTTGGGCGGCGACGAGTTTGGTCTGATCTTGTTCGACTGCCGGCTGGAGCAGGCCAAATCGCTGATGCAGCAGGTGGTCAACCAAATCAGCCAGCACCCGTTCTATTGGGAAGGGAAGATTTATCGCGTCGGCGCCAGCGCTGGCATCACCCGCATCGACGGCGACGCCAAAAGCAGCGAACTGTTGGCGCAGGCCGATATCGCCTGCTATACCGCCAAACACCACGGGCGCGGCCAGGTTTATCTGTACGAAACGCGACAAAAACAGCTGCTGGAGCGGCAACATGAGTTGCTGAACCCGCAGGAGGTGCAGGCGATCGTCAGCGAGGGGCAGTTGCGGCTGTTGACCCGCGCGGTCGCGCCGCCGGCGACGCCGCTGTCGGCCGCGTTCCACCAGGTGAAGCTGCAGGTGATGGCGCCGGACGATCGGCCGTTGCCGCACGAGGCGTTCATCGCCGCCGCGCAGCTGTATGGTCTGATGCCGGACATCGACCGCTGGACGGTCGCACAGCTGCTGGTGAAGCACGCTGACGACATCAAACGCAAAGGGCTGTCGCTCGCGCTGCCGCTGGCCACCGACAGCCTGCTGAGCGCCGACTTCCAGCACTACCTGACGGAAACGGTGCGCGCTTCGTCGCTGCCGCCGCAGGCGCTGCTGTTTAGCGTCGATGAGGCCGTGGTGCTGGAACACGCCGCGCAGTGCCGGGCGTTTCTCCGTGGCCTGCAGCAGCGGGGCTGCCGGCTGATCGTCAACGGTTTCGGGCATAACATCAATGCCTTCGATGAGCTGAGCGATCAGAAGATCGACATCATTCGCATCGATGAACGCTTTATCACCAACGTGCACTGCAACCAGATGGATGAGCTGATGGTGTCGATGCTCAACGGCGCGGCGCATCGGATCAAGGCGCAAACGCTCGCCGGGCCGGCGCATCAGCCGGTAACGCTGCAGGCGCTGCGCGACGTCGGCGTCGATCTGGCTGACGGCGACCTGGTGGCGCTGGAGCAGCCGCTGACGGTGTTGCTCAGCGACGGCTACTTCGGCATCCGCTAACCCGTTCCCCTCTTCCACCGCCGTCTCGCGCTTCACATTCTGTTAACCGATACGAGATTAGTGATATAAATAACACCTTAAGCTTAAACGATTAAGTAAGATGAAACGCCCATGCGGACATCGGCGTATTCGTTGATTTACCTCGACATGTGATGGCTCAGAGACAAGGGACTATGGAAAAGAAATGGTTTTCCGCCAGGGAACTGATGGGTAAGGCCGGGTTGCCCTCAACCCCGCAAGGGGTCAATCTGATGGCCCGGCGCGAAGGCTGGGTCAGTCGCCGCCGCAGCGGCGTACAGGGCAAAGCGCTGGAATACCATATCGACAGCCTGCCGTTCAGCGCGCGCAGCCTGTCGGCCTTGCGCGAAGCCGACCATCCGGACTACGACGTCAAACGCCAGGATCCGGTGCGGGTCTGGATCGAGTATTACTACCACCTGACGCCGGCCGAGCGGGAAAAGCTGCTGGCGTTCCTGATGCGTGAAGGCATGAGCCGCCTGCTGCAGCTGATCGACGCCCCTCGCTAGCCCCGCCTTCAGCGCTCCCCTTCCGGCGCCCATGCGTCGTTGTGCCACAGATGCAGCGTGGCGTAAGAACGCCACGGGCGCCAGCGTTCGGCGTAACGTTCAATCTGGCGCGGCGTCATGCCGGGGAAACGCTGTTTGATCAGGTAGTCACCGGCCAGGAACACGTCAGGCCACGACCAGGCGCGCATCGCGATATAGCTGGCGGTCCAGCCGCCGATGCCCGGCAACGCGGTCAACGCCTTGATCCCCTGTTCAATATCCAGCACGTTATCGAGCTGCAACCGCCCTTCGCCCAACGCCCGAGCGATCTCGATCAGCGCCGCCGCACGCTTTAACTGTACGCCGAGCGGACGCAGCGCTTCGGGCTGCAGCTGCGCCACCCGTTCGGCGGAAGGGAAGACATGGGTGATGCCCTCATGCGGCGTGTCCAGGGCTTCTCCCCAACGCTCGGCCATTCGTCCGGCGAAGGTCGCCGCCATTTTCACGCTGACCAATTGTCCCAGCACCGCACGCACCGCCTGCTCGAAACTGTTCACGCAGCCCGGCAGACGCAGCCCCGGCGCATCGGCCGCCAGCGAGCCCAGCGCCTCATTGATGCGGTCCGGCGCGGCGTCCAGGTCGAACAGCAAGCGCACGCGGCGCAGCACCTCCGTCGTCACCAAACTGAGCGCGGGCGCGATCTCGACCCTGACCCGGTTGCGTTCTTCTTCCGGCTGCACGCTGACCCAACCGCGGTGTTCCGTGCCGCCCTGGCTGACGGCGATCGAGCGCAGATAGCGGCGCCCTGCTACCCGTTCCACGCCCTGCACGGCGCGCGCCTGCAAGAAGTTCAGCATGCGATCCCAATCATAGGGCGGCCGATAGCCCAGGTGAAACACCAGCCCGCTGGCGGCGGCCCGTTCACCGCGCGCGCCGCCGCTGCGCAGCGCCGACGGAATCAGGCGATAGCGCGCCTTGAACAGCTCATTGAAACGCCGCAGGCTGCCGAAACCGGCGGCGAACGCCACTTCGCTGAGCGGCAGGTCGGTATCCGCCAACAGGCGTTTGGCCTGCAGCAGCCGGTGCGACTGGGCGTAATCGATCGGCGAAGCGCCAAACTGTTCGGCGAAGATACGCCGCAGGTGGCGATCGGAAATACCCAGCCGCGCCGCCAGCGCTTCGCAACTGTGCTCGGACAAATAGCCCTGCTCGATGAGCTGTACCGCCACCTGCGCATAACGGTTGCCCAGATCGATCAGCGCCAGGCCGGGCGCCAGCTCTGGCCGGCATTTAAGGCAGGGGCGAAACCCCGCCAGCTCGGCCGCGGCCGCGCTCGGATAAAAGGTGCAGTTTTCCATCTTCGGTGTGCGGGCGCTGCACACCGGGCGGCAATAAATGCCGGTGGAGGAAACGCCGACAAAAAAGCGGCCGTCGAATTTTCGGTCACGCGCGCGCAGCGCGTCGTACAACGCTTGCTGTTGAGTATTCATGGCAACGCTCGGGTTCGGTTTTTTCTGCATTATGGGACTCGGCTGACGCGCTGACGTGCGGAATTCGGACATTAAGTTAAGCACGCCGCCGCCGCGCCCGCTAAATTTTTCGACACTCGCGCATCGGCGCATTGCCCGCCGGCCCCGTCTCGGGTAAAGTCGCCCCCCTTCATTGGCATGGGGACTAAAAAGAGATGTTTATTGGATTCGATTACGGGACGGCCAACTGTTCCGTTGCAGTGATGCGCGACCACGGCCCCGAGCTGCTGACGCTGGAGAACAACGCGCCGTATCTGCCTTCGATGCTGTGCGCACCGACCCGCGAAGCGGTGAGCGAATGCCTGCACCGCCATTGGCAGGTGCCGACCGGCAGCGAAGAAAACCAGCAGCTGCTGCGCCGCGCCATCAGTTACAACCGCGAAGAAGACATTCCGGTCGGCGGCGACAGCGTGCTGTTCGGCCTGCAGGCGCTGGCGCACTACATGGAAGATCCGGAAGAGGTATACTTCGTGCGCTCGCCGAAGTCCTTCCTCGGTGCCAACGGCCTGAAGCCGCAGCAGATCGCGCTGTTCGAAGATCTGGTGTGCGCCATGATGTTCCACATCAAACGCCAGGCGGAAAACGTGCTGCAAACCGGCATCGATCAGGCGGTGATCGGCCGGCCGATCAACTTCCAGGGCATCGGCGGCGAAGAGGCCAACCGGCAGGCGCAGGGCATTTTGCAGCGCGCCGCCGAACGCGCCGGTTTCAAGGAGATTGAATTCCAGTTCGAGCCGGTGGCGGCGGGATTGGACTTCGAAGCGACGCTGAGCGAAGAGCAAACCGTGCTGGTGGTGGACATCGGCGGCGGCACCACCGACTGCTCGGTGCTGCTGATGGGGCCGCAGTGGCGCGACCGCGCCGATCGCCAACAAAGCCTGCTGGGCCACAGCGGCTGCCGGGTCGGCGGTAACGATCTGGACATCATGCTGGCCTTCAAACAGCTGATGCCGCTGTTTGGCCTCGGCGGCGAAACCGGGAAAGGCATCGCCTTGCCGGCGCTGCCTTACTGGAACGCGGTGGCGACCAACGACGTGCCGGCGCAAAACGACTTCTACAGCGCCGCCAACGGCCGTGTGCTGCGCGATCTGATCCTCGACGCGGCGGAGCCGGAAAAGGTCAAACGCCTGCTGAAAGTGTACCAGCAGCGCCTGAGCTACCGACTGGTGCGTGCGGCCGAAGAGAGTAAGATAGCGTTGTCCGGCCAAACGGCCATCAGCGCGCCGCTCGGCTTCGTGCAGGCCGATCTGGCGGAAAGCATCAGCCAGGATCAGCTCGCCGACGCCATCTCGCAGCCGTTGATGCGCATTCAAGAGCAGGTCAGCGCCGCGTTGGCCAGCAGCCAGACCGCGCCGCAGGTGATCTACCTGACCGGCGGCAGCGCGCGTTCGCCGCTACTGCGCGCCGCGCTGCAACAGCAGCTGCCGGGCATTCCGATCGTCGGCGGCAACGACTTCGGCTCGGTCACCGCCGGGCTGGCACGCTGGGCGCAAACGCTGTTCCGTTGACAGCCCAAGGGCGCGGCTCGCCGCGCCCTCGTTCATTGGAGGCTATGCATCATGTCACCCCTTCTTACCCTCGACAGCGCCAGACTGCGGCTGCGCCCCTGGCGCGACGACGATCTGCCGGCCTTCGCCGCGCTGAATGCCGATCCACAAGTGATGCGCTATTTCCCGGCGACGATGACGGCCGAGGAAAGCCGCGCGCAGGCCGAGCGCATCCGCGCCGCCATGCAACAACAGGGCTGGGGGCTATGGGCGGTGGAAGTGAAAGGCGGCGCATCCTTTATCGGGTTTGTCGGCCTGGCGGTGCCGGGCGACGATCTGCCTTGCTCTCCCTGCGTGGAGATCGGCTGGCGGTTGGCGGCGGCCCACTGGGGCAACGGCTACGCCGCTGAAGCGGCGCGCGCCGCGCTGGAGTGCGCCTTCGGCACGCTGCACCTGCCGGAAGTGGTGTCCTTCACCGCCGAAGATAACCAGCCGTCGCGCCAGGTGATGACGCGCATCGGCATGCAGTTCGACGGCGAAACCTTCCTGCACCCGCGCCTGCCGGCGGGCCATCCGCTACAGAAGCATGTTTTATACCGGCTAAGCCGGCAAACATGGCGCGCACACCACGGCGATTAATACAGCGTATCCTTCAGCCGCTGCGGCAACGCGCTGTCATACTCCTCGCCGTCGAAGCGCGTTTGGCTGACCGCGGCCAAAATATGGCCGGGGCTGGGCAACGCCGAACGTTCGAGGCGGCTGCCCTCTTCCCATAATCCTGAACGCAGGATCGCCCGACTGCACTGGAAAAATACCGCTTCGACACGAATACGCAGCACCGAACGCGGCAGCTGGTTGCGGTAGGCAAAGCGCTGCAGCACCGCCGGCGCGACCACAATCTCCGCCCGCCCGTTAATCCGCAGCGTTTCGCCGATGCCGGGGATCAGCAGCAGCAGCGCCACCCGATTGTCGTGCAGGATATTGCGCAGGCTATCGATGCGGTTATTGCCGCGCCGGTCCGGCAGCAGCAGGGTATTCTCGTCTTCGATATGAATAAAACCGGCCGGATCGCCGCGCGGGGAGACATCCATGCCGTCCGGCCCAACCGTCGAGAGGGCGGCAAACGGCGCCGCCTCGATAAATGGACGGTACGCCGGGTGGATATAGCTGACTTCTTTAAAAACCGAGGGCGCGCCGGGTTTGCCGTACAGCTGTTCCAGCGTCGCGAGGTCGTTGATGGTATCACCAGTCATTGCGGTTTCCTGAATGGGCCATGTTGACCCATTCAGCATAGAGCAAAATCGCCGCCGGGTAATGCGCCTTACCAGGCGCTGGCGAGGTTCAGCGCCTGGATATCCTCCGCATCCAGCGTCAGGCGAGTGGCGCTGACCAACTCATCCAGCTGTTGCAGCGAAGTCGCGCTGACGATCGGCGCGGTGACGCTTGGGCGCGCGCTCAGCCAGGCCAACGAGACCTGCGCCGGCGAGGTGCCGTGTTTGCTCGCCACCTGATCCAGCGCCGCCAGAATGCGGAAACCACGCGGGTTAAGGTAGCGCTCGACAATGCGATCGCCGCGCTGGCTTTTACCTTCGTCCTCTTTACTGCGGTATTTGCCGGTCAGGAAACCGCTGGCCAGCGCAAAGAAGTTGATCACCCCCAGCCCGTGGCGCTGCGCCACGCCCTCCAGCTCGGCCTCATAGCCTTCGCGCGCATACAGGTTATATTCCGGCTGCAGGGTTTCATAACGTGCCAGCCCGTGGCTTTCGCTCACCCGCAGCGCTTCTTCCAGACGATCCGCCTGATAGTTGGAAGCGCCTATCGCCCGCACCTTACCGGCCTTGATCAGCGCATCGAACGCCGCCAGCGTCTCTTCCAGCGGCGTATCGCGGTCATCGTCGTGCGATTGGTAAAGGTCGATATAATCGGTTTGCAGACGGCGCAGCGAGTCTTCCACCGCCTGCCGAATATAGCGCGGCGACAGCCCCTGCTTACCCTCACCCATCGGTTTGCCCACCTTGGTGGCGATGATCACCTGGTCGCGCTTGCCGCTCTTCTTCAACCATTCGCCGATGACGGTTTCCGATTCACCGCCCCGATTGCCCGGCGCCCAGCTGGAATAGACGTCAGCGGTATCGATAAAGTTAAGCTGATTTTCCACCAGCGCATCCAACAGGCTGAAAGAGGTCGCCTGATCCGCCGTCCAGCCGAATACGTTGCCACCGAAGGTCAACGCCGGCACCTGAATGCCCGAACGGCCCAGTTGTTTCTTGCTCATGATAGAGGCTCCATGAAGTTGAATGATTTACTGGTTAATTATTAGCTTTAAAAATAGAAAGCCGTTAAAACTCATTGGCTATAAGCAAAAACCCAACGCTTATAAACATAGCAGGCGACAATCGTTAACTTATTCGGAAAATGCTGACGGTTCCTCCTTATTTCCTTCATTTTTATGCCGCTTTGACTGGCTAAACTAGTATTCTGTAAGGAGTGTCATTTTGTGGCAATGCGTGCGCACACGCTTGTCCTCTGGAGAGAATTTTCGCCGCTATGAAAGCAAAACCCCAACGTCGTTCCCTGATGCTGCGCCTGCTGGTTGCCGCCATCGCGGTCATCGCTGCCGTACTGATTTGGCGCCACTTCAACGCCGCACCGCCGGCGGCTGAAACGCCGACGGCCGCTCGCCATGCCGGTGGCGCCAAAGGAGCGGCTGCCGGTGGCAAACGGCGCGGCAATCTGTCGCCGGTTCAGGTGGCCACGGCCACCCAGCAATCGGTGCCGAGCTATCTGATCGGGCTGGGCACTGTCACCGCCGCCAACACCGTTACCGTCACCAGCCGGGTCGACGGCCAATTGATGGCCCTGCACTTCACCGAAGGGCAGCAGGTGAAGGCTGGCGATCTGCTGGCGGAGATCGATCCCCGTCCGTTCCAGGTGCAGCTGACGCAGGCCCAGGGGCAGTTGGCGAAAGACCAGGCGACGCTGGCCAACGCCCGGCGCGATCTGGCGCGCTATCAGCAACTGGTGAAAACCAACCTGGTTTCCCGCCAGGAACTGGATACCCAGGTCTCGCTGGTGCAGCAGACCGAAGGATCGATCAAGGCCGATCAGGGCGCGGTGGACAGCGCGCAGCTGCAGCTGACCTACAGCAAAATCATCGCCCCAATCTCCGGCCGCGTAGGCCTCAAGCAGGTCGATATGGGCAACTACATCACCAGCGGTTCTACGGCCATCGTGGTGATCACGCAGACGCATCCGATCGAGGTGGTGTTCACCCTGCCGGAAAGCAACATCAGCGACATCATGAAAGCGCAGAAAGCCGGGCCGGTCAGCGTCGAAGCCTGGGGGCGCACCAACAAGACCCTGCTGGCGCAGGGCAACCTGCTGAGTCTGGATAACCAGATAGACACCACCACCGGCACCATCAAGCTGAAGGCGCAGTACGCCAACCAGGACGATGCGCTGTTCCCCAACCAGTTCGTCAATGCGCGGCTGAAGGTCGCCACGCTGCAAAACGCCATCGTGGTGCCGACCGCCGCAGTGCAGATGGGCAACGAAGGCAACTTCGTCTGGACGATGGACGACGAGAATAAAGTCAGCAAACGCCTGGTCACCGTCGGCATTGAAGACAGCCAAAACGTGGTGATCGCCAGCGGCCTGAACGCCGGGCAGCGCGTGGTAACCGACGGCATCGATCAACTGACGGAGGGGATGAAGGTTGAGGTGGTGACGCCGCAAACCAAAGCGGCCGACGGCAACGCCGCGCCGCACGCCAAGCGGGAGAAAGCCTGATGCAGGTGATGACGCCGAACCCCGGCGGCGGCCCGTCCCGCCTGTTTATTCTGCGCCCGGTCGCCACCACGCTGCTGATGGTGGCGATCCTGCTGGCAGGGATTATCGGCTACCGCGCGCTGCCGGTATCCGCCCTGCCGGAAGTGGACTACCCGACCATTCAGGTGGTGACGCTGTACCCCGGCGCCAGCCCGGACGTGGTGACCTCCGCCATCACCGCGCCGTTGGAGCGCCAGTTCGGCCAGATGTCCGGCCTCAAGCAGATGCTGTCGCAAAACTCCGGCGGCGCCTCGGTGATCACCCTGCAGTTCCAACTGGCGCTGTCGCTGGATATCGCCGAGCAGGAAGTGCAGGCTGCGATCAACTCCGCCACCAACCTGCTGCCGACCGATTTGCCCTACCCGCCAATCTACAGCAAGGTTAACCCCGCCGATCCGCCGATCCTGACGCTGGCCGTCACCTCTACCGCCCTGCCGATGACGCAGGTGGAAGACATGGTGGAAACCCGCGTGGCGCAGAAAATCTCCCAGGTGACCGGCGTCGGCCTGGTCACCCTTTCCGGCGGCCAGCGCCCGGCGGTGCGCGTAAAACTCAATGCGCCGGCGATGGCGGCCAACGGGCTCGACAGCGAAACCGTGCGCACCGCCATCACGGCCGCCAACGTCAACTCCGCCAAAGGCAGCCTGGACGGCCCGACCCGTTCGGTCACCCTGTCCGCCAACGATCAGATGAAGTCCGCCGATGAGTACCGGCGGCTGATCGTCGCCTATAAAAACGGCGCGCCGATCCGCCTGCAGGACATCGCCACCGTCGAGCAAGGGGCGGAAAACACCCGGCTCGCGGCCTGGGCCAACAAGCAGCCGGCGATCGTGCTGAACATCCAACGCCAACCCGGCGTCAACGTCATCACCACCGCCGACAGCATCCGTGAGATGCTGCCGACGCTGATTAAAAGCCTGCCCAAGTCGGTCGACGTCAAGGTGTTGACCGACCGCACCACCACCATTCGTGCCTCGGTCAGCGACGTGCAGTTCGAACTGCTGCTGGCGATCGCGCTGGTGGTGATGGTGATCTATGTGTTCCTGCGCAACGTGCCGGCAACCATTATCCCCAGCGTGGCGGTGCCGCTGTCGCTGGTTGGCACCTTCGCCGCCATGTACTTCCTCGGCTTCTCGATCAACAACCTGACGCTGATGGCGCTGACCATCGCCACCGGCTTCGTGGTGGACGACGCCATCGTGGTGATCGAGAACATCTCGCGCTACATCGAGAAAGGCGAAAAACCGCTCGACGCCGCGCTGAAGGGAGCCGGCGAAATCGGCTTCACCATCATCTCGCTGACCTTCTCGCTGGTGGCGGTGCTGATCCCGCTGCTGTTCATGGGCGACATCGTTGGCCGCCTGTTCCGCGAGTTCGCCGTGACGCTGGCGGTGGCGATTCTGATCTCCGCCGTGGTGTCGCTGACGCTGACGCCGATGATGTGCGCCCGCCTGTTGAACCATGAGTCGCTGCGCAAGCAAAACCGTTTCTCCGCCGCCTCAGAACGCTTCTTCGAGCGCGTGATCGCCAGCTACGGCCGCTGGCTGAAAGTGGTGCTCGCCCACCAGTGGCTGACGCTGTGCGTAGCGTTGAGCACCCTGGCCGTCACCGTGCTGCTCTACCTGTTCATCCCCAAAGGCTTCTTCCCGATTCAGGACAACGGCCTGATCCAGGGCACGCTGGAAGCGCCGCAGTCGGTGTCGTTCAGCAAAATGGCGGTGCTGCAACAACAGGTCGCCGCCCAGGTGTTGGAGGATCCGGCGGTGGAGAGCCTGACCTCGTTTATCGGCGTCGACGGCACCAACGCCGCGCTCAACAGCGGCCGGCTGCAGATCAACCTGAAACCGCTGAGCGAACGCAGCGACAGCCTGCAAACCATCATCGATCGAATGCAAGAAAAAGCGGCGGCGCTGCCCGGCCTGAAACTCTATCTGCAGCCGGTGCAGGATCTGACCATCGATACCCAGGTCAGCCGCACGCAGTACCAGTTCACCCTGCAGGCGATGTCCCTCGAGCAGCTCAGCCAATGGGTGCCGCAACTGGTCGATGAACTGCGGCAACCCCCCGAACTGCAGGACGTCAGCAGCGACTGGCAGGATCAAGGGCTGGAAGCTTACATCAACGTCGATCGCGACTCGGCTTCGCGCCTCGGCATCCAGATGAGCGACGTGGACAGCGCGCTGTACAACGCCTTCGGCCAGCGCCTGATCTCCACCATCTACACCCAGGCCAACCAGTATCGCGTGGTGCTGGAACATGACGTGCAGGCGACGCCAGGGCTGGCGGCGCTGAACGATATCCGTCTCACCAGCAGCAGCGGCGCCGTGGTGCCGCTCAATACCATCGCCAAAATCGAGCAGCGCAACGGGCCGCTGGCGATCAATCACCTCGATCAGTTCCCGGCGACCACCGTCTCCTTCAACGTGGCGGAGGGCTACTCGCTGGAAGAAGCGGTCAACGCCATCACCCAGGTCGAGAAGACGCTGGCGATGCCGAAAGACATCACCACCAAGTTCCAGGGGGCTACCCTGGCCTTCCAGGCCGCGCTCGGCAGCACGCTGTGGCTGATCCTGGCGGCGGTGGTGGCGATGTATATCGTGCTCGGCGTGCTGTATGAAAGCTTCATCCATCCGGTCACCATTCTCTCCACCCTGCCGACCGCCGGGGTCGGCGCGCTGCTGGCGCTGATGCTGGCGGGCAGCGAGCTGGACGTGATCGCCATCATCGGCATCATCCTGCTGATCGGCATCGTGAAGAAAAACGCCATCATGATGATCGACTTCGCCCTGGCCGCCGAACGCGAGCAGGGTATGAAGCCCTATGACGCTATCTATCAGGCCTGCCTGCTGCGCTTCCGGCCGATTCTGATGACCACGCTGGCCGCCCTGCTCGGCGCGCTGCCGCTGATGCTCAGCACCGGCGTCGGCGCGGAGCTGCGCCGGCCGCTCGGCATCTGTATGGTCGGCGGCCTGATCATGAGCCAGATCCTGACGCTGTTCACCACCCCGGTAATCTACCTGCTGTTCGATAAACTGGCGCGCAATACCCACGCCAAAGAAGAAGCGCGGGAGACACCGTGAAATTCTTCTCGCTGTTTATCTTCCGGCCGGTGGCCACCACCCTGTTGACGCTGGCGATCGCGCTGGCGGGCGCGCTGGGCTTCAGCCTGCTGCCCGTCGCGCCGCTGCCGCAGGTGGATTACCCGGTGATCTCCGTCACCGCCACCCTGCCGGGCGCCGATCCGGAAACCATGGCGACCTCGGTCGCCACCCCGCTGGAGCGCGCGCTTAGCCGCATCGCCGGGGTCAACGAAATGACCTCGATGAGCTCGCTGGGCAGCACCCGGGTGATCCTGCAGTTCGATCTCAGCCGCGACATCAACGGCGCCGCGCGCGACGTGCAGGCGGCGATCAACGCCGCGCAAAGCCTGCTGCCTTCCGGCATGCCGAGCCGCCCAACCTACCGGCAGATGAACCCGTCGGACGCGCCGATCATGATCCTGACGCTCACTTCCGACACCTACAGCCAGGGCCAGCTTTACGACTTCGCCTCCACCCAGCTGGCGCAGAAGATCGCCCAGACCGAGGGCGTCGGCGACGTCACCGTCGGCGGCAGTTCGCTGCCGGCGGTGCGGGTGGAGCTGAATCCTTCCGCGCTGTTTAACCAGGGCGTGTCGCTGGACAGCGTGCGCCAGGCTATCAGCAACGCTAACCTGCGCACGCCGCTCGGCTCGACCGAAAGCCAGGACAAGCGCTGGCAGATCCAGAGCAACGATCAGATCAAAAAGGCCGAAGGCTACAAGCCGCTGATCGTGCATTACAACAACGGTTCCGCCGTCCGGCTGAGCGACGTCGCCAACGTCATCGATTCGGTGCAGGACGTGCGCAACGCCGGGATGACCAACGCCCAACCGGCGATCCTGCTGGTGGTCAGCCGTTCGCCGGACGCCAACATCATCGCCACCGTCGATCGCATCCGCGCCGAGCTGCCCGACCTGCAGGCCAGCATTCCTGCCTCGATCAAACTGAACATCGCGCAGGATCGCTCGCCGACCATTCGCGCTTCGCTGGCGGAAGTGGAGCAGTCGCTGGTCATCGCCATCGCGCTGGTGATCCTGGTGGTGTTCGCCTTCCTGCGTTCCGGCCGCGCTACGCTGATCCCCGCCGTCGCCGTGCCGGTGTCGCTGATCGGTACCTTCGCCGCCATGTACCTGTGCGGTTTCAGCCTCAACAACCTGTCGCTGATGGCGCTGACCATCGCCACCGGCTTTGTGGTGGACGACGCCATCGTGGTGCTGGAAAACATTTCCCGCCACGTGGAGGCCGGCATCAAACCGCTGCAGGCGGCGCTGCAGGGGATACGCGAGGTCGGCTTTACCGTGCTTTCGATGAGCATGTCGCTGGTAGCAGTGTTCATTCCTCTGCTGCTGATGGAGGGGCTGCCGGGGCGTTTGTTCCGCGAGTTCGCCGTCACCCTGTCGGTGTCGATCGGGCTGTCGCTGATCATCTCGCTGACGCTGACGCCGATGATGTGCGCCTACCTGCTGCGCCCGCAGCCTGAACGCGCGCAGCAGCGCGTGCGCGGCTTCGGCAAGCTGTTGATGAAACTGCAGCAGGGCTACGGCCGCTCGCTGCACTGGGTGCTCGACCACGCTCGTTGGGTGCTGGCGATCCTGCTGGCGACGGTGGCGCTCAACGTCTGGCTGTACATCAGCATCCCGAAAACGTTCTTCCCGGAGCAGGATACCGGCCGTCTGATGGGCTCCATTCAGGCCGATCAGAGCATCTCGTTCCAGGCGATGCGCCAAAAACTGCAGGACTTTATGACCATCGTGCGCGACGATCCGGCGGTGGATAACGTCACCGGCTTCACCGGCGGTTCGCGCACCAACAGCGGTTCGATGTTCATCGCGCTTAAACCGCTGTCCGAACGCAAAGAGAGCGCGCAGCAGGTGATCGCCCGCCTGCGCGCCAAGCTGGCGAAAGAGCCCGGCGCCAGCCTGTTCCTGATGGCGGTGCAGGATATCCGCGTCGGCGGCCGGCAGGCCAACGCCAGCTATCAGTACACGCTGCTGTCGGACGATTTGAGCGCCCTGCGCACCTGGGAGCCGAAAATCCGCACCGCGCTGGCCGCCCTGCCGGAGCTGGCGGACGTCAACTCGGATCAGCAGGATAAAGGCTCGGAGATGGATCTGATTTACGACCGCGACACCATGTCCCGCCTCGGCATTTCGGTGTCGGACGCCAACAACCTGTTGAACAACGCCTTCGGCCAGCGGCAGATCTCCACCATCTATCAACCGCTCAACCAATACAAGGTGGTGATGGAAGTGGCACCGCCCTATACCCAGGACGTGAGTTCGCTGGACAAAATGTTCATCATCAACAGCGAAGGCAAGGCGATACCGCTCTCCTACTTCGCACACTGGCAGCCGGCCAACACGCCGCTGGCGGTCAACCACCAGGGGCTGTCCGCCGCCTCCACCATCTCGTTCAACCTGCCGCTCGGCGCCAGCCTGGGCGACGCCACCGACGCCGTCACCCGCGCCATGACCCAGCTCGGCGTGCCGCCCACGGTGCGCGGCGCCTTCGCCGGCACCGCCCAGGTGTTCCAGGACACCCTGAAATCGCAGGTGATCCTGATCCTGGCGGCGATCGCCACGGTGTATATCGTGCTCGGCGTGCTTTACGAGAGCTATATCCACCCGCTGACCATCCTCTCCACGCTGCCTTCCGCAGGCGTGGGGGCGCTGCTGGCGCTCGAACTGTTCAGCGCGCCGTTCAGCCTGATCGCGCTGATCGGCATCATGCTGCTGATCGGCATCGTGAAGAAAAACGCCATCATGATGGTCGACTTCGCGCTCGAGGCGCAGCGCAACGGCGGCATCAGCGCCCGCGAGGCGATTTTCCAGGCCAGCCTGCTGCGTTTCCGGCCGATCATGATGACGACGCTGGCGGCGTTGTTCGGCGCGCTGCCGCTGGTGCTGGCCAGCGGTGACGGCGCGGAGCTGCGCCAGCCGCTCGGCATCACCATCGCCGGCGGCCTGGTGATGAGCCAGCTGCTGACGCTGTACACCACGCCGGTGGTCTATCTTTACTTCGACCGGCTGCAGGCGAAGTTCCGCCGTAACAAGCAACTGGCCCCGCTGCCGCACTAATGGCCGACCGATGCTGATGAAACACACCGCCACGGTACGCTGGCAACTCTGGATAGTGGCGTTCGGCTTCTTTATGCAGACGCTGGATACCACTATCGTCAACACCGCCCTGCCCTCGATGGCCGCCAGCCTGGGGGAGAACCCGCTGCGCATGCAGTCGGTGATCGTCTCCTATGTGCTGACGGTGGCGGTGACGCTGCCGGCCAGCGGCTGGCTGGCGGACAAGGTCGGCGTACAGCGGGTGTTTTTCAGCGCCATCGTGCTGTTTACCCTCGGCTCCATCCTCTGCGCCCGCTCGGAAACCCTGAACGAACTGATCGCCTCGCGCGTGATTCAGGGCGTCGGCGGCGCAATGATGGTGCCGGTCGGCCGCCTGACGGTGATGAAGATCGTACCGCGCGAGCAGTACATGGCGGCGATGACCTTCGTGACGCTGCCGGGCCAGATCGGCCCGCTGATGGGGCCGGCACTGGGCGGCTTTCTGGTGCAGTACGCCAGCTGGCACTGGATTTTCCTGATCAATATTCCGGTAGGCATCGTGGGCGCCATCGCCACGCTGCTGCTGATGCCCAACTACCAAATGCAGACCCGGCGTTTCGACCTCAGCGGCTTTATCCTGCTGGCGATCGGCATGGCGTCGCTGACGCTGGCGCTCGATGGCCACAAGGGCATGGGGCTGTCCGGCACCGCCATCGCCGGCCTGGTGGCGCTGGGCGCAGCGGCGCTGTTGGGGTATGTTTGGCATGCCTACGGCAATAGCCGCGCCCTGTTCTCGCTGCGGCTGCTGCGCACCCCGACCTACAAGATCGGGTTGCTGGCCAGCCTGTTGGGACGCATCGGCAGCGGCATGCTGCCGTTCATGACGCCGCTGTTCCTGCAGGTGGGCATGGGCTTCACGCCGTTCCACGCCGGGCTGATGATGATCCCGATGATCATCGGCAGCATGGGCATGAAGCGCATCGTGGTGCAGGTGGTCAACCGCTTCGGCTATCGCAACGTGCTGGTGGCGGCCACGCTGCTGCTGGCGCTGGTCAGCCTGAGTTTCCTGCTGGCGGCGATGCTCGGCTGGCTGTGGCTGCTGCCGGTGGTGCTGTTCTTCCAGGGGATGGTCAACTCGCTGCGCTTTTCGGCGATGAACACCCTGACGCTGAAAGACTTGCCGGACCGGCTGGCCAGCAGCGGCAACAGCCTGTTGTCGATGGTCATGCAGCTGTCGATGAGCCTTGGCGTCAGCGTCGCCGGCATCTTGATCGGCAGCTTCGCCCATCACCAGGTGGTGGCCGACAGCCCGGCCATCCACAGCGCATTTATCTACAGCTACTGCTGTATGGCGTTGATTATCGCCCTGCCCGCGCTGGCCTTCGCGCGCGTGCCGGCCGATAGCGCGCCCAACCGCACGCTGACCAAAGAGCCGGGTACCGGCTCAACGAGGTTGCAATGAAGATAGGCATTACCGGGAAACTGTTCCTGGCCATTTTCGCTACCTGCATGCTGGTGTTGATCACCATGCATTGGGGGGTGCGCGTCAGCTTTGAACGCGGCTTTATCGATTACATCAAGCACAGCAACGAGCAGCGCATCAACATGCTGAGCGAAGCGCTGGAGGAGCAGTACAGCCGCCACGGCAACTGGATATTCCTGCGCAACAACGATCAGGTTATCTACCAGATCATGCGTTCGTTCGAACAGAACAGCGACAGCAGCCACAACCTGCCGCCCAAGGGCTGGCGCACCCAGTTTTGGGTGGTGGACAGCCAGTTCAACCGGCTGGTGGGCCACTCCGGGCCGGTGCCGAAAGAGGGGCCGCGCCACCCGATCCGCTATAACAACACCATCGTCGGCTGGGTGATCACTACCCCGGTCGAACGCCTGACGCGCAACACCGATATCAACTTCGATCGCCAGCAGCGGCGCACCAGCTGGATTATCGTCGCGCTCTCCACCTTGCTGGCGGCGGCGGTGACCTGGCTGCTGTCGCGCGGCATGCTGGCGCCGGTCAAGCGCCTGGTGGCGGGCACTCATCGCCTGGCGGCGGGCGACTTCACCACCCGCGTGACGGTCAGCAGTCAGGATGAGCTGGGCAGGCTGGCGCACGACTTCAATCAGTTAGCCACCTCACTGGAGAAAAATGAGCAGATGCGCCGCGCCTTTATGGCCGACGTGTCGCATGAGCTGCGCACGCCGCTGGCGGTGCTGCGCGGCGAGCTGGAGGCGCTGCAGGACGGCGTGCGCCAGCCGACGCCGGCGTCACTCAGCTCGCTGCAGGCCGAGGTGTCCACCCTGACCAAACTGGTCGATGACCTGCACCAGCTTTCGCTTTCCGATCTCGGCGCGTTGGCCTATCGCAAGTCGTCGGTAGACTGCGTGCATCTGCTGCAGGTTGCCGTCGCCGCCTTCCGCGAACGCTTCCGCGCCAAAGGGCTGGAAATCGTCACGCATCTGCCGCCCCAGGCGCCGCTGTTCGGCGATCCCGATCGCCTGAACCAGTTGTTCAATAACCTGCTGGAAAACAGCCTGCGCTACACCGACGCCGGCGGCCGGTTGGAAATCAGCGCCGAGCTACAGCCGGGGCGGCTCTTCCTCTACTGGCAGGACAGCGCGCCGGGCATCAGCGATCAGCAACTGACGCGCATTTTCGAACGTTTCTACCGGGCGGAAGGCTCACGCAACCGCGCCAGCGGCGGTTCCGGCTTGGGTCTGGCGATCTGCCACAACATTGTGGAGGCGCACGATGGAAAAATCCGCGCCGAGCATTCGCCTTTAGGCGGCGTGCGCATTACAGTAGAATTTGCTACCCCGATAAAAAATAAGGCGCCCTGATGGACATTCAGAATCAACCTATGCAGATCATGATTGTTGAAGATGAGCCCAAGCTGGGTCAGTTGCTGGTGGATTATCTGCAGGCGGCGGGTTACGCCACCCGCTGGCTGACCAACGGCAGTGAGGTGGTGCCGACCGTGCATCAACATCCGCCGGCGCTGATTTTACTCGATCTGATGCTGCCGGGCGCCGACGGCCTGACGGTATGCCGCGAGCTGCGCCGCTTCAGCGACGTGCCGATCGTGATGGTGACGGCGAAAATCGAAGAGATCGACCGCCTGCTGGGGCTGGAGATCGGCGCCGACGATTACATCTGCAAACCCTACAGCCCGCGCGAGGTAGTGGCGCGGGTGAAAACCATCCTGCGCCGCAGCTATCGGCCGCAGGATAATGCACGGGAAGATGATCTGCTGCACATCGATGAACCGCGTTTCCAGGCCAGTTATCAGGGGCAGCTGCTGGATCTGACGCCGGCGGAGTTCCGCCTGCTGAAAACCCTGGCCAGCCAACCGGGCAACGTGTTTTCGCGCGAACAGCTGCTGAACAACCTGTATGACGACTATCGGGTAGTCACCGACCGCACCATCGACAGCCACATCAAAAATCTGCGGCGCAAGCTGGAGCTGATCGACGGGGAGAAATCCTTTATCCGCTCGGTATACGGCGTGGGCTACCGCTGGGAAGCCGACCCTTGCCGGCTGGTGAATGGGGTTTAGGGGGAAATCAGCGCGTCCAGTCCTCAACAGCCAATCCGGGCACCATGGCGAATGCGCGATCGTTGGTCACCAGCGTCGCGCCACGGCTCTGCGCATGAGCGGCGATCAGTTGATCCATCGCGCCCATGATTTTCCCCTTTCTCTCCATGTTTGCCCGCATTTCACCGTAACAGCGGGCAGCCTCGCTATCCCATGCATAGACCGTTACCGCGGCAATAAAGGCCTCGACCATGTTTTGCAACGCCTTGTTCCGCCGTTTAGCCACACCGTAAAGCAGTTCCGCCTCCGTGACGCTGGAAATACATACGGCAGAAGGCGGGAGCTTTTCCATGACGTTAAGCACCTGCGGATGCTGCCGAAACAAGTGGCTGACGGTGTTGGTATCAAACATGTACATCGCCTATTCGTCCTCTGAGAATGGATCGCGGTCTGCAACCCCTTGCTGACGATCTTCCGCGCCAAGAAACTCTTGCGGCACCGGCGTTTGGGCGATAATGCTCAGCAGCGGCGCCCAGCTGTCCGGCTTTGCTGGATATTTGGATAAAATCACGTTGCCCTCCCGATCGCGACGGATATAGACACGATCCGTATCAAATTCAAACTCCACCGGTAACCTCACCGCCTGATTTCTGCCGTTTTTAAACAGCTTTGCGATTCTTTCCATCTCGACACCTCCACAGCTGGCATAGGCCAAAGCATATGCCTGTAGCGTGTCGATGCCAAGATGTATCGCTCATTTTTCATCCACATTGACGAAACGGCCAAACACTAACGCACAATTTCACGGGTTGAAACCCTGTTCCCCTCGTTATGCGGTGCACTGCGCAATCACCGCGCCTTTCCTTAGCTTCCCGTGCGGCGGCAGCCTCACCGAATGAAAACTCCGCGCCGCCGCAAAAAAATTGCGCATTTTTTCGACTAAGCTGCGGTGAGGTTTAGCCGCCGATTTTCAAGCGATTGGCTACACTTACATCACGAATCGGAACCTACAGGAGAAGAACCATGGCAATCGGTCATTACGAGCTGAAAAAAGCAAAGAACGGACAGTACCACTTCAACCTGAAAGCCAGTAACGGCGAGATCATTCTGGCCAGCGAGATGTACGCCAGCAAAGCGTCAGCGGAGAACGGCATCGCCTCGGTGCAGACCAATTCGCCGCACGAAGCGCAGTTTGAACTGAAGCACAGCACCAGCAATCAGCCCTATTTTGTGCTGAAGGCCAAGAACCATCAGGTGATCGGCGTCAGCGAAATGTACAGCTCCGAAAGCGCGGCCAAAAACGGTATCCAGTCGGTGATAAAAAACGGCCCGACCACCGATATCCGCGATTTGAGCGCCTGATCCCTCCGTTTCGCCCGCGCGGTGGCCGCCATCGCGCGTTTTCCGTTTGACCGGGATCAATCTCCCCTGAATAAATCCGGTTAACTGCTGATTTTTTGCCGCGCCGCCGCTACAATTCCCCGCTTTTACTGCGCCATCAGGTGGCGCGGTGCTGACCTGAAATCAGACCGAGACACACTATGTTTACACCGGAACTTCTCTCCCCTGCCGGAACGCTGAAAAACATGCGTTACGCCTTCGCCTACGGCGCCGATGCGGTTTACGCCGGCCAGCCGCGCTACAGCCTGCGGGTGCGCAACAACGAATTCAACCACGAGAATCTGGCGCAGGGCATCAACGAAGCGCACGCGCTGGGCAAAAAATTCTATGTGGTGGTCAACATCGCCCCGCACAACGCCAAGTTGAAAACCTTCCTGCGCGATCTGAAGCCGGTTATCGATATGGGCCCGGATGCGCTGATCATGTCCGATCCCGGCCTTATCATGATGGTGCGCGAAGCCTTCCCGCAGATGGACATCCACCTGTCGGTTCAGGCCAACGCCGTTAACTGGGCGACGGTGAAATTCTGGAAACAAATGGGCCTGACCCGCGTGATCCTGTCGCGCGAACTGTCGCTGGAGGAGATCGCCGAGATCCGCGCCGAAGTGCCTGATATGGAGCTGGAGATCTTCGTCCACGGCGCGCTGTGCATGGCCTATTCCGGCCGCTGCCTGCTGTCCGGCTACATCAACAAGCGCGATCCCAACCAGGGCACCTGCACCAACGCCTGCCGCTGGCAATACAAGGCGGAAGAAGGCAAAGAGGACGACACCGGCAATATCGTGCACCTGCACGAGCCGATCCCGGTACAAACCGTTGAGCCGACGCTGGGCATCGGCGCGCCGACCGATAAGGTGTTCATGCTGTCTGAAGCGCAAAAGCCAGGCGAATATATGAGCGCCTTTGAGGACGAACACGGCACCTACATCATGAACTCCAAGGATCTGCGCGCCATTCAGCACGTGGAGCGTCTGACGCAGCTCGGCGTGCACTCGCTGAAGATTGAAGGCCGCACCAAGTCCTTCTACTACTGCGCGCGCACCGCCCAGGTCTACCGCCGCGCCATCGACGACGCCGCCGCCGGCAAGCCGTTCGATCCGACCCTGCTCACCACGCTGGAAGGCCTGGCGCACCGCGGTTACACCGAGGGCTTCCTGCGCCGCCATGTACACGAAGCGCAGCAGAACTACGAATACGGCTCCTCGCTCTCCGAGCGCCAGCAGTTCGTCGGCGAGTTCACCGGCGTGCGCCGCGAAGGGTGGGCGGAAGTCGACGTGAAGAATAAGTTCTCGCTCGGCGACAGCGTCGAGATGATGACGCCGGGCGGCAACGTGCTGTTTACGCTCGAAAGCATGCAAAATAAGAAAGGTGAGCCGATTGAAGTGGCGCCGGGCAACGGCCATATCGTTTATTTGCCGATCCCGCAGGATATCGATCTCAATTATGCTTTGCTGATCCGCAATTTGGCGGAAGAAAATAGCGCCCAGGCATAAAATGAATCGCCACCATACGGTGGCGATTTTTAGCAAATATTAGAATTAGATCACATCAATATGCTCGCAGCTTGGTTACTATCACGCTGCTTAAAACGAACAACGAAAATATTTGCATAGCAATACTAGGAACCACCTCCTTAGCCGGCCCAATCTCCCTTGGGCTGGCTTTTTCTTTGTGGGGCCACTCTATTTTCACCACAGCACCTATTTTCATTATCTTTTCCCGTTATCCATTTTAATAAGAATAATAACGTCACATCGATATATAAATAACGCTATAGCGATTAATCCCGCCTTCATTAAAATTTTTCTTGTTGCCCGGTAAAATTCAGATAAATTCGCACCGCTTTCATATTCACGGCGATGCGGGAAATAAGCGGAATTAGCTGAATATTCTGATGGCCTGACGGCGTCGGCTGGTTTATCTTGGGACCTTCTTGGTTTTCCGCCGGAGGATATCGGCAATGGCTCACCCCCCACATGCAACAGCCCTGCTTATTATCAACGGCAAGGGTGCCGGCAACGAAGAATTGCGCCAGGCGGTCAAACGGCTGCGCGCAGAACAGGTGACGCTGCACGTACGCGTCACCTGGGAGCACGGCGACGCCGCGCGCTACGTCGCGGAGGCCGCTCAGCTTGGCGTCGATACCGTCGTCGCCGGCGGCGGTGACGGCACCATCAACGAGGTGGCCGCCGCACTGGTGCAGTTGCCGACGCACGGCCGACCCGTGCTGGGCATTCTGCCGCTCGGCACCGCCAACGACTTCGCCATGGCCTGCAATATTCCCCCTTCGCCGGAACAGGCGCTGCAACTGGCGATCAAGGGCCGCTCGGTGCCTATCGATCTGGCCAGGGTCAACGGCGAACGCTACTTCATCAACATGGCCACCGGCGGCTTCGGCACCCGCATCACCACCGAAACGCCGGAGAAGCTGAAGGCGGCGCTGGGCGGCGTTTCCTACTTCGTCCACGGCTTACTGCGCATGGATACGCTGCAGGCCGATCGCTGTGAAATCCGCGGGCCGGACTTCCGCTGGGCCGGTGAAGCGCTGGTGATCGGCATCGGCAACGGTAAGCAGGCCGGCGGCGGTCAGGAACTGTGCCCCACTGCGCTGATCAACGACGGCCTGCTGCAGCTGCGTCTGCTGATCGCCGATGAACTGCTGCCGGCGCTGGTCGCCGCCCTGTTCAACGACGAAGAAAGCAACAGCATCCTCAGCGCGGCGCTGCCTTGGCTGGAGATCGACGCGCCGCATGAAATAACCTTCAACCTTGACGGCGAGCCGCTCAAAGGCCGCCATTTCCGCATCGAAGTGTTGCCGCAGGCCATCGAATGCCGCCTGCCGCCTAACTGCGCCCTGCTGGGCTGATTCTGTCGGGCGCAGCCGCTGCGCCCGATCGCTCTGCAGAACACCGAGTGGTTCGAGATCGAATAATCAACCGCTTGGCAAGCCGGGGGCGATCGTCCCCGCGTATTTGGCCGCGCAAATGGCATTTCTTCTCAATCGCATCTATTGTTTGTCCTTGCCGGAGCAAGTTCGGTAGCATCGCTTTACAGCTTCAATCACCGCTTTTTTACTGCGCCGGTGGTCAAAAACCCATGCATTGCCGGTGTATGAAGAAGCTTAATCGGGAGTGAATCATGACTGATATTGTGCAGTTGCTAGGAAAGGAAGCGGAAGATCTGCTGCAACACCGCTGTACCACTATCCCCGCCGAGAATCTCTACCTGCCGGGCGCCGACTTCGTCGACCGCGTAATGATCGATAACAACCGCCCGAACACGGTGTTGCGTTCGATGCAAACCCTGTTCAACCACGGCCGCCTGGCCGGCACCGGCTACCTGTCTATCCTGCCGGTCGACCAAGGCATCGAGCACTCTGCCGCCGCGTCGTTCGCCGCCAACCCGCTGTATTTCGATCCGAAGAATATCGTCGAGCTGGCGATTGAAGCCGGCTGTAACTGCGTCGCCTCCACCTACGGCGTGCTGGCGTCGGTATCGCGCCGCTACGCGCACAAGATCCCGTTCCTGGTCAAAATCAACCACAACGAAACGCTGAGCTACCCGACCCAGTACGACCAGACCCTGTACGCCAGCGTCGAGCAGGCGTTCAACATGGGTGCGGTGGCGGTCGGCGCCACCATTTACTTCGGCTCCGAGCAGTCGCGCCGCCAGATCGAAGAGATCTCTATCGCCTTTGAGCGCGCGCATGAGCTGGGCATGGTCACGGTGCTGTGGGCCTATCTGCGTAATCCGGCGTTCAACAAGGACGGCGTGGACTACCACTCCAGCGCCGATCTGACCGGCCAGGCCAACCACATCGCCGCCACCATCGGCGCCGACATCGTCAAACAGAAAATGGCGGAAAACAACGGCGGCTACCGCGCGGTGAAATTCGGCTATACCGATGACCGCGTCTACGACAAGCTGACCACCGATCACCCGATCGATCTGGTGCGCTACCAACTGGCCAACTGCTACATGGGCCGCGCTGGGCTGATCAACTCCGGCGGCGCCGCCGGTGAGAACGATCTGCAGGAATCGGTGCGCACCGCGGTGATCAACAAACGCGCCGGCGGCATGGGCCTGATCCTGGGGCGCAAGGCATTCAAGAAATCGATGAAAGACGGCGTGGCACTGATCAACGCCGTGCAAGACGCCTACCTGGACAAGAAGGTCACCATCGCCTGATGTGACAGACCACCTATCCCAAAGCCCGGCTCGCCGGGCTTTTTTGTGCCCGTCCCCCACTTTTCAAGCCGCATACCTTCTCTTTCTTTCACTTTAAACTTTCAAAATAAAATATTTATCTTTCAAATTGTGATCTGTTTAAAACAAATAGCCCAACAAAGTGACTACTGTAAGGCCCATGGCGACAGAGCCGCCGTTCGCTCCAGGCCATATAAGTCCATTACAGGAGAACATAATGATTGAGCTAATCACCCACGGCGCCGAGTGGTTTATCGGCCTGTTTCAGAAAGGCGGTGAAGTGTTTGTCGGCATGGTGACCGGCATTTTACCTTTGTTGATCAGCCTGTTGGTTATCATGAACGCACTGATCAAATTTGTTGGCCAGGAACGTATCGAACGATTGGCGCAGCGCTGCGCGGGCAACCCCGTCTCGCGTTATCTGCTGCTGCCGCTGATCGGCACCTTTGTCTTCTGCAACCCGATGACCCTCAGCCTGGGGCGTTTCATGCCGGAGAAATACAAGCCGAGCTACTACGCGGCGGCCTCTTACAGCTGCCACTCGATGAACGGTCTGTTCCCGCACATCAACCCCGGCGAGCTGTTCGTTTACCTCGGCATCGCCAGCGGCCTGACCACCCTCGGCCTGCCGCTCGGCCCGCTGGCGGTGAGCTATTTCCTGGTGGGGCTGTTCACTAACTTCTTCCGCGGCTGGGTTACCGATCTCACCACCAGCCTGTTCGAACGCAAGATGGGCATCCGTCTGGATCGCCAGGTGCAACTTTAATTCGTGGAGTGCAGCATGAGTGCTTATATCCGTATTGAAAAAGGCGCCAGCGGCTGGGGCGGCCCCCTGGAACTGCCGATCGAACCCGGCAAGAAAGTGGTGTACATCACCGCCGGTACCCGGCCTTCCATCGTCGATCGCCTCAGCGAATTGACTGGCTGGCCGGCCGTCGACGGTTTCAAAGAGGGCGAGCCGCCGGCGGACGAGATCGGCGTGGCGGTGATCGACTGCGGCGGCACCCTGCGCTGCGGCCTGTACCCGAAACGCCGCATTCCGACGGTCAACATCCACGCCACCGGCCAGTCCGGCCCGCTGGCGCAGTTTATCCTCGAAGACATCTATGTCTCCGGCGTGCGCGACCACAACATCAGCCGAATCGAAACGGCGGAAACCCCGCCCGCCGCCGCCGTGGCTGCGCCGCCCAAGGCGCGCGACTACGACACCAGCAAGAAGATCACCGAGCAAAGCGACGGGCTGCTGGCGAAGGTCGGCATGGGCATGGGCTCGGTGGTGGCGGTGTTCTTCCAGGCCGGGCGCGACACCATCGACACCGTGCTGAAGACCATTCTGCCGTTTATGGCGTTCGTCTCGGCGCTGATCGGCATCATCATGGCCTCCGGCCTCGGGGACTTTATCGCTCACGGCCTGACGCCGCTGGCCAACAGCCCGATCGGGCTGGTGACGCTGGCGCTGATCTGCTCGTTCCCGCTGCTGTCGCCGTTCCTCGGCCCCGGCGCGGTCATCGCCCAGGTGATCGGCGTGCTGGTCGGGGTGCAGATCGGCCTCGGCCATATTCCGCCGCAGCTGGCGCTGCCCGCGCTGTTCGCCATCAACGCGCAGGCCGCCTGCGACTTCATTCCGGTCGGCCTGTCGCTGGCGGAAGCCAAACAGGACACCGTGCGGGTCGGCGTGCCGTCGGTGCTGGTCGGCCGCTTCCTGACCGGCGCCCCGACGGTGTTGATCGCCTGGGCCGCCTCGGCCTTCATTTATCAATAGTGTGATTTTCAGGGAGACGTTCATGCACACCATTTTTCATACCACCATCACGCAAATCGGCGGCTGCGCCCGCGAGGCGTTGCTGGACAATATGCTGATCACCTTTCGTGAAGGCGCGCCGGCGGACATCGAAGAGTTCTGCTTTATCCACCGCCACGGCGCGACCGCCGGCGAACTGCAGGTGGGCGGCGTGATGGAGCTGGCGCAGCGGCGCTACGCCATTACCGCCGTCGGCAGCGTCGCCACGCAGAATCTGCGCGAGCTGGGCCACATCACCGTGCGCTTCGACGGCGAAGCCGAAGCCGAATTCCCCGGCTCGATCCACGTATCCGGCCCGACGCCGACCGATATCCCGTTGGGCAGCACGCTGTCATTTATCGCATAAGGAGTAGACCATGTCTGAAGTAGCTGTAGTGATTGGCGGCGGCCAAACGTTAGGTGCATTTTTGAGCCACGGGCTGGCGCAGGCCGGTTATCGGGTGGCGGTGGCCGATCTGAACGCCGACAACGCCAATCGGGTGGCGCAGCAGATCAACGAAGAGTACGGCTCAGGCAGCGCCTGCGGTTTTCAGGCCGACGCCACCGACGAGCAGAGCGTGATCGCGCTGGCGGCGGCGGTTGACCGGGCGTTCGGCCAGGCTAATCTGCTGGTGTACAGCGCCGGCATCGCCAAGGCGGCGCCGATCACCGATTTCCCGCTGGGCGACTTCGATCGCTCGCTGCAGGTGAACCTGGTGGGCTATTTCCTCTGCGCCCGCGAGTTCTCGCGGCTGATGATCCGCGACGGCATCGCCGGGCGCATCATCCAGATCAATTCTAAATCCGGCAAGGTCGGCAGCAAGCACAACTCTGGCTACAGCGCCGCCAAGTTCGGCGGCGTGGGGCTGACGCAGTCGCTGGCGCTCGATCTGGCGGAGTACGGCATCACCGTGCATTCGCTAATGCTCGGCAACCTGCTGAAATCGCCGATGTTCCAGTCGCTGCTGCCACAGTACGCGCAAAAATTGGGCATCGCGCCGGATCAGGTGGAGCAGTACTACATCGACAAGGTGCCGCTGAAACGCGGCTGCGACTACCAGGACGTGCTGAACACCCTGCTGTTCTACGCCAGCGATAAGGCCTCTTACTGCACCGGCCAATCGATCAACATCACCGGCGGCCAGGTGATGTTCTGACGCCAATCGACGCCCCCTTCAGCAGAGGGGGCTAAGGAGAACTCCATGACACAAGCTCTGATCGCCTTCGCGCTGCTGGCCTGGCTGCTGCAAATCGCCTTCGGCTGGTGGCAACTGCAGCGCTTCAACCGCGCCTTCGACGGCCTGTGCCGGCTGGGCGTCGTCGGCGTCGGCCGTTCCGGTGGCCGTTTTCGCCCGCGAGTGGTGCTGGCGCTGGCCTTCGACGCCGATCGGCGGGTGTGCGGCAGCCTGTTGCTGCGCGGCCTGACCGTTTTCGCCCGGCCCCGCCCGCTGCCTCGATTGCACGGTTTGCATCAGCAGGATTTACGCCCGGATGTGATCTTCCCCGAGGATCGCGCATGCCAGTCTGCACTATCGTTAGCGATTAAACCCAAATCGTGATATTTTCACATTAAAAGACATTACCTTTCATAGTGAATTATTCAGCGAGAGGAAATGCCCAACTCTTGTGAACGGGAATCGCGATGAAACCAAAGCAGCGGCAGGCCGCTATCCTTGAATATCTGCAGCGGCATGGCAAAACGGCAGTGGACGCCCTGGCCGAGCATTTCTCCACCACCGGCACCACCATCCGCAAGGATCTCACCCTGCTGGAAGAAGAAGGCGAGGTGATCCGCACCTACGGCGGCGTGGTGCTCAGCCGCGACGACGGCGATCAGCCGATCGACCGCAAAACCCATATCAACACCGAGAAAAAACGCCAGATCGCCAGCGCCGCCGTGGCGCTGATCGCCGACGGCGACTCGCTGATCTTCGACGCCGGCAGCACGGTGCTGCAGATGGTGCCGCACCTGGCACAGTTCAACAACATCACGGTGATGACCAACAGCCTGACCATCGTCAACGCGCTGGTGGAGCTGGACAACGATCAGACTATCCTGATGCCCGGCGGCACCTACCGCAAGAAGTCGGCCTCGTTCCACGGCAGCCTGGCGGAATCGGCGTTTCAGCAATTCAGCTTCGACAAGCTGTTTATCGGCGCGGACGGCGTCGATCTCAACGCCGGCGTCACCACCTTCAACGAAGTGCACAACGTCAGCAAGGCGATGTGCGAAGCCGCCAGCCGCATTATTCTATTGGTAGACTCCTCGAAATTCGGCCGCAAGAGCCCGAACGTGGTGTGCGAACTCAGCGCCGTCGACACGCTGATCACCGACAGAGACATCAACCCCGATTACCTCGCCGCCCTGCAGGCGAAAGGCATCAATATCTTTCTGGTAGGAGATCCCGATGAGTAACGCCAACGCCCTGCTCGCCTTCGCCCGCGAAACGCTGGAGATCGAGCTAACCGAAGCGCAGCGCCTGCTGGCGCGCCTGGATGAGAACTTCGTCTGCGCCTGCGAGCTGCTGCTGAACTGCCGTGGCAAAGCGGTGATTTCCGGCATCGGCAAGTCCGGCCATATCGGCAAGAAGATCGCCGCGTCGCTGGCCAGCACCGGCACGCCGTCGTTCTTCGTGCACCCGGCGGAAGCGCTGCACGGCGATCTCGGCATGATCGGCGCCGACGACGTGGTGGTGTTCATCTCCTACTCCGGCCGCGCCAAAGAGCTGGACCTGATCCTGCCGCTGTTGGCGGAGAACGGCATTCCGGTGATCGCCGTCACCGGCGGCAAAGAGTCGCCGCTGGCGCTGGCCGCGGCCTGCGTGCTGGATATCGGCGTCGAGCGCGAAGCCTGCCCGATGGGGCTGGCGCCGACCTCCAGCGCAGTCAACACCCTGATGATGGGCGACGCCCTGGCGATGGCGCTGATGCGCCAGCGCGGTTTCAACGCGGAAGACTTCGCCCGTTCGCACCCGGGTGGCAGCCTGGGGGCGCGCCTGCTGAACCGCGTGCATCACCTGATGCGCACCGGCGATCGCCTGCCGCGCGTGAGCGAAAGCGCCAACGTGATGGAAGCGATGCTGGAACTGAGCCGCACCGGGCTCGGGTTAGTGGCGGTCTGCGACACGCAGCAACGAGTGGTGGGGGTGTTTACCGACGGCGACCTGCGCCGCTGGCTGGTGAAAGGCAATAGCCTGCAGGATCCGCTCAGCCCGGCGATCACCCGCCCCGGCTATCGGCTGCCGGAGCAGTGGCGTGCCGGCGAAGCGCTGGAAGCGCTGCACGAACAGCACATCAGCGCAGCCCCGGTGGTCGATATGGACGGCGTACTGGTGGGGGCGCTCAACCTGCACGATCTGCATCAGGCCGGCATCGGCTGATCGGTGCCGGGGGTGCCTGCAGCGGCGCCCCCAGCCAGATTATTTCCAGTCAGGATTGTTCTCGAACTGCTGCTTCAGCAGCGCCTTCATATCTTCATCCGGCTTACCGAGCCACTGGTACTTGGCGTACTTCTTCGGGTGATCGACGGCTTCCGGCCGGTCCGCCACCTCGACCCGCACGCCCCAGGCCTGGGATTTATCCGCGCTGAACGCCACGATTAAAAAGTTGTTGCCGCAGTCGTGCGGTTTGCACAGGTTGCCGACCAGATACTCTTTGCCCTTCCAGTTCAGATTCTGCGCCGGCGTAGAGGTGCCGACGCCCTTGCGCGCCCAGCCCGGCATCCGCGCCTGGCCTTTCACCATATTTTGCCAGCTGGCCTGATACCCCGGCTGCTGAATCAAATCCGATGTGGTGACGATCTGCTGGGCCAAGCTGCCCGCGCTGAAGCTAAGCAGTACGCCGAAGAGGGCGCAACGCAGCGTCTGGTGTCCCGTCATAGTGCTTCTCCCTAGGTTAAATCAGGTTTCGCCCGTAAAACCGGGCCTGAACTAGTCAGACCACGGTTGCGGCAAAAAGTTGACTCACCACCAGGCGTGGAAATGATGCACCGGCCCGATGCCGTGCCCCACTTCCAGCGTATCCGCCTGTTGCAGCGCTTTTTGCAGGTAGCCCTTGGCGGCGGCTACCGTCGCCGCCCAGTCGGCATGGCGCGGGCGCAGCGCCGCCAGCGCGGCCGAGAGCGTGCAACCGGTGCCGTGGGTGTGGCGGGTGGCGACGCGCGGCGCGGTAAAGCGCTGCTCGCCTTCTGCGGTAAACAGCCAGTCCGGGCTCTCGCTTTCGCTCAGGTGGCCGCCCTTCATCAACACCGCCTGGCAGCCCATCGCCAGCAGCGCCCGCCCCTGTTCGCGCATCTGCGCTTCATCTTCCGCCGGCGCGCACGCCAGCAGCGCCGCCGCTTCCGGCAGATTCGGCGTAATGATCGACACCAGTGGCAACAGCTCGCTGCGAATCGAGGCCACCGCCTCCGGCGCCAGCAACGGATCGCCGCTTTTCGCCAGCATCACGGTATCCAGCACCACGAACTCCGGCCGATAATGGCGCAGGCGTTCGGCCACCGCCTGCACGATGTCGGCGTTGGCCAGCATGCCGATCTTGACGCTGTCGATGCGCACGTCGCTGAACACCGAGTCCAGCTGCGCGGCGACGAACGCCGGATCGATGTAATACACCGACTGCACGCCGCGGGTATTCTGCGCCACCAGCGCGGTGATCACCGAAGTGCCGTAGGCGCCAAGCGCCGAGAAAGCTTTCAGATCGGCCTGAATACCGGCGCCGCCGCTGGGATCGGTGCCGGCGATGGTCAGCGCGTTGATACGTTTCATCACAGATCCTCCCCGCGCAGTTGATACAACGCGTCGAGGAACGCCGGTGTAAAGCTGCCCGGCCCGGCGGCCTGTTTGGCCGCGAGGCCGCCGCAATGGGACATCACCCGGCAGGCGGTCGCCACATTGTCCAGGCGATCGCCCGGCAGCGCGCAAAACGCCGCCACCACCGCCGACAGCGCGCAGCCGGTGCCCACCACCCGCGTCATCAGCGGGGAGCCGCCTTCGATCGCCCAGTCGCGCTGGCCGTCGGTGACGTAATCCACCACGCCGGTGACCGCCACCACCGCGCCGCTGCGCAGCGCCAGCTCACGCGCGGCGGGCAGTGCCGCCAGCGAATCGTCACCGCTGTCCACGCCGCGGCCGCTGGCCAGCAACCCGCTGAGCGCCATGATTTCCGAGGCATTGCCGCGTATCGCCGCCGGTTGCCCGTCCAGCAGCTGTTTAGCGAAGGCGGTGCGGTAGGAGAGCGCGCCGACCGCCACCGGATCCAGCGTCCAGGGCTTGCCGGCCTGATTGGCGGCGGCCACCGCCGCCCGCATCGATTCGGCGCGCAGCGCGTTGAGGGTGCCGACGTTGATCAGCAGGCCGTCGGCCAGCGCGCTGAACTGCGCCGCTTCTTGCGGCTCCACCACCATCGCCGGGGAGGCACCGAGCGCCAGCAACACGTTGGCGGTCAGCGATTGCACCACTTCGTTGGTCAGGCAGTGGATCAGCGGAGACCGCTGTTGGAATTGGGTCAGACAGGCCGCGGCGCGAGCGCCGGGTAGTGCATCAGGTCGAGCGATCATATTCCTCCCAACCGGCGTTCAAGAAGGCGGCGCCGGTTGGGCGGCCGTGACTTCCCTACGCTGGCATTATCCAGATCAGGTAATACGGGTATTTCTCAGCCTTCACGTAGAAGGGCACCCCGAGTCATGAAAATCAATAGGTTGTGATCAACGCTGCGTTAATCCCTGAGCGGGATGGTAATGCCAGCGGGAAGTCTTGTAAACGGCAAAGCTACTCTTTTGGGGCATGTATAGCAGATTGAATGTCAATCTATGTGATACAAATAACTCCCCATCCCTTAGACGCAAGTTCTCATGGGCGTTAGAATATGAAGAAATTAACGAAGGGAATTGCATACCAAACTAACCGAGAAGCATGCACTAGCGATCCAGCAATGGGTTAATAGTAAAATATGCGAGCTCACTGATAATCACGAGGGAGTGCTACGTCAGCTTTACTAAACAATGCCTTTTGCCATTACTACAGAATTCCGGCTTAAGACTCACAAAAACCGGGAGTATCCCGGTTTTTGCTGTCAGGCTTGTTAATTCGGTTAGATATCGCCATCAACTATTAGGTAATCAAGAATAGTTGTTCAAGAGAAAAAACCTAATATTTATTATGTTAAAAATCAATTTTATCACGATTATAGTTGGCACGAAGGAAGTCTTCATACTTCACTGGAAGAATCCCAATCTCCCCCCATGTTTTATCTTTAGACCAATACCCTGCACCACATGGTTCGACTTTTCCAAAAAACAGAAGAATTCGTCTTAATGAATTACTCTGAGTAATTCCTCTAGCGTCCAGATCACCGTTACTGGCTGATATTCTAAAATCGACGTTACCAACAAGCCTAGGGTGTCTTAAAAAAACATGACTTTTATTTTCAAATCGTTCTATGCGTACAATTTCCCCAAAATAGAATCTAGGGAAATCATCTTCAGCATCTATTTCAGAAGCTTCTTTCAAGCATTCTGCTAAAACATACTGATGCACATTTTCTCCCACCACTAGATGAATATCTCGGTAGTAATTTTGACGAAAATTCGCACATAAGGATTGAATGCTGGTTATCTTACTTGGTAGATTAAACGTCTGACCTTCGTGACGAGATGCTGGAACGTTAACTGATGGCCCATCTTCGCTTTCAAATTCTGTCTCAACCGGTTCGCCATGCTCTTCATCTTGCTGCCTAGCAGTATTTTGAGGCCTTTCCTGTTTAAAGCCGCTAATAATAATCAGATCGCCATCTTCAACAGCTTTAGCTGCTTCAGCCTCTGAATCGTATTTTTTTCCAACCATAATACCACTCCGTAAGCGGCAATATGGTGCATCTTCATCAGGGAAATGACGAAAAAGAGCATCAGCCCCATTAGCCATAACAGCTACTGCTGGATCTCCAGGAACCCTTAACAAAGGCTCATAACAAGAAGGACAATGTAGATGTCCTTTCATTTCTGCTTCATATTCTAAAGGCTCAACCTCAGTACGGCTCAGAGCAACAATAGGCATTGTTGATTTATCCCATCGGGGATCATAATAAGCATAGGCGATTCTTCGAATGGTCATGTTTTTCTCCCTATAAAAACTACATCTACACTTATTTCTTATTACCGTAAGACGCAGAAACACCATCAAGATAGCCCTGAGCATAGGCAGCATGCGGGCTTTTATGCCGTACATTCCCAGCTTGGCTCTCAGGAAGTGAATCTAATTCAATTCGAAGCATTTCATCTCTTCTTACCCCCGCCAGGTACCCTCTTTCATATGCACAACCACAGCACTTATGCCTGCCTATCCCTCCCTGATCGTCAGGAAGCTGTTCGAAAAAACCCCAGTATCGATGTTGATCTTCACAATTAGCCATAGATCAATTTTCCTTTAGGAAAGGAGTATCAAAGCTATATGAGTACCACCACCTTATTTTTCAAGAAAAATCTCCATGAATTTTTGACCAACCTCACAAAACCAATGGAAAAAGATGACTATTTATACTAAGACAGCTAATCAACCACATAAAAAGCTCATGAGGTAGGAGGGAGGAGAAAATGTCTAACAAGGTCCAGCACTTCTCATGCCTACCATTATTGTTGATTAAAAAATTTACTATTTCAGTCAGAAATCACCACTAAGAAAGTTGCGCGAAAAATAATTTACAACGATTGGTATTACCAAAAACACTCAAGTGCTGGATGTCAAGATGTTCGTAAACATAGACATACATTTTCCCAATTCAGGAAACTCTCGTTTTTAGTGTTCTAAGAAAGTCCTATTCTTCTGTTAATATCTAACATAATTTTTAAATTTCTACTCAATCAGTTTCGAATAGCCCACTACTTGTAAGAGATATCGTTAGCTTTCATCTTCCCTCATCATTCCAACTTCAGTTTCCCCGAAACATCGAAGCCGCTTTTTCCCTTCCACCGATTGTCTTATGATTAGGCAATACCGACCAAGAGACATTTAACTCTCTGCACGCATTATGGACAGGACTGGCGATGCAACGACTTTATACCTACCTCTGCGGCATTCACGCACGCTCTTCACAGGTGCGGGCAATCAACAAAACGGAAAGCGTCGAACGCTTCTTTGATGAGGAAAACGTCATTGAAGAGCGCGAAATACTTTATGAATTCAGCAACGGCGTCACCCTCTTGTGCAAGATGGAATCGGATAGCTTTCAATCCGACGATCTGTGCCGCGAATGCTGGATAAGCTACGAAGTCGTACACGATGGCGGCCATGCCGTCTCGCCGAGAAAAAAGCAGTTTTATAATCGCTGCCAGGAAGCGTTCTGGATGAAAATGCAGGCGGAGCACGCCTGACGACATATCGCCACGCGCTTAAGATGGCCGTGCGTTCCCACCGCAATGCGCTATAGTCTGCATACACCACCGGGAGATGCCATGCAGATAAGACCTTACCAAGAGGCCGATCGCCCCTTCTTGCGCACGCTATACCTGGCATCGCGCAAGGCGGCGTTCGGTTGGCGCGATACCTCAAACTACCAGTTGGAAGATTTCGACAGCGCGACGCTGGGCGAAGCGATTTGGGTGGCGGAAGACGGCGGCACGCTGCTGGGATTCGTCTCCGTCTACCGCGAAGACAACTTCATTCATAACCTGTATGTCGATCCCCATCAGCCGCCGCGCGGCGTCGGCAGTGCGTTGCTGCAGGCGGCGCAAGCTACCTTCACCGCCACCGGCTCGCTGAAATGCCTGGTGAAAAATGAAAAGGCGCTGGCGTTCTACCGCAAGCACGGCTGGCGCGTCATCTCTACCGGCAACGACGGCGAAGAAGATTATTACCTGATGCATTCGCCGGTTCGTTAGCGCCGCATGTCCTGTCACAGAATCCATTAACGATAATGGATTTCATTACCATTTAGGCATACCCTTCTTTGCTTCTCTCGATGAACTTTGCAAGGAAGGTTATGCAACATCAAACGGATACTCGCTTCCCCGATGCTGCGGCGGCAGACTACGATCGCCGTATTCTGACCCTGGTGCCCGGCTATCAGTTTGCCCAGGCGCTGCTGACGGCGACGCTCGTGCAGACGCTGCCGAATGACGCCACATTGTTGTTGGCCGGTTGCGGCACCGGCAGCGAACTGGAGGCGCTGGCCGCCGCCAACGTAAGCTGGCGTTTCAGCGCCGTGGAACCCTCCGCCGGCATGCTGGCGGCCGCACGCGCCAAGGCCGAAGCCGCAGGTTACACACAGCGGGTGAGCTTCCAGCCAACCCTGCTGCAACAAGCGCCGCAAACTCGCCACGACGCGGCGGTGTGCTCATTGGTGCTGCACTTTATCGCCGACGATGGCGCAAAACTGGATTTCCTGCGGCAGTTGGCACAGCGCCTCTCCCCCGCCGCACCGCTGCTGCTGTTCGACTATCAACCGGAGGGCCTGCCCGCCAGCCACTACCAACACTGGCTGCAAAGCACCGGGCATTCGGCGGCGCAGGCGCAGGAAACGATCGAACGCATCCGCCGTAACTGGCACCCGATGACGGCGGCGCGCAGCCGTCTCCTCCTGGCGGAAAGCGGCTTCACCGCGCCTCAGGCGTTGTGCGGTGCGCTGGGGTTCCAGCTTTCACTGCTCCACCGCCGCAGCTGAGCCCGGCATCCGGCGCAGCGTCAGCCACCAAAACAGCAACGCGCTCAGGCTGACGCCAGCACCCAGCCAGCAGACGCCGCGCCAGCCCGCCCAGGCGTACATATGGGTGCCGGCAAAGGCGCCCAGCCCGCTGCCGACGGCGTAAAACAACATGTAGCAGCCCACCAGGCGGCTGTGCGACTGAGGGTGGGCGCTGAAGATCATGCTCTGGTTCAGTACGTGGATCGCCTGCCCCGCCAGATCCAACAACACAATGCCCGCCACCAGCCAAGCCAGGCCGCTGCCGAGCAAACCGAGCGGCAGCCAGGCCAGCGTCAACAGCAGCAGACACACGCCGCTGGCCGCCTGCCCCAGCCCGCGATCCGCCAGATGCCCGGCGCGCACCGCCGCCAGCGCCCCCACCGCGCCGACCAGGCCGAACGCCCCCACCGCCGCATGCGTGAAGTTGAACGGCGCCTGGCTCAGCGGCAACACCAGCGAACTCCAAAAGAGGCTGAAGGCGCCGAACATCAGCAGCGCCAGCATGCCGCGAATTTGCAGCGTGCGATCATGCCGCAACAGGGTCAGCATTGAACACAGCAAGGCGGGATAACTCAGCGTGCTGGGAGAGGTGCGCGGCGCAGGCAGCAGGCGCGCCAGGATCGGCAGCAGCACCAGCGTCACCCCAGCGGAAAAGAAGTACACCGTGCGCCAGCCGCCGACGTCCGCCAGCGCGCCGGACAGGGTGCGCGCCAGCAGCAGCCCCAACACCACGCCGCCCTGCGCTGCACCGACCACCCGTCCGCGCTCCTGCGGCGCAGCCAGTGCGGCGGCGAAAGCGATCAGTCCCTGCGTCATGGCGGTGCCCAGTAACCCCACCAGCAACATGCCCGCCAGCAGCCAAGACGCGCCGTGCGCCCAGCCCACCAGCAGCAGCGCGCCGATCAGCCCCAGCTGTTGCCCCGCCAGCAGCCGATGCCGGTTCAGCCGATCCCCCAACGGCACCACCAACAGCAGCGCCAGCGCACAGCCCAGTTGGGTCACGGTGATCACCATACCGACCGCCGCCAGGCTGATGGAAAAATCACGGGCGATGGCGTCCAGCAGCGGCTGCGCATAGTAAACGTTGGCCACGCTAAAGGCGCTGGCGGCGGCCAACAGCAGCACCAGGGCGGCCGGCAGGCGCCCCAGCGCCGCACAAGGAGGATCCAGCAGTTTGTCGCTCATGCACACCTCAGACTGGTTTCATTATTAAACCCAATGAACTTTAGGCGTGGAGGTTTTATAATGCAACCAGAATGTGCAGCTGGAGATAACCGCCGTGAAACGTAAAAGCCTGGAAGACGCGCCCTGCCCGGTGGCGCGCACGCTGGATGTGATTGGCGACTGGTGGTCGCTGCTGATCGTGCGCGACGCCTTCGACGGCGTCACCCGTTTCAGCGAGTTTCAAAAAGGGCTGGGGATGGCGAAGAACATTCTTTCTACCCGGCTGCGCGCCCTGGTGACGCACGGCGTGCTGGAGATCGTGCCCGCCGCGGACGGCAGCGCCTATCAGGAATATGTGCTGACCGAGAAAGGCCGTGCGCTGTTTCCGGTGATCGTCGGCCTGCGCCAATGGGGGGAGGATCATCTGTTCGCCGAGGGAGAGGCGCACTCAACGCTGGTGGAAAGCGACAGCGGCCGCCCCGTACCGCGCCTGACGCCGATCGGCAGCGCCGGGCAGACGCTGACCCCGCTCAATACCCGGGTGGTGAAGGTATGAAGCGTCTTAATAAGGCCTGCGTGACCTCGCGCTATTGCATCTATTCTCGAACAGCTTCCGCAATCCCCTGCGGGTAATGTATAGTCCGCGTTTTACGGAGATCCCATGCTGACTAACTCATCCATTCGTCTGAACAAATACATTAGCGAGAGCGGCATCTGCTCACGCCGCGACGCCGATCGATACATCGAACAGGGCAACGTTTTCATCAACGGTAAACGCGCCACCGTTGGCGCTCAGGTATTTGCCGGCGATGTCGTGAAGGTTAACGGCCAGCTGATCGAACCGCGTAACGAAGAAGATCTGGTGCTGATTGCGCTGAACAAACCGGTCGGCATCGTCACCACCACCGAAGACGGCGAACGCGACAACATCGCCGACTTCGTCAACCACAGCAAACGTATCTTCCCGATCGGCCGTTTGGACAAGGATTCGCAGGGACTGATCTTTCTGACCAACCACGGTGACCTGGTCAACAAGATCCTGCGCGCCGGCAACAATCACGAGAAAGAGTATCTGGTGACGGTCAACAAGCCGGTGACCGACGAGTTTATTCGCGGCATGGGCGCCGGCGTGCCGATGCTGGGCACGGTGACCAAAAAGTGCAAGGTGAAGAAAGAGGCGCCTTTCGTGTTCCGCATCACGCTGGTGCAAGGGCTGAACCGCCAGATCCGCCGCATGTGCGAACACTTCGGCTACGAGGTCACCAAGCTGGAACGCACGCGCATCATGAACGTCAGCCTGAAAGGGTTGCCGCTGGGCGAGTGGCGCGATCTGACCGATGACGAGCTGATTGAGCTGTTCAAGCTGATCGAGGGCTCTTCGTCCGAGGCCAAGCCGGCGAAGAAAGCCCCGGCCAAATCCGCCCCGGCGAAAAAGCCGAGCGCCGGTGGGCCAAAAGGCGCCGACAAAGCCGCTGCGCCGGCCGGCCGCAAACGCTTTACCCAGCCAGGGCGCAAGAAAAAAGGGCGTTAATCCCCCGCTCGCTCTCGCCAAGCCCACCCACCATGGCGCGGGCTTTTGCATCATAAAAGTCCTTCGCAAGCCGCCGCTGAGCTCTCACCATAAAAAAGGCCCGCATCAAGCGGGCCTGTAAGTACCAGAGAAGTTCAGAAGAAAAAATCAGAACGACCAGCGCAAATTGGCGTTGACCGAATTGACGCGGGTATCTGCGCCAAATTGCCCCTGATAGCCGACATCCAGCGTCGCGGCGCGCGACAGCTTCACGCTCACGCCGATATCGCCCACCATCACGTTGTCATCCACGGCCTGGCCCTGCGTGACGAACGCGTCGCTGCCGGCAAACGCCATGCGCGATGAGGTGTTCTTATCGCCGTAGGCATGCTGCCAGCCGAGCGAGCCGTAAAGGCTGACGTTCTTCGGCAGTTCGGTCACGCCGCGCACCCCGAGCGTGGAGTAGAAGGTGTTCATCGTTTCATTGCGCACGCTCAGCGCCGCCGCGCCGCCCGACTCCTGGAAGCTGTCGGTATGCAGGCGGATATAGCTCAGATTGATGAACGGTTCGACGTTCATCTCAGGCTGGCCGAAACGGTAACCCGCTTCGGTGAACGCCAGCAATGAGTTGGCATCGTAGTCCGACTTCAGCCGATCCGAGAAGCCGCTGAAATCGACGTTGCGCTTACCTTCAATCTTGTGCCAGGTGTAACCCAGCGCGCCGCGCAGCGAGAACGCATCCTGCTGCCCTGCCGCATACAGGCCGAGGTGGTAGTTGTCGGTATCGGCCTTGGAACGGCGGCTGTCGACGTCATAATCGCCGCGGCTGTAGCCGAAGTAGCCGCCGATGCGTACGTTATGATCGGTCAGCTTGCGATCCGCCCCCAACAGGAAGCCGGTGGTATTACCGTCCAGCTTGCCCACGTTGCCGTTGCCGCTGTTTCTGCCCCAGGAGCTGAAGGTCTGCCCCCAGACGCCGCTGTTTTGCGCCGGCGCCGGTTGCACCAGCGACATCGCCAACGGCGGCACCGGCAGGCTGTCGTTGTCGAACAGGCGCAGCATGCGCTGGTTCAGCACGTTGAACAGCTGGGTGCTGCCGGCGATCAGGTTAGACTGCATCGACGGATAGACTTCACCGGACAGCTGATTGAACGCCTCGCGCGCTTCCGGCGCGCTCAGCAGCAGCAGCGAGTTATACAGCGCCAGCGAAGGGCCGCTCTGCGTCAGCGTTGAGAGCGCACCGGCGGTATTCCATTGGTTGCCGCTCTCGGCCACCGTTTGGAAAATGCCCGGTTTGCCGCTGCCCGGATTCTCACCGCCCGGATTCTCACCACCTGGGTTTTCACCCCCCGGATTCTCGCCGCCTGGATTTTCACCGCCTGGATTTTCTCCACCCGGATTCTCGCCGCCCGGGTTTTCACCGCCTGGGTTTTCTCCACCCGGATTCTCGCCGCCTGGATTTTCACCGCCCGTATCTTTCTGCGCGATGGTCAGATCGACGGCGTTGGCACTGTGGTTTAACGCCACATCGAGGAAAGCAGACTTGGAGACCGCCGCCGCGAACTGGCCATCAATGCCGCCGTCCGAGGTCAGAATGCGGTAGCTTTGGCCGGTTTTATAGCTGGTTTGCGGATCCAGCGCCGTAACCTGCACCTTGGCCCGATCGCTGATGGTGGTTTTGCCCGCCACCAGCAGCTGGTCACTGCGGCCGTCGCCGGCGATATCGACGTCGTAGAAGGATTCGCCGATAAAGTTCAGGTAGCGTTTCAGCGTCAGCGTGCCGATATTGCCGTCGCCGGGCGAGATATGGCCGCCGGACTGGATCTCGGTCTGGCCCAGCGTGCCGTTGCCGCCCAGCGTGCCGCCGGCCTTGATCGAGGCGGCGCTGCTGTAGCCCTGCCCGTTATTGACGTCGGAGCCCGCCGTCGCGTTGAGGATCAGCGTGCCGCCGTTCTCGGCACCGAGAGTTTGGATCTCGAAGATATCGTCTTCTTTCTGGGTATTGATGTCGCTGGCGATGATGAGCTTGCCGCCGCGCGCGGTGACGTTGGCCTGCAACTCAGTGAGATCGCCGTTCAGCGTGGTGTGCCCGGCGGTGTTGATCACCTCGCCTTCGCCGCTCATCTTGTTGCTGAAAACGTAATTGCCGTCGGTATGGTTAAAGTACACATAGCTGCGGAACAATCCGCCCCGCAGGGCGATCGCCGTCTGGGCATCGATGGCGCCAGCAGCGCCCGCCGCGCCGAGCGTCGGCTCGGTCAATCCGGTGCCGGTATCCATGTTGCCGCGGCTGCCGATAATCAGCGCGCCGCGGTTCGAGCCGGAGCCGGTCTTGCCCAGCACCACTTCGTTGGCGCCGGCGGAGAATGTCCCGCCGTCCATGACCGCCAACACGCCGTTGCCGTAATCGCCGACGTTGACGCTGCTGCCGCTGGTAAAGCGCGAGCCGCTGCCGGCGACCACCAGCTCGGCGGTTTTACGCGCGCCGGAGACACCCGCCACCTGAATATTACCGACGTTGACCACGCCGCCGTTCAGCACATCCAGATCACCGTAAAGCGTGAGCGCGCGGCCAACGTTCCACTGGGAATTGGCCCCCGTGACCGTGGCTTTCGGGCTCAGCGTATCGGTCTCGTTCGGCCCGCTGCCATTACCGATGCGCGCGTCAAAGGCGGTGTTCAGCACCGCGCCGTCTTCAATCGCCAGCGTGGATCGCGCCCCTAGGTCGGTGCCGACGCTGAGAAAATTGCTGGTGACGCGGGAACCCGCACCGGTGGCGATCAGATGGCTGTCATAGCCGCGCGTGGTGCCGACCACGATCTCTTTTGCGCTGGCCAGCGCGCCGTCTTCAACCCGCAAGGTGCCCCGCCCCAGATTCAGGCCGCCGCGCAGTACGAACTGATCGTTCACCGCGTTCAGCTCGGCGTTCGGCCCGCGGACCGTGACCAGGCTGTCATGAATTTGGCCGTTGAACATCCGGCCGATATTGATGTTATAGGCGCTGATCTTGCCATTATCGATCAGCAGGTTGCCGCTTTGATTACGGCCGACGTAAACGTCCCCGGTGTAGGCCAATGATTCGGTAATGCGTGAGTCGCCGTCAAAAATGGCATCGTCTGCACGAGCGAGATCGGCGGGCGCCAGCATCAACAACGGCGCGGAAAATAGAGCGAGGTAAAGTTTGGAAAGCGGCGTTTTAACCGCTAAAGGGTGCGATGTCTTGTCATTCACGGGCTATCTCCGTACTCATTAGCGTGATGTCGCGGAATTTATTGTTATCGAGAAACTCAATGCGCTAGAGGAGGTATGAGGCGTTATTCCGCGCACGCCGGTTTATTGATCGTCGAAGCAAAAGCTTATTGCCCCCCGGCGCTGGCGCTCCGACGATGGAAAACCAGGAAGCGGTAATACCGCCCCCAAAGCGAATTATTTATGCGTGACGACCGGCGTACAGGTCGGCGCGCTCAGCGATGGCGAGGAACCTAAAATTCCCGGCATCATCAACGACGAGCAATCGAAAATTCGGCCCTTTTCCGTGGTGGCGCGATATGAAAGTTTTTGCCCGCCCAGCGCATCCGGCTGCGCGCCATTGACGTTGGTCACGGTAATTTCGTCCGATGAGCCGAGGCCCAACATTTTGGCGGTTTCCGCCTGCAGCAGCGGAATGGCCTGATCGGTTTTCAGGGTGGAACAACCGGCTAGCATCATCGTAACGGTTAAAGCGATAAGTGGTTTTTTCATAAATTATCCTTTATAACCAATCAGTTGAATTTATTGATTGGCTTTATGTTTTCTCTTATCCAAATCCTCGAATAATATATTTCCCTTTCCTAAACGAAAAAACCCTCCTAAAGTAGGGAGGGTTGATAATAATTCATCAGACCTATCTGATATTTGAAGGCGAAAGGAGAATCCTTTGGGGCAGGATTATGCGTTGGTCGTTGATGACCATCCATTGGTAGCAAGCGGCATCGCTAATTTTCTCAGCACGCATTGCCGATTCAAACAGGCGCATGTGGTGACCAATGAGGAAAATTGCTACCGCCATATTAGGGAAAATGGCCCACCGCGTTTACTGGTGATCGATTTCTGGCTCTCTTCCGCTACGGCGTTGAAATTACTCAAGGAAGTCAAACAGCTTTATCCCCAGGTGCGAATACTGGTGGTGAGCGGCGACGAGAATAACGATATCTGGCAGAAAGTGCATAATGCCGGCGGGCACGGATTCATATTAAAAAACGAGCCACCTGAATTATTCGCCAAGGCAGTTTTTGCGCTAAATGACAATCAGGAGTGGTTCCCCGAAGAGAATGAAACCATCGCTAAAAACAATCACGAACATTTAAATAAATTCAATTTAACACCACGGCAAATTGACGTATTAAATATGATGCTGCGAGGCCTGCCAAATAAAAGGATCGCCGCGCAGCTGTCTATTTCCGAGCCGACCGTCAAAGAGCATATCAGTAATATATTGAAAAAGATCGGCGTCAACAGCCGGGTGGAAGCCATCACGCTGTTGCACGGCAAACGGGAGCCGTCGTCATGAGGTTTTTCCAGAATTTACAAAATGATGGCATTTCGCCGCGCGCGCAGATCCGCCTGCTGGACAATACCTTCATGCGGTTGGTGTTCAGCTTTACCGCCGTGCCTTTCGTCGGCATCCCTTTCGCCATCTGGATTTATTTGCTGGGCGATGAGCTCGGCCCAACCATTACCTGGATCATCGTTTACCTGCTATGCGCCGTGGCGATCCGAATAGGGTACCGCCGCTATCAGCGCGAGGCTAAAGAAAATGATGAAGACACCGTGCTGCGCCGCTGGCTGCCGCGCATTAATAAGGTGGCCTTTATTCACGGGCTGGGGATCTCCTCACTCTATTTAATTACGCCGCAGACCCATAACTTTGACTTTTTTCTGCTGCTCAATATCAGCATCGCCGCGATCGTCGCCGCCAACGCCACGCATCTGACGCCGGTCATCAGCACCTTTACCCGTTTTTTCTTCGCCTCCTGGGGGCTGCTGAACATCGGCATCATCTGGCGGCTGGAAGACGTGATGTTCATCGTGCTGATGCTGAACTTGCTGTACGGCTTCGCCATTTACCGCCACGCGTTAACCTCGCATGCGTTCTTTATTCAGCAGGCGCTGCTCGAAGAACAAAGCTCGCGCCTGGCGGAGCAGTTCCGCCAGGCCAAAGAAGAGGCGGAACAGGCGCTGCTGGATAAGAACCAGTTCCTGACCACCGCCAGCCACGACCTGCGCCAGCCGGTGCACGCCATGGGTTTTCTGATCGAAGCCATCATCCACAAAAACCGCGACGATAGCCTGACGCCACAGCTGCTGGATCTGCAGCAGAGCGTGCGTTCGGTGCATTTGATGTTCAATTCGCTGCTCGATCTCAGCAAGATCGAATCCGGCAACGTGCGCACCGCCGCCACCCATGTGGATATCGGCGCCCTGCTCGACTCGGTGATCACCCTGTTCCGCGAAGAGGCCAACAGCCGCACCCTGGCGCTGCGCACCTGGCGGCCCAAACGGCGCATCAGCGTGATGGGCGACCCGCTGCTGGTGCGGCAATCGCTGATCAACCTGATCCAAAACGCCCTGCGCTACACGCAACGGGGCGGCGTGCTGATCGCCATCCGCCCGCGCGGCGCCGAGTGCCTGGTGGAAGTGTGGGACACCGGCGTGGGCATTGCCGACGAAGAGAAAAGCAAAATCTTCTCCCCTTACTACCGCCCCGAGCTGGCGTGGAAGATAGACAGCGCCGGCCACGGGCTGGGGCTGGCGGTGGTGGCGCGCTGCGCCAAGCTGATGAAGGTGAAGTACGGCATGCACTCCGTCGAAGGCAAAGGCTCGCGCTTCTGGATGCGCTTCACGCAATACAGCGGCGAAGATAAAGCGCCGGAAACCGCCGCCGCCTACGACAACACCGCCACGCCTACCCGCTATGCGCCGCTGCGAGGCGCCTGCCTGGTGGTGGACGACGATCCCTTGGTGACCTCCGCCTGGGAGAGTCTGATGAGCACCTGGGGCATCACCGTGCGCTGCGCGGCCTCCGCTGAGGAAGCCTTCGCCATCGTCGACGGCGGCTTCACGCCGTTCGCCGTGCTGTGCGACCAGCGCCTGCGCTCCGGCGAGAGCGGCTTCGACATCCTGCAGGCGCTGTTCGAACGCCTGCCGGACGTAAGCGGTGCGATGGTCAGCGGCGAGTTCAACTCGCAGATATTGCAAGAGGCCGAGCAGGAAGGCTATCTGGTGCTGCGTAAGCCGCTGGAGCCGGCCAGGCTGCATGCGCTGCTGACGCAGTGGGGGGCCGGCTAGCGCATATTGAGGGCTATCAGGCCATGATCAGTCGTTTAAACAGCAGCTGCTGGATATCCTGCCGATGGGACAATGGAGTCAATGCCGTACTTTACCGTAAGCGTGTACTCAAATGTCACCTGCTGTTCCATTGCAATCCCTTAATGTTGAGCACTGTAATGCTTAAAGCCCATCCAACAGCTGCTCCTTTGAGAACACGCGCCCTTCCGCTTTATCTTTCTCTGACAGCGTCAGCAATTTCAACAGAGCAATGGCGTTCTCTCGCTCCTGCTGCTGCTCATAGGATTCTATCACATAGGCGGGAACCCCATTTTGCGTGACCAGGATAGGCTCAGAGAGATCGAGCGTGGCCGCGTTTTTTTTAACATAGCTGATGGTCTCTACTTTCATCGTGCCCCCAGGCGCTATCAATCATTCCAAGGTCCGAACATAGGCCATATTTCGACCACAAACAATAATCTGCTTTACCCATGACTCAACTCATGGCCGCAGGCAGGCAGAAAAGACACCGCCATTTAAAAAGAAGAACCCTCTGCAAAAAAACAGAGGGTTTTAGTCACTTCGGCCCACTTACGAACGGGCTGCGGAAAGTGTCAAATCATTCCCACTCTATTATAAACAAACTTATTAAGTTATTATGAAACAGATACTTAATATACGCCACAATCGAAAAACCATGAAAAGTGCCATGCATAGTAAAAACATTCAAGAATGTCGGATTAACCTCTATCGTGGCAAAGGCTGTCAATTGCTGCCTCTCCAACATGATCAACGCCCCCACATAAGCTGACGAGCAATCTCAGCCAGCAGCTCCACAGCATAAGAAAATCGGCCTTGAAAAGCTTTACCATTGCCTCATCGTGATAACAGTCTTCATCAATCGCCCTAGCCCGTAGATGCCCTCATGCCTAAAATAACCTGCTCAGGCCACTACATGACCGCCCGTTTCTGCCCACCACCACATGTCACGATTGACAGAAATAGGCCAAAAGCCTTCATTACTTAGCAACTGATGTTGAACTGATTCAACGATGCAACCGGCTATTTCCTCTGTTTAAACGCTTTCAATAGCTTCTCGGGCATGAAATACAGGTCACCCCGCGCCCTAGTGCAGGCAACGTACAGCTTGTTGCGCGTTTGCGGATTTGCTTGGTGTAGCCTTTCTGCCAAATAGTCTTTCCAGATACCCGGTCCCATCACAACGCAAACATCATTAAAGTGATCCATGCCCTTGCTCGCTCCCCAGTTCTCCGAGTAGCAGCCGTACTTGTAGTGTTCGCTCAAAAACAGCTTCACAATGGTTGGATCAGCGTGCAACAAGTTTGCTTGCTCTTGGTCATCAACCGTAATGATCCGGCTGACCCTTTCCTCATGAGCACCCATCGGGATTTGTAACTTTGCACTAATGAAGTCGCAGACCATTTTTGTGCATCGCCAGCTACAGCTCAGGGTTTCCTTGTCTACCGTAATGCCGACATCACGAAAGCGTTTCTCGTAACGGACAACATCGTCGTGGAGGTTGTTGTTTATCGCACCGTCTCTACTGGTATCAAAGGTATGTTGGTGGAAGTCACCGACGAATGTTATACCAATATTCGCTTGTGAAATCTCCAGCAGCAGGTTGAAGTCGTGGCCCGCAAAATCCTGTACCTCGTCAACGTAGAGGTGGTCGTAAAAGCGCTCCAAGCGAGCACGCACGTCCGGCATAACCTCTACGACCCGTAGCAGTTTGGCAAGGCGGCAGTGATAGAGCCTCCCGCTACCATCGCGATACCGATTGAGATCGTCCAAGCGGAACTGTCTATTTGGCGGACGCCTGAAATTTATGCCTCTGGTCCCTAGCCTCAATTGCATCAAAGGCCTATAACAGAATCCATGCAGGAATGAGAAGTACGTAGTGAGTGTAATGTTGGGTGGGATCATTCCGAACTTCTGAATGATCCTGTTGCGCAGGTGCCGGTGATTATTCTCCGTGTAAGTGACGATCAATGCCCGCTGATCAAAGCTGAGCCCTTCGATGATCAGACTGGTTTTTCCAGATCCTGCGACGGAAAAAATTACGCTCTTATCCACTCAATCGCATCCTGTATATATTTCGGGGCAATCAGCTCAGCGGACTTCTTAGTTAGCAGTTCGAAAGCGGCATCCGCTTTATTTTTCAACATGTACTCTTGAACTGTTAGTTTTTTTCGACCTGCAGCAAAAAGGTCGTCGCAGGGATGCTGATTGTCTCTGTAAAGACCTATTTCAAAGGTACTTCGGTCGGGATTTGTATCTGCAAAGATCTGGGCCGACTCGTACAGGTAACCTTCGTAGTTCGTTACACAGTTCTGTTGGTAATCGCTGTCGTTATCCCGAATTGCGGCGATCCTAATACTCAGGAGCTTTCCGAGCTCTAGGTAGCGTTTGAAGCTCGTACCACCGATCGAGATGATGTGCACATTATCAGCCTGAGGAGGATGGCCTACCAGCTGCTTGTAGAAGTGCTCCATGAGGATAAATTCTGCATCCCCCTCGACCAATATGGCTCTCTTGGAAAGGGCGAGCTCAAGGACATTGTTATCGGGCGCTTTCATAAAGAAGTTTGCGGTGGGCTCCGACAGGTCTTTCAAGCGTCCCGCACACCCTGCTCCAAGCAGTAACGCGTGGCGTAGATCGAGTCGAGCACAGATATGGCTACTGTGCGTCGTAATGAACAACTGAGTGCCCGTCGTATCAGCCAGTCTTTCAACCAAGCGTTTCATATTCGTGTGGCTTAGATGGTTTTCGGGCTCCTCCAGTAGGAGCGCGTTCAAGTTCCCTTTTTCCTCATATTTCTTCAGGGCGAAATTGGTCTTGATAAAGCACTGTTCACCTTTACCACGATTCTCAATAGGGATGCCGTCTTTAGTGATCACCAAGTCGGTTTCAAGGTTGGCGCGAGAACTTGTTCGCAAGGAAAACTGATAATCACCGAGCGTATTGTTCAATTCCTTCAGACTCTCTCGACTGAAAGCTTCTTTGCCTTGCCTATAGCGATTTTCGAGGCGGTAGCGATCCGGCACATTGATATGGAATCCGAACAGCGCTCGGGTGTATTCACGAGCGGCATATTCACTGTCGATACGAGAACTGTCAATCATCAGGTGTTTGACCGGACGCCGGTAGCTGACGTGAGGCGCCCCGGCGAACGTTGAGAACTTGACACTGTAATACTCAAAAGGAAAGCTGTCCTTGTTTGCTTTGAGCAGATCGACAATTGTCTGGCCGAACTCTTCGATCAAGGGGACAATCGCCATGCGCAGACCATCTGTCTGTATTCCAAGAACGTTTTGGGTACCGTAAAAACCTTGGTCGTCTCCCTCTTCCAGAAAAACGTCCACGATGACTTCTGGAAGCAAATCCAGTCTTGCTGGCCCTGCCAAGAAATTCTGCACCGCCCCCTGATTCAGCAGGGCTTCATAGCCTATGTTTTCAACTCGACTTCGGCTTGCGCTTAGTGCCAGATCTAATGCCAATAGCACGCTGCTCTTACCCGTTTCGTTGTCGCCGATCAGTATGTTCTTGCCAGGGTCAAACTCAAGGGTCAGGTCGGCGATTCTTTTGAAATTCCTGATCACGATTTTTTTTATTGCCGGCATGTTCACTCCTTAACCTCCACAGGGTCGGCCAAAGCAAATACTTTGTCCGATATTGGCTGTCCTTTTCAACCTGCTTCAAAACAAAAGCAAGCGAGATCAGTCCGAGATCGAACCGTAAAATGTCGTTACTTCTGCAGCCTTAATTCGACAGTAAATATTGAATATTCCAAACCATTAAAGGTTAGAATTGTATCCTCTGAATTTACAGAGATATCAATTTCATGAAGATCACATATAAGCTTGGCAAAATACAACCCATAGCCTCCTCCACTGGGGTCAAGATTTCTAGCGACCCTACCGCGGCCACGTTTGACAAAAACCTCACGAAGATCGTCTTTAGTATTTTTAGGTCCCAACGAAGAAACGGTTACCTTCAGAGATGTAGCGGTATCATCAAAATTGACAGAGATACTTTGATCTTTTGGAGAATATTTAATAGCATTTTCAAGTATCACAAATGGGAGGAAGTCAAGAACTTGATAGCTGTTCATTTCGTAGTATGAAGTGCCATCAAACTGATCAATCCGTACACGCTGATCCTTTGCATATACTTCCAAAACTCGACGTGCTTTATCGAATTTCTTATAAAGACTCGCGCGCTGAGAGCTTGAAGTTATGACTTGAGGGTTAGCTTCGAAGTCGTAGACACTTAGTCTGGTCGATAACATGGAGCTAGATGCAAATATGCTCTTAGACTTTAATTCTACGAAAGCTACAAATTTATCATCAGGGTTTGCAGAGCTGATCATAAGCTCTTCTGCATATCTTTTTATCTGAGTATTAAATTTCCTAATCTCATGGAGTGAAAAATCCACAAGCGCCTTATTCTCTGTGGTTCCGAGGTCATTGCCTCCATTTGGCTCTAAGGGCTTTTTTATTTGATTATCCAACTGTCCTTCAGAAATAAGTCGTCTAATTTTAAAGAAACTATCTAAGACAGTCTTTTTAGGCAAGGTTGGCAAAAAATCGTCTACTTGCTTCAATTTTTTTACGTCATAAGTTTCAGCTATCCGCACCGCGGTGACAATTGGTTGTCCTTTTTCACCAGAACTGTAACTACTTAGACCCATAGGGCACTCATGAAAACCCTGTACTAGCTCAATACTCTCATAATGCTTTTTACACAGTCGCATTTTGGCTTTATGACAAATTTTAGGAGCATCAAAAAAAGTACCGTCGAGAACGGACAAATCATCTTTAGACCAAGACGGAAAAGGAAGATTATTTTTCATCAGCCCGCCACAATACTAAATAGAAAGCTAGCTATAAATCCCTGCATAACTCCGCGTACATCAGGGTTTATACTTTTCAAGATCTTGGAGTTGGCGAGGATATTTTTGTTTTTCTTTAGCACTGACTCAATATAATCTAGTTCAAGCAAGTACACATTTCGTGTTGAAACATCCTTGCCAAACAAATATTCACGCATACGCTTCCATTGCGCGACAGGATCAATCACATCTCTAATTGCCAGATCTAAATTCTCTACCCATTGATCAGAGTCAATGTCCTTAGAGTACATAGCATCAGCCATAAAAAAGTATTTATTATATAAGGCATCATGTTTTTGTCCGGTATATGCAATGACGACCTTATTCGGATACTGCTTCTTGATCTCTTCGATTATATGCGCTCCTTCGAACTGTGACCTAAAAGCCTTTCCGACTCCTTGAATATCACATATGACTATGGGGTATTCACTTACTGCTTTAATATCGTTGACATCATGAACAACGCGTATATTGAAACCGTGATGCCTAATTATTCCTTCGTATTCAAGACCTTCGTCATCAATGCAAAGTATCGGGACTTTCCCACGATCCCGTCCCCCAACTTCTTCAATGCCGTTTAGCTCTGAAAGTTCGTACTCTTTTCTAAGAATCAATTTATCTATCCTCGCTCATATAGAAAAACCAGCCGCTATTATATAGCAAAAAATCTATATAATTCATACAACTAACTGATTGCCCACCAGAATCTCAGCTAGCAAAGCAGATGGAGCAGTCCCAAGCCCTCGCTGCTTACGCGATGGAGCTAATCCGTTGCGGGAGGTACGCGAGCACCTCTACTAAAAAAGATGCAAAGGGCTCTGTAAATTTCTTCGCCCTATGACCCATAAAATTCTCACACGCTCGCCAGAGCGTGAAACGCAAAAAAGCGTTCGGATAAAGCGCTGCGCAACTCGCTGAAATCGCACCTTACCTTTTACTTATGATCCTTCCACCGGTTTCTTAGAAACATTCAAGAGGCTGCTTCTGACCGATAGCCAAAACTCATTCCAAGCAGCCCTCCTATTCTGGCCCACACTCCCGCTATGATCCAGCATAAGTGCTTCTATCTCAAGCCAACCGTGCAGCCTCTGCAGCTATGTGACCAACCAGCGCATATATACTAACACGAATTGATACGTCCAGACATACAGGTGAAAAGCCCTGTATACCTTTAAAAAATAATAGCTTATTTGGAAGATTTTGTAATCCCACAAGCCTATGACCTTTGTTATTTATCACTGAACCGCCCCCAAACAGGCACGAGTGCTTTTATGACACTTGAGGGGCAACAGGTTTCATGACATATGGCGTAGCCACCGATGGATTACTTCCGTCGTTCCTTCTGTTGATCTTGCAACTTCTACAGATTGCTCCAAAAATCCTCATCAGTACCAAATACGGCAGCAAGAACCCGAGCCTCATCATCCGTAAGACGACGTAAACCGCAGATAATATCGTCAATATACTGCTCGCAGATACCTATAGCTTCCGCCAGTTAATCATGAGACATGTTCAGCGGTTTTAAGAATTCTTCTGCCAGCATTTCTCCCACGGTCACAGGCCCGGCGGTATCTGATTTTGTGCAGTATGCAAAAATCTCAGAACGCCCCTGCTCATACGTCAGCTCGCCTGAAATAATACGAGCCTTAACGGACTCGTACAGTGGCGTACCACTAGGGTCCATTCCTTCAAGTCTCAGGGAAGCCTCTGCTTGCGGAAGCCCTCAATGCGTAATCGATAAATATTCATCATCTAATGGGATGCGCTTTTTAACTTGGAGAAAGCGCGTTTCTTATTTCAATTAAGCGCTGAAGAAGCTCATCAAAAGTAATAACCACGACTTCAGAAAATGCGTTCCGAACCAATTCAAATGATTTCTTATGTTCATTTTCAGTGGGCGATGCGCCAGCTATAATTATACAGCGTATAGCAAACCCATGGATATTATTCAGGTTAGCATCCATTTTCAGGACAGGAAGCGTCATCTGTAGTTTAAATCGCTGATCGAGTAATTGAGTAAGCGCTCCACTCAACTCTCCGGAAGCAGCATAGACATCGCCACCTCGATAGGGTTTCTTACTCAAAAGCTCCGTTTCAGGTCTTTTAATTTCTACCAGAGCTAGGTTACCCGAGGCAGCTGACGCATAAACAAAATCGGTGTATTTTCCCTCGCGCCCATTCAACTTTTTCCCTCCGGCATATGCTTGTCCTTGGACCAAAAAAACCGGAATAGCAAAGGCTAGGCTCAGAATAAATGGATTGTCCATAAAAAAATTTTGCCATTTATTTTCAGTAAGCTTACAACCAAGCATTTCACGGTAGCGAGCTATCAGCTGTTCGAGAGTGACTAGCTCAATATCACCTCTCAGTGCTAGCAAAGAGCGAGATTCAGTTTTAGCTAAGGCCTCAACATTATCTTTCACCAGTTGAACAACAGCACGTCTATCTTGAGGCCCTAGTACCGTATTATCACGTCCTCCATTTGTTTTCTCAGCGATAGTACCTGAACGTAACTTCTTTATTAATGCAGGATATTTATCTGGATCTGCCGCATGTAAAATGGATTGATAAGTTTGGAATTTTTTTTCACTTCTCGCATCTCTCTGGTATCGGGAAGTAATGGAGTTGAGTTCCCTTCGAAGACGATCAAAACGTTTAATGCCAAGCAAGAAAAATGGTGGGTCTATAATAGCCTTATCCCCCCCCTGTATAATCAGAACACTTACATCATCTCGGCTTGTTACAGCATCACAAATGTGCCGATATTCCCAGAGAAGGCCTAAGCCAAATCGATAATCTTTTGCAAAACCATCAGGTAGCTCTTCCAAGAGACCGACTACGTCATCTTCCGATTCGGGTAAAGAATAAGGTTCAACAACTGGCCGGGTGATAACAATACGTTCAAGCGCGTCATATTTCGGAAAGAGATACTCGTCAGTGTCTCGGCGAACATTAATCGGCCAAATAGTAATCTTATCAGGACAGATGTTCATTAAACGAGCAACCGGAGAATCAGAAGAGAATTGATTAGGGGGAACATCTGTAAAAAAAACATCAACACCCTCTTCCAGTTCAGCCGACTGAATAATTAGAAAAGGGCCACCGTCTTCACGGTCACGTTGATTATAAGCAGAAGGACGCAGAGAGGCCAAAGGTAAACTCCTTAATTAGATAAAAGCTACGGACTTATCAGTCTATAATAGCCATAGATACACTGTTGCTGCTTTAACCGCAAATTTTAGCGGCTAAAATTGTCTTCTAATGACCCAGAAAGGGATGGATTTAATTTAACCAATTGATTATTAATCATTTAACAATCCACTCATCAATCATATTCACCCAATTTTGCAGCATTTCTGATCTCTGCTCGCGGTACTCTGCCTTGTTGTAAACAACCCGTACCCCTTTCTGTTCATGCACAAGGCACTTCTCAATCCAGTCAGTATTGTACCCGACCTCGTGTAGTAAGGTGCTAGCTGTACGCCGTAAATCATGAGGACCAAACTTGGGCAATGACTGCCCTTCTTTCTGTGCCATGCGATACGTAGTGTCAAAACCCGGTTTAAAGTAGCGCTACTCATTAGCGCATCGGAATCGTAGCGCGAAGGAAGGATAAAATCAGAGCTACCGGCAAAGGTTTTGAGAGCAATCAAAATATCCACTGCCTGTCGGGGAAGAAAAACCAAATGTGGATTTCGTCGTTTCATCCTCTCCTTTAGTATCGTCCATACAGCTTCACTAAAATTGATCTCATCCCAGGTCGCGTTAGTAAGCTCACTTGTACGTACCATAGTTAACAGTAATAGTTTAACCGCTGCTCTGATTGATAGCGTCGTGTCTACACGTTCCATATAACGGTACATCAACCCGATTTCACCTGCCGTCAATGGCTCTGTCACGAGGTTCAAATTTTGCAATGCTTGCAGGACGTACCAGATCAGCAGAATTATCAACCTTCTGTCCGCGCTCAATAGCCCAGCGATAGACTTGCAATACAATCTCTCTGGCGTGCACAGCTGTCGCCGGTGCCCCTCTCTCGACAATGTTATCGGTTAATGCACGTAAGTCTTCATGTGTAATCTCACTAAGTTTCTGCTGGGCAAATTTTGACTTCAACTCCCTTTGGTATACCGAACGCCGCATATCACGCGTCGATTCAGCCATTTGATAACCGCGTAACCATTTCTCAGCCCACGCACCAAAAGTCTCCGCATCTTTGATACGCGCTTTATCTCTGGCTTTTTCCCTAGCAGGCGATCTTCCACTGGCAACCATTTTTTTGGCTTCATTGAGCCGTTCACGCGCTTCTGCAAGCGCGATCCCTCCAACACCATAGCGGCCAAAAGTAACGGTCTCCTGTCTTCCGTTTATTGAATAGTTATAACGAAATGAAATAGTTCCAGCCGGAGTGACCGCAACATACAGACCATCACGGCCATTAACTTTATAGAGTTTCTCCTTCGGCTTAAGGTGACGCAGCCTGGTGTCAGTCAACATGGTTTATTGTTTTCCTTTATCAAAAAATACCATGTTGTAAAAAATTCAGAAAAGTCATTTAACTCTCTGTTTTTAATTTAGTTATAAAAAAAAATACCATAACTCAACCGAAATTTATCACATGGTACTTTTTCAAACCTGAATTCGAAACCAGAGAGTACCATCAAAAATTCCATTGAAAAAACCGTGCTTCCCGTTGCTAACAGCTGCCAGCAAGTGCCAGACACAAAAACAAAAAAACCCGCAGTTACGCGGGCTTAGAGATATTTTACTGCTTACACGTGCAGGCTATTGCCAGACACCAAATCACTCCCACTCAATTATTTACAACAATATTAAGCTGTTGATTTTATTGGGTGATATGATTGGTTTGAAATACTCATACCGACTTTAATACCGTCACCAGAAAAACCAGCTCAATTTTTGCACGCTGCGTTGGCAGCTATCAGCTCTCTTTCGTAGCCGATCCTCTGGTGACGCTCAGCACGCAGTGCTCGCATCTGGACGTCGATAGTAGCACCGATAGGCAACTGGTCAACTGCGAACGCCGGGCGCGCAACGTCTGCCGTTTTGCACGGCACAGCGATCGGTACTTTCACTTCAATATATGACGGCGCCGGCGGTAAACCGGCACAACCAGACAGAGCCAATACAATGATGGTGCTCCTGCAGATTTTTGCCACTCCTGCAGCACCTGCAGTTTTTCGATGCTCCTGCAGCTTCATTGTGCACGCTCCCGGCGCAACTCGTCGTCAAACGCCACGGACGCCGCGGCGCAGGCTTCGCCGGTAGTACGCTCAGCCATCACCGAGTTGGCTTTTTCATAATCGCTCTGCGCCTGTCTGCGCGCCTGGTCCTGCTCAGCCTTGGCTTTGGCCTCTCTATCGGCTTGTTCACGCTGCAGCGCCGTTATGCCAGCGTTCTGGCTGGCTATAGTACCCGCCTGTTGCCTGTTACTGTCCCTGCATTGCGTCAGCGCGTCGTTGAGGCGATCAATCGTTGGCTGGTAGTGCCGCCCTGCCAGCCAAGCGCCGGCGCCGGCAATGGCAGCCAGAGCCATCAGGATCACCACCGCAGATGTTATTTTGCCAGGCATAGTGCGCGCTCCTTGTCTCGGCGGATCACCAGGCCGTTGAGCTTTGCGCCGCCGGCATATACCCAGCGCGGGAATTGCTCACAGGCAGCCACAGTTTCACCCTGGCGGAACAGGCGGAACATGGTCGATTTCTGCATCGTCGCGCAACCGGCATTAAACGTGATGCTAACCGCCGCGTCGAATGCCCCCTGCGGCAATTTGTCGCCGGCCGCATAGTTGGTAACGCATCGCTCGGCGGCCAGGATGTTCTTTTGCCAGTCGGCGGCGATCTGCTGATCAGTCTTATGCGCGCCTGGGTTAACACCGTGCGTATTGCCAACGCCATCCGTCCACACATCAGCGGGGCATTTGTACGGATCGCGGCGGCATCCCTCGGCATTGCCGATAAGCTCCAAGCCGGTGCGGCTAGTTTTTACCTCGCCACTTGATAGCACTAGGCCGATGATTACCATCACAGAACAGACGGCGCCAGCGGCGCCAGTTTTATTCAGCTTGCTCATCGGCAACCCTCCCCATGCGTTCTCGGCGGCGATCCTCACGAATCTTAAAATAAAGGTTCATCAGCCAGGTGAGGAACGCGAAAAACAAGCCCCCCAGAACGCCTATGGCCGCCCACTGTTCTGGTGAATAGCCATCAAGTAGCTGAGTAAACCAGAAAGCAGCACCACCGCCAGAGGCGCCATAAGATAAACCAGTAGTGATTTTTTCCATCCTCATGTCCCACCCCGCAGGCGCGGATTGATTAACCGGTTGCGCCATCATCAACGCTGGCCTGCGCATGCATGGCAGCATTTTTTAGAGATTCGTTAATGATCTGAGCAATGTTCATTTCATCAAATCGCTCGTCATCCATTCCATACTCGGCGAGCTGTTGCCCCTGCTCGCCGTATACCATCACCGTTGTTTTCATGCTCACTCCTATGCAGATTTAAGCCACCAGGCTGGTAGCTTTACGTGTATAACCCCAACAAACCCAGATACTCGCAAGCCCGGGTAGCAATAATCCGCCTTTCTATCCGACTTACATGAAAGCGGCGGCGTAGCAATAAATTGATATGTTCCAGGATTTGGCATACCGGGAGCATTGAAATACGGCAGCATGTTAATACTGGTGTCAGCACTGATATTTATCAGGTTCTCAACCAATGCTGTTCCTGATGCGTTTAGAGTGCGTTGAGCCATGTTTCGTAAAATACCGGAAACGTTTAAAGCACCTGTTATCCCACCCGGTCTTACAGAGCACATCGCATAAAATGTATCTCGCCGCGTGATCGACTGCGGACCGTTGAAGTTAATGTCAACCTCTGTGGCAGTATTCGCACAGGATATTTCTAACGAGATTTCTCCATTGGAATCGACATCCATATACTTCACAGACGCCGTACCGTTTCGAATGATAAACGTCAGACCAATGCTGCTATCACCTGTGGCGGTAATATCAGTTCCTGATGTTCCTAGCAGTATCCAACTGTTGATAGCGGCGCTATAGGTTGTCAGATATTCCGGTTTATCAGTATGTGAGCGAATCTTTAACCTAACGTTATTTGTTGAGTTGCCATCACCACTAGACACCAATGCGCCATAATATGCATTGTTTGTCTTTTCAAATATTAAATGATGATCTGTCATGTTCACGTAAACTGGCGAGTCAGCGCTAAATAGCTGGCGTAATGCGTTATAGCCGGGTACGTTCTTGCGCGGCAAAATTGTCGTTCCATTGAACAAAACCCGATTAGGACCAGCCCCTGCAATCTGAGCATCCTGCCTGACCAGTGCGCCGCCAAATGCTTCAATATGTCCACCTGTAAACGTTAAGTCTGAGTAAGCGCCAGACGGTTTAAATGCCAGAATGTGATCTGGCGTAAAATCAAAGCTGCAGCTGACAAAATCAAACGACATTCCACTCGCGTTGTGATTTATCGCATTGTTAGAGCTATCACCAAACACGCATCGTATAAATGCAGATTTCTCCCCGCTATTTCGTGCGGTTGTATCATCCACAAGTAAGCCGTGACGGTTGCGCTCAAACCGGCTGTCATAGACAGTACAAAGATATGTGTCGACGGAGCGCCAGCGCGTGCCGGCGATAAAGCCAGTAACAAAAATATTTCTAATTTTGGCCTCTCGGAAATTAGGATATCCAGTAACTGTATTACCTAACTGCACTCCCGCTTGATTGCTGCTAGCGGAACCAATGCCGATGATGCTGATCATCCCGCCACTGCCATCAAGAAAATAAGCTCCAGATGATGCATTGAACGACACATCATTGTTTTTCAATCCGTCCCATACGTTTGTAACTGAAAAACCAATAATATCGCTACCGGCAAAACTAAACGTAACGTTGCCACGGCTTTTAATCGTGATGAACGGCGCGTGTTTTACTGTTTCCAGCATTGTGTACCTGCCCTTTTTCACAACAATCATTGGCAGGTCTGCAAAGCTACTTGTTTTAACTGCAATGGATACTATCAGATTAATAATCCGCTGCAGGGCAGCAGCGGCGTTACTGGCTGATGGGTTGTAACCGGCCCACTCGAGCGGAATTTCTCCAGTATTAGGCCTCTTCCAGCGCGCACCGCCAGGGGTGACAAACGTCATAATCCCATCGTCAGGGGTGCTTGTGTCGTTCGGATCGTAATAAATGTCACTTCCGCCACCGGCATAACCCGCGCCATAGCGAACGAGATCAAGCCGCTGATTGGCAACTGAAGGCTCAATAGTCCGTAGCGTGGCTACATCATGGCAACGCCCGATGTATTTTGCACCATCTGGCTGCGCCAGCTCGATCATCACGTCGGTTGCGGTTCCGCTCCCGGGCAATACCGCTATTGGATTACCTGTGTTATCGAACGCCAAAACCTTATTGCGCCTTCCGGCGACTGAGGCCATCACACTAACCGATGCCTCTGGAACTCTCAGCGTGCGTTTGAACAGATCATCGGTATGCGATGTTGACCCTGCCACGGCAGAGTCAACATAGCCTTTTGTTGTTGCATCCTGAGGATTAATTGGAGAGCCAAGATTAGCGATACGATTGCCTTTAGCATCGTAATATTTTGCCAGCCAGTTAGGCTTACGCAGTGCAAGGCCCAAGCCGCTAATCGCCTGCTGGATCAGCATGGTCAACTTGTCCCATGCATCTTCATGCACTTCAGGAAAGAAGTTGCCCTGGTTACGAATGTCGGTTTCCTGGGTTACAGGAAGCTCCCGCTCGATGCTGATCCGCCAGTTGCTGGCCAGCGCACTTACAAGCTTAACCTTCCCGCCATTGCGACTGCCGGCGCCAGTTACCGTATAGTCGGTGTTCATCACCAGCGTGCGGATGTTCTCTGTTGTGTCGGCGACAGTAACAACAAGCTCATCCGCAGAAAACACACGGAAGCGATAGTCAAAATCTGTCGTCACCCCGTTGCCGGTGTATTCCTCTCGGCTTACCTCTGTTGATACGGTCATCTCTCTAATCCCATTTGCTCACATAAAGAGCATTCTAGCGCCTGTCAATCCATACATGAATTTAATTATGTGGTATATTTAATTTTGTTACCTTAATGGTAATTAGTGTTGCGCATATTGCTAAACTAATCATTTTTATATATGGTTATTTATACAGTAGTTACGAGCTGAGCGAGGTGCATTACGCAATGAAGAAGTACAGCTACCCGGCCAGCAGGATGCTGGAGAAAAGCGTTAACACGCGCGAAGGGATCGCGGGATTAGCTAAGGCTTCACTACTGGAAACGCTGCTGAAGGAACTCGATGATGACGGTTCGGAGATCGGCGGTGCTATGCTGGAACTGAATGCTTTAGTGAACTATGTCACACAAAATGAAAAAATGAAGGAACAAATCAAAACACATTCGCAATTTATTACTCACCAGTTGGAACAATAATTACCATCGTCAACACCTAGCCGGGCCTAGCCCGGCTGCTTCTCAGGTAATCTTTTCTCAATCCCGCTCGCAAAATAGTTACCAAATTGGTACATTTACTTTCTCGCAAACCTGCGCCACAGTAATAGCGCATCAGCAAAATCTGATGCCGGGATTGGCGTCCCGAAACTGACTAATAGGCGCACATGACACGCGCACTGCGTGTTTTTTTGTTTGTGCGGTCCAGCTACATCTCAATGGTGGGCTGGGCAGGGGCATCGAAAGATGCGCCGGTATCCTATTAGGCCGGTACGCCAACCTTGTCCAGCTCACCACCAGCTGATTGGCGTCGGCGGTGGTGATTATCCAACTAATAGGAAATCACTATGAAAACTCAAGCAACCATCTTCAGCTTCGAATCATCCTCAAACATCCGCGCAGTAGAAATCAACGGATCACCGTGGTTTGTCGCAACCGATGTATGCGATGCCCTTCGCCTGTCAAACCCCACCATGTCCCTGAAGGCCTGCCATCACTGCTGCTAACTGTACGACACCAATCGCTAAGTAAATGATAAAACCTATTGCTTGCATGTAATCACCAATTTAAATTATGTAAATAATAATATATTGCGATTTAATACGCTCACCATGACTCGCAATATTTGCCACCAAAATGTATGCATTGCTTTCTATTTTCGGTGCATGGGTATTCCTTCCCTAAGGCAAAGGACACAGACATGCTACCAGGAATGCTGTTTTTACCTTTATTTTCCTCCAGGTACTTAGAAACCGTATCAACCAAAACCCGCTTTTTAACTTCTGGTGAAATGCAAAAGTCCACTGCATTAAGCGAGTCTACAACTCCAGTAACAAACCCAAGAAGTTGACCTGCATTAAGATAGTCTATTTTTGTAGACGCGTTATCGCCACTCATGACTTTATTAGCTGACTTAGTATATTTCAATAAATCATCACCTGTTTCAGCATTACCCAATGCAGGGGTAAAAGAAATGATTAATATTGAAGTAATAATCGTTTTCTTCACTTCAGTTGTTCCTCAACTTCGTTAAGTAGTGGAGCTATTGCCCAAAGGTTCTGATATGGCATAACTTTTCTTACAGCATGAACTTGCTTGCTGTCAAATTCTCCGTTCAGCACACCATTGGCGATCACCGCCCCATCGCCAGCCATGTCGAACGTTGGCCCCAGCAGAGCGCCGATTGCGTTACGACTCTGGAATCGGGATACCGGCGGCGCGCCAAACATGGCGCCAAGGCCGAACCGCCCGCCGCTGATATTCTCCACGGCGTTCAGTGGCTCCGACAACCAGCCGATCATGCCGGCGCGGTCTATACCCTCTTTCACCAGGTTGTTAGGGCTGTAGTCGATATCACGGCCGCTGAGCTTTTGCTTCATGACGTAGACCATTGCGCCGAGCGCTATAGTCCCCATGGCGCCAAGGTAGAACGATGCATCGCCCTGCTGAATGCCAGAGGCTATCACCCGGTTGTGCTGCGCGAAAATGAAGGTCTTGAACTGCAGGATCATCTTGCCTACTTCGTTGCTCATCATCAATGGCGTATCGCCAACGCCCGGCGTGACGACGGTAGAGTCAACGTCTTTCAATACGGCAGATTGGAAAGACTCACGCACTGCACGGTCGTCCCACAGATGGCTATGGCCAGTCAGAAGCCCGTCCATATCCTCACCATGTTTCGCAAACTGCTCACCAATACGGCGCAGCATGCTCTGATCTATACCGATTTGCGCCAGCTTTCTGACTTCCTTCTTGGGAACTTCTTTCCCTGCTGCCAGCAACTGTGCATTGTCCAGGATGCGGGATTGAATGATCAGGCCTGACCATGACTTCAATGCGCTGTTCCATTGGTTCATCAGCGTCCAGTTACCAAATTTCTGCGTACCCCAGTTAAGTCCACGCTCAAAAGCAGAGCGTCGGCTGTATGGGTCAGTCAGATCAGCAATGGCCTTCGTTCGGGTAGATAGTACATAATCCAGGCCGACAGCCATTTCACGCAGGTCTTTGGTTGCCACTTTCACCGCGGCCATGTTTCGGAGCATGGCGCCCATTGGGCGAAGTGATTTGCTTAAACCGTGCTGCATGACAGGACGCATCAAGTCGGTGGCGGCCGATATTGTCATGCCACCCAGCAGGCGCAGGAAGTTGACGTTTCGCGCGACACGGCCGGCACGGACAAAGAAGCTCCGCGGGTCCTTTGGTGCTCCATAAGTACCGATCAACCTATCTCGCATTGCCTCAATGTCGCGAAGATCAGCTTCACGTTGCTTCTCCAGCTTCGCACGTTCCTTCGGCGTCTTGGCATCTTTGATCAGTTGAGTGTATTCCTCAGATACCTGTCGGATCTGCTCACCCATATCCTTGCTACCGAATTGCGCGGTTAGTTCGATCTCCGGACCTACCTGGCGTAGATAGCTTTCCATGACGTGGTTGATGTCAGACTCCAAAAAGTCCTCAATCCGTTCGTCTGGGATAAGCAGGCTTCGGCTCTTAGTGAAGCCAGCTCGGCCGATTATTTTTTCAGGCAGCAGCTGAGCGGGAACCAGACCAGAAGGAGCGCCAATAATCTTGTTGACGATTTCATCTGCGGCATCCTCTGCTTCCTCTCGTGAAAGTGGCTCCATCGCCTTCAGCGCGCGCTCACGGCTTGCATTCAGTCTGGTCGTGGAGTTGGCCTTCTTCTGCAGCTTGCGCAGCTCTGAGCGGTGCTTGCGTGGATTATCCAGCAACTCAAGATGGCGCTGCAGGGTTGGAAGTTCCTCCTTTGCCCTGGCAACGTCATCCAGCTTGGTGCGCAAGTCAGAAACCTCTTTGTTAAGCCGGGTGATCAGCTTCTGATTTTTGGCTGTGGCCAGTTGCGCCTGTTGCTTCTCGAGCCTGGCTGTTAAGTCCTGCTCCTGGCCGATCAGTTTCGTCCTGTTGCCAACCTCGTCCATAAGTTCAGTTTTACGGCCTGACCATGACTCTGCTGCGGAAATTTCGTCAGCCAATGCTTTTGCGCGCGGCTCAGCTTCTGCTGCTGCAGACAGACCTGAATCGATCTTCTCAATGCGAGCGCCGGCCGCATCCGCGCCTTTTGCACTGATGCCCTGAATCCAGTTAGCAATGCGCCCTCGGAACTCAGTGCGATCAGAGAGAATTTTGTCGAACTTATAAATGCGAGGCAGGTAGCTTTGCGCCGTGGAGACGTCGACATCCTCTGGAAGAATACCAAGCTCCTGCATGCGGACCTTTGTTGTTTCGAACATTGGCCGAATCTGAGCAGCAGCCTGTGCCACTTCAGGAATGTCACTCTGATCGCCGCGGCGCATAGCCATGCCAACGGCCTCGTTGAAATCAACAAAGTTCATTCGCTTACCGCCGGCGGCGCGGATGTTTTTGCTGTACGCCTGATAAGCGTCCTTTGTTGACTCCATTTGCTTGTACAGCATGGAATCATATTGCTTGATTTTGGTTTCAGCCGCGGTGAACGTTGCCAACCCTTCATCGTTCTTCGCAAAGAAATAGTTGTTCTCTGCCAGTTGCTGATTGATTGCCCGCGACGCGCGGGATGGCGATTGAGCCAGGCGGCCGCCAGGATTAACGCTCAACGTTTTGTTGATTAACCCAACACCTGCAAGCTGTTCCTGATCCAGCGTTGTGTTGAAAACCTGCGCCGCGCCGATGCTCTGCGGAGAATCATTGCCACGTAGGTTACTGGAAACCGCTTGAGATACCGCGGTACGCTGACCGGCACCGGCAAGCAACTGCGCCCCAGCCCCGAGTATTCCGCCAACCATTGCGTCAACAGCAACGTTAACCGCGCTCTCATCCAATGTCCGAGTTTCCTGGGTGGCGCTAAGCGCAGCCTCGGACGCGATACCGCCGACGGCATTGGCAAGGGCAAACCTACCTGCAGTAGCCGCAACCTCACCTCCGCGCACCACCGCGCCGGCAGGGACAAACATCGATGCCAGGTTGATAGGATCGATAAGCCCCATCGCCAAGCTTGATATTGTCCCTGCTCCGCCAGTTTCTGATAGGTATTGCCTGTCCTGCATCTGCTGATCGATACGCTGCTTTATGGCGCGCGTCTCGTCAGGAGAGCCGGCATCAATGAATGAGTCTGCATAATCCTCATATCCTTTAAGATCGGCCGCATCATTGTCGAAAGGGTTATACCCATCAACCTTGTCAAACTGGCTGAATGGCGCAGTGGCAATGAAACTTCCCAGGGAGTTATCAATTCGGAAGGCCGCGTCACGACCGCGCTGAACCTGCTGATTATCGGTGAATGGATTCAACGCTGAAAGCAATGACGGCGTTTCCATATATGCTGCACTGTCATCAGGCTGAGGAATGCTCTGTACATCAGCAGACAGCAGCTCATCGGGCTTCATCTCATACGTTGGCATTACTGACCTCCTGCGGTGATGTTGCTCGGCAGTTGGTTGGCAATGCCGGCGCCAAATGGTTTAGTAAAATCAGGCGGTGTATATCCTTGCTGGCTTGTGAATGCCGGCTGTTTTTCTTCCTGCCGAGCAGCGCGCGCCGCATCAACCCTCTGTTGCTGGATATCCATAGTTTGCTTGTACATAGGCGAGGTTTTTTGCTCAGGCCTGAATCGCAACGGCATACCATTTTCGCCGTAATACGGGCGAACATCGTCATAGCCTTCTGCGTTCTTCTGGCGCACCATAACGCTGTAACTCTGATCGCGTGGCGTAACAGCATCGGGAACCAAAACCAAATCGGTATCATCTCGCGCGCCGCCAAACGCAGCGCCTTTCAATGCTTTTTTCTCTTCCTCCCACTGACCTTTGATCCAGTTACCAGAACCGTTAGTCACACCATAAACGGCTTCAGGGGCATACTTCATCACCTCTTCTTTGCCGTTGATGGTCGATACCGCCCACACCTTTTTAATCATGGCGTTAGTCATTGCCTTGGCCTGATCAGCATCGCCGCCGGTCTGTGCAAAGTTCGCATCGTAAATGGTCTGGTAGTCGCGTTGGTACAACTGATTAGCCTGCCCTGCGGCGCTGATGCTTGGCGCACCGAAGCTGGTCCACGACGGCGAAAGACTATTGATATTATCCTGCGCTGCGGTTGCTCTAGCCTTGATGTAGTCTTTATCCCTGACCTGTTGGCTAATCATCTGCTTCAAGCGATCGTCCTGCTGATAGACCTGGTTGTATGCCATATCGACCGCTTTCTCTGCAGGCACGCCGGCGCGGTCATAGGCATAAACTTTCGAGTAAAACGCCATCGCGCCTTTATCAACACCTGTGGCCGCCGCCGGATTGTTGTCAAAAATCTGTCCGTACATCTTAGCCATAGGAACAACGACAGCAGGATCGCGCGATGTTGCCCCAGCGGTGAGCATCGTCTTGATCTGCGTCGGCAGCATGCCGGATTTAGTAGTTATCTCTGCGACCTGGTTCAAGCTGTCGGCGTTGTTGATGTTGAAGCCGGGGGCAACCTTTTGATCAAAGTAGTGATCAGCTGCTGCCTGATTGTTTTTGTCGTTCGGGTCCAAGGGAAAATTATTTTGCAAGGATGAAGAGAATCGCGCGCTCCCCTGGTTCTTCTCCCATTCGGCATCGAGCTGCTTAAATTTCGCCTGCATTTTGTCCCAGCGCTGCTGGTTGGCTGCAAAATTAGATGCATTCGGATCCGTTGGCCGCAATTGCTGAAGCAGGTCATCACGCGCACCAGGAGTCATGTTTTTAGCAGCGGCAATCGCAGCGCCATAGCGCAACTGATCCTGCATGTCCTGCCACTTACGCAGTCCAACCTCAGGGGTCTTTGCCGAATTGATAAAAGCCTGCTGGCTTGGGACGTAATCTGGCTGCAAGCCTTCGTCAGTTGCGGAATAAATATTTTTCACCTGTTGGTCAAGCGCATCAGATTGCTGTGCACGATACTGATTCTGCATTGCCTGCATCTGGCTAAGGTAGGATGCTTGATCGGCAGGACTTGAAATATCGAATGCCAGATCACCAGTGCGTCGCTTTGAGCTTGGTAGAGCAGTGATGCCGATAGCAGCACTGACGCCGGCAACAATTTGTTCGTCGGTATAAGGTTGGCTGCCGTTCTCATGATTCACAATGCCGGCACAAAGCGCTGCCAAGGTGCGCGGGTTGGTAACATCTATTTGCTGGTCTGCAGCAACGCCGAGCTGATCACAAATGGCTTTAATATAAGCATCAGTTTTGTTCTCTTTTGGGGGCGCCCAGCGGGTAATGATTTCGCCAACAGTATCTAATCCGTGTTTCTGGTAATAAGTAAGAAGGTTCTTACCCAGTGCCCGAATCCCATGTTCAGGCGTTTCAAACTTGGCAAAGCGCCCATCGCTGCCTATCTGTCCTTCCCATGGGTTTTTGTCACTAGCCTCAATGTTTCCAGGGTTGTTATTGCGCAGCCCACGCGCAGCAGACGAATTGCCATGAGCAGAGAAGCGAGACACCCCGCCAAGGTCTGACGGCTCCCCATTACGATCAAGGTATTGTTGGAACTTTCCAGAAGCTACACGCGCCCGGAGAACTCCACGCCCCAACCCTTCACGATATTCATTCCAGTTAGCTTCAATCTCTTCCGGGCTTTGCCCATGGGCCTGTCCGTAAGAAACTATCTGATTGCCACCAAGAGTTAACGAACTACCGATAATCTCCTGATTGTCATAATTATCACTGCCCTGCCTTTGCAGATTAGACAGCACTCCAGTCTGCTGATTTGCCTCAAACTGCTGTCGTTGCCCTACTTCGTATTGCCGAGCGCGATTAGCCAGAGGCTGGCCAGCTATTTGGAACTGATTTCTGAATCGCTCTTTAACCGGGCCGTTTGGAATCGAGTCAAAGGCAGCGCTAGCCATCTGGCTTAGTTGTGCGGCCACCTGTTCACCCTGCCCAATAGCATTAGCACCCTGCTTAGTGATCAGTCCGGTCTGTGGGTTATTGATCAGGTCATCAGCATCTTGCTGATACTTCAACATGGCATCTTGCGCGAATGCCAGATCTTCGCGTTCCCGCTGCTGCTGATAAATACCCAATGCATTAGAACCTACGTCCGCCAGCGCAGTTAAAGCGTTGTCTTTTGGGATCCGCAAATCCTGCGTATTAACCGGCGCCGCTTGTGATTGCGATTGGCGCTGATAAGTTGGGACAATTGGCATGATATTTCCCTTAGAAATTGAAGTTCTTATACCCGCCTTTGTAGCCATATCGGCCACCACCAGCGGCGCTTAGGGTGTTTTGTGTCTTGCCCACCGCACTTGCAGAGTTGGCACCACCTGAATTGGCGGGCTTATCCAGCGCGCCAGATGATTTATAAGCGCCATATGCGGTAAGCGAAGAATTCAGGATTGTCGTTGCTGCCCCAAGGTTTGCCGCGTTGCGGTCGATCTGCCCCTGGGCGCGACTAACACCAGCCTGGAAGTTAAGGCCAGCCGCCTGGCGCTCTGCGTTATTGACGGTGGTCAGAGCATCAAGCTGGCCGCCGGCCGCTGTATCGCCGAAGATATTCAGTGCGCTGCCACTGGTCATGTCAGTGCCGCCGGCGCCGAAGGCTGCAGCCTGCTGACCCTGTAGCTGGCGTGTCTGCTGGCGCTGCTGATAAGCCGCATCATTGCCCGCATTAATCGTGTCGCGCGCGGCGATCTCTTGTGCATCTGCGTTGGCGTTGGCTATCCTTGCCTGTTGCTGCCCAGTTTGATATTGGCCATAAGCGCTAACTGCACCGAGAGCCAGCGCCGAGCCTGCAAGGATTGTTGTTGGCTCACACATGATCACCTCGTCTCATTTCAAATCTGTGGAATGGAAGCCCGGCACGGCCAATAGGCTGAGATTCATGGATGGTGAAACCCAGCCAGTGCAGCCAGCATTTAGCCGCGGTGTTGCGTGCGTCGACGTAGTTTTCCAACTCTGGATAATGCTGTAGGAAAAGACGCAGAACTGGCCGGCACCGGCGGAGGAAAGTGGCCTGGTATCTTTCAAGCAGATCAGAACCAACCAGCCACGGAACCCCGGAGCCGGTTATCATTGACCGTGGCGCCACACCGAAGATGGTCACCACCTCGCCATTGATAAGCCCAGCGAAAGCAAATGCCGAGGTGCGCAACGCCAGCTCAAGAACCTGAGCCGGCGTCTTGCCACTCATCGCCTCGAACTCATCAGCGTCAGCCTGGCGAACGCGCGGCAGGAGCGCCGCAACGTGTTCCAGGGTGGCTTCGACAACTTCAACCTTGCGCACTAAATGCCTCCTACGGTTACGCGCGGGATAACTGCGAGAATGGTCATCGGCAGCGGGTCGTTCTGTTCCACAATCAGCCGGCCGTTCTTGCTCCAGTTGGCATCCAATTGTAATTCAATGGTTCCCGTCTTCGGTTCGACCGGGTCATCATAAAATTCATCGTTGCGTTGCGCGTATTCGTACATCTCGCCGCCTGGCGTGCCGGCAAACACACCGCGAGATTCATTCACCAGCAATGATGCGGCCGTGAAGAGTTTCTTCTTATCCAGCAGTGTTTCGTTGCCGTTCAGGTTAACGTCCAGCGTTTCAATGACCGCAGCGATCGGCAGGCCCGCATGCACAACGGCGCCAGCCTTCTCCAGCTTAATAGCGCCAGCATTTACAACCTTCTGCGGCTCAACGCTGGCATCTGACAAAATGCTCACGGTCTGGCCTTCGATGTGGTCAAGTCCTGCGAATGCAGAGCGCGCCATGCTCCAGTCACTGACCGGGACACCACGGTACTGCGGCGGCACATTTCGGTTGCTGGTAACGGTTGCCTGGTTGCCACTTGCGACTGAACGGATCGGCAACTTCAGCACCTTGCTTACATCATCCTCGACATAAGGCATGTGGATTTCACTGCCAACATCGCCAGCCGTGAAGTAACTGGCGCCGGCCACTGTCAACGTCATCTCTGCATCGTATGGCCAGTCACCTGCGCCACCGGTAAGAGTCATGGTTTTGCTGGCGTCACGGTTCCTGCCGTCATACGTTAGGCCACAATCAACGAAAAAGGCATCATCCATCACATCGTATAGGCGGCTCTGCATACGCTCGATATAGCGTCGCTGCTGGCCATTGATGGTGCGTTCAACCACGCAATAGAGCGCATCTTCGTTTCCTTCGGCAATGCTGCACACTGATTCATAGCGGCCGGCGCCAGGATGGAGATGCCAGGCTGCCACCTGTTGATCGCGTAGGTAGGTTAATCCCAACAGCGCGCCGTCATTGCGCGTACACCAAACGATCGACATAGGCGTGATGGAGAACGCCCAATCGGTAATCTGGTATCCGGTAAAGAAGTGGTTAGCGAGGATGGTCAGGTCAGAACCCTGGAAGCCGTCGACGTCGAACGAATAGGCAAGATCGCGCACCGCGCCGCCCTTCTGCTGGATGAATAGGGCGACGTTGCTGATGGCGATCGGCTGCACATGACTGGCGCCATTCTGCCCCTGGCTTGAAAACTGGAAGGCCGACGGGGTTAGCGTTCCTTGCTGATTCCCGTTCACCTTGTATTCGCCACCGCTGGTTAGCGCGACGAGAGAGCCAACGTCGATCAGGTGCCGTATTTGGTTAAGTTGGCGCCCGGCGTAGGTATAGGCGATCGCGTCATCGTCAACAGTAGGGTTTGATGTGCCAAAGTCCTTATAGTCGCCGCTGCGGCTGGTCCATACTGTTTGCGGCTGACTGCGCGATCCGGCAAACATCAAGCGCTGCTGGAAATACACGACAGTGCCAGGATAACCGGCGTCGCCATTCCAGGCATAATGCGCCCATTTGTATGTTGCATTCTCGGCGCCAACCATTGCTAACGGAAGTTCCTGAACTCCGTCCGACTCCGTTATAGTTGTAGCATTAGCGGTAAGGCCATCAGCTGCCACGCTATTGATTCTTAAAATCCCAGAGCCACTATGAATATATTGCCAGCAAACTCCGTTTTGATCTGCATTTCCCCAGCCATCCCATTGAGCGCCATCAGTATGTGAAGGTGCTACTGTCCCGGTGTGTCCTTTTGGTCCAGCATTTATGCAACGATAGAAGTTGAATGAGTATCGGCAGTAGTCACCAACTGCAACTGGCTTATCAGTTTCCCAGCGTGGGGTGCCATCGATATTCTTTTGCTCCGCATAGAATAGCTTGCCAACATGCCATGCTTTAAAAATTGCAGAGCTTGCTGTAAGCGTTACATTTCCGCTGCGATCGCTTGCGTAAATGGTAATTGACTCATCAACGTTGATAGTGTTAAACGGACCGTTTTTTGTTTCCACTTCAGCAGTGCGCCAGTCATCGTGCGCATAGCGCTGTATTTCCATAGGCGGGTAGTTAGGATGGCAAACTGTCATAACGTCTGCGCTCTGCGTGTATTTCAGCAGGTCGATATCTGCAGCGGCCCACGGCGTTGTTACGTCGACAGGCTGGCCAGCACTGGCGCCAGATGAGTAGACAACCTGAGCGCCATCCATAAACACGCGGAAGTAGTGGTCGCCGACCTCGAGCACATAGGTCTGCTCCGTGTTGAACTGAAACGGGATCAGACGACACTTGCGATCGGGAAACTTTGCCGGCGCCACATAGCGCGTTCCCGGGCGGTTCTCAACGCCGCCATATTGGCGCACGATGAAGTTACGGCAGCGGCGCAGTGACGTCTGGTATTTCTCCAGGTCAACGCGGCCGTAAAGGCTTGGCGATACCTCGCCACCAGCAAAGGACGGTTGAATGAGGCTGGTTGTCATTATGATGCCCTCGCGTCGGAAACATCAGACCACGGCGCCGGCGGCTCCTGGGTTTCATTCATACTCAGTGTTGAAGCTGACGAAATGGTGAGTTGGTATTTCTGCTCGGCACGATTACCGAGACTGGCATCGCCAGTGATCTGCATGTTGATTTCAGCGGCCAGGCGCCAGCTAAGCGCATCGCGGAACTCTGCATCAAACATGTTGGGGTCGGTGACGCGAGTCACGTAGCGCAGCCATGCTTTAGGCAGGTCAGTCAATATCAAACGGCCGGTGCCATTCTCATCAGAACCGACCTCATACGGCACGCGCCGTTCTGGCGTAATAAAGCGCTCCCCGTCTGGAGAGACGATCGCAACAATGCGCAGGCAGTCCACCGGGTAGCGGTAACTGTATTGCCAATCAGGCTGTTCGATATCCAGATCGGCGAGCGCCACGCGCTTTGTGGCGAACCTCCACGGGAAATCAGCCAGCACTGCGTCGCGGCAGTCTTCATAAAACAGCGAGCATACCGCAGCTTCTTTGCTCTTTTCCGTCAGGCTGGCAATCACTCGGCTGTTGCCAAGCCGCCCAAGCGCCACATTGCAGATCTGGATAACGGATGCCATCACTCGCCTCCTGCGTCGCCATAAAGCGTGTCGGCAGCAGAACGCTGCGGCGCGGCCGCCGGCTCTACGCCAATATCGGTGAATTGCAGATCAACGCTGCTTTCGGCTTTGTCGCCTTCTGTGCGCGTAGAGACAGACAGCACTTTAGCCATGCCGCCAATGGTCAATGACTCGCCGACCTTTGGCAGCTGGATCCCCAGCTTTTCCAAAGTGTCATTGTTCAGCGTGAAGCGAAGTCCCCACGGATATTCGTCGCGAGTCTCAGGCTTTCCGCCTTCGCTTTCGTAGGTGTCTGTGCCGATCTTGAGGTTTACGGTTTTCATGCGAGGACTCCAGGAAAGAAAGGGGCCGAAGCCCCTTTGTTAGTTGATGCCTAACTCTTTGCGCTTGGCTTCAATGTCGGCGGTCAGCTTTGCCACACCGGCATTGTGGTGCGGCTTGGTGCCAAAGATTTCTTCATACTGCTGCTGCAGCGCGGCCAGCTTCGCACTATCGTCGCTGTCGCCGCCGCCCTCTTCCAGCAAATTGCCATCACCATCGATCAGCTGCAGGTTGTCGCCAGCCTTTCCGCCGTATTCGATGGTGTCGCCCTCTTCCAGCAGATGCCCGTTGATGAATGACTTCCGTGTGACGCGGTACATTTTCAGTTGTGACATGTCACGCCCCGTTAAGCAGTGATGTTGAAGGCGCTTGCATAGCTGCGTTGTGCATCAGCATCCAGCAGCAGGCCAGCAGTGAAAGTACCGGCGGTCAACGGGCCAGTAGCCACGGTGTAGTTGACGCGCAAATAGCGCTGAACACCGTGTGGAACAGTGGCCACGTAGCGATAACCAACCTTCAGATCAGCAACTGCGATTGCACCGGTCTGCAGCAACGTGGTTGCACTGGCGAAATCGCTGGTCTTGGAGGTTTGCAGACTGATCGTTACGGTAGCGGAACCGCCGGCAGCTGCAGTGGAAGCCACTTGGGCGATGAACTCAACCGGGTAGCCAGGGCCGATATCGCGTACATCATTGCCGGCATACAGCGGCCCGAGGTCGATAACGTCAGTAGAAGGCGCGGTTGCCGTAACAGCCTGCGCCTGCGAGAACATATTCAGATAGTCGAGGATCATTTTGTCTCTCCATCATTGAGAAAGGAGAGCCGCACCCGGCGGCTCAGCCGGGATTATTGAACCTGAGATTCAGTGCTCAGCAGAGCATCGCAGGTACGCACTGGCACGCCGCGGAACGAAGTCCACCACACGCCTTCGGTTTCTTTAACGCTGATTGCCAGAGAGGCTTTTTCAGTTGCCTGAATGTCCAGGTATTCAGCCGCATCGCGGTTCATATAGAACACAGCCTTACCCATCTGCAGGTTAGGGATGCGATGCAAGGCCTGCACCATCAGCTTAGCCAGATTCGGGCCATCGTCGGCGCCCAGCTTGGTGGTGTCGATGTTGGCAATGCGAACCACATAGCGCCAGTCGCGAACAGTCAGACCATTGTCCCACTTGTAGTGAGTGCGGTAGCCTTCGTATTTCCCTTTGTTCTGGTCTTCAAGGGTGACTTGCCCCTTGTCAACGTGGCTCAAACCTGCAGCTTTACCTTTAGGAAAGATGCCATGGACTGTGTTTGTACCCCAGACAACCAACCAGATTGACGTCAGGTTAGAACCGGTGCCGCCAGCATCGACGATGTTCTGTGCATTTTTGGCAGACTTGTCGTTATACCGAGCAGCCAGGCCAGTGAAGCGTTGCGGATTGATGCGCGTATCACCATAGATCACCGTTTCAGCCATCTGTTGATTCATCGCCTCAATGAACGCGCGATCTTCTGACAGTCGAAACTCATTGGTATTGCCGTTCAAATCCGCCAGGTCTTTATCGATCTCTGCATAAGCTTCCAGCATGCCAGTGCTGTCAGTTACTTGGGCGGTGGTAGATTTGCTTGGTTGCACGCCATAGTTAAGCAGGCGCCAGGTTGCTGAAGGCAAACCCGTGCGAACAGTTGTTCGGTGACCAGTAGGAAGATTGCCCTCAACAAACACCATATCCGAAAGGAAAGGGTTAGTTTGAGAAAGCAACTCAACGATTGCGGGGATCTTCCCGTCCGGGTCCATGCGCTTTGCGTGGTCTGCCAGCGTCAGCGCGTTAGTGCCTTTAATAGCCATTCGATGTTACTCCTTATTACCGTAGAGAATGTCGGCCGCGCTACGCTGACCGCCTTGACCTGGCACGACGAAGGTATCTTCAGCCATCGCCTTGCCGACTTTTGCACAGAAGCGAACCAATGCCGGGTGATTACCCAGGCCGCTCGCATTCAGGTATTCGCGCAACTCTGTGTTGCCGAACTGATCCAGCGCGCGCTGTGCTGCGCCTACGCTGGCGTTGAACTTGTCGCCGCCGATTTCTTTGTCGGCCTTTACCTGCTCGCCCCAATCAGCAACTTGCTTGCTCCAGGCTTCTGCCTGCTGCTGCTGGATCTGCGGGTAGATGTCGACCAGCTTTTGCGCCTGCTCTTGGCTCAATCCCAGTTCTTTGGCGATCGGCTCAAACACAGCCAGAGCATTGGCATCCAGTACCTGGCCTTCAGGCGGAGTGAACTCGTATTTATCCGGCGCAGCGGGTTTCTTTTCCTTTTCCGCTTTTTCCGCAGCTTCCTTATCGGCTTTCTCTTTCGCGTCTTTTTCAGCAGCAAGTTCTTCGGCCGTCTTGCTGCCTTCCTGTTTTCCTTCGCCTTCCGGGTTGCCACCTTCCCCCGGATTATCTGAATTGGCAGCTGCTGCCGGGTTATCGCCGGTTGCTGCAGGTGCTGCGCCACCATCTCCACCTTCTGGCGGAGCTTCAGAGCACAGACGGCGATACATCAAACGTTCGAACAAGTTCATGCGTTGCCTCTTAAGCCATGATCCCCGCGGCCTTAAACTTGGCCAGCAGAGCGTTAAGGTCAGTTACCAACCCAGCCACATCGGTTGCGGTTGAGTTAGCCTGGGTTGCAGCCTGCTTCACGCCGCCTACTACAGAAGCGGATGCCGCCGGCGGTGCGAACGTGGTTGGTTTGCCGGTAATGTCACCCCAAGCAACGGAGGAACCGCCGCCGCTCAGAACCTTAACGACTTGCACGCAGCCGTCATTCCGGATCACTTTCTGGCGTTGTGTTGCCATGATTAGCCTCTCTGTCTTTCTCGGCCTCGGCGGCCATCTTTAGGTACAGTTCGGGGCAGAACTTCAACACATCATTGAATAGCGCCAGCCCTGAATTGCGGTTACCTTCATTGAAAATTGTGCTATTCACCTCGCCGGTGAATGAGATGCGAAACACACCAGCCTGATCGAGAAGCCCCCATACAAAACGGCGGCCACTCTCAGTTGCCATCACCTTCTTCACGTCGTCAGCGTGGCGCTGTTGGAGTTGCTCGCGAGTCATCATTGCTGCGCCACCTGGCCTTGCTGCATAGCCTGCTGAATGCTGGTCAGTAAGTTAGGGTCTGCAGTTCCTGATTGGCTGAGAGTCTTCGCGATATCCGCTGCACCGGCGCCCATCTGCAGGCTCTGCGCTGCCTGTTGCTGCTGCGCGCGCTGTTCGCGCTCTGCCTGCACCTGCTCATCGGATTTGGTGATCGTCGTAGGAACGCCAAGCATGTCGCCGTACTCATCGATCGCCTGGTCAACATCAAGCTTGTCAGCGGCCTGCTGGAACCCTGCCGCAGCCATATTCCCGATGAAACCGACAAAGCGCTCAATAGAGCCAATGCCAACAGACTTCTGCGCCTGCGCCATCACGCTGGTGTATTCCACGCGCAGCGGCTGCCCCTGCAATTCATCCGGAGGCGGTGGCAACATGCCGCGGCGCATCATAATGTTGAAAATCCGGTCGATAGCCGGGTCCAGCAGTTCATCGTTCAGGCGGTCGAGCACCGGGCCGATCTGCAGCATCTTCTCGTCGCGCATCTCGTTGACCGCTTCGATCGGCATGCTGCGGGTGTTTATGTTGCTGAACATGTTGAACAGCGGAACGAAGTAGCACTCATTAACAAGCTGGCGACCGTCCTGAATACTGCCGAGCAGTTCCTGAATGCGGGGGTTGATCTCGTAAACCGGTTTGAATCCAGCCGTGTCGCCGGCGCCGTTGTAATAGGAAACATCGCCAGGCAGCAACGACAGGCGTTCATTCTTCATCGAACTTGGCGCCATCATTGGCGGGTTAACCAGCTTGTCGATCGCCTGGTCTTTGCGCTTCTGCTGAAGCTGCAACGCTTTAACGCCGCCCAACGCAAGAATGCCCGGGCATGATGAGCCGTATGCATCCTCGCCGTTGATGTCCCAGCGCGGCACCAAGATAGGCATTTCATCGAAACCAGACTCGCTCAGCAGCTTGTCACCGGAGCCGCCTGGTTCGTAATAAATCGAGCTGAAACGCTTGTTCTTCGCGTTCAGTTTTCCAGTGTCCCGGTTGGTGTTCGGCAATACGGCATGCACGACTTCGAACCACGTTTCAAACGAGCCAGTATCCCAGGCGGATGCCACAGCATCGCTCACGTTCTCCTTTCCAAACTTCGCCACCAACTGACGGCAGGTCATGGAGAATTTGCGGAAGACGGTGTCGACCTGCAGGCGATCGCTGTTCGAGATGTAGTAGCTTCCGATCGGCAGCACGTGCGTGCGGATCACATCCTCTTCATCTTCCAAGATGGAAATCGCACCGGTGGCAAACGTGCCAAGGTAGCGATAGAGCACCGTCAGGGACTGATACCAGTTAGATTTGTTCATCACGTCGTTCATTAATTCGACGACCTGAGAAAGCCACATCTTGACCGGCCAGCTATCCATCAATTGCTTGTCGGGAGTGCTCAGAGAAAACCACGGGCGCGTCGGGCTGGTGATGCCGGACAACATGCCAGATTCAAGAGTGCGCGAAGCAAGCCCGCCGGTAGGGTCAACAACCTTGGTGTTTCGCTTATTGCGGCCGGCATCGGTTGTAAGGAATCGCCCGCAGTTTGGCAGGATGAAATCGCTCAGCTCTTTCCAGTGCGAGTCATACGACGCCCGCGCGGTTACAAGCTGAGATAGCTGCTTTTCAAGAAACTGCTTGCGGGATTCCTGCTCAACCATGATCAGCCACCCAACAGAGTTTTGCCGGTGGTGCTGGCCTGGCCAGTGGCGCCCTGCGCACCGGTAAGGATTGTCGACTGTTGGCCAGCGGCTGCACGGCGCCGAGCCTTGTCCTTATCGGCAGCATCAATCACTGCAGCATCCTGCGCTTGCGGCGCTGCCTGTGGCTGCGGCGGTGTTGAAACCTTCGGCGTACTCATGCACATGCGCGTAACCCTCCCAAATAATTACCAATTAAATCACATGAGAATTATTTTGACTAACTTGTTGACGTTATAATCAAAATAAATTACCTTTATGGTAATCATTGAGAGCGTAAGCCGAGCCAGCAACTTAAACTTTTACACAGTATAAAACTGGTATCGGTGCTCTCGATGGTTCAACAGGTAAGAGCATTGCCGGTACCAGATTGATTTATTGTCGGCGTCTAAGTAGTGCTCTTTCCGTTGTGGTGAATGCGCAGGCTGATGCGACGTGTACTAAGTACAAGCGGCCATAGGCAGAAATGCCATGAATTGAGCGGTTGGATGGCTCCGCTTCCAAGCCAACAAGCCGGAGATCAGCACCGGCCATCACAACCAATAGCCGTGACCGTTATTAACCTGGAATGCTGTGTGTAGGATTTAGCCCGCCTTGCGCGGGCATTTTTTTAACGAGGAATCATTCGATGAACGACAAAGAAATCGAGCAGGAAATCCAAGCCAAAGGTAAAACCGCTCCGCGTGTAACGCCTGACCATATTGAAAGCATTATCGCCAGCGAACATTTTTTTACCGCTGCTCAAGGATACGATAAGTCAGCCGCTGATAATTTCCATGATGACCCTTACCCACTGGCAACGCCGGACGCATTACACCTGCTGACATTCTGCGTTCTGGTACTTCGCAATGGCTTCACCGTCACCGGCGAAAGCGCCTGCGCCAGCCCAGAAAACTTCGACGCCGAAATCGGCATGCAGATCGCCCGCGCCAACGCCGTGCAAAAAATCTGGATGCTTGAAGGCTATTTGCTCAAACAGAGACTGCACGAAGGCAAGTGACAACAGCCCCTGAGCAGAATTTTTTGTATACTGCCTGTTGATGGCAACATGACGAACAACGTAGGCGAGGTTGCATATGGAACGAAGAGAACTAATTGCAAGTCTGTTCGAAGAACTTGTGATAGCCAGGGGTTTGATTAAAGAGATTTGCACGGAGCGAAACATTCCAGAGCCAAATGCTTCTTTGCAGCGGATGGATAAAACCATCAATGCAGCAAAAGAATACATGAAGGGAAACGTATCATTATAAAACGATCGCGCCAATAGCCCGCAACCGCGGGCTTTTTTACGCGTATGGGTCATAGTCTGTTATCGCCCCGCCGCGCTTCTCGCCGGGCAGAGCGTGCTGGCGTTTTGTCACTGGATAGGCGAACGTCAGCACGAAGGCATCACCACAACCTGGGGAGCGACCGAGTCGCTCCTTAATGTCTTCCTTCGGCTCCAGCACTATCTTTCCATCTGTCCTAACTTTGTACTCAGCCGCAGATAAATCCTCTGCTGTCTCGCGCTCATCCAGCGCGCCGCCGAGCTTTAACCAGGTCTTGGCGTTGTTATACATCTCACCGCGCTTATTCAGCATCTGCGGGTCGCTCGATGCACTACCGAATGGCACCAGCGTCCATGAACGCCCCCAGCCGCTACCGATTGAGTGCAAGCCAGTACCATACCCGAAATCGATATGCACAGCATCGGCGTGATACTGGTCTTCGAAGTCAGCAATCCGTTTGGCCATTATCAGGTCATCGGTGGTTTTATTGCCACGCCAGAGAAGCTTCGCATGCAGCCCGCGCCGCATGTAGATTACCGCGTCATCGGCGCCAGAGTATGCCGGGTCGACACCGATGATTGTCGGGGCGTGCGCCACATCCCGCTCTGTAACTATACGCGCCAGCGCTGCATCAGTTAGGCCAGTTGGGATAAACTGCGTCTCCGAGGCGTCAGGGAATGTCCCGCGCACGCGCACTTTGAAGAAGTCGCTATCCTCGCCGTTGTCCTCTTCCCATTTGGCGATCTGCTCTTTGTTCGTTCCCTCAACTGTGCGGCTGTCGATCTGCTTACCCTTCCAGCGGTGGCGATACTTGCGGAAGCACTCACGAAATCGCCCCATATTTCGCGTAGGGTTACCGAATGCCACCCAAATAATTTCGGTTCCTTCATCCGTCAGCGCACCCTCGGCAACCTCCCACACCAGATCGGCAATGTTGGATGCCTCATCGAAAATCAGGATGATGCGCTTGCCCTTGTTGTGCAGGCCGGCGAATGCCTCCGTGTTGTTCTCTGACCACGGTACGGCGTCAGCTCGCCACGATTTCGCGTGAGCTGGGTCATTGGCATAGATAGCGGTAGCAGTGCAGTTAAACCAGTCGCTGGTGATAGATAGGCGCTGCCACTTGGCGATCTCCGGCCAGGTCTTGGTGCGTAACTGATTCTCTGTGTTGGCGGTCACCACTACCTTGCAGTCTTCGCAGGTGTCCATGCCCCACTTCACCAGCATAGAGATCCAGGCAGACTTACCGATTCCGTGGCCTGAAGCGCGGCAGATTAGCAGCGGTTGATGGCGGGTAGCTGGGTTTTGAAGGTGGTCGCCGATCTCATCGAATGCCTCACCCTGCCATTTACGCGGCCCGGCTGAGTCGTGCAGCTCGGTTCCTTCCTCGCCCCATGGGAACGCATAGAGCGCGTAGCCGTGAGGGTCATGCGTGAAGCTGGCGATATCCTCAACGAGCTGCTGCTCGAGTAGCTCTTCGTCATCACTCACTTGGTGTTTTTCTCCAGTGCACGCCGGCGGGCGTTGGCCATACGATCGGCCAGGGTTACGTTAACGTTGACGTCTACGCGATCTTTGAAGGCCTGTACATCGACGTGCTTACCAATCAGCTCGAGGTTCTTCACTTTGTCAGGCCACTTGATTGACTTGAGCACGCCGATCATCTGCTTGTCATCGCCCTGGCCTTCGAACAGTTCCGCCACCTTCACGCCGGACAGAAATTGTCGCCACGCCTTCGGCCACGAGCTAAGCGGCTTCAGCGTCAGATCATCGTTCATGATATCGGCGAGGTCCAACTCATCGATTTCCACCAGCCGCTTGAGAACGTAGTCAGCGCCTATCTTGGTGCGCTTATTGCGTTGCTTCATCAGTTCCGCGATACGCTTTTGCACCTTCGGGTTGTTCATGTTGCGCGACGCCGACACGGCCGCATTCTTATAGCCTGCAGCCGCCGCCGCCGCGGTCTGGTTGTCCGGGTTCTTGATGTGTTCCTGGCAGAAGCGTTCCATCTGCGCGTTAAGCTTACCGTCTCTCGCCATAAAAATTACCCCCTGGGTAATATCATAACACGCAGTGAAAAACCGCCAAGCGGCGGATGTTGTGTTGTGTGACTCGTCACGCTTTGCCATGTGACACGTCACAGTGTCTTTAACATCAGCTCTCGCCAGATCTGTGTCTGACCACACGCCGCCTCACCGTTGCGGTAACAACCTCCGCCAGGGCCTGGCATAGATTCACCGCACTGGCATTTATGGCTGGCCAGTTCCGCAAGCTGGCGCTTCAGTTGGTTGATGTCCTGCACCGCCAGCAGTTCAAAATATTCATCGACGCTGTACGGCTCTTTACCGGGACGCCGCGCACTACAGTTGGCCTGGATCTGTTCGAAGATGTGATCGCTAACCTCGAACGTAATCCGACGCCGGCCGCTTACAGCTGCGCTGCTAGCCGCTTCTCTTTCGCGTTGCCGCTGGGCGCGCTTACGGTCGCGCGCGTCAGCCTTGCGTTGTTCGTCGCTCTTAGCCATTCCCACCCCCTGGCGCTGCTGCCAGCATTGCGGCGCGGCAGGCGTTCCAGCCTTCAGCGAATTGCTCAGCTTCGGCGCTATTAAGAACAGCACCAAGCCGGAATGCTTTTTCTGCTGCCATTGACGCTGTAATAATCCCTGGCATTGCTGGCGGTGACGGCTGGGGAATCAACGCGTTCAGCCTTTCAAGGCGCGCATCATTTTCAGCCCTTTGCTCTGGTGCCATAGCCTCCAGTTCGGCCTCATATTCTTCGCGTCTATTGAGAGCATTCAACATGCTTTCAGTGGGAACGCCTTTTCCAAAAAGAAGACCGGGCAGGATGCGCACAGGACACGGCAACCTTTCCGGGAAAGTTGGCGCTGGCGGGGCGATGTAGAGCGGGATAACATTCCTAGCCTGCCCCTCATCAATTGCCCATTGCGGCGGAGCCTCGCGCTCAATAACGGGTTTAAAATTCTGTGGACCTTCGCATGTTATGCATGAGGCCCACTCATAGCTCCACGCTACAGGCTGCGCCTCCCGGTTAGCCAGGAGTTCGCGCGCCATCAATTTAGCGTCGCCATGCTCCATGAATCCATCCTCTGCGATTTCACGCAATCTTTCGATCGTTAGTGTCATGCATTCTCCCTCAGTCCCAGCATAATGTTGATGCGAAATAGGCACCGCGGCACGGCGTATCGCGTGGGTGGTTCCAACTGCCGTAACCTTCCTGACCGCCAATCGGGCTTACCTTGTACCAGGACTGGTAATATCGAGCGGTGCGCGCCCAAATCTCAGCAATGTCGCTATCGATTTGGTCTTGACTTACCGCTGCCTGGATAATATCGGCTTCGGTATAGTCGCCACGCATTACTAGAAATCGGCAATCGTCTGACGTCTGATATTCAACAGCGCCATCGTATAGACCTTTCTTTGTTGGCTTGATTAATTCTGTCATCCTACTCACCCCCCTCTACGGTGAAGCCAACGGCGCGGATGGCGTCGGCGCACTTGATTACGGTAGCGTTATGCGTATCCCGCTCAGCCCATAGAATGCTGCTTGCGTATTCGCTTGGGGCAGCAAGTAATGCTGGCAACCGCACCGGCGTAGCCAGCTTGGCGTCCAGCTCGGCGATGCGCTGCGTTAGGGCGGAGACGTACTCTTGCGAGTAGAGAGGCTCAACGATTGGATCTTGTGACGGGTCGCGAACACAATCTATCTTGCCGTCATCTTGCGTTACATACCGATTCCCCAGGCCATACGCCTTGGCTTTCTCCAGCGTAGAGAAAGTGGTGTTGGCGTTGATGGTTTTATCAGGCTCGCCATTCATATTCCGAAATCGCAGTGAATACGCCACCGGCTTGCTCAGTGCGTTTATCTTATCCACGCTTCACCTCCGCATAATGCACCCCTCACCTCCGCATAATGATTCCGCTCTGTGCGTCGGGCCTTTTCTTCCGTTGTGACCGTCAGTGAGTTTGCAGGGACACCGCGATAGCCACTACCGAAATGCTTAACCACGACCGCGCCGTTATGAAATGCGACGACCTCACACCCACGCTGACCCCACTTTGTTTTATGAATGCAGAATGCGCCAACAGTCAGCTTGCTCAGCTTATTGTCCATCTCGTTACCTCACTCTGAATCCGTTGCAGTTGCGAAGGAACTCGACGATGTAGCCCTTCATTCTGGTGTGCCATTCTTTGTCGTTACCGTTGCACCAACCGTCCGGCGGAGTCCATGTTTCAACAAAATCAGCCATCTTCTTGGCCTTGGCTGGAGTTGCGGTAGCCGTATCACAGAATTTCCTGGTGTCTGTCAGCGCTTCCATGCCGGGGATATCCAGCACACAAAACCATGTGTGATTTGGCATTTCGACGTCAGGAATCCGTTGGTTAGGTCGGCGAATATCAACCATGCATACGCTCACAATGCTTGCTCCTTCTCATCCCACACCGCGAAAGCGCAATCATCGACATCTACTTCGCCAGTATTGCCACACTGCGGACAGGTAATTTTGTCACCGGCATATAGCCAGCAACCTATGCCTTTTTCCGTCTCAACTTTGTGCGTCTCGTTGTCGCATTTAGGGCATGCGCCAAGCCATGAAATATTCAGAGTTTTCATTGTGCTTTCTCCTGGGCCTCGGCCCGCTGCTTAATCCGCTGGCTTTCTTCCCCGGCTTCAAATGCGGCCTTTAAATCGATGCGAAGGCGGTCAGATGGAAATCGGTTTTCTGATTCAAGCCATTGATCGAACGTAAGAGGCTGCGGTCTGTTGCTCTTACGCTTAGCCATGCTGGGACTCCTTTGAGTTAGCCTCAAACACTGCCATGGCAAATCCCCGTGGGGTTGCGCTGCGAATGTTCTTTGTCCTCGTTGACTTGCCACCGCACAGTCGCCAGCCTGGGTTATCTTTCTGTGCCGGCGCTATGTGGCGCGCTTTTGGTTGGCGAAATCCATTGCCGCACCAGATATTAGTCGTCTTGTTGTAGCGGTCGCGCCCGGGGTAAACCTCCGGGTAGAGCGGGTGCTCATCACCATCAGGCAGGTAGCCGGCGAAGTCACATGGCTGAAAAGCAAAGTCTGGCTTGCGGTAGATGCTGGACAGAACGCCGACAGGATTTTCGAAAGCCCACGGCGCACCGGTGATGACGCCAACAATACGGACGAGGTCGGCAAGCTCTGCTGCTTCAATCTGGAACATCGGGTTAGCCTGTCGCTTGGCTTCGAAATGGCGGGCTCCGGCAACAGTCAGGTCGGTACACTCAGGGAACCCGAACACCATGACAACGCCATCACCCACCATCCGTGCAATCTCGCGCGCCTGGCTGAGCTTGTCGCCGGCACTGAACCACATGCCAACACGGACATGATTACCATCTCTGGTAATGCCGGCATCGTGCTGTCCATCGAAGCACCAACACTCGTAGCCGGCTTCCAGCCACGGTTTTGCCATCAGCCCGGTGAAGTCGTAGAGGAAGATTGCCCTAGGCTTCAGTTCATTTGTTGGCATCACGCACCTCCCACACGACGAAACTCGATAACCCACACCCAGGGATTAGCGTTCCAGCTGTCTTCACCGTAGATGGATTGCCATAGGCGCTGGAATGCAACTTTGGCTGTAGCAAAGTCGCCCTTTGGCGTCAGGAATGTGTCTGGGTAATCCGGCAGCATGTCGCCAGCCGGTTTTACGCCTTCAGCCTTGGCGTCCTCTTCGCTGATATCGTTCAGGCGCTCAACGCGCACGGCGGTGATTTCCAGCAGGATGCGGCAGGCTTTACGTGGCATGTGAAGTGAGGGCGTCCACTTCAGCCCATACTCTTTGCGGACTTCATCGCCATAACTTCCTGCCGGGGTGTCGGCGCGATATGCGAACCCTTCAAATTTACCGGTAGTGGCTTCAATGCCGGTTCCGGTTAAGTCCATGAACGTCTCCCGCACCCACAGCCGATCGCCTACCTGGCCGAATGGGAAGACCTTAAAGCAGTTGGCAAAATTTCTTACCGTGTCGCGGTATGTTGAACCAATGCCGTATGCGGCACCATTCCAGTTAAACCCTGTCCGCTCGCTTAGTGTTGGTTGCGGATTGATAACCCGCCGCGTCTGGGTCTTGCGGCCGTCGAGAATGGCGCGAACCATCTCGCCGTTGAAAATCACTGGGCGCTCTTTCATTTGGCCTCCCGCAGCTCGTCAGATTTGAGTTCCGCGACCGTAGCGCTGATAAGCTGGCAGTCACATAGATGCTTGATGGCTAGCGCGGTAGCCTCATTCCGGATAGCTGCAATTGCTGCGTCAGTGGCTGGGGTTTCGTTTCGCTCCCAGTCTTTGATATCTCGCGAATGGTCTATTTTCAGCTCAGGGTCTTCCATTAAGCTGATGGCACTGAGGAACATTTTATTCCCCGCGGCCTTCAGCGCCGCATTCTCCACAGCCAGAGCGTCGGCTCGCTTCTGCTGCGCATCGCGCTCAGCCTTCAGTGCTTCGTAACTCATTGGCAGCGGCTTATCAGTTTTTATATCTTGATTTTCAACGATATTTTTCATTATCAAATCCTTACCTGTGTGTACGTTGGTTCAGTTATTCCAGCTCTTTGCAGTCGATGCAGAGCCGGACGCCTGGCACGGTTCTGCGCCGTGCTTCTGGAATTTCTTCGCCGCACTCGTCGCATTCATGCGCCGCCGGCAGTGATGACTTTTTGGTTACTGCATCGATCTGCGCCTGCAGGTATGTGGCTGCGCGTTCGTTTGCGTCGTCGATGTTGTCCATAGTTACGCTCCGATTCCGTGGCGGGCGATGAGCAGTGCATCGGCTACGGCCTGCCCTTTGGCTTTCTGGTCGAGGATCCGCAGTGACGGGTAAAGCTGAATTGCCCGGCTGCGTGCCGCGTCTTTGTCGCTACCGATCAGGCCTGCGGTTTTCTTCCAGGCTTGCGGAGTCACCAGGCTGTAGGGAATCAGCAGCCCCTGCAGGATCCCTTCGACAACGCCAGCGGCGTGCCCAAAGGTGAACATGCTGCTGACGCCCTGCCCCGGCATTGCGCCGACTTGTTCCAGAAACGCCTCTGCACCAGTCAGGTCGAAGGTACGAAGAAACGATGCTACTGCTGCGCCGTTAACACGGGACTTAGTGCCGACTTTGACCGTTGGCATGCAAATCGAGTCCTGATACACGCCACAGTCATCCAGAACGACAATCGCGCCTGAACACCCTGGGTCGATCCCGATGATTACGTTGCTCACTGCTCACTCCTTAAATCACCTTTTAGGTAATCATTACCAATTAGGTAATTATTTGCAACTAAAAAATAGCGATTGCTCTCACAAATCGCACATGCGCTAAAACTCTCTGTGCGGCCTTACAATCGATTTTATGGCTCAACCCATCTCGTTACATGCCATCAAGGCACTTAACGCAATCTACCTACCGTAGCCGCAGTAATTTCAGCATTTCAATTCGTATTCGGTTTTGGTTTGTATAAGTCCATCCATGCAGGGCGTGGTCTAGTCTTGTCTTGTAGCCGCATGGTTGGCCTTGGAACCTCACCGCCGTTAGCTACCTTCTGGCACCAGTGCTCAAGCTGTTGCTTAAGTGCCTTTTCAACTTCCATTTCTGTCAGGCGATACTGGATCATGCGCTGCCTTACGTCGGTGCATATCCAATACAAAACCGGATGCGACCAAGGGAAAAGCTCAGCGCTGTCGTACATGCCGCGATCCCGGCAGTACCAACGAAATTCCGTAGATATATCCTGCAGAGAAATACCAAACGGGTTTTGCTCTGCTGATACCGATGAGACCATGGAGATGAACTCTGCCAAATCAGGAGGCCAGGAGTTACCCGCCAGACAACGAGCAATGCAGGCATCCATGACTCCAGACATTTGCTTTTCACTCAGCCCGCCAATCGCTGCTTTCCAGGTCAATGATGGCATCGTCCCGTTCTTTGCCACCCACCGATCCGAATACATCTCGCCCATCATTTCCCACAGGTGGTATGCCTTCTCGCTCGCGCTCAGCAGCGATTGCTGCCCGTATTCTCTCGACAGCTCTGCCGCCTGTATTGGCGCCTTGTTGAATTCGTCCATCATTGCCTCCAGATTTTGATTCGATAGCTCTACGCTTCACGATGCTTTGAGCAAACTTCTGCTCCCATTGAGCTTGCTGAAACACTTTCCCTTCAGCGATCCAATACGTTACAAACTCGGCCAGCTCTGGCTGTGAATATCCATTCCCAATTGACCTCCCCCAAAGTGCCGCGCTTTTCACAAAGTCGGGTCCAGGCGCCCAGCCTTCCACCATCTGAAACTTTCCAAAGTTGTTCCCGTTCATTGGGAATGGTGGCGAATCCTCTTCTTCAGGCGCAGCCGAATTTTCTTCGCGCGCGTCAGAGTGGGGGTTTATCCTGCTACTGCTACTGCTACTGCTACTGCTACTGGTTACGGAACGGTTTGCGAAGGGTTTCAAAAGGGTTTCCCAACCCTTTATTTTTTCCGCATTTTTGTGCTCTGATATTGGCATCATCAATTCAATGAAAACCCGCGCCATTGCTGGCTTTGCTTCGAATTCATCAGGTATTTGACCGAACAATTTCAGGGCCGCTACTGCCTGGTTAACGTTGTCGATGGTGTTCCATCTCATAAAATTTGTAATGAACACCCATTTGTTCTTTGGATTTCGGGTTATGAAACCCCTTTGAGACAGTTCCAGTAACCCTTTCGAAACCCTTTCTATTGGCCAATTAACATCCTCGGTTATGTATCCGTCCGGGAGTCGGAAGCAGCCGATCATGTTTGTGTGCTGCCCGGTCAACAGATACAGCGCCAGCAATCTTGCATCATCTGACAAGTGCCGCATGTCATCGCTGGACCAAAATGACGTGTGCACCTTGCCGTAATCACGCATGGGCGACCTCGCCACTCTCTTTGGCAAGCGTAATCATTTCCCTGATCCGCTGACGCTGTGCCTTTGTATGATTGGCATTGCACTCCACGCACGCCCCGTTCACCGTGTAACGCTCGCATACATGCCCATTGCGGCAGGCGACGCCGGTGTAGTATTTGGTGAGGCCTAACTTTGCGGCCTCCGTCCTGGTAATAATTTTCACGTCCTCCACCTCTTTGCGTGTATGAATGTGATAGAGATTAGCGGTAACACAAAAATAGATCAACCATAAATAGATTTTTGTTACCAATAACCGAGGAGCAATAAAAAAGGGCCGCGTTAGCGACCCTTGATATGGTGTTGTTAATCAGTAGAAGAACAGCACCAGCTCCTGCTTAGTCAAATCCGGCTTTCTTTTCTTGCACGCCTTAAACAGCTGATCAATGAACTTTTTCTTCGGCATTCGCGTCTTCCTCTGCGTATGCGTCATGATGTAAAGCGCGGTGGTGCCGGCTTCTTCTGCAAACGCATCGCGCTCATCTTTGCTCATCCCCAGCCAGAATTGTTTGAAGTTAAACGGCTCCATATCCTGCCTCATTTCAATGTTTGATCGTGCAGATAATTACCTAAATGGTGCCATTTCGCAAGTTTGTTACCTCTCCGGTTCGTTTACCATTTAGGTAATTTTGTTTTAAATACATGCAACAACCTATTCAAGGGACTGTGAAACCACTATGAAAAGCATTAACGACATCCGCCGCGAGAACCTCCGAGACATCATCAACCGTGATTTCGATGGCCGGCAAGTGCGCCTGGCGGAACGGCTGGAGATTAATGCCAACGTAATCAGCCGTTGGTTGAAGCCGGCGACAGACAAGAACCACAAGACGATCGGTGACTCGGTGGCGCGCAAGCTTGAGGTTGCAGCGAATAAGCCTAAGTTTTGGCTGGACCGCGATCACATGATGGCAATGGCCGCCGGCGCCGAAGCTGTGCAAGAGGAAACCGAAGTCGGCGCTATTGTGGCGAGCAATCTGGAATTGTGGATGAGCAACAACCGCGAGCTTTCCAGCCAGGCTAAAGTTGGTGCCGCCGCCGGCGTTGGCCAGTCTACTGTTAACCGGGTGCTGAGCCGTGAAGGCAATATCACCATCAACAGCCTGGAAGCGATCGCCGGTGCGTTCGGGCGCCGCGGCTATGAGCTTCTGCTGAAGCCGAAAGACCCTACCCTGATTAATTATGATCGATCACAATACGCGCAGTTGCCGGCCGAAGATAAAGCCAAGATCGAATCATTCATTGAGTTCGTGATGCAGCAGGCGCGAATCTAACAAGACAATCCCATTTCATGACAACAAGTTACCGCCATGCGGCGGTTTCTCACGCCACCAATAGTTACCTTTTGGGTAACTTTTTCTATTACTGACTATTGACAGCACCCCTTTTACGGTCGATTATTACCTCAAGAAGTTACCAGATAGGTAATGATGCTCTTTAACAATCAGGCAGGAATTGAGGCACCGCGATGATGCGATGAAACAGCACGGATTCCGTGCATTACTTTGACCTTAATAGTTACCAGCAAGGTAACTTAAAGAGATAAAAATGATTTCTCAAACCATCAACGGGATTTTCTGCGTGACCGTCTGCGGCTGTGTCAGTTGGCGGTTTGCAGATTTCAATGAAGCCCTGCACTGGGCATTTACAACACGGTTAGCGATCGATACCGCCAACCGGATCGGAGCGTAACTATGAACACACAACAGGCTATCGATATTGAAAAGATCGTTGCCGGCTTCACGGAGCAGGACAACGAAGCAGTTTATGCAGAGGTTGAGGCGCTGGATAAGAAGGTGCCGATCCATGGCTTCACCGCTTTCATCAGCAAGTACCTTCCGCCGGACTTTGACCCGGAGGTTTTAGCCCTGGGCGCCGACTCAACCGACTACCAGGAAATGGCAGGCGCGGCAATTTGGGATTGCATAACGGAGCTTGTCAAGCGTCAGCGCGCATTGGAGATCTACCGCCGGCGCCACCAGTTCGACGAGGTGGCGTGATGAAACAAGGTATCTATCACGACATTTCAAACGAGGATTACCACGCTGGCGACGGCGTGAGTAAGTCTCAGTTGGACATGGTCGCCAAGAACCCGGCTCTGCTGCAGTGGATCAAGTCGGCACCGGTCGACACTGAAAAGCTAAAGGCGCTGGACATGGGAACGGCGCTGCATTGCAAGTTGCTTGAGCCGGACGAATTCAACAAGCGGTTCATCATCGCGCCAGAATTTAAACGGCGCACCACGGCAGGAAAGGAGGCCGAAGCGGCATTCCTGAAAGACTGCGAGCATACCGGTAAAACCGTCATGGACGCAGAGCAAGGCCGGAAACTTCAGTTAATGCGCGACAGCGTTATGGCTCACCCCGCAGCGCGCTGGATGCTCGAAGCTGACGGACATTGCGAATCTTCATTTTACTGGACTGATTCGGAAACTGGTGAGTTGTGCCGGTGCCGGCCAGACCGGTACCTAAGCGATCACCCTTACATCATCGATGTGAAAAAGGTGGCCGATATGGATCGCTTCCCTCGCCACATCGATGAATTCCGCTATCACGTCCAGGACGCCCTATACCGCGACGGATTCCAGCAGGTAACCGGCGAAACTCCCGGATTTTTCTTCCTGGCTGTCAGCGAGACGATCGACTGCGGCCGCTACCCGGTACGCGTTTATGAACTCGACGCAGCAGACGTAGACGAGGGTCACCGACTCTACCGCCGGGATCTGAATACCTATCACCAATGCCGCATCACTGATGAATGGGGCGGCGTCGAAAAAATTCAACGCCCAGCATGGGCGCGCAAACAGGACCAATACGCATGAGCAACGAACTCTCTTTGACATCTCAACACAGCGCCACAGTAGGAACAGCAGCGGCTATCTTCAGCCCGGAGGGGATGGATCGGCTTGTTCGCTTCGCCGAACTGATGGCACAAAGCAAAGCCACCGTTCCGCAGCACCTGGCAGGAAAGCCAGCGGACTGCCTGGCAGTAACGATGCAAGCGGCGCAGTGGGGTATGAACCCATTTGCTGTAGCGCAGAAAACCCATGTTGTTAACGGATCGCTTGGCTATGAGGCGCAGCTTGTTAACGCAGTAGTCTCATCATCCAATCTTTTGGCCACCCGCCTTAATTACAAATGGGATGGCGACTGGTCGAAGGTAAACGGCAAAAATGATAAGTCTGCCGATCTGACGGTAACGGTATGGGCAACTCTACGCGGAGAAACCGAACCTCGCTACCTCACTATCAGTATGAAAGATGCCGGCGTGCGCAACTCACCGCTTTGGGAACACGATCCAAAGCAACAACTGGCATACCTGTGCACCAAACGCTGGTCACGCCTACATGCCCCTGATGTTCTGCTGGGTGTCTATACCCCGGACGAGCTTGAGGAAACCAAACCACGCGTTGAACGCGACGTCACCCCACCCGCCACCAGCGCCGCCGGCGTAAATAGCCTTATCAACGGCAAGAAGCCGGAAAAAGAGATCAAGGCAGTGAACCAAGATGAGCGGTCGCCTGATGATCTGCTGGCTGCGTTTACCGAAGCGGCAAACAAAGCCGCAAGCGTGGAAGAACTGGACAAAGCCTATAAATACGGCGCCCACGTTCTGGCGCCACATGAAGAACAGTTGCAGGCAGCCACCGACGTTTACAACATCCGTCGCGATGAGTTGAACGAAGTCCCTATGTAACCAACCGTCGCGGGGCTACTGCCCCGCCAAAGGAGAAGCAATGAAAGCAGCAGTAGATAAAAAAGAATTACTCCGGATGGTTCCTATGTCTGAATCAACAATCAACTCAATGGAGAAGGCTGGTGAGTTTCCTAAACGATTTGCAATGACGAATCGCACCGTTGCATGGAACAGGGACGAAGTCGAGGCATGGCTTGATGCACGTCAGAAAGAGTTCACCGGCGTAAAGCCTAAGCACCATCCCGATGTCCGCCAGCGCAAACAACGGCCAGTACAGGAGCGCGCAGCATGAATATCAAACGTCACATGATGCGTAATGTGAGTCCATCCATCAATGCCAAAGCGGGGCAGTAAATCATGAAAGATGCCAACTTTACAGACTATATGATCATCGGGCTGATGGTTATTAGCTATGTTTTCATTTTGGTTCAGGCGTGGAAGTGGCTGGTACTGATTCTGGCCAACCGATTCGACCGATTCTTAAACCGTAACAGCCCGAAGCAGCTCGCCATTAACGCGTTATACGATGCTTTCGAGATTCAGAAAATTAAGCAAGGTGACCGCATCACCGTTAAAACAATCAATGGGCTGTGTATCCGAATATCGAGATAGCCACGCGAAGAGGATAGAGCATGAGCTATCAACTTATCTACGCAGATCCGCCATGGCAGTACGGCAACAAAATCAGTAACGGCGCCGCCGGCAACCACTACAGCACGATGACGCTGCAGGACTTGAAGCGGCTTCCAGTCTGGTCAATCGCAGCCGAAAACAGTGTCCTCGCCATGTGGTACACCGGTACCCACGCGGAGCAGGCGAAGGAACTGGCCACCGCTTGGGGTTTCGACGTTAGGCAGATGTTCCTGTTTACCTGGGTGAAGTTCAACGAACTTGCAGAGCGTACTGTCAACGCCGCTATCGAAGATGGTCTGGTCGACTTTTACGACTTTCTCGATCTGCTAAACGGCGTAACCAGGATGAACCCCGGGAATTACAGCCGCGGCAACCAAGAATCAATGCTCGTTGCTGTCCGCGGCGCTGGCCTTGAACGACAGGATGCATCTGTGAAGCAGGTGATCTATGCGCCAATCACGCAGCACAGCGCGAAACCATGGGAGGCGCGGCATCGTCTTGAGCGGTTATATGGTGACGTGTCACGAATTGAACTTTTCAGCAGGGGTGACGCGCCAGGCTGGCACCATTGGGGTAACGAATGCCCACGGAATGACGTAGAACTGCTCCCAGGCGGCTTTACCATACCAGCAGCAGTGAGGATCGCATCATGAAACACAACCGTGATGATGTTATGCAGATCGTGAAAGACAACGAGAACATCGGCTATGCAAAGATAAAGGAGCTGTACGAAATGGAGCACAAGCCAATCTCATCACATGCTCTTAGCCGCGCGCTGGCTACGTTGGTTGACCACCAGCTTATCGAGCGGAAGCTACACGGCAATCAACCATGCACTTACGCGTATTCCGGCGGAAAACGACGGTTCGAACAAAGCCCAAAAATAGCCATATTCGATCAGTGCCTGGCATCAGTCAGCGCACGACAAAATTGATTTCTATTTTACCCGCTCCGCTTCAATCCACTCATCCACCATATTGGCCCATTGCTGCAGCATATCCCGGCGCTGTTCGGCATACTCTGCTTTGTTGTATACCGCGCGCACGCCGCGCTGCTCATGGGCCAAACACTTCTCAATCCAATCCGTATTAAACCCTTCTTCATGCAACAGCGTGCTGGCAGTTCTACGCAGATCGTGAACTGTGAAGTGCGCTATTTCTTTTCCTGATTCCCTGATTTTTTCATTGGTCGTATTGATCACCCGGTTAAGCGCAGAGTTAGACATAGATTTTCTTGGGTTATACCTGGCAGGCAGGATGTAATCGGAACCACACGCTGCCACTTGGAGTGCAACCATGATGTCGATCGCCTGCTGAGACAGATAAACAACATGCGGCCGCCCCGCCTTCATCCGCTCAGCTGGTATCGTCCAGCGCGCTGAAGAGAAATCGACCTCCTTCCAGGTGGCGTCAGTCAGCTCACCCTTGCGCACCATTGTTATCAGTATCAGCTTCAAGGCCAGCTTTAATGAAGACGCGGCGCCGGTAGAGTTAAGTGCATTGAAGAACAGTCCGATCTCATAAGGTTCCAGCGCGCGATCTCGCTCTTCAAATGTGGCAATGCTGGAGGCTTTGATATTTGCCGCTGGGTTTGGCACTGCGTGGCCACGGTCAATAGCATGGGTGAAAACAGCACTGACAATTTCCCGCACCTGGATCGCCGTCGCCCTGGCGCCGCGGTCGACTATCTTATCGCACAGTGTGCGGAGCATTGGCGTAGTGATTTCATGCAGAAGTTTTTTCCCCAGCGTTGGCAGGACGTCTCTGTCGATCACTGCCTGTTTCATCGCCCGAGTGCTATCCGCAAGGCGGACGTGTTTCATATAGGCGACGGTATAATCAGAGAAATTTTCCGCCCCCTTTATTTGCATGATACCGTCGCGCTTTGCTGCAGCTGGCGACTGGCCTGCATCCACCATCTTTTTGGCGGTATTGAGTTCGTCGCGCGCTTCAGCCAATGTGATACCGTCAGCACCATATCGGCCGATCGTCAGCGTCTCGCGCCGGCCATTAATTCGATAGTCATATCGGAAGGAGACGGAGCCGCTTGGCTGCACGGCAACGTAGAGGCCATCACGATCGGTGACTTTATAGAGTTTCTCTCTTGGCTTCAGGTTTTTCAGTTTCGTATCTGTGAGCATGCCGGCTACTCTCTGCTGTGGTTGATACCGTCAATATTTACCAAAAAGGTGGCGAACGGATTAGGCCGAGAGTACAGCGAAAGTTGATATACCGTCAAAGGTACCGTCAAAAATTGAATGCTTTCAAGAATAGTAATTGATAGTCAGAAAGAGAAAACCCCCGAACAGCAAAGCCACAGCGGGGGTTTTTAAATAATCAGTGATAGTCAGTAATTAGCTGTTCATCATTCCCACTCAATCGTCGCTGGCGGCTTGCCGCTGATGTCGTACACCACGCGGGAGATGCCGTTCACTTCGTTGATGATACGGTTGGAGACGCGGCCGAGGAAGTCATACGGCAGGTGCGCCCAGTGCGCGGTCATGAAGTCGATAGTTTCCACCGCACGCAGGGAGACCACCCAGTCGTATTTGCGGCCGTCGCCCATCACGCCGACCGAACGCACCGGCAGGAACACGGTGAACGCCTGGCTGACTTTGTTGTACAGGTCGGCTTTGTGCAGCTCTTCGATGAAGATGGCGTCTGCGCGGCGCAGCAGATCGCAGTACTCTTTCTTCACTTCGCCCAGCACGCGCACACCCAGACCCGGGCCCGGGAACGGGTGGCGGAACAGCATGTCGTACGGCAGGCCCAGCTCCAGGCCAATCTTGCGCACTTCGTCTTTGAACAGCTCTTTCAGCGGTTCGACCAGGCCCAGCTTCATCTCTTTCGGCAGACCACCCACGTTGTGGTGCGATTTGATCACGTGCGCTTTGCCGGTGGCGGAAGCGGCGGATTCGATCACGTCCGGGTAGATGGTGCCCTGTGCCAGCCATTTCACCTGCTCTTGCTTGCAGGCTTCTTCGTCGAACACTTCAACGAACACGCGGCCGATGATTTTACGCTTGGCTTCCGGCTCGTCCACGCCCGCCAGTGCGGTCAGGAAGCGGTTTTCCGCCTCGACGTGCACGATGTTCAGGCCGAAGTGGTCGCCAAACATTTCCATCACCTGCTTGGCTTCGTTCAGGCGCAGCAGGCCGTTGTCGACGAATACGCAGGTCAGGCGTTTGCCGATGGCGCGGTGCAGCAGCATCGCGGTCACGGAGGAGTCGACGCCGCCGGACAGGCCGAGGATCACGTGGTCTTCACCCACCTGCTCGCGGATGCGCTCGACTGCATCTTCGATGATGGTGGCCGGGGTCCACAGGGCTTCACACTGGCAGATGTCCAGTACGAAACGCTCCAGCATGCGCTGACCCTGACGGGTGTGGGTCACTTCCGGGTGGAACTGCACGCCGTAGAAGCGTTTTTCTTCGTTGGCCATAATGGCGAACGGGCAGGTGTCGGTGCTGGCGATGGTCACGAAGTCGGATGGGATCGCGGTCACTTTGTCGCCGTGGCTCATCCACACGTCCAGCAGCGGTTTGCCGGCCGGGCTGATGGCGTCTTCGATGTCGCGCAGCAGCGCGCTCTCTTTGACGATTTCCACCTGCGCGTAACCGAACTCGCGTTCGTTGGAGCCCTGCACATGGCCACCCAGCTGCATCGCCATGGTCTGCATGCCGTAGCACACGCCCAGCACTGGCACGCCGGCGTTGAACACGTAGTCCGGGGCGCGCGGGCTGCCGGCTTCGGTGGTGCTTTCCGGGCCGCCGGACAGGATGATGCCGCTTGGGTTGAATTCGCGGATCTGCTCTTCGCTAACGTCCCAGGCCCACAGTTCGCAGTAAACGCCGATTTCGCGCACGCGGCGGGCGACCAGTTGGGTGTATTGCGAACCGAAGTCCAGTATGAGGATGCGATGCTTATGGATATTTTGTGTCATTGAGGCGAATTCCAGCAACAAGAGAAAAAGAGCGAAAATGTGTGTTTCGGGATGGGGCTTGGCGCCCCACCCCGGCCTCTCACTCAGGAGAGGTTAAGGCATTAGCCCATGCGGTAGTTCGGTGACTCTTTGGTGATGGTCACGTCATGCACGTGGCTTTCCTGAATGCCGGCGCCGCTGATGCGCACGAACTCCGCCTTGGTGCGCAGATCGTCGATGGTGGCGCAGCCGGTCAGGCCCATGCAAGAGCGCAGGCCGCCCATCTGCTGGTGCACGATGGCTTTCAGCATGCCTTTATAGGCCACGCGGCCTTCGATACCTTCCGGCACCAGTTTGTCGGCGGCGTTATCGGTCTGGAAGTAACGGTCGGAAGAGCCTTTGGACATCGCGCCCAGCGAGCCCATGCCGCGGTAAGATTTGAACGAACGGCCCTGATACAGCTCGATTTCGCCCGGGGATTCTTCGGTGCCCGCCAGCATGGAGCCAACCATCACGCAGGATGCGCCTGCGGCGATCGCTTTGGCGATGTCGCCGGAGAAGCGGATGCCGCCGTCGGCGATAACCGGGATGCCGGTGCCTTCCAGCGCTTCCACCGCGTCGGCGATGGCGGTGATCTGCGGCACGCCCACGCCGGTCACGATACGGGTAGTACAGATAGAGCCAGGGCCGATACCCACTTTCACCGCGCTCACGCCGGCTTCAGCCAGCGCTTTGGCGCCCGCTGCGGTCGCGACGTTGCCGCCGACGATCTGCAGATCCGGGTATTTGGCGCGGGTTTCGCGAATGCGCTGCAATACGCCTTCGGAGTGACCGTGCGAGGAGTCGATCAGCAGAACGTCAACGCCCGCCGCCACCAGCGCGTCAACGCGCTCTTCGTTGCCGGCACCGGCGCCAACCGCCGCGCCTACGCGCAGACGGCCGTGCTCGTCTTTACAGGCGTTCGGCTTACGTTCCGCTTTCTGGAAGTCTTTAACGGTGATCATGCCCAGCAGGTGGAAGCTGTCGTCCACCACCAGCGCTTTCTCTACGCGCTTTTCGTGCATCTTCTGCAGCACCACGTCGCGCGCTTCACCTTCTTTCACGGTGACCAGGCGATCTTTCGGCGTCATGACCGCGGTGACCGGCTGGGTCAGATCGGTCACGAAGCGCACGTCGCGGCCGGTGATGATGCCGACCAGCTCGTTGTCTTCGGTAACGACCGGGTAACCGGCGAAGCCGTTGCGCGCGGTCAGCTCTTTCACTTCCTGCAGCGTGGTGGTTGGGGTAACGGTCTGCGGGTCGGTGACTACGCCGCTTTCATGTTTCTTCACGCGGCTAACTTCTTCAGCCTGACGCTCGATGGACATGTTTTTGTGGATGAAGCCCAGGCCGCCTTCCTGCGCCAGCGCGATGGCCAGGCCGGATTCGGTAACGGTATCCATGGCTGCGGACAGCATAGGGATGTTCAGGCGGATGGTTTTGGTCAGTTGGGTGCCGAGCTCTGCAGTGTTAGGCAGAACCGTGGAGTGGGCTGGAACCAGGAGGACGTCGTCAAACGTCAGAGCTTCTTTAGCGATACGTAGCATGGGCAATATCTCACCAGGGTGGGCTGTGAAAAAGATAAAATATTGCCGCGGCATTATACAGAGCGGAATCGGTTGCCTCCAGCACTTTCTTACAAAAAGTCTTGATTACCTTTTTCAGCCATGTAGTATCGACCAATTAAGTGATTGTTTTGAAATTTGATCTGGGTCACATGACGCTACCTGTTTCGCCTTCCATTTTTACCGTAAGCCGCCTCAATCAGACGGTTCGCCAACTGCTGGAAATGGAAATGGGGCAGATTTGGCTCTCCGCCGAGATCTCCAACCTCTCCCAGCCCGCCTCCGGCCACTGGTATTTCACGCTGAAAGACGACCGCGCCCAGGTGCGCTGCGCGATGTTCCGCAACAGCAACCGCCGCGTCACCTTCCGGCCGCAAAACGGCCAACAGGTATTGGTGCGCGCCAGCATCACGCTGTATGAACCGCGCGGCGACTATCAGCTGATCGCCGAGAGCATGCAGCCCGCCGGCGACGGCCTGCTGCAGCAACAGTTCGAGCAGCTGAAACAGCGCCTGAGCGCCGAAGGGCTGTTCGATCAGCAGTTCAAGCAGCCGCTGCCCACCCCGGCCAAACGCGTCGGGGTGATCACCTCCGCCAGCGGCGCGGCGCTGCACGATATTCTGCAGGTATTGCAGCGGCGCGATCCGGCGCTGCCGATCGTCATCTACCCCACCTCGGTGCAGGGCGCGGAAGCGCCGATGCAGATCGTGCGCGCCATCGAGACCGCCAACCGCCGCGACGAATGCGACGTGCTGGTCGTCGGCCGCGGCGGCGGTTCGCTGGAGGATCTGTGGAGCTTCAACGACGAACGCGTGGCGCGGGCGATCTTCGCCAGCCGTATTCCGATCGTCAGCGCCGTCGGCCATGAAACCGACGTCACCATCGCCGACTTCGTCGCCGACCTGCGCGCGCCGACCCCATCCGCCGCTGCCGAACTGGTCAGCCGCAATCAGCTCGAGCTGTTGCGCCAGCTGCAGTCGCAGCAGCAGCGGCTGGAGATGGCGATGGATTACTACCTGGCGCAGCGCCAGCAGCAGTTCACCCGCATTCACCACCGTTTACAGCAGCAGCATCCGCATCTGCGCCTGGCGCGCCAGCAGACGCTGCTGTTCAAGCTGCAGCGCCGGATGGAAGACGGTATGCAGCAACAGCTGCGCCTGGCCGCCCGCCGCAGCGAGCGCGCCCAGCAACGGCTGGCGCAGGTGCAGCCGCAGGGCCGCATTCACCGCTACCAACAGCGCGTGCAGCAGCAGGAATACCGTCTGCAGCAGGCGATGGAGCGGCAGCTCAACGCCTACCGTCAGCGCTTCGGCGTGGCCTGCAGCCAGCTGGAGACCGTCAGCCCGCTGGCGACGCTGGCGCGCGGCTACAGCGTGACGCAAACCCCGCGCGGCGAGCTGCTGAAAACCACCAAACAGGCGCAGGTCGGCGAACTGCTGAAAACCCGTCTGCAGGATGGCTGGGTGGAAAGCGAGGTGAAAACCATTACCGTCGCCAAAAAGCCGCGCAAGAAACGCGCGGCCGAATAGCCCCTACTCCAGCGTAAAGCGCTCGCCCGGTTCGCCGTTCACCCACAGCGCGCGCGTTTCGCCTTCCGGCAGGCTGAGCGTCAGCGTGCGCCAGGCCGGGCGAAAACGCCCTTCCGTCGCGATATCCAGCATGATGCGCTGATTGTCGCAGCGCATTTCCCAGCGCAGCCACAGCGCATCGCCCTGCCGCCAACCTTCGCTTTCGCCGTCGTCCTCAAACAACAGCCCGCTGCTCACGCCGCAACCCTTGAGCGGAAACAGCCGCAGCTCGCGCCGATCGTCGGCGGCCACGTCCACATGCGCCAGCCGCTGCGACAACGGCAGCGCCGCCCCGGCGCGCACCAGCAGCGGCAAACGCTCCAGCGGTGCCGCCAGCGTCACCGTCTGGCCGCCGCCGAACCACTGGCCGCTGTAGAAGCAGTACCAGCCTTCGCCGTTGTCCGGCAGATATACCGAACGCCGGCGCTGCCCCGGCTCCACCACGCTGGCCACCAGCAGATCGCGGCCGATCAGAAAATCGTCGTTCTCGCCAAAGGTGCGCGCATCCTGTTCGTGGTCGAGGAAGGTCGGGCGCAGCATCGGCTCATCGTCAGCGCAGGCCTGCCACAACAGGGTGTAGAAATACGGCAGCAGCCGGTAACGCAGGTTGATCGCCTCGCGCACCGCCGGGGTGGCGCTCGGGTACATCCAGGGCTCGTTGACCGTGGCGTCGTCGTTCCAGGAATGAATGGTGAAACGCGGATGCATCACGCCGTTTTGCACCCAGCGCACCAGCAGCTCCGCGTCCGGTTTGTCGCCGGAGAAGCCGCCGACGTCGTGGCCGAGGTTATACAACCCGGACAGGCTCATGCCCAGCCCCATGCGGATGTTGTAGCGCAGTGTCTGCCAACTGGTGCGGTTGTCGCCGCTCCAGGTTTGCACATAGCGCTGCATGCCGGCGCAGCCGGAGCGCGAGATCAGGTACGGCCGCTTCTGCGGCGCGAAGCGCTGCTGGGCCTCCATCGAGGCGCGCATCATCAGCAGCGGCATCACCGGGCGGATATGCTTGATGGCGATCGGCCGCCCGAAGCCATGGCAGCGCGCTTCGCCGTCCCACACTTCGTACTCGTTGTTGTCGTTCCAGGTCGAGTCGATGCCCATCTCCAGCAGCTGCTGCGTGACGCCCTGCTGCCACCAGCGCACCGCCGCCGGGTTGGTGAAGTCGAGGTGCGATCCTTCGTCGTCCCAGAAGCTGGAGCGCTCGGGCGCGTCGCTTTGCGAGTCGCGGATAAACAGCCCCTGCGCCGCCACCTCCCGGTACTGCGGGTGATCCTGCAGCAGGCACGGCTTGATGTTGGCCGCCAGCCTGAGGCCGGCGTCGTGAAACGCCTGGCTGAGCAGCTTGGGCTGCGGCACCTTGTCGTAATTCCAGTTGAACACGTAGCGCTTGTGGTTGATCGAGGTGTAGCCCGACGACAGCTGGAAGGAGTCGCAGGGAATGGCGTGTTGACGGCACAGCGCGATGAACTGCTGCAGCTGTTGCTGGGCGTCCGGCGCGTCGGTGTAGTGCATGGTCGAGCCGCTGTAGCCCAGGCTCCACTTCGGCCCGAAGTGGGTGCGGCCGGTCAGGCGCACGAAGGCCTTGGTGACGTCCAGTACTTGCGGCCCGAGGAACAGGTAGTAATCCAGATCGCCCGCTTCGGCCTGATAGCGACGATAGGCCGCGTGGTAGTTATCGATCTCGTTGCCCAGATCCAGCCAGCAGCTGCTCAGGTTGTCGTAGAACAGGCCGAAACTCGCCTCCGGCCCGCGGGTGATGGTGAACGGAATGTGCTTGTACAGCGGATCGGTGCTGCCGGCGTTGTAACCCATGGCGTCCAGGTTACGCATCTCAAAGCGGCGGCCGGTGCGCTCCAGATCGCCGGCTTTCTCCCCCAGGCCGTAATAGCGCTCATCGGCGAAACGCCGCTGGTAGTGCGCCACACCGTCGCCGTGCGCATTGAGCAGGTAGGCGCTGGTCGGCCGATCCGCCGCCAGCGGCCGCCATTCGCCGGCGGCGTTGCAATACTCCCAGGCCAGCCACAGCGGCTGATGCACCGTCACGCGCAGCAGCGGCGTGCTGACCACCAGCCGATCGCCTGCCTGGCGCAGCTGATAGCCCGGCAGGCTGAAACCGGCGACGCTGAGCCGTTCGCGCCCCTCCCAGGGCACATCCTCCTGCGGCGCGATGCTCCAGGTGCGATCCAGCGCCAGCTCGCCGTCGCGTTTGATCAGCACGCGGAACAGATCTTTTTCCAGCACGTACAGACAGAAGCGGTGGCGTTCATCGACCAGCAGCTCAATATGGTCGGCATGCTGCGCCACCAACGTCCAGTTTTTCAACGTTTTCATAAGTATTCCACTTAGCTGTGTGAAGGGGTTTTGTTACCGCCGCGCTCGGCGATCAGGGCAATCAGGAACACAGCGCCGATCAGATCGAAGAAGCCCATGGCGATGAACAGCGGGTTGAAGCCGATGGTGTCGGACACCGCGCCGATCAGCAGCGTGAACAGGAAGCTGGCGATCCAGGCGCTGGAGCCGCGCATGCCGTTGACCGTCGCCATCTGGTTTTTATCGAACGACTCCACCACCAGCGCGCTGAGCATGCAGGAGATCACCTGATGGCCGAAGCCGCCGATCGAGATCAGCGCGATCGCCACATAGGGATCCTGGGTGATCGCCACGAACGCCAGTGACACCATCAGGAAGGCGCCGGTCACCGAGCTGGCGACCACCGAGTTGACGCGGCTGCAGCCGAACCACTTGCGGTACAGGGTGGTGAGATAACCGCTGGCGACGCTGCCGATGTCCGCCGCCAGGAACGGCAGCCAGGCGAACATCGCGATCTGTTTCAGATCCATGCCGCGTTCGGTGGCCAGGTACAGCGGCACCCAGAAGCTGAATACCGCCCAGGCCGGCTCGGCGAGAAAGGCCGGGATGGCGATGCCGTAGAATTTCTTGTTCTTGCACAGGCTGGCCAACGAGGTGAGGAACGGCAGCTTCGGCAGCACCGGTTCGTTGTCTTCGCGGATCAGATCCAGCTCTTGCTGGCTGAGGTTCGGGTGCTGCTGCGGCGAGTGGTAGAACAGCCACCACAGCACCACCCAGATCAGCGCCAGCCCGCCGGAGAACAGGAACGCCCCCTGCCAGCCGAAGGAGACGTGAGCGATGACGATGATCGGCGGTGCCAGCATGGCGCCGATGGAGAAGCCGACGCCCGCCCAGCCGGCGGCGATCGGCCGTTCCTTCTTCGGGAACCAGTCGGAGATCGCCTTGGCGTTGGCCGGGGTGGCCGCCGCCTCCGCGCCCCCCATGAAGAAACGCAGAATGGCCAGTTGCAGCCAGCTGCCGGCGCCGGCGTGCAGCATGCATACCACCGCCCAAATGCCGGCGCAGATCAAAAAGCCCATCTTCAGGCCGATCACGTCGATCAGCCAGCCGCAGATCGGCTGAAACACCGTGTAGGCCAGCTGGAACGAGGCCACCACCCAGGCGTATTGCTCGGTGCTCATGTTCAGACTGGTTTTCAGCTCCGGCGCCAGAATGCCCAGCGAGTTGCGGGTGATGTAGTTGACCGTGACGCCCAGCAAGAACAGCGCCAGCATCCACCAGCGCAGCGATTTGAACTTGCGCCGGCCGCTCTGCGCGACCGCCTGATTGATCTCCACACTCATCGATTCTCTCCCCGCGGCCGCCGGTTACGACGACGCGCGTTTCGGTAGGTACGTTGCGCTATCAAAAAAGGAGCGGTGAAAACGGGTCGGCGCCGTATCGTCGGCCGACGGACAGTCACAACCCCATGATTTATTTTTTGTTTTCTTTTTTGCACACCGTTAAAATTGGACTGACAGGTCGCAAAAATTGGTGTACCAATGCAGACTACTCAGCGATAGCGCACAGCGAAACGGGGTTTTTTGCAAAGATTTTCACAGGCGGGTGAAAAAATAGTCATAATGGCCGGCAAAGCCGGTCAAGATGCTGAAAAGCCGCAGTGAAAATATTCTCACGGATGAATTTGAAGGAGATCACAAAATGAACGGAAAGCTGAAAATCCAGGAGATCGCCCGCCAAACCGGGCTGTCGATCAGCACCGTTTCCCGCGTGCTGGCGGGCAAGGCCAACACCAGCGCCGAGGCGCGCCGCAAGGTGCTGGACTGTGCGCAGCAAAACGGCATTCTGCAGGGCATTTCCAGCGGCCGGCTGATGCTGAACAACGTGATGGTGTTCGCGCCGCAGCGCGCGTTCGACGTGCGCACCGATATCTTCTATTACAAGGTCATTCAGGGCATCGCCGCCGCGCTGATGCAGCACGAGGTGCGCATCCGCTACTGCGGGCTGGAAGAGCAGCACAGCGACGGCGCGCTGTTTCTGGAAAAGATGAGCGATCCGCATACCGAAGCGGCGCTGCTCATCGGCATCGACGACGAGCATATCCACACTCTGGCCGCCGACCTGCACAAGCCGTGCGTGTTGATTAACTGCAGCGATCGGCAGATGCGGCTGGACAGCGTTTCGCCGGATCATCAGCTGATCGGCGACTACTCCGCCAGCTACCTGTTCCAACAGGGGCACAGCCACATCCTCAATCTGCAGTGCCTGCGCCGCCACACCATGGAGCTGCGGCTGGCGGGCATCCGCCAGGCCTACGATCGGCATCACCTGCCGTTCGACGATGGCCGCCATCTGGTGACCACCTCCGGCTTCGGCAGCGAAGAGGCCGAGCAGGCGCTGACCACCTATCTGAACCGCGCCCCGCTGCCGACGGCGATCCTGGCCGGCGGCGACTACATGGCGGTCGGGGCGGTCAAGGCGCTCAATAAACTGGGGCTGAGCGTGCCGGGCGACGTCTCGGTGATGAGCACCGACGGCTTCAACCTGGCGGAAATCCACGACGTGCCGCTGACCTCGGTGCAGGTGCCGCGCGATGAGCTGGGCTACGAGGCGATCCAGCTGCTGCAGCGGCGCATGCTGCGCCCCGACGCGCCGCCGTGCAATCTGCTGCTGCACGGCCGGCTGGCGGTGCGCGCCTCAGTGCGGCGCGTCAGCCCGCACAAGAGCGCGCCGGCGGTGAGCACGCATAACCACAGGCTTTATGACGAGTAGACTACACTTAGGCTCAGTGCATTCATTCGATGAGGTAAAATTTTTGCCTAAGGAGAGCCACTATGTCAGCCCAGCGCATGCGTTCCGTCATTCCTCCCTACATGCTGCGCCGCATCATTGAACACGGCAACGCCCCGCAGCGCGACTGCGCGCTGCACACCCTGAACCACGTGCAAAGCCTGCTCGGCAACAAGCCGCTGCGTTCACCAACCGAAAAGAACGCCAGAGCCGGTGAAGCGATCCGCGATATCTACGACGCCCAAAACGGCACCCAACTGCCCGGCAAACAGGTGCGCAAAGAGGGGCAACCCAGCAACCACGACGTGGCGGTGGACGAAGCCTACGACTACCTCGGCGTCACCTACGATTTCTTCTGGCAGGCCTACCGCCGCAATTCGCTGGACAATAAAGGGCTGCCGCTGACCGGCAGCGTGCACTACGGCAAGGAGTACCAGAACGCCTTCTGGAACGGCCAGCAGATGGTGTTCGGCGACGGCGACGGCGAGATCTTCAACCGTTTCACCATCGCCATCGACGTAGTCGGCCACGAGCTGGCGCACGGGGTGACCGAGAGCGAAGCCGGGCTGATCTACTACCAACAATCCGGGGCGCTCAACGAATCGCTGTCCGACGTGTTCGGCTCGCTGGTCAAGCAGTTCCATCTGCAGCAAACCGCCGATAAAGCCGACTGGCTGATCGGCGCCGGGCTGCTCGCCAAGGGCATCAAAGGCAAAGGGCTGCGTTCGATGTCGGCGCCCGGCACCGCCTACGACGACCCGCTGCTGGGCAAGGACCCGCAGCCCGCCAGCATGCAGGATTATATTCAGACCAAGGAAGACAATGGCGGCGTGCACCTCAACTCCGGCATTCCCAATCGCGCCTTCTACCTGGCGGCAGCCGCGCTGGGCGGCTTCGCCTGGGAAAAAGCCGGCTACGTTTGGTATGACACGGTGTGCGACAAAGCGCTGCCGCAAAACGCCGACTTCGCCACCTTTGCCCGCGCCACGGTGAAACATGCGCAAGCGCGTTTCGATCAGAGCGTGGCGGACAAGGTGCAGCAAGCCTGGCATCAGGTGGGGGTGGAATAATGAAACCGCTGCCGACGCTCAATCAGGATACGGTCATTGAGCTGGCGCGCGAGGGAGGCTTCGCCTACATTCCCAAACTGGCGGGCCAGCGCCGCATCGCGCTGGCCGATATCACGCCGGAGCAGCGGCAGCGTCTGAATCAGTTGCTGAACCAGACGCTGCCCTATGCGCAGGAAGAAGGCCAACCCGCCTCCCCCGGCTGTGGCGACCAGCGCTACTACCGCGTGCAGATCAACTACACCAGCCCCACCCTGAGCAGCGAGATCGTGCTGCTAATCCCGGAGAGCAGCGCGCCGCAGGCGCTGGTGGATCTGTGGAAAACCGGCCAGGTGGATGAGTGAGGGCTTACAGCGGCTGATAGCTGAAATTCACCCGCTTTTTGGAGATCAGCCCGTGCCCGTTCTGGCACAGGTAATCCACCGCCCCGCAGGCTTTCAATTCTTGCAGCGGCTGCCCGCATTCCGGGCAGCTCGCCAGCTGCCGATAATCGCGCTGACAGGCTTCACAATGGTAGTGACCCGCTACCCAATTCATGATCTGACGGCATTGCGGACAGTGCGCTTCCATAACGACTCCCAAATTAAATCGCGCCCCATGAGCGCAGGAAATAGATCCCCAACGCGGTGGTGAAGAACGAACCGACGGTGGTGATGGCGATAATATTGGCCGCCAGCGTGGCGTTGCCGCCCATGGCGCGCGTCATCACATAGCTGCCTGAGGCGGTCGGCGTGGCGGAAAACAGGAAGATAATCCCCAGCGCCGCGCCCTGAAATCCGCACAGCCAGCCGGCCAGCGTCATCAGGAACGGCACCAGAAACAGCTTCGCCGCCGACGACAGCGCCGCCACGTTGGACGAGCGGAACATGGCGCGAAAATCCAGGCTGGCGCCGGTGCACAGCAGCGCCAGCGGCAGCGACAGCGCGGAGATATAGCTGCCGGTTTGGCGAATCACGGCCGGGATGCCCAGCCCGGTTTGCGCATACGCCAACCCGCACACCAGGCCGATGATCAGCGGGTTGGTGACGATGCTGCGCAGCAGCGACAGGTGGCTGATTTTCTTGCCCTGTCCGCCCTGCAGGCTGCGCGTGAGGGTGATGACCGACAGCACGTTGAACAGGATCACCGTCACCGTCAGGTACAGCGAGGCGAGCGCAATGCCTTCGCTGCCATAGGCGGTCATGGCGTAGGCCAGGCCGACGATGGCGGTGTTGGCGCGAAAACCGCCCTGCACGAATACCCCGCGCTCGCGCGGCTCTTTCACCAGCCACTTGGCCGCCAGCTCCAAGAGCAGGAAGGTCGCCAGCGTGCCGACTGCGCCGAACAGCACCAGCGGCAGGTTACCGAGCAGCTGCGGGTGGTTGGTGGCGATGCTGAAAAACAGCAGGCACGGCAGCGCCAGATTGAACACCAGGCGGGTCGCGCCGTCGACGAAGCGATCATCCATCAGGCGCCAATGGCGCAGCAGGATCCCCAGCAGCATCATTAACAGATTCGGCACGGTGACGTTGAACGCAAAACTCCAGGTTTCCCAGGACATGGTGTTCCTTCAGGCAGGCGAGGTAATCTTCAGATAATAAAACGATTTCGGGCCAATAAAAAAGGGCGCGGCATCACTGCCGCGCCCCTCATGAGCAATTACTTGCTCTTTTTCAGGTGGCTCATCAGGCGCTTGCGCTTGCGCATCTGGGTCGGCGTCAGCAGGTTGCGTTTGCCGGCGAACGGGTTGTCACCCTCTTTGAACTGGATGCGGATCGGCGTCCCCATCACGTTCAGCGAGCGGCGGAAGTAGTTCATCAGATAGCGCTTGTAGGAATCGGCCAGATCGCTGACCTGGTTGCCGTGGATCACCACGATCGGCGGGTTATAACCGCCGGCGTGAGCGTATTTCAGCTTCACGCGGCGGCCGCGCACCAACGGCGGCTGGTGATCGTCAACCGCCATCTGCATGATTTTGGTCAGCATCGAGGTGTTTACGCGACGGGTTGCGCACTCGTAGGCTTCCTGTACCGATTCGAACAGGTTGCCGACGCCGCTGCCGTGCAGCGCGGAAATGAAGTGCACGCGCGCGAAGTCGACGAAGCCCAGACGCAGATCGAGCATCTCTTTCACGTGCTCGCGATCTTCTTCGCTCATGCCGTCCCACTTGTTGACCGCAATCACCAGTGAGCGCCCACTATTGAGGATAAAGCCGAGCAGCGAGAGATCCTGATCGGAAATGCCTTCACGCGCGTCGATCACCAGCAGCACCACGTTGGCGTCTTCAATCGCCTGCAGGGTCTTGATCACCGAGAATTTCTCGACGGTTTCCGTCACCTTGCCGCGTTTACGCACCCCGGCGGTGTCGATCAGCACGTATTCACGTTCGTCGCGCACCATCGGAATATAGATGCTGTCGCGGGTGGTGCCCGGCATGTCGTACACCACCACGCGCTCCTCACCGAGGATGCGGTTAGTGAGCGTAGACTTACCTACGTTCGGGCGGCCGACGATCGCCAGCTTGATCGGCAGATCCTGCGGATTGAACTCTTCTTCCGGCTCTTCGTCTTCTTCGCCTTCCAGCGTTTCACCGTTTTGCTCGGCCCAGTAAGCGGCGTTGGCCTCTTCCTCGGTCAGCTCGACGTCTTCCGGTTTTTCCGGCACGAACGGCACCAGCACGTGTTCGATCAGCTGGGTCACGCCGCGGCCGTGAGAAGCGGCGATAGCGAACACTTCACCCAGGCCGAGCGAATAGAAATCAGCGGTGGCGGTGTCCGGATCCAGACCGTCGGTTTTGTTGGCTACCAGGAAGGTCGCCTTCTGGCGGCTGCGCAGGTGCTGGGCAATGCCCTGATCCGCCGGCATCAGGCCGGCGCGGGCGTCGACCATGAACAGCACGATGTCCGCTTCTTCGATCGCCAGCAGCGACTGACCGGCCATGCGCGTTTCTACGCCGTCTTCGGTGCCGTCGATACCGCCGGTATCGACGATGATGAATTCATTGCCTTCGATTTCAGCACGACCATACTTGCGGTCACGCGTCAGCCCCGGGAAATCCGCCACCAGCGCATCGCGCGTATGGGTTAAACGGTTGAACAAGGTGGATTTACCCACATTCGGGCGCCCGACCAGCGCGACGACAGGTATCATTGTTGAAGCCTCATTACTTAATAATCAATGCGTTACTGCACTGTGGATAGACACCAGCGGTGCAGCTTATAAAATACGAAACGGCCCCTGAACACTCAGGAGCCGTTTTCCCCTTCATCTTTCGCGCCACAGCGGCGTTGTCTGCGCACCTTCGCCCCGGTCACTCAGTTCACTAAGCTCCCGAGGACTCATGCGCTTGCCGCCTGGCTGCAACCCGAAAGCTTTCGGGTGCAAGAAGGGTCACGACGAGCGGCGTTAGCGGGTGAAAGCGTAAACTTTACCGCCGCGAGCCTGGATGACCAGCTTGTCGCTGGCCACCATCGGCGCAGACAGGAAGCCGGAGCTGTCCACTTCCTGCTGGGCGACAAAACGACCATCGGTGGTGTTGATCCAGTGCAGATAGCCTTCGGCGTCACCGGTCACCAGATAACCATTATACATCACCGGCGGCGTCAGGTTACGGTGCAGCAGATCGCTCTGCGTCCACACGGTCACGCCGCCTTCGGTGCTGAGCGCCACTACGCGGTCGTTCTGGTCGATCAGGTAGATGCGGCCCGCGTCGACGATGAAATCATTCACCGAACCCAGTTCGCGTTTCCAGATGATCTGACCGGAACGCAGATCCAGCGCCGTCAGGTTGCCGTTGTAACCCAGCGCGTAGACCACGCCGTCAACGATCACCGGCGTGGTGTCCACGTCGTTCAGGCGATCGATTTCGGTTGCGCCGCTCGGCTGAGAGATGCGCTGTTGCCAGATAATCTGGCCCTGCTGCATCAGCACCGCGCTGACGCGGCCGTTGTCACCGCCGACGATGGCGGCGCCAAAGGCGACGGCCGGCGCGGATTCACCGCGCAGCGACAGCGAAGGCATATCCAGGTTAACCGTCCACTTCACCGCACCGTCGGCTTCGTTCAGCGCCTGCAGCATGCCGTTGGAGGTATGCACCAGCACCATGCCGTCGCTGACAACCGGACGGGAGATCGCTTCGCCGGCCACTTTGGTCTGCCAGGCGATGGCGCCGTCGGCGGTGTTCAATGCGTAAACCACCGCTTTTTCGCTGCCGACGTAAACCTTGTCACCTGCGACCGTCAGGCCGCCCGACAGCAGCGCAGACAGGTTGCTGGAGAAGAAACCGGTTTTCTCGGAGAGATTGACCTTCCACTTCTCGTTGCCGCTGTCGGCGTCCATCGCTTTCACGATGCCGAAGCGATCGGCGGCGTAAATGGTGCTGTCCTGATAGGCCGGACGCAGGTGGGAGTAATACTCACCGATACCGTCGCCCACCGAGGTGCTCCACGCCTTGTTCGGCGTAAACTGATTTTCAACTTTCGGCAACGGCGACATGGTAACCACGTCTTCTTCGCTGTTAAACAGCGAGCAACCACTCAGCAAGGCAGCGGAAACCAGTCCGACCAAGAGTGTTTTACGCAATTGCATGGGAATTCCCCTTAGCTGGACAAGTTATTCAATTTCATGCGCAGCAGAACCTGCAGCGCCTGAGAAGCGTTGGACTCAATGCCTTTGCTGTAAGCTTCGCGCGCGCCCTTGGCGTCGCCCTTGGCCAGCAGCACGTCGCCGCGCACATCCTGCATCATCGCCGCCCAACCTTCGCCTTTCACGCCATCCAGCGTTTTCAGCGCTTCATCCAGCTTTTTCTCCTGCAGCTGGACGCGCGCCAGACGCAGGTCGATCATCGCCAACAGGTTGTCGTCTTTGGTCTGGCCCTGCGCCAGCGCCAGTTGCTGTTCCGCCTTGGCGAAATCATTCTGTTCGACAAAGTGCTTGGCCAACTGCAACGCGGCCAATACGCCGTAGCTGTTGCTGTTAGCCTGGACAAATTTCTCCGCGGCGGCCACGTCATCCGGTTTGCCGGCCGCCAGACGATCGCTGGCTTCCTGATAGGATTGCGATGCAGCCATCATGTTGGAGTTTTCATGGCTCTGCCAGTAACGCCAGCCAACCAGGGCACCAATTCCGAGCACCACGCCCACCGCCAGCGCTTTGCCGTTTTCGGCAAAGAACCGACGCAGTGCGTCGACTTGTTCGTTTTCAGTGGTATAGACTTCCACGGTGTCCTTCTCCTTAACCTAACATCAAAGCCAGACGCGCAGCGACTTCGCTTTGCGCCAGCGTTTCTTGTTCACCACTGCGCAGGTCTTTCACCACTACCTGCTGCGCCGCCACTTCGCTCTCACCCAGGATCAGAGCGATGCGCGCGCCCCATTTGTCCGCACGGGTGATCTGCTTTTTGAAGTTGCCGCCGCCGTAATTGGTCATCAGCTTCAGCTGCGGCGCCGCGTCGCGCACCTGTTCAGCCAGCTGCATCGCCGCGCTCTGGGTGCCCGCGCCGGAAGAGATGACGTACACGTCGATAGCCGACGGCGCCTTGAATTCCGGGTTAACCGCCTGCACCAGCAGCACCAGACGCTCGAGGCCCATGGCGAAACCGACCGCCGGGGTGGCGCGGCCACCCAGCTGCTCGACCAGGCCGTCGTAACGGCCGCCCGCACAGACGGTGCCCTGCGCGCCCAGGCTGGTGGTCACCCACTCAAACACGGTGCGGTTGTAGTAATCCAGACCGCGCACCAGGCGCTCGTTAACGGTATATGGGATACCTGCCTGCGCCAAAAGTTCACACAGACCGGCGAAGTGAGCACGGGATTCTTCGTCCAGGTACTCGGACAGGCGCGGCGCGTCGTTCAGCAACGCCTGCACCTCAGGATTCTTGGAGTCCAGCACGCGCAGCGGGTTGCTGTACATGCGGCGTTTGCAGTCTTCGTCCAGCACCTCGACGTGCTGCTCGAGGAACGCCACCAGCGCGTCGCGGTAGTTGGCGCGCGCCTCCAGCGAACCGATGGAGTTCAGCTCCAGCTTGACGTGCTCGGCGATGCCCAGCGCTTTCCACCAGCGGGCGGTCAGCAGGATCAGCTCGGCGTCGATGTCCGGGCCTTGCAGGCCGAACACTTCCGCGCCCAGCTGATGGAACTGGCGATAGCGGCCCTTCTGCGGGCGCTCGTAGCGGAACATCGGGCCGATGTACCACAGACGCTGTTCCTGATTGTACAGCAGACCATGCTCAATGCCGGCGCGCACGCAGCCAGCCGTCCCTTCCGGACGCAGCGTCAGGCTTTCGCCGTTGCGGTCTTCGAAGGTATACATCTCTTTTTCCACGACGTCGGTCACTTCGCCGATCGCGCGTTTGAATAGCGGGGTCTGCTCTACAATCGGCAACCGGATTTCGCTGTAACCGTAGCTGCCCAGCACCTGCTTGAGGGTGCCTTCAATACGCTGCCATAATGCCGTTTCTTCCGGCAGGTAGTCGTTCATGCCGCGAATGGCTTGAATGTTCTTTGCCACGTGAGTTCTCTGTCCGTTGTCTGTAAAAATGAACCCGATTATAGGGACTTTGCCGCCCGGTATTCAACGCGGATGCGGTTTTCTGCCCTTCAGGTTCATAAACAAGCGGGCCAACAGGCCCGCCGTGTAGCGATAACGCTTATTTTTCCAGCAGGTTGACCGTGATGCGGTTGCTTTCGTCCATCATCGCGGCCTTGGCGCGAATCTTCGCTTCCAGCTGGTCGATCATCTGTTCGTTGTCGAAACGCTCTTTCTGACGCACGCCGTCTTCATAGAAGCCGCTCTTCTTGTGGCCGCCGGTCACGCCCATGGTGGACACCAGCGCTTCGCCCGGGCCGTTCACCACGCAGCCGATGATCGAGACGTCCATCGGCGTAATGATGTCTTCCAGGCGCTGCTCCAGCGCGTTCACCGTGCCGATCACATCGAATTCCTGACGCGAACAGGTCGGGCAGGCGATGAAGTTGATGCCGCGCGCGCGGATGCGCAGCGACTTCAGGATGTCGAAACCGACCTTCACCTCTTCAACCGGATCCGCCGCCAGCGAGATGCGCAGGGTGTCGCCGATGCCTTCAGACAGCAGCATGCCCAGGCCGATGGCCGACTTGACCGACCCGCTGCGCGCGCCGCCGGCTTCGGTGATACCCAGATGCAGCGGCTGATCGATGCGCGACGCCAGCAGACGGTAGGATTGTACCGCCAGGAACACGTCCGACGCCTTAACGCTGACCTTGAACTGGTCGAAGTTGAGGCGATCGAGGATGTCCACGTGGCGCATGGCGGATTCCAGCAGCGCTTCCGGCGTAGGTTCGCCGTACTTTTCCTGCAGGTCTTTCTCCAGCGAGCCGCCGTTGACGCCGATGCGGATCGGGATGTTCTTGTCGCGGGCGCAGTCCACCACCGAGCGAATGCGCGATTCGTTGCCGATGTTGCCCGGATTGATGCGCAGGCAGTCTACGCCGTATTCGGCCACCTGCAGCGCGATGCGATAATCGAAATGGATATCGGCGACCAGCGGCACGTTGACCTGCTGCTTGATCAGCTTGAACGCCTCGGCGGCGTCCATGGTAGGAACCGAAACGCGGACGATGTCGACGCCCACGCGCTCCAGCGCTTTAATCTGATTAACCGTTGCTTCAACATCGGTGGTACGGGTGTTGGTCATCGACTGCACGGCAATCGGCGCGCCATCACCAATAGGCACCTTGCCGACGTAAATGCGCGTTGATTTTCGACGGTTGATGGGCGCTTGGTTATGCATTACTTACTCTCCATTGCTGCTCTGACATCACGACCAGCCGCGCGATTACTGCGCGGCGACGGTCAGGCGAGCAACACGGTTTGACTTAACGAACCGGCTTAAATCGACCGGCTTACCCTGATACTGGATCTGTACTGCCGCCGGCGCGCCGATGGTCAGCTTGTACGGCGCCGTGCCGGTCAGGTTCAGCTTGCCGCCCTTCTTCTGGGTGCCGCTGAACAGTGTTTTACCGCTGGCGTCGCTCACCTGCAGCCAGCAGTCGGCGGAGAAGTCCATCACCAGCGCGTTCGGATCGGCCGCCGGCGCAGCCACGCCCGCATCGGCGGTCGGCAGCGGCGCTTGTGCCGCCGGCGCGGTTTCCGGCAGGGTGGTCTGGCTTGGCGACACAACGGCAGGCTGCTGCTGAGCCGCGCCTGGCGCCTGGGCGGTAGCCGCCGGCGCCTGAGCCGCTGCGCCGGTATCGGCCGGCGCAGCGCTGTTGTCGGTCAACGGCACGTTGGTGCCGGCGTCGGCGTTGCCGTCGGTCAGCGGCACGGACTGCCCTTCGTTATTCTGTGAAAGCTGCGCCGAGGATTGATCGGCCATGGTGGCGATCTCTTCCTGCTGCGCCTTGTGGTTTTGCCACCACCAGGCGCCGGTCAGGCCGATCACCACGAACACGATAAGCCAGGTGAAGCTCATCAGCCAGCCGTCGCGTTTCTTGCGGCGCTTGCCCAGCGAGAAGCTTTGCATCGGCGCCACTTTCGCCATCTTCAACGGCGCCTGCTTGGCCAGCATCGGCAGCAGTTCGTCTTCCGGCAAATGCACCAGCTTGGCGTAGGAACGGATGTAGCCGCGCACGAAGGTGGACGCGAGGTCAGCGGAAACGCTGTCTTCCTCGATATCGCGCACGGTGGACATTTTGAGACACAGGCGTTCTGCAACGGTCTGTTGGCTCAGCCCGAGTTGCTCACGGGCCTGACGCAGGCGCTGGCCCGTCGTCATGGATACGGTTTTATCTTGGGAGGCTTCAGTATTCATTAGCTAAGAACTGCTGGTACTGTTTGGATTGTGGAAAACTTCGCGCTAGCTGCTTGCCATAGCGTTGAACGCTATCCTGACGGCCGGCTAACGCGGCGAAACGAATCTGTAACCATAAGCTGCTGGCGCTGGCCGGCAGAACATGCTGATAAACATCCAATAAAAGTTGCGACTGGGCGCGCTTCCCTTCTCCAAATTGCTTTTCGGCCTCCGCCAACAGCGGGGTACCTTTGTCCGGATCGACCTTCAGCGCGCGGCTCAACAGCGTGCGCGCCTCATCGTTTTGTCCGGCCTTGAGAAAACAGTAACCTGCGTTTTCCAGGCTGTCGGCGACCTGGCCATAATCGGGTGCCAGCGCCGCAGCGCTAAACTGCTGTTGCGCCGGTACATACTGCCCTAAACCGCAAAGAAACGCACCGTAATTATTCAGTACGGTGCCATTGCCTGGCGCAAGTTTGAGCGCTTGCCGATAACGCTGTTCGGCCGCGGCGTTTTCACCGTTCCGCTGCGCATAAAGCGCCATGCCCAACTGCGTGCGGTAATCCTGCGGGGCCGCGTCCAGCGCCTTTTCCAGGTTCTGGCGCGCGGCGTCCATGTCGCCTTGCTGCAGGTACTCCAGCCCCAGCTGCAGGCGCGTCTGGCCCGCCTCAGAGACCTGTGCTTCCTTTTCCGGCGCTGAACCGGAACACCCAGCCAACAACCCGGCCGCCAGCCACACACCCCACAGTTTCAGCTTCATGCCCGCATTCATTTCCTTATCGGCCGTCAGCTAACGCCCACCAGCGACACGCTTTCGCATAACAGGCTGTTAGATAACAAAAAATGGTGCTATAGGATTCAGACCGCCCGTACGTTGATAGGTTCCCCGGCCATTTTCTTCTTCAGGGTACGCTTGGTACGGTCGATCACTTCACCCGCCAGTTGCCCGCAGGCGGCGTCGATATCGTCACCACGGGTTTTACGAACAATAGTCGTAAAGCCGTATTCCATCAACACCTTGGAGAAACGATCCACCCGGCTGTTGGAGCTGCGGCCGTAGGGAGCGCCCGGGAACGGGTTCCATGGGATCAGGTTGATCTTGCACGGCGTGTCTTTCAACACTTCCGCCAGCTGATGCGCGTCATCGGTGCTGTCGTTGATATGATCCAGCATCACGTACTCGACGGTGACGCGGCCCTGGTTAGCGTTGGATTTCTCCAGATAGCGACGCACCGCGGACAGGAAGGTCTCGATGTTGTACTTGCGGTTGATCGGCACGATCTCATCGCGGATGGTGTCGTTCGGCGCGTGCAGCGAAATAGCCAGCGCCACGTCGATCATGTCGCCCAGCTTGTCCAGCGCCGGCACCACGCCGGAGGTAGACAGGGTCACACGGCGTTTGGACAGGCCAAAGCCGAAGTCGTCCAGCATGATTTCCATCGCCGGCACCACGTTGTTCAGGTTGAGCAGCGGCTCGCCCATGCCCATCATCACCACGTTGGTGATCGGGCGTTGGCCGGTCACCTTCAGCGCGCCGATGATCTTCGCCGCGCGCCACACCTGGCCGATGATTTCCGACACGCGCAGGTTGCGGTTGAAGCCCTGCTGCGCCGTCGAACAGAATTTGCACTCCAGCGCGCAGCCTACCTGCGAGGAGACGCACAGCGTCGCGCGGTCGGCTTCCGGGATATACACGGTTTCGACCTGCTGATCGCCCACCTTGATCGCCCACTTGATGGTGCCGTCGGCCGAACGCTGTTCTTCCGCCACTTCCGGCGCGCGGATTTCCGCCACGCGCTGCAGCTTGCCGCGCAGGACTTTGTTGATGTCGGTCATCTGCTCGAAATCGTCGCAGCAGTAGTGGTAAATCCACTTCATCACCTGATCGGCGCGGAACGGTTTTTCGCCCATTTCGGCGAAGAACTCACGCATTTGCTGGCGGTTCAGATCCAGCAGGTTGATTTTGGCCGCAGCCGGTTGCTCCACGTTAACGGAGGGGGTAGTCAGCGAATTATTTTCAGACACGGTGTGCTCGGACGTGATGGGTTCTAACATAATGATCTCTGGCCTCGTTATTACACGTTATGGCGCTAAAGAATGGAAAGTAAGTTGTGCATTTCAGCCCGCATGATTCGGGTGGCGGCACTAAAAACACGCCCCTGACAAGTCGTCTTATCAGGGGCGCGGCATTGTACAAATTTTAGTAGCGTGTTTCTATGGCTGAAAGGCATTCAGGGCATTTTTATTGTTTCAGCCGGTGAATGCCTGGTTATCAGCAATGGCACGATTAACGTGCGCAGATTTCGCTTTCGTTGAAGAAGTAAGCGATTTCACGCTGTGCGGATTCAACGGAGTCGGAACCGTGAACGGCGTTAGCGGTGAAGCTGTCCGCGTAGTCGGCGCGCAGGGTGCCGGCCAGTGCGTTGTCCGGGTTGGTTGCGCCCATGATGTCGCGGTTGCGCTGCACGGCGTTTTCAGATTCCAGAACCTGCACCATGATTGGGCCGGAGGTCATGAACTCAACCAGACCGTCGAAGAATGGGCGGCCTTTGTGCTCAGCGTAGAAGCCTTCAGCTTGCTCGCGAGTCAGACGCAGCATTTTAGCGGCGATGATTTTGAAACCGGCGCGCTCGAAACGCGCGTAGATAGCGCCGATGTCGTTGTTGGCTACAGCGTTTGGTTTAACGATGGAAAAGGTACGTTCTACGGTCATGATGGCCTCTGTATGACTTCCAAAACAGGCCGGTCTGCAATGTTGCCGGCCTTCTCAAGTGGCGCAGATTATATGTGCGCCGTTAACGCTTGCCTACGGGAAAATCAACATTTCATTAAAAAAATATGATCTTCATTCGCCATTTTCGGCGGCGCGCCGGCGTTATTGGGTCTTGTCGGTAGACGGGATCAAATTGCGCAGCCAACTGCCCCAGCGCCGCTGATAAAACGGCTGCGTATGGGAGATCAGGTAGTGGCTGATGCCTCGCTCTTTCTCCGACACCAGGCAGAAGTCCACCGGCTCGTCATTCGGCGCCGTTTCGCTGGCGACGCTGCCGGCCTCGTTGATCAACGCCTCGATCTCCGCCGGCTCGGCGTCCACTTCCAGCCCGATCAGCAAATTGGGTTTCTCGTCCGCCGCCTTGTCGTGCATCAGCGCCAGAAACGCGCGGCGCACCGGCTTGCGCTGGCTGAACAGCGTGGTCAGCGCATCCACCATCGCCGACGGATACTCTTCGGGCTGCCCCAGCAGGATTTGGGTCTCTTTATCGACGTAGTGCTCCACCGGTTTGACGACGCCGCCGGTCGCCAGCAGCATCGCCACCTCTTCCGGATAAAACTCTTTGCCGTATTCCGCCTTCGGGTTGAGGAACAGATCCGCGCCCTGGGTAATCTCGAACAGCACCCGCGCCGGCATGGCGATAAACGGCTGTTCGTCCTCAACCGCCTTCTGCAACGCATCCAGCGAAGTGAAGAACGGAATGATGCTGCCGCCGTCCTGCTTTTCCCAATGCTGGATATTGACCGGCGTATCCGCGTTCAGCGTGATGTCGCCATCCTGCTGCACCTGCTCGCTGTCGCCGAGGATCAGCACCGTGGCGTCGAGCAGTTCACGGAAGAACGCCGGGCGATGGGCCGGCTCCGTCACCGCCAGCTTCAGCAGGCGTTCAAGTTCGTTCTCGCTCGGGGCGGCATCGTGATGATGGGCACTCATGGCAAACTCCAGGGATCAAAGAGCGAGGCCCAGCATGCTGGGCCTCGAAGATAATGCGCATTCTAGCGCCCGACGCGGCGGGCATTCAATTATTTGGCTTTGCTCAGCAGCAGATTGGCCAGGGTGCGCACGCCCAGACCGGTCGCGCCGGCCGACCACTGCTCCACCGCGCCTTTGCGGTAGGTGGCTGAACAGTCGATGTGCAACCAGCCTTGCTGGTAGTTTTTGACGAAATGCGACAGGAAGGCCGCCGCGGTGCTGGCGCCGGCGGTGTAGGCCGGGCCGGCCACGTTGTTCAGCTCGGCGAAGTTGGACGGCAGCTGGCTGCGGTGGAACTCGGCCAGCGGCAGGCGCCAGAACGGCTCTTGCTCGGCGGCGGCGCTGCTGAGCAGCTCTTGCGCCAGCGCGTCGTCAAAGCTGAACAGCGCATGGTAGTCGTTGCCTACCGCAGTTTTGGCCGCGCCGGTCAGGGTGGCGCAGTCGATAATCAGCTGCGGGTTCTGCTCAGAAGCGTCGATCAGGCCGTCGGCCAGCACCAGGCGCCCTTCCGCATCGGTGTTCATCACCTCAACGGTTTTGCCGTTGCGGTAGCGAATGATGTCGCCCAGTTTGAAGGCGTTGCCGCTGACCATGTTGTCGGCGCAGCACAGGTACAGCTTCACGCGCTGCTTCAGGCCGCGCGCCGCCGCCAGCGCCAGGGCGCCGGTGATGGTGGCCGCGCCGCCCATGTCAGCCTTCATCGAATCCATAAAGGCGCTTTGCTTCAGGCTGTAGCCGCCGGTGTCGAAGGTGATACCCTTGCCGACCAGGCACGCGAACACCGGCGCGTCCGGGTTGCCGGTCGGGTTGAAGTCGAGCGCCAGCAGTACCGGCGGGCGTTCGGAACCGCGGCCGACGGTGTGGATGCCGGCATAGTTCTGCTCACGCAGATCTTCGCCCTTGGTGATGCGATAGCTGACGGCATCGCAGCCGACGTCGCACATCAGATCGACGGCGCGGGTCGCCAGTTGCTCCGGCCCCAGCTCTTCCGCCGGCATGTTGATGGTGTCGCGCACCCAGTCAACGATCTTCAGGCGCTTATCCAGCTCCTGACGCGCGGCCTCCGGCAGCTCGGCCCATTCGACGTTGCGCTGCCCTTTCGGCCCGCGGTAGCCTTGCCAAAACGCCCAGCTGTTTTCCAAATCCCAACCGTCGCCGGCCAGCTTGACGTTTTTGATGCCCTGACCATCAATTTTGCGACCCGCACGCTGGACAGCGCCCCGCTTGTCGGCGCCGGTCAGGTGGATGGTCATCCCTTCGCCGTTGGTGCTCAGCAGCGCTTTCTCGCCCCAGCGGGCGTCGGCAGGTTGTTGCGACAGCGTGACCTGCATGAATTCTGTTGTCATAGCCTTCTTACTCCGGATGTTCCCTTTATTATTTCATTAGGGCTTTATTGCATACCCTATGGATTTCAAATTGCAGCTAGGCGCCCAGCGATCTCATCCCCAGGAGCTTACTCAGGTAAGTGACTGGGGGGTGATCGTGCAGGTAACAACGCTGCGGTTTGAAAGACGACGGGTATGTCGGATACAAAATAAACGGGCCGCCCATGGCAGCCCGTTACGCTATTTACTCCGCTTCATCTAACCAGACCAGCAGGATCGCTTCCAGTATTTTTTCGTTGGAAGCCTGTGGATCGTCATCGAACTCTTCCAGATCGCAGATCCACTGATGCATGTCGGTAAAACGCACGGTTTTCGGATCGGTGTCCGGGTATTGGTCGTACAGGGCTTCGCCGATTTCACGGCTGTCGGTCCACTTCAGTCCCATTATGATCTCCTGGTTGGCGCCGCGGCTAACAATTAATGCTCACGCGCGTGGTTGACGGTGTAACGCGGCATTTCGACCACCAGATCTTCGTCGGCGACCAGCGCCTGGCAGCTCAGACGGCTTTCCGGCTCCAGCCCCCACGCTTTGTCCAGCATGTCGTCTTCCAGCTCGCTGCTCTCTTCCAGCGAATCGAAGCCTTCACGCACGATGCAGTGACAGGTGGTGCAGGCGCAGGATTTCTCGCAGGCGTGCTCGATTTCAATGCCGTTGCGCAGCGCAACGTTGAGGATCGACTCCCCTTTTTCGGCTTCCAGAACCGCCCCTTCCGGGCAAAGATCTTGATGGGGCAGGAAAACAATTTTAGGCATGGTTAAACCTCATCCACAGAATGGCCAGCCAGCGCGCGGCGAATGGAGGCGTCCATGCGGCGCGCGGCAAAATCTTGCGTTTGTGCATCTAATGTTTTGATAGCGTCTTCGATAGCGGCGGGATCTTCACCCTGCGCCGCCTGCTGCAACGCCTGGGTCGCGGCGGCGATCGCCTGGCTTTCCGCCTCGCTCAGCAGCGCGGCGTCGGTGGCCAGCGCGCCCTGTAGGCTTTCCAGCACCCGCGCGGCTTCCACACGTTGCTCCGCCAGCTTGCGTGCGCCCACGTCGCTTTGCGCGTTGGCCATCGAGTCTTTGATCATGCCGGCGATTTCGCTGTCCGACAGACCGTACGACGGTTTGACCTGGATCGAGGCTTCAACGCCGGTGGATTTCTCCATCGCGGTGACGCTCAGCAGGCCGTCCGCGTCCACCTGGAAGGTCACGCGAATGTGCGCGCCCCCGGCAGGCAGCGGCGGCAGGCCACGCAGCGTAAAGCGCGCCAGCGAACGGCAATCCTGCACCAGCTCGCGCTCGCCCTGCAGCACGTGAATCATCATCGCGCTCTGGCCGTCTTTAAAGGTGGTGAACTCCTGCGCGCGCGCCACCGGGATAGTGGTGTTGCGCGGGATCACTTTCTCCACCAGACCGCCCATGGTTTCGAGACCCAGCGACAGCGGGATCACGTCCAGCAACAGCATGTCGCTGTCCGGCTTGTTGCCCACCAGGATGTCGGCCTGGATCGCGGCGCCGATGGCGACCACTTTATCCGGATCGATCGACGTCAGAGGCGTGCGGCCGAAGAAGGCCCCCACCTGCTCCCGCACCAGCGGCACGCGGGTAGAACCGCCGACCATCACCGCTTCCAGCACCTCGTCGGCGGTGACGCCGGCGTCTTTCAGCGCGCGGCGGCAAGCCATCAGCGTGCGTTTCACCAGCGGGGCGATCAGCGCTTCAAACTGGGCGCGGGTCACCTCGCCCTGCCAGCCTGCCACCTCAACGCGCGCGCTGTCGGCATCGCTCAACGCGATTTTGGCGGCGATGGCGGCATCCAGCAGTTGGCGCTGCACGCCGTGGTCGCTGCGATCGGCCACGCCGGCCTGCTCGCGCAGCCAGTCGGCCAACAGATGATCGAAGTCGTCGCCGCCCAGCGCGGAATCGCCGCCGGTCGCCAGCACTTCGAACACGCCGCGGCTGAGACGAAGAATAGAGATATCAAAGGTGCCGCCGCCCAGATCGTAAACCGCGATCACCCCTTCCTGGCCGGAATCCAGCCCATAGGCGATCGCCGCCGCGGTCGGTTCGTTCAGCAGGCGCAGGACGTGCAGGCCGGCCAGACGCGCCGCGTCTTTGGTGCCCTGGCGCTGCGCGTCGTCGAAGTAGGCGGGAACGGTGATCACCACGCCGTCCAGCTCCCCTTCCAGCGCCGCTTGCGCGCGCGCGGACAGGGCCCGCAGGATATCGGCGGAGACGCCGACCGGGTTAACCGGGCCGGCGGCGGTGACGATCAGCGGTAGGCCGTTGTCGCTGGCCTGGAATTGATACGGCAGGTTCGGGTAACGTTGCTGCACGTCCGCCAACGAGCGGCCCATCATGCGTTTGATGGAGCTGACGGTATTGGCCGGATCCTGCGCCGCCTGTTGGCGCGCCTCCCAGCCGACGCGCTGCGCGTCCGCCTGATAATGCACCACCGAAGGCAGCAAATGGCGCCCCTGTTCGTCGGCCAGCGTTTCCGCCTGCCCGCTGCGCACCGTGGCGACCAGCGAGTTGGTGGTGCCTAAGTCGATGCCGGCGGCCAAGCGTCGCTGGTGCGGCGCGGCGCTGAGGCCAGGCTCACTAATTTGTAATAAGGCCATGTTGAAGCTTCCACAATCAGAATCAGAAGGTGTTACTCAAAACCCAGCAGTTTTTCTTCGAGTTGTTCAACCTGTTGCTGGAGTTTGTCCAAAAAGCGCAGCTTGCGCACGGTGTCGGCGGCGTCCGCCCACTGCTCGCTATCCAACTGCTGCAGCATCAGCGCGCTGCGCTGTTTGACCGAGGCGGCCAGCCGCGCGCCGAAATCGGCCAGCAGGCTTTCCGCCTCCGGCTTGCGCTCAATGGCGTCGAGCTCTTCGCGCAGTTCCAGCTGTTCCATCAGAAACGCGGTGTCGCGCATCGTATGCTGTTCGTTGCCCAGATCGAAGCCGTGCAAAGATAGCATATACTCCGCGCGTTTTAACGGGTGCTTCAGCGCCTGGTAGGCTTCGTTGATGGTCGCCGCCTGCTGCAACGCCATCAGGCGTTCGCGCTCCGGCTGGTTGGCGAAACGATCGGGGTGGAATTGGCGCTGCAGATCCTGGAAGCGGGACGCAAGCAGGCTGCCGTCCACGGTATAGCGAACTGGCAGCCCGAATAAAGTAAAGTAATCCATAGCGTGCTCTGGGCGTTAGCGGATGAAGTTCCCCCGCCGAGGCGGGGGAGCACGATGGACTGTCAGACGTTGAAACTCTCGCCGCAGCCGCATTCGCTTGAGACGTTCGGGTTGTTGAACTTGAAGCCCTCGTTCAGGCCTTCCTTAACGAAATCAAGCTCGGTGCCGTCAAGGTAGACCAGGCTCTTGCCGTCGATGATCACCTTGATGCCTTTGTCTTCAAACACGATGTCGTCATCGTTGGCTTCGTCAACAAATTCCAGCACGTACGCCATCCCGGAGCAGCCGGAAGTTCGCACTCCCAGACGCAGGCCGAGACCTTTGCCGCGGTTCGTCAAAAACGCCTGAACACGCTGCGCAGCGCTGTCGCTCATGGTAATAGACATCACAACCTCACACTTCACATCAAAGCCCGGCGCGGCCGGGCCGACTCAGACAAATTACTTGGCGCTATGCTTGCTCTTATAGTCGGCAATCGCTGCTTTGATGGCGTCTTCAGCCAGGATCGAGCAGTGAATTTTGACCGGCGGCAATTCCAGCTCTTCGGCGATCTGGGTGTTTTTGATCGCTTCAGCCTGATCCAGCGACTTGCCTTTCATCCATTCGGTCACCAGCGAGCTGGAGGCGATGGCGGAACCGCAGCCGTAAGTTTTAAAGCGCGCGTCTTCGATGATGCCTTCATCGTTAACCTTGATCTGCAGCTTCATGACGTCGCCGCAAGCCGGCGCCCCCACCATGCCGCTGCCGACGGTAGGATCTTCGTTGTCGAAAGAACCCACGTTGCGCGGGTTTTCATAATGATCGATTACTTTTTCGCTGTAAGCCATGACCTTGCTCCTGAAACCTGAGAATTAATGATGCGCCCATTCGATGCTGTTGATATCCACGCCCTGCTTGAACATCTCCCACAGCGGGGACAGATCGCGCAGACGGCCGATGGATTTACGCACCAGTTGAATGGTGTAGTCGATCTCTTCTTCCGTGGTGAAACGCCCCAGGGAGAAACGGATCGAGCTGTGCGCCAATTCATCGCTCATGCCCAGCGCGCGCAGCACGTAGGACGGCTCGAGGCTGGCGGAGGTACAGGCTGAACCGGAAGAAACGGCCAGGTCTTTCAGCGCCATGATCAGCGACTCGCCTTCAACATAGTTGAAGCTGACGTTCAGGATGTTCGGTGCGCCGTGCTCCAGATCGCCGTTCAGATACACTTCTTCCATATCTTTCACGCCGTTCCACAGACGATCGCGCAGGGTGCGCAGACGCGCCATCTCTTCGGTCATCTCTTCTTTGGCGATGCGGTAAGCTTCGCCCATGCCGACGATCTGGTGAACAGGCAGGGTGCCGGAACGCATGCCTCGCTCGTGACCACCGCCGTGCACCTGCGCTTCGATGCGGATACGCGGCTTGCGGCGCACGTACAGCGCGCCGATGCCTTTCGGGCCATAGATTTTGTGGCCGGAGAACGACATCAGGTCGACTTTCAGCTTGCTCAGATCGATAGGCAGTTTGCCCACGCTCTGGGTAGCGTCAACGTGGTAGATGATACCGCGCGCGCGGCACATTTCGCCGATCGCTTCGATGTCCTGCACCACGCCGATCTCGTTGTTGACGTGCATGATGGAGACCAGAATGGTGTCATCACGCATCGCCGCTTCGAGATCCTGCAGGCTGATGATGCCGTTGCTCTGCGGCGCCAGGTAGGTCACTTCGAACCCTTCGCGCTCCAGCTGACGGCAGGTGTCCAGCACGGCTTTGTGTTCGGTTTTGCTGGTGATGATGTGCTTGCCTTTTTTCTGGTAGAAATTGGCAGCGCCTTTGATCGCCAGGTTGTCGGATTCGGTCGCCCCGGAGGTGAAGACGATTTCGCGCGGGTCGGCGCCCACCAGTTCGGCGATTTGGTTACGGGCGATGTCTACCGCCTCTTCCGCCTGCCAACCGAAACGGTGGGAACGGGAAGCCGGGTTGCCGAAAGTGCCGTCCAGGGTCAAAAACTGCATCATCTTCTCAGCAACGCGCGGGTCGACCGGCGTCGTTGCTGAGTAATCCAGATAAATCGGTAATTTCATTGCTCTTGTGCTCCGTACATCACTTCCAAAAACTAAAATAATTTCGCCAGCTGCTTATGCGCGCAGATTAACGTTGATAGTTTCTTGCGGACGACCGTTGGCCGTGCGGCGCGTATCGTTGTTTTGACGATCTGCCACCATCAGCACTTCCTGGTTGTTGACCAGTTCAGCCAGCGTAATGTTGTTCAGGAACCCGCTGATGCGCTCGCTCAGATCGCGCCACAGGGCGTGGGTCAAGCAGCGATCGCCGCCCTGGCAGCCTTCTTTGCCCTGGCAACGGGTTGCATCTACCGATTCATCGACAGCAGTGATGACAGCGCCAACGGCGATCTCACCCGCGTCTTTACCCAGCAGATAACCACCGCCCGGACCGCGCACGCTGGCCACCAGGCCATTCTTGCGCAGACGGGAGAATAATTGTTCCAGATAAGAGAGCGAAATACCCTGGCGTTCGGAAATGTCCGCCAGTGGCACCGGCCCTTCCTGGGAATGCAGCGCTACGTCGAGCATAGCGGTTACGGCATAACGGCCTTTGGATGTCAGTCTCATAGCTCAATGGTTACCTGTTGGTCAAATATGGCCGAAAGTCTGACATTCCTGAGTAAATCAGTCAACTATTTAACCTAGTAATTAACTCAAGTATTAGCACGTTTTGTACTTAGCAAGAACAAAGGTATATAAAATACATGTTATAACCTTTGGATAACTAATACTATTGTCGCCCACCGTTACGCCGCATCAATTAATTACCTTGATGTTTGTCCTGTTTCTCGATCGACGTCAGCATGCCGCGCAGGATATTCAGCTCCTGCCCTTCCGGGCGCGCGCGGGTGAACAGCCGACGCAGGCGGTTCATCACCTGGCCCGGATGGGACGGGCGAATAAAGCCGGTGCGCTGCAGCGTCTGCTCCAGGTGCTGATAGAAGCGCTCGAGGTCATCCACCAGCGGATACGGCGTCTCTTCCAGCTGCGGCGCGCCCGCCTGTTGGCGATCGAGGTAAGCCACACGCACTTCGTACGCCAGGATCTGCACCGCCATCGCCAGGTTCAGCGAGCTGTAGTCCGGGTTGGCCGGAATGGCGACGTGGTAGTGGCACTTCTGCAATTCATCGTTGGTCAGCCCGACGCGTTCACGGCCGAACACCAGCGCCACCGGCGCGTGCTCGCCTTCGTGCACCGAACGCACGCCGCATTCACGCGGCTCCAGCATCGGCCACGGCAAGGTGCGGGAGCGCGCGCTGGTGCCCACCACCAGGCTGCAGCCGGCGATGGCGTCATCGAGGGTATCGACGATAGTGGCGTTGCCGATCACGTCGCTGGCGCCGGCGGCCAGGGCGATGGCCTGAGAGTCGGGTTTGATCAGCGGATTAACCAGATAAAGGTTGGTTAAACCCATGGTTTTCATGGCTCTGGCGGTCGAGCCCATGTTGCCGGTATGTGAAGTCTCTACCAGAACAATGCGGATATTGTGCAGCATACAAACTCTGAGCGTGGCGGAAAATCGCAGCATCTTAACACAGCCGTAGGCAATTTGCCGAACAGCTGCTATACTTCGCGCCGTTTCCTGTTCTTTAACATCCTAGTTGGAAGATACCCATGCATCCGATGCTGACTATCGCCGTGCGCGCTGCGCGCAAGGCCGGTAACCTGATTGCCAAAAACTACGAAACCCCTGACGCTGTAGAAGCGAGCCAGAAAGGGACCAACGACTTCGTCACCAACGTCGATCGCGATGCAGAGCATCTGATCATCGACGTCATCCGCAAGTCTTATCCGCAACACAGCATCGTGAGCGAAGAGCGCGGCGAACTGATCGGCGAAGATCGCGATGTGCAATGGGTGATCGATCCACTGGATGGCACTGCAAACTTCATCAAACGCTTCCCTCATTTCTCCGTTTCCATCGCCGTACGCATCAAAGGCCGTACTGAAGTGGCCGTGGTTTACGATCCGATGCGCAACGAACTGTTCACCGCCACTCGCGGCCAGGGCGCCCAGCTCAACGGTTACCGCCTGCGCGGCACCAACGCCAAAGATCTGGATGGCACCATCCTGGCGACCGGCTTCCCGTTCAAAGTCAAACAGCACGCTACGCCTTACATCAACATCGTCGGCAAACTGTTCACCCAGTGTGCGGACTTCCGCCGCACCGGTTCCGCCGCGCTGGATCTGGCCTATGTGGCCGCCGGCCGCGTAGACGGTTTCTTCGAAATCGGCCTGAAGCCGTGGGACTTCGCTGCGGGCGAGCTGCTGGTGCGTGAAGCCGGCGGCCTGGTGACCGACTTCGTCGGCGGCCACAACCACTTCAGCTCCGGCAACGTGGTAGCGGGCAACCCGCGCGTGGTGAAAGCCATGTTGGCCACCATGCGTGAAGAACTGAGCGAAGCGCTGAAGCGTTAATCGCCAGAAGCGAATCGAAAAAAAAGCGCTGCCGATGCAGCGCTTTTTTTATGCCCGTTAGCGAGAGAAGGGGCGGATGCCGCCGCCGAATTCCGGCTGCGCGCTGACGTACAACAGCAGCCCGGCGGCCAGCAGGATCAGGCCACCGGCCAGCGCCAGCGAGCCCCAGGCTACCGCGCTCCAGGCGGCGGGCGCGCGCGAACGGCTGAGGCGCACCGCCAGCCGGCGGCTGTAATGCACCAGCAGCGCCAGCATGGAAATGGTCAAGGATGTGCCGAATGCCATCGCCAGCGCGGAAAGCACGCCCCAGCCGAACACGCCGATCACCTTGGAGAACAGCAGCACCAAAATCGCCCCCGAGCAGGGGCGCATGCCCATCGCCAGCACGATGGCGGTTCGGGTTCGCCAGTCGCTCCCCGCCTGTAGCTCGCTGTCGCTCGGCAGATGCCGGTGCCCGCAGCCGCAGTCGGCGCTGTGCACATGATCCGCCGCCAGCGGCATCAGGCTGTTGATGCGCAGCGCCGGCGCCGGGCGCATCGCTTTGATCGCCGCAAACAGACGTTTCAGCGCGCGCCAACTCAGCAGCGCGCCAAGCAGCATCACCAGAATAAAACTGCCCTTCTCCAGCCAAAAGCTGCTTTGGTGCAGCTGGCGCGAAGAGAGCTGCAACACCACCAACATCAACGTCACCAACGCGATCGCCACCAGCCCCTGCACCAGTGACGCGGCGAAGGTCAGCTTCAGGCTACTTTTCAGCCGCGCCGGGTGGGTGGCCAGATAGGTGGCGATCACCACTTTACCGTGGCCGGGCCCAAGCGCATGCAAAACGCCATAACCGAGGCTGAACAGCATCAGCGCCAGCCCGGCCTGCTGCGGCGCGGCCTTCACCTGCTGCAACAGCCCCGCCATCTGTTGATGCAGCGCTTTTTGCCATACCACGCTCTGCATCAGCAGCTGCGGCCAGTAGTGCCACGCCAGCAGCGCGGCGGCCGTCAGCGCCAGCGTGAACGGCAGCAGCGGCCACAGGCCAAAGGCCCAGTGGCGTCGGCTTGTCGTCGGCGGAGAGAAATTTAGCGACATTGCAGCGTCACCCGCTGGGCAAACTGTTGCCCCAGCGCCAGGTCTTCGCCGGGCGAGTCGTTCTTGTCGAGCGACAGCGCATAGGCCTGCAGCGACGCATTCGGCTTCGGCGTCATCAGCTTGTAACTGCACTGCTGCGCCATCTCCGGCGGCAGATGCAGCGCATTTTGGTCTTTATAGGTCATATCCACGAAATAAGTCGGATCGTAAGTAGAAAGTTGAAACGGCTTGCCCGCCAACGGCTGCGGCTCGGCCAACGGCAGCACGAACTCCAACACCGCCTGGTTGCCCTGGCGCGACAGGTGATATTCGCTGGGCAAGTTCAGGTATTTCACCGGCTTGCCGTCGCGATAAAGATCGGTGAAATAGTGCTGCCCCAGCACGTTGGCCATCACTTCCGCCGCCAGCTTTTTCCACACTTCCGAATCGCTCTTGGCGTTTTTCGCATCGTAGAGCAGATCCGCCGAGGTGATTTCATCCATCACCCACACCATTTTCAGGCCGACCAGCCGCTGGTCTTTGGCGACGAAGGTGGTGTTCATGTCGATAAAGCTGTGCGGATGAGCGGCTGCTCCAGCGCTGAACACGGCGCCGAGGGCAGCCAAAAGACGACGTAACTTCATCATTATCCTGTCTTACCTGCATTTGTTATAACGTAACACAAATAACTGCCGAACGGTCCGCCGCTCCCGGCAATATTTGTGACGAAAGTTGTAAGCCGAAGTAAAAGCCGCGCTGTCATCCTGACGTTACAAAGCCTTTTGCTATGCTTAGGCATAATCGCAACCTTATATGCCGGAAGGTGATATGAGCCTGGACACCTCTCCCGTGCCTGAGCTCTCCGGACAACAACGGCGCTGTCATCTGCTGCTGATGCTGTACACGCCGGAGCCCGAGTTACAGCTGGAGACCTTAAGCCGAATCAATGGCGTCGCCCCCCCGATAACCCGGCAAGATATAGCCGAGGTGGCCAGTGAAATCCAGCGTTTCCACCATCTGGAGATCGCCGTCGATCCCGACCATGGCTACCAACTGCGGGGCAGCGCGCTCGATCAGCGCCTGTGCCTGATCCATTGGCTGCGGCGGGCCCTGCGCTGCAGCCCGCAGTTCGTCGAAAGCGACTTCGCCCCGCGCCTGCGGCTGGCGCTGGCGGCCGATGCCGGGTCGGCGTCGCAGCTGGCTCAAGCGATAGACACCTGCGAACCGCTGCTCAACCGCCACTTCGACGCGCGCGACCGCCAATTCCTGCTGCATTACCTGCTCTACTGCGCCTGGCAAAACCGCCTGCAGCGCCATCCGCGTTTCGACGCCGTTCAACGCGACTGGCTGCGGCAAAAGCCGGAGCAGCAAGCCGCCGCCTGGCTACATCAGGCCTGCAACCGGCTGTTTAACCAGCCGCCACACGCGGACGAGCGCGATTTTCTGGCGCTGACCTTCACCATGTTGAAAAATCACAGCTACCACAGCGATGACTCGGCGCAAGAACAGCGGCTGATGGCGGCGATCGACAGCATGGTCGTGCGTTTCCAGCAGCTTTCCGGCATGGCTTTCAGCAGCAAAGCGGAGCTGGTCAGCCAGCTGTTCGCCCACCTGGCGCCGGCGCTGGAGCGCTGCCGTTTCGCCATCGGCATCGACAATATGCTGCTGGAAGAAGTGGTGCGTAAATACCCGCGGCTGATGCGCACCACGCAGGATGCGCTGAAGCCGCTGGAACAGGAGTACGGCGTGCAGTTTTCCAACGAGGAAGCGGGCCTGGTGGCCATCAGCTTCGGTGCCTGGCTGATGCAGGACAACGCACTACAGGAAAAACAGGTGCTGCTGCTGACGCTGGATAACCCGCAGTTGGAAGAGGAAGTGGAATATCAGCTCCGCGAGCTCACGCTACTGCCGCTGAACATCAAGTATCTGCCGCTGGGCGACTACCTGCGCGGCGGAGCGCCGCAGGGCGTCACGCTGGTGATCACCCCTTATGCGGCGGTGCACAGCGCTCCGCGCCCGCCGCTGATCTACACCGAGCTGCCGCTGGAAAGCCGGCAGCGCGAGGCCATCCGCGCGCTGCTGGAAGCCCCTTAATCAACATCAACGGCTGACGCTGACCGCCGGTGGCCGGATGAACAAGGCCGGCGCTGCGACCGCCGCCATCACCCAGAATACCCCGCCCTGCCAATGTTCGAACAGGAACCCGGCGATCACCGTCATGACGGCGATACCGCCGCCCATCGCCAACGCCGAATACACCGCCTGCAGCCGGATCACCTCCTGCCCCTGACGCGCAGCGATAAAGCGCATCGCCGCCAGGTGGCACACGGTAAAGGTGCCGCAGTGCAAGATCTGAATCAGCAGCAACCAGCCCAGTTCGGTACTGTAGGCCATCAGGCTCCAGCGCAACACGCCGCAGCAGGCGGAGAGCAACAGCAGGTTGCGCGCATTCCAGCGGCGGAACAGCACGTTGCTGCTGGCGAAAATAATCACCTCCGCCACCACGCCCAGCGACCACAGGTAGCCTATGGTCGAGGCCGAATAACCGGCCTCCTGCCAGTAAATGGAGCCAAAGCTGTAGTAGCCGGCATGCGCCCCCTGCAGCAACGTGACGCACAGCAGGAAGCGCCAGACCGGCCCTTCTTTCAGCAGCGCCCACAGCGAACGCTCGTCCCCGCTGTGCGTGCGCGCTTCACCCTGCGGCATAACGTTCGGCTTCAACAGCATGCCCAGCAGCATCGCCAGCACGCTGAGGATCAGGCTGTAGAGAATGGCGTTATGGCCCCACACCGCCACCAGTTGCCCGGTCAGCGCCGAGCCGATGACGAATGCCAGCGACCCCCACAGCCGCACCCGGCCGTAGTCCATGCGGATTTGCTTCTGCCAGGTAGCGGCCAGGGCGTCGGTCAGCGGCACCAGCGGCGAAAAGAACAGGTTGAAACCGGCGATCACCAGCATCAGCCACCCCCAGCCGTTGCCGAAGCAGAAACCGACCGCGAAGGCCAACGTCAACAGGGCCAACAGGCGCAGGGCGGAGACCAGATGAGAGGGATCTTTAACGCGGGGAGCAATCAGCAAGCTACCGAGGAAGCGGGCCACCAGACCGGCGCCGAGTAAAATGCCGATGGTTTCGGGCGCGATGCCCTCGCCTTTCAGCCACACGCCCCAGAACGGTAAGAAGATGCCATAGGAAAAGAAGTAGGTGAAATAACTGAGAGCGAGCCAACGCGTTGATTGCAGAACCATGATCCCTCCGGTGTGAGGGCGATACTTTGACAGAGCTCACACCGCCCGGCAATCTTCATTCCACTTCAATGCATTAGAGTGCCAAACAGTTCACAGTTTGCCGCAAGCGGCCATAAAAAAACCCGCCGCAGCGGGTTTTGTCAGGCGAAAGCGGGATTAGGCGTAAACCGGCAGGCGGGCGCAAATATCCAGCACTTTCTTCTTGGTGCGTTCGATGGTGGCTTCATCGTTGATGTTGTCCAGCACATCGCAGATCCAACCGGCCAGCTCGCGCACGTCGGCTTCTTTGAAGCCGCGACGGGTCACGGCCGGGGTGCCGATACGCACGCCGGAGGTGACGAACGGGCTCTTCGGATCGTTCGGCACGCTGTTTTTGTTGACGGTGATGTTGGCGCGGCCCAGGGCGGCGTCAGCTTCTTTACCGGTCAGGTTTTTGTCGACCAGATCCAGCAGGAACAGGTGGTTATGGGTGCCGCCGGAGACCACTTTGTAGCCGCGCTGCAGGAACACTTCCACCATCGCCTTGGCGTTGACCGCCACTTGCTGCTGGTAAACCTTGAACTCAGGCTCCATCGCTTCTTTCAGCGCCACCGCCTTGCCGGCGATCACGTGCATCAGCGGGCCGCCCTGGCCGCCAGGGAACACGGCAGAGTTCAGCTTCTTGTACAGCTCTTCGTCGCCGCCCTTCGCCAGGATCAGACCGCCGCGCGGACCCGCCAGGGTTTTGTGGGTGGTGGTAGTGACGATGTGCGCGTGCGGCACCGGGTTCGGGTACACGCCGGCGGCGATCAGACCCGCTACGTGCGCCATGTCGACAAACAGGTAAGCGCCGATGCTGTCGGCGATTTCGCGCATTTTGGCCCAGTCAACCACGCCGGAGTAAGCGGAGAAGCCGCCGATGATCATTTTCGGCTTGTGGGTCTGCGCCTGTTTGGCCAGATCGTCATAGTCGATTTGACCTTTGTCGTCGATGCCGTAAGGCACCACGTTATACAGCTTGCCGGACAGGTTGACCGGGGAACCGTGGGTCAGGTGACCGCCGTGCGCCAGGTTCATGCCCAGAATGGTGTCGCCCGGCTGCAGCAGCGCGGTGTACACGGCGAAGTTAGCCTGGGAGCCTGAGTGCGGCTGCACGTTGGCGTAATCGGCGCCGAACAATTCTTTGGCGCGATCGATAGCCAGCTGTTCAACGATATCCACGTATTCGCAGCCGCCGTAGTAACGCTTGCCCGGATAGCCTTCAGCGTATTTGTTGGTCAGCTGGGAACCCTGAGCCTGCATCACGCGCGGGCTGGTGTAGTTCTCAGACGCGATCAGCTCGATGTGCTCTTCCTGACGCACCACTTCCTGCTCCATGGCGCGCCACAGTTCAGCATCGTAATCGGCAATGTTCATTTCACGCTTTAACATCCGGCATCTCCTGACTTAAATCAGCTAACTAAAAAATCACCAAATAACTACCCGTTTGGGTTCTGGGCCACAGTGTAAACCGTTTCCCCCCACCGAAGATAGGTCTTGACAGAGGTTTTTACGCAAACGATTGGCATAAGGCAGCGCAAGGCTTTGATCCGCGAAATGTCCCCGTTTATCAACGGACATTTCCTCATGCGAACAATGCGCTTTTTTCATGTTCTGTGAACACGATCGACGCCTGAAGAACACCGCAACGAAAACAAGGGCATTTACAAGCGACGCGGAACCCAATAAGATGCATTTAAAATACATCATTAAAATTCTCGTCAAGAGCCCAACCCAAGGAGCGCTCCCATGCTGGATAGCCAAACCATCGCCACCGTGAAATCCACTATTCCCCTGCTGGCTGCAACCGGGCCGAAGCTGACCGCCCACTTTTACGATCGCATGTTCGCGCACAACCCGGAATTGAAAGACATTTTCAACATGAGCAATCAGCGCAACGGCGATCAGCGTCAGGCGCTGTTCGACGCCATCTGCGCCTATGCCGCCAACATCGAGAACCTGGCGGCGCTGCTGCCGGCGGTGGAGCGCATCGCGCAGAAGCACACCAGCTTCAATATTCAGCCGGAGCAGTACAACATCGTCGGCGGCCACCTGCTGGCAACGCTGGACGAGATGTTCAGTCCGGGTCAGGAAGTGCTGGACGCCTGGGGCAAAGCCTACGGCGTGCTGGCCAACGTGTTTATTCAGCGTGAAGAGCAGATTTATCAGCAGAGCGAAACCGATAACGGCGGCTGGCGCGATCTGCGCGCATTCCGCATCCTGAAGAAACAGCCGCAGAGCGACGTGATCTGCAGCTTCGTGCTGGCGCCGGTGGACGGCGGCCGGGTGGCGGACTTCAAACCGGGGCAGTATCTGGCGGTCTACATCAAGCACGACAGCCTGGAGCATCAGGAAATTCGCCAGTACTCGCTGACCACCTCGCCGAACGGCGAGTTCTACCGCATCGCGGTAAAGCGTGAAGATCAGGGTAAAGTGTCCAACTACCTGCATCAGCAGGCGCAGGAAGGCGACGTGATCTACATCGCCCCGCCGCACGGCGACTTCTTCCTCGACGTGGCGCCGACTACGCCGGTGGCGCTGATCTCCGCCGGCGTCGGCCAAACCCCGATGCTCGGCATGCTCAACACCCTGCACGACAACCAGCATCAGGCGCAGGTCCACTGGCTGCACGCGGCGGAAAACGGCGACGTGCACGCCTTTGCCGATGAAGTGGCGGATATTGCCGGGCGCATGCCGAATCTGAGCCGCCATGTGTGGTACCGCGAGCCGGGCGCCGATGACGTGGAAGGCCGCGATTACCACAGCCGCGGATTGATGGATTTGAGCGCGCTGCGGGGCAGCCTGGCCGATCCGCAGATGCACTATTACTTCTGCGGCCCGGTAGCCTTCATGCAGTTCGTGGGTAAACAGCTGCTGGAGATGGGCGTAGAGGCCGAACGCATCCACTACGAATGCTTCGGCCCGCATAAGGTGCTGTAATGCTTGCGGAGCGCGGCCGTCAGACCGCGCTCCCTCTTTATTTCGCCTGCAGTTGGCGCGCGTCCTGCACCTGCTGCACCGTCACCGGCGCCGCTTGGTTGCCCCAGCTTCCCCGCAGGTAGCTCATCAGATCGGCCGCCTGCCGATCGTTCAGCGCCCAGCCGTAAGCCGGCATGTCGAACGCCATCGCCTGTTGCGTGGTCGGCGTATGCGCCCCTTCCAGCACCACCCGCAGCGCGGTCAGCGGATTGTCCGCCGTCACCGTGGCGTTGCCCGCCAGCGCCGGAATGGCGAAGTCGGTGCCCTCGCCCTGGTTGCCGTGGCAGGTCGAGCAGTACATCGCATAGGTCGCCTTGCCGCCCGGATTATCCGCCTGCGCAGCAGATGAGGCAGGTTTGGCGGCGCTTTCCGGCGCCAGGCTGCGCAGGTACACCGCGATGGCGTTCAGATCGCCGTCGCTGAGGTACTGCGTACTGTGGGTCACCACCTCGCTCATCGGCCCGGCGACCGCCGCATGGCGGCTGCGGCCGGTTTTCAGCAGCGCCGTCACCTCTTCCGGCGGCATGCCGCGCAGATTGGAAGCGTACCAGCCGTCGAGTTCGGCGCCGCTCAGGAACACTGTTTCCTTGCCATCCAGCCCCTTCTCCTGCATCGCCCAGCCGCGCGGCGTGTGGCAGCTGCCGCAGTGGCCGGCACCCTGCACCAGGTAGGCGCCGCGGTTCCACTCGGCGCTCTGCTGCGGATCCGCCTGATACGGCTGGTCGTCGTGGAACAGCTGGTTCCACACCGCCAGCGGCCAGCGCATCGACAGCGGCCAACTAATGTCGCTGGCGCGGTTGGCGACGTTCTGCGCCGGCACCTCGTTCATCAGATAGTCATACAGCGCACGCATGTCTTCCGCGCTCATTTTGGCGTACGAGGTGTACGGCATCGCCGGGTAGAGCCGGTGGCCGTCTTTGGCTACCCCCTGGCGCATGGCGCGATCGAACTCCTCGAACGAATAGGCGCCGATGCCGTGCAGCTTGTCCGGCGTGATGTTGGTGGCGTAGATAGCCCCGAGCGGCGTCGGGAACTTCATGCCGCCCGCCAGTTCAGCGCCGCCCGGCGCGGTGTGGCAGGCGGTGCAGTCACCGGCTTTGGCGACGTATTCCCCGGCCGACATCGCCTGGGCCGAACCGCCGGCCGCCAGCAGGCTCAACAGGTACAGCGAACGCAGACTCATGCACCCTCCTTGGCGGCAACCTTGTCGTAGGCCAGTTCGTTAACCGCGCGCCACGCCTGGTCGATCGCCGAGTTAGCGTACGGGCTCCAGTCAGCATCGGAGTTGGCGATAACAATCTTGCCGATCGGCTGCCGCGCCGTTTCGATGATTTTCTTGGCTTCTTCTTCGTCGTCAAACAGCCCGTTGAGGAAGTAGGAGTAACCGTGCGACCAGCGGTTGACGGTGATCGCCTGAATATCGCGCTGATGATCGAAACCGGCCTCGCCCAGCATGCCCTGCAGCTGTTCGCGGATCATCTGCTCGTGTACCTCAAACGGCGTGCCCAGCAGCAGCGCGCGCCCTTTGCGCGACTGCTCACGCGGGCTGAGGCCGCTGCCCGGCAGCGTCGGTACATACACCATATGCAGGCCGATTGGCCGATCCGGATCGCGCGGATGCTGATAGCCGCCCATGCTCACCGGATAATCCAGCTTCACGCGGCTGTACGGTGCGGCCGGCGAGTAGATCTCGTGCACGCCCAGCTTGATGAACGGCTGCCAGTTGCGGATCACCACCTTGCTGTACACCAGCGGCGACTTGACGTTCTGCTTCAACGCCTCCTGCTGCTCGTGCGACATCTCCGGCACCAGATACGGGATCATCATGTTGTAGCCGGCCATCACCACCTGGCCCGCGCGCACCTTGGTCATCTTCTCGCCGGTCATATAGGTGACTTCCACCTTGTCGCCGACGTTGGCCGCGTGCAGCCCGGTGCTGTTCAAACGCAGCTTCACCGGCGACTCCGGCCGATCGAGCTGGCTGTAGTCGAATTTGGCCAGCACCACGTCGTCCATGTCCTTGCCGGCCGGCGCCACCGCCGGGATCAGCTTGCGCACCATCAGGCGCGCCAGCGTGGCGTTGCCGTCCGGGAAATGGAACACATAAGGATCGTCGAGATCCGCCTGCGACTCTTCGTCCAGCGGCGGCAGATTCATGCCGCCGAGGCCCGGCAGATCGCAGATGCGCGCATCGCTGCACGAGGTGCCGTCGATGCCCACCGCCTGGAAATCGTTGGTGGTCTGCTGGAAGTAGCGGATCGCCAGCTCGCTCAGCCCAACCTTCTCACGCAGGAACTGGGTGTAGCTGTGGGTGTCGAGCCATTCGACCTTCTGCTCCAGCGTCATCTCCGGCAGATAATCTTTCTCCACCGTATGCAGCGCGATCAGCGCCTGGCGGTCGCTTTCCGGCAGCGGGAAATCGCCGATGAACTCTGCGTAAGGCCGCCCGTTGAGGCGATCGCGCGGAATGTCGTCCGCCACCGTGCGGCCCGGATCGCCGCTCACCACCTTATCGACGCCGAAGTTTTTGCGATCGAAATAAACGCCGCGGCTCAGGTTCAGATCCGGATAGAAATTGGTGTCAAAAGCCTGCTCCAACCGATCGATATCGACGCCGATCTTGCGCAGCAGCCCCATCGCCACCGGGCTGAAGTTGGAGCGCGGCGACTGCAGCGATTCGCTGCCGCCGTAGCCGAGCAACATGCCGTCGTCGCTGTTGAATTCGTTGCGCTTGGCGTGGCCGCCGAAGTCGTCATGGTTGTCGATCAGCAGAATGCGCTGCTGCTCGCCCTTCAGCTGCTGCCAGAAACAGGCGGCCGCCAGGCCGCTGATGCCGGCGCCCACCACCACCAGATCGAACTCTTCAACGGCGGGCACGCTGCCGAAGTCAAAGGTTTTTCCGTCGCGCCCCAGTTGATGCGCATGCTCGAACGAGCCCGGATGGTTGCCCCGTAGCCCGGTCAGCGCCGGCGGGTAGTACAGGGTTTGATTGGCGGTTTGCGGTGACGCGCGCAGGATTTGCAGCGGCGTCAACCCGGCGGCGATGGTGATCGCCACCCCGTTGAGAAAATCGCGTCGGGTGATACCCATATAGGCTTCCTTTCAATTTTTCCCCGTCGCACGTCAAATTGCGGCGTTGCCGCCTGAAATGCATAGGGGAATATTATTATCATCGGCCGGCCGGGGCCGGCCCAAAGGCCGCGCTATTGTGCGGATAATTATTGTAAAATCAATGTTTGAACATCACATGACGAATGGCCGTGTAATCCTCCAGCCCGTACATCGACATATCCTTGCCGTAACCGGACAGTTTCTGGCCGCCGTGCGGCATCTCGCTCACCAGCATGAAGTGGGTGTTCACCCAGGTGCAGCCGTATTGCAGGCGGGCGCTTAAGCGATGCGCGCGGCCCACGTCGCGGGTCCACACGGACGAGGCCAACCCATAGTTGGATTCGTTCGCCCAGGCCAGCACCTGCTCTTCGTCGTCGAACGGCGTCACCGTCACCACCGGGCCGAACACTTCGCGCTGCACGATCTCATCTTCCTGGCGCGCGCCAGCCAGCAGCGTCGGCTGGAAATAGTAGCCCGGCCCCTTCACCTTCTCGCCGCCGGTCACTACCTGCACGTGCGGCAACGCTTTGGCTCGCTCGACGAAACCGGCGACCCGCTCCAGATGCTGGGCGGTAATCAACGGCCCCAGTTCGGTGCTCTCATCGTCCGGCGCGCCGATCTTCAGGCTAGCCACCGCCTCGCCCAGCCGCTTCACCAGCTCGGGATAAATGCTTTTCTGCGCGTAGATGCGGCAGGCGGCGGTGCAATCCTGGCCGGCGTTGTAGAACCCGAAGCCGCGAATGCCTTCTACCACCTGTTGCACATCGGCGTCGTCGAACACCAGCACCGGCGCCTTACCGCCCAGCTCCATATGGGTGCGCTTAATGCCGGCGGCGGTGTGGGCGATGATGTGCTCGCCGGTGGCGATCGACCCGGTCAGCGACACCATGCGCACCTTGTCATGCCCGGTCAGCCGATCGCCGACGCTGGCGCCGCGGCCGAACAGCACGTTGAGCACGCCCGGCGGGAACAACCCGGCGGCCAGTTCGGCCAGTTTGAAGGTGGTCAGCGGCGTTTGCTCCGAAGGCTTGATCACCACGCAGTTGCCCGCCGCCAACGCCGGTGCCAGTTTCCAGGCCGCCATCATCAGCGGATAGTTCCACGGCGCGATCGAGGCCACCACGCCGAGCGGATCGCGGCGGATCATCGAGGTGTGCCCGGCCAGATACTCGCCGGCCGCCATGCCGGTCAGGCAGCGGCTGGCACCGGCGAAGAAGCGAAACACGTCGGCCACCGCCGGCAGCTCGTCGTTCAGCACGCAGTGGTAAGGCTTGCCGCAGTTGAGCGACTCCAGCCTGGCGAAGGTCTCGGCATGCTCGTCGATCAGATCCGCCAGCTTGAGCAGATGCTCGGCGCGCTCTTTCGGCGTGGTTTGCCCCCAGTCGGCGAATGCGGCGTCTGCCGCCAGCACCGCGCGATCGACCTGCTCCGGGCTGGCCTCCGCCACCTGCGCGATCACTTCGCCAGTCGCCGGGTTATACACCGGCTGGGTCGCGCCCTGGCCATTCACCAGTTGGCCGTCAATCAACAGTTGGCTTTGCATAGGGTTATCCTTTTATCAGAGGTCGGGTAAGGAAATTATTTGCCGCTGCCGGCGACGCTTTCCCCACCTTTGGTCAGGTAGTAAGCGCCGAGGATCGGCAGCATGGTCAACAGCATCACCGACAGCGCCACCACGTTGGTGATCGGCACGTCGCGCGGGCGACCGAGCTGGTTCAACAGCCACAGCGGCAGCGTGCGCTCGTGGCCGGCGGTAAAGGTGGTCACGATGATTTCATCGAACGACAGCGCGAACGCCAGCATGCCGCCGGCCAGCAGCGCCGAGCCGAGGTTCGGCAGGATCACATAGCGGAAGGTTTGCCACCCGTCGGCGCCGAGGTCCATCGAAGCCTCGATCAGGCTGTATGAGGTGCGGCGGAACCGGGCGATGACGTTGTTGAACACGATCACCACGCAGAAAGTCGCATGGCCGACGACGATGGTCAGGATGCCCGGCTCGATGTTCAGCGCCTTGAACGCCGCCAGCAGCGCCAGGCCGGTGACGATCCCCGGCAGCGCGATCGGCAGCAGCAGCAGCAGCGAAATGCTGTCCTTGCCGAAGAAATCGCGCCGATAGAGCGCCGCCGCCGCCAGGGTGCCGAGCACCAGCGCGATGGCGGTCGCCAGGCAGGCGATCTGCGCCGACAGCAGCACCGCATCGATGATGTCCTGCCGCCCGGCGGCGACGTTAAACCAATGCAGCGTAAAGCCCTTCGGCGGGAAGCTGAAGGCTGCGTCCTCGGTGTTGAAGGCGTAGATGGCGATGATCGCCAACGGGAAATGCAGGAAGACAAGTCCGCCCCAGGCGGCCAGCTTCAGCCCTAAGGGCGCGCGTTCAGAGTGCATCGAAAGCCCCCAGACGTTTGACGATGGAAAGGTAGATGGCGATCAGGACGATCGGCACCAGCGTAAAGGCCGCGGCCATCGGCATATTGCCGATCGCGCCCTGCTGGGCGTACACCATGCTGCCGATGAAATAGCCCGGCGGCCCCACCAGTTGCGGCACGATAAAGTCGCCCAGCGTCAGCGAGAAGGTGAAGATCGACCCGGCGGCGATGCCCGGTACCGCCAGCGGCAAAATGACGTGACGGAAGGTCTGTGCCGGCCGGGCGCCCAAATCCGCCGAGGCATGCAGCAGCGAGGGCGGCAGGCGCTCCAGCGCCGCCTGGATCGGCAGGATCATGAACGGCAGCCAGATATAGACGAACACCAGAAAACGCCCCAGGCCCGAGGTCGACAGCGTGTTGCCGCCGACGCCGGGCACCGTCAGCAGCGAAGCCAACAGCGGCTCCAGCCCCAGGTGCTGCAGGAACCACTGCGCCACGCCGTCTTTCGCCAACAGCAGAGTCCAGGCATAGGCTTTGACGATATAGCTGGCCCACATCGGCATCATCACCGCGATGTAAAAGAACGCTTTGACGCGGCCGCTGGTGTAGCGCGCCATGTAATAGGCGATCGGGAACGCCAGCGCCGCGCTGGCCAGCGACACCAGCACCGCCATGGTCAGCGTGCGCAGGATGATGTCGTAGTTGGCCGGGTTGAACAGCGCCGCCAGGTTGGCGAAAGTCAGATCCGGCGTCACCGCCATGGTGAAATCGTCGAAGGTGTAAAAACCCTGCCACAGCAGCGTCAGCAGCGAACCGAGGTACACCGCGCCAAACCACAGCAGCGGCGGCACCAGCAACAGCAGCAGGTACAACGTCGGCCGGCGATAAAGCCAGGTCGACAGCGCGCGCACGCTACCGCCGCGCGCCGAGGGGGAATCGATGCTCATGTCCATCTCACCTCTCCTCCAGCAGCGGCACCATCGCCGCGCGCGGCCAGCAGGCGACAATCGGCTGGCCGATCTGCCGCTGTTGCCCTGCGGCGATCCACTGCGGATTGGCCTGGCTGACCAGCAGCTTTTCGCCGCCGTTCAGCGCGATCTCATACCGCGTGGCCGCGCCCTGGTAATGGATTTCCTGCAGCGTGCCCTGCACCTGGATCTCGTCCTGCGCCGCGCCGCCTTGCTCCAGCAGGCGGATATGTTCCGGCCGGATCGAGAAGGTCCGGCTTTCGCCGAGCAGACGCTGCGCCAGCTCGCTGCGCACCACGTTGGAGGTGCCGACGAACTCGGCGACGAACGGCGTCTTCGGCCGCATGTAAAGCTCGCGCGGCGTATCCACCTGTTCGATGCGGCCGTTATTGAACACCGCCACCCGATCGGACATCGACAGCGCTTCGCTTTGATCGTGGGTGACGAAGATAAAGGTGATGCCCAGCTGGCGCTGCAGCTTCTTCAGCTCGCCCTGCATCTGCTCGCGCAGCTTGAGATCCAGCGCGCCGAGCGGTTCGTCCAGCAGCAGCACCCGCGGTCGATTGACCAGCGCGCGCGCCAACGCCACGCGCTGCCGCTGGCCGCCCGACAGGTGCGCCGGCTTGCGTTCGGCGACGAAACCGAGCGCCACGCTCTCCAGCGCCTCTTGCGCCCGCGCCAGCCGCTCGCGTTTGGCGACGCCCTTCACCATCAGGCCGTAGGCGACGTTTTCCAGCACCGACATGTGCGGGAACAGCGCATAATCCTGAAACACGGTGTTCACGTCGCGCTGGTACGGCGGCAGGTTGGCGGCTTCCTGGCCGTGGATGCGAATCGAGCCGGAAGTGAGCTGTTCAAAGCCGGCGATCAGGCGCAGGCAGGTGGTTTTGCCCGAGCCGGACGGCCCGAGCATGGAGAAGAATTCCCCGTCCTGAATGTCGATGGATACCCGATCCACGGCGCGAACATCGCCGAAAGTCCGCGAAACATCGATGAATTGCACGGCAATGGTCATTTTCTGTGCTCCATACTGATGTAAATCGGGCGCAGCGGGCTGCGCCCCGCGGCTTAGCGGCCGCCCATGATGGCGATGTAATCCTGGGTCCAGCGGCTGTACGGCACGAACTTGCCGCCCTGCGCCTGCGGCGTTTTCCAGAAGGCGATTTTGTCGAACTGGTTAAAGCCGTTGGTTTCGCAGCCCTTCTCACCCAGCAGCGCGCTGGCCTTGCAGCCCGCCGGCGAAGCCGGCACCGAACCGAACCAGGCCGCCACGTCGCCCTGCACCTTCGGCTCCAGAGACCAGTTCATCCACTGGTAGGCGCAACTCGGGTGTTTGGCGTCGGCATGCAGCATGGTGGTGTCCGCCCAGCCGGTCACGCCCTCTTTCGGGAACACGGTGGCGATCGGCTGTCCTTCACCCTTCAGGGCGTTGGCCTGGTACGGCCAGGCGCTGGAGGCCACTACGCCTTCGTTTTTAAAGTCGCTCATCTGCACCGAGGTGTCGTGCCAGTAGCGGTGGATCAGCGCGTGCTGGCTACGCAGTAACTTCAGCGCCGCCTGGTACTGCTCCTCGTTGAGCTGGTAAGGATCGCTGATGCCGAGCTGCGGCTGGGTAGCCTTCAGGAACAGCGCCGCGTCGGCGATGTAGATCGGGCCGTCGTAGGCCTGTACCCGCCCCTGGTTGCTCTTGCCGTCCGGCAGGTTCTGCTGCTGGAAGATCACCGCCCAGCTGTCCGGCGGCGTCGGGAAGGTTTTGGTGTTGTACATCAGCAGGTTCGGCCCCCACTGGTACGGCGTGCCGTAGGTTTTGCCGTCCACGGTGTACCAGGCGCCGTTCAGCAAGCGCGGATCGATGTTCTTCCAGTTCGGGATCAGCGCGGTGTTGATCGGCTGCACCCGCTTGCCGAAGATCAGACGCAGCGAGGCGTCGCCGGAGGCGGTCACCAGATCGTAGCCACCCTTGGCCATCAGGCTGACCATTTCATCGGAGGTGGCGGCGGTCTTCACGTTCACCGCGCAGCCGGTTTGCTTTTCAAACTGGGTGACCCAGTCGTAATTTTTGTCGGACTGGCCGCGTTCGATGTAGCCGGGCCAGGCGATGATATCCAGCCGGCCTTCGCCTTTGCCCAGCGACTGCGGCAGATCGGCCGCCTGGGCCAGGCCGCACAGCACGGTGAGGCAGAGCGCGGAGACGGTGGTGGTGACTGCGGTAGTTTTTCCCATCGTAATTACCCCTGTGTTGCTTATCGGTGTGCGGCAGGGAACGGCTGCCGCCTGATTTTTCTTGATATAACCGTTAGAAGCTGGCTTTGAACTTCGCCATAACGTGCCTGACAACGCTGTAATCCTGCAGCGAATCGCTGGACAGATCCTTGCCGTAGCCGGAGCGTTTCAGGCCGCCGTGCGGCATCTCGCTCGCCAAGGTGAAATGGGTATTGATCCAGGTGCTGCCGTACTGCAGATGGGCGGCGATGTGCAGCGCCCGGTCGATATTTTGCGTCCACACCGACGAAGCCAGCCCGTATTCCGAGTCGTTGGCCCACTCGACCGCCTGCTCCAGGTGCTCGAAGCGCGTGACGCTGACCACCGGGCCGAACACCTCGCGCTGCACGATTTCGTCGCTTTGCAGGCAACCCGCCAGCAGGGTCGGCTGGTAGTAGAACCCCGGCCCGGAGTGGGCCGCGGCGCCGGTGATCAATTCGATATGCGGTTGGCTGAGCGCCCGCTCGACAAAGCTGGCGACGCGATCGCGCTGGCGGCTACTTATCAACGGGCCGATCTCGTTGTCCTGATCGCGCTTGCGGGCGAAGCGCAGGCTGGCGACCGCCTCGCCCAGCGCGTCCACCAGTTTGGGATAGATGCCGGCCTGCGCGTAGATGCGGCAGGCGGCGGTGCAGTCCTGGCCGGCGTTGTAATAGCCGTAGGTGCGAATGCCGTTGACCACTTCGTCGAGATCGGCGTCGTCGCAGACGATCACCGGCGCCTTGCCCCCCAGTTCCAGGTGGGTGCGCTTGACGCTTTTGGCCGCCGCCTGAAGAATTTTTTGCCCGGTGACGATATCGCCGGTGACCGACACCAGCCGCACCTGCGGGTGCCCTACCAGCTGGCTGCCGACCCCTTCACCGCCGCCGTAGACAATGTTCAGCACGCCCGGCGGCAGGATCTCCTGCAACGCCGGCACCAGCGCCAGAATGGTCAGCGGCGTATGTTCGGAGGGTTTAAACACCACGGTATTGCCCGCCGCCAACGCCGGCGCGATCTTCCACGCCGCCATCATCAGCGGATAGTTCCAGGGGGCGATCGAGGCCACCACGCCGACCGGATCGCGGCGGATCATCGAGGTGTGTCCCGGCACATACTCGCCGGCCAGCTGCCCTTGCTGCGTGCGGACCGCGCCGGCGAAGAAGCGGAACACGTCGACCGCCGCCGGCAGATCGTCATTGAGCGCCTGATGCAGCGGTTTGCCGCAGTTGAGGGCTTCCAGCTGCGCCAGCTGCGGTGCCTGCCGCTCGATGGCGTCGGCGATGCGCAGCAATAAGGCGGCGCGCTGGCCTGGCGTGGTGCGCGACCAGTGGCCGAACGCCTGCTGCGCGGCTTTCACCGCGCTGCTGACCTGCGCCGCAGAGGCTTCGGTCAGGGCGATCAGCGTCTCGCCGTTGGCCGGATTGACAATGCACTCCTGCTGGCCTTCGCCGTCGATAAGCTGACCGTTAATGAACTGCTGACAGGACAAACCCGAGAGAACCTGCACATCTGCCATCGCCTGACGCCCCTAAGTGACAAAAACGTTAACCAAATGTGAATAAGTTAGTTTTAATCAGCCTAAGCGAGCCTCTAGCGGGCAACAAATTCTAAATACTGAACGCCGCGTTCGATTAAATCGAATGCTTAAGTCCGGCGGCGTGCTTGCTGCCGTTCTCGCGCGCAATGGTCAGGAACGGCGTCACCAGCTCCGGCCGCGCGCTGCCGCGCCGCCACGCCAGCCCGATATCCAGCGGCTCCAGCAGATCGTCCAGCTTGCGCGCCTCGATCATGTTGCCCTCCAGCGACCAGGCGCGATACGCCATGTCCGGCTGGATAGACACCCCCATCCCCGCCGCCACCAGGCTGCGCACCGCCTCGGTCGAGGCGGTTTTCATGGCGATCTCCGGCTTCAGCCCGGCGCGCGACCAGATACGCCGCGCGTGCACGTCCATTTCATCGGCGTTGAGCTGGATCAGCGGCTGTTTGGCCACGTCCGCCAGGCTAATGCTCTCGTGATCCAGCAGCGGGTGCAGCGGCGGCAGCCACAGGCGATACGGCGAGTGCATCAGCACCTCGGTCTGCAGCGCATCGCGGTCTTCGATGTTCGACAGGATCAGCACGCCGATGTCGATCTCGCCGCTGACCAGCAGATGCTCGATATACGGGCGCTCGTCTTCAACCACCTGCACGGTGACGTTGGGATAGGCCGATTTAAAGCGCGTGAGCAGTTCCACCAGGAAGTAACCGGCCACCAGGCTGGTGACGCCAACAGTCAGCTTGCCGGTCAGGCTCTCGGTGCCTATCTGCAGGCTGCGCTTGGCGTTGTCCACCGTCGCCAGGATCAGATACGACTGGCGCAAGAACTGGTGCCCCTGATGGGTCAGCGTCATGCCCTTGGCGTGGCGATCGAACAGCCGCACGCCGATCTCGGTTTCCAGCTGCTGGATCGCCAGCGTCAGCGAAGACTGGGAGACAAACACCGCCTGGGCGCCGGCGGAGATCGACCCGGTTTCCGCCACGGCGATAAAGTGGCGAATTTGGCGTAACGTCATCATGGGGGTGATTCCTCAAGCAAAAACATTGCGTTGAGTGTAGACACAGGCCGTGAAGCGATCGGGAAAAGTATCAAAAACGCGATAGCGTTCGCTTTTTTAGAATGCCGACAGGCAAAAATGGGGGAAACAATGAGGCGAAGAAGTGCGATGTGCGGGGAACAGAAATGACAAGGGCGCAGCATGCTGCGCCCTGATGGCCGAGGACCCTTGCGAGGATCAGATCGCTTCTTCGTCCTGCTCGCCGGTACGGATGCGCACCACGCGTGCCACGTCGAAGACGAAGATTTTGCCGTCGCCGATCTTGCCGGTCTGCGCGGTTTGCATGATGGTTTCCACGCAGGTGTCGACGATGTCGTCGGCAACCACGATCTCGATCTTCACCTTAGGCAGAAAATCGACCATGTATTCGGCGCCGCGGTACAGCTCGGTGTGGCCCTTTTGGCGGCCGAAGCCTTTGACTTCGGTGACCGTCATGCCGGTGATGCCCACTTCGGCCAGCGCTTCGCGGACGTCATCCAGTTTGAACGGCTTGATAATCGCGTCGATCTTTTTCATCTTCTTTCCTTTTACCAATTTTTGCGGCCAAAACCGGATGTGATGGGGTAGCGGCGGTCTTTGCCGAAGTTACGGGCGGTGATGCGCGGCCCGACGGCGGCCTGACGCCGCTTGTATTCGTTGATGTCCACCAGGCGGATCACCTTGCGCACGATCGCTTCGTCGAACCCTTCGGCCACCAGATCGGCGACCGACTTGTCGCGCTCGACGTAACCTTCCAGGATCGCATCCAGGATATCGTACGGCGGCAGGCTGTCCTGATCGACCTGATCCGGCGCCAGCTCGGCGGACGGCGGACGATCGATCACCCGCTGCGGGATCACGTAGGAGACGGTGTTACGGTATTCAGACAGCTTGAACACCAGAGTTTTCGGCACGTCTTTCAGCACGTCGAAACCGCCGGCCATATCGCCGTACAGCGTGGCGTAACCCACCGCCATTTCGCTTTTGTTGCCGGTGGTCAGCACGATGCTGCGGCGTTTGTTGGACAGCGCCATCAGCACCACTCCACGGCAACGCGCCTGCAGGTTCTCTTCGGTGGTGTCGCGCTCGGTGCCGGCGAACATCGGCGACAGCTGGCCCATAAAGGCATCGAACATCGGCTCGATGGAGACGATATCGAACTCCACGCCAAGGATTTCCGCCTCTTCTTTGGCGTCGGCGATGCTGATATCCGCGGTATAGCGGAACGGCATCATCAGCGCCTGCACCTTGTCTTTGCCCAGCGCATCCACGGCGATCGCCAGCGTCAGCGCCGAGTCGATGCCGCCGGACAGGCCCAGCACCGCGCCTTTAAAGCCGTTTTTGGTCACGTAGTCGCGCACCGCCAGCACCAGCGCCTGGTACACCTGCGCCAGCTGCGGCAGCTCAGCGGCCGGATCGGCCATCGGCACCACGGCCAGATCGTTGAATTCCAGGCGGGTCACCTGCTCGTCGAAGGCCGCCAGACGGTGAGTCATGGTGCCGGCGGCGTCGAAGACCTTGGAGCAGCCGTCGAAGATCAGCTCATCCTGGCCGCCGACCTGGTTGAGGTACACTAGCGGCAGCTGAGTGCGCTGGCAGTGGCCGGCCATCAGCGTTTTGCGGATATACGGCTTTTCGCGGTTATACGGCGAGGCGTTGATCGACAGGATAATCTCCGCACCGGCCGCCTTGGCGGCGTCGATCGGCTCAGGGAACCACAGATCTTCGCAGATCAGCAGCCCCAGACGGTACCCTTTCAGCTCCACCACGCAGGTGTCGTTGCCGGCGTGGAAATAGCGCTTCTCATCGAACACGCCGTAGTTCGGCAACTGCTGCTTGAAGTAGCGGGTCAGCAGGCGGCCCTCGGCGAACAGCGACAGCGCGTTGTACAGCTTGTCGCCTTCGCGCCACGGGTGGCCGACCAGGATCGCCGTCTCGGCGGAGGCCTGCTGCAGACGCAGCAGCTGCGCATCGCAGCGCTGGTAGAAGTCATTGCGATACAGCAGATCTTCCGGCGGATAACCGGACAGCGCCAGTTCGGTGAACATGACCAGATCGGCTCCCGCCTTCTGCTGCTCCTGCACGATTTGCAACATGCGTTCGGTGTTGCCTTCAATGTCGCCGACCAGCAGGTTCAACTGGGCCAGGGCGATGGAAAGTGATCTGCTCATTTGTGTACGATCCCGCTTAATACGTTCCATGGTGCTCTACGCCGGGACATGCCGCGGCAAAGAGAACGGAGTGTAAATCATTCCGCCGGATTTGTTGAGAACCTGCATGGCAGGCACCGGCGGAACACTGTCATTCTTTAAAATCGTTGGCGTCCAGCTCGTGGCGCGACAGCAATTTGTAAAACTCGGTGCGGTTGCGGCCCGCCATGCGCGCGGCCTGTGTCACGTTGCCCTTGGTGATCTGCAGCAGCTTGCGCAGATAGTGCAACTCGAACTGGTTGCGCGCTTCGGCAAAGGTCGGCAGCGCGGTGTTTTCCCCTTCCAGCGCCTGTTCCACCAGCGCTTCACTGATCACCGGCGCCGAGGTCAGCGCCACGCACTGTTCGATAACGTTGACCAGTTGACGCACATTGCCCGGCCAGCTGGCGGTCATCAGCCGTTTCATGGCGTCGGTCGAGAAACTGCGCACGAACGGCTTGTGCCGCTGAGCCGCTTCGCGTAACAGGTGGTTGGCCAGCAGCGGAATGTCTTCGGCCCGCTCGTTGAGCGCCGGGATCTTCAGGTTCACCACGTTGAGGCGGTAGTAAAGGTCTTCGCGGAACTCGTTCTTCGCCATCGCCTTTTGCAGATCGCGGTGGGTGGCGGAGATGATGCGCACGTCGATGTCCAGATCGCGGTTGCTGCCCAGCGGCCGCACCTTGCGCTCCTGCAGCACGCGCAGCAGCTTCACCTGCAGCGACAGCGGCATATCGCCGATCTCGTCGAGGAACAGCGTGCCGCCCGCCGCCGCCTGGAACAGCCCTTCACGGCTGCTGACCGCGCCGGTGAAGGCACCCTTGGCGTGGCCGAACAGTTCGGATTCCAGCAGCTGCTCCGGCAACGCGCCGCAGTTGATGGCGATGAACGCCTTGCCGGCGCGCGGGCTGGCGCGGTGGATTGCCTGCGCCAACACCTCTTTGCCGGTGCCGCTCTGGCCGTTGATCAGTACGCTGACGTCGGACTGCGCCACCATATTCACCTGCTCCAGCAGGCGCAGCATCAACGGGCTGCGGGTGACGATGTCTTCGCGCCAGGCGTCGTCACCGGCCGGTGCCGACAGCGACAGCGCTTCATCGATAGCCTTGTACAGCGCATCGCGATCCACCGGCTTGGTGAGGAAGCTGAACACCCCCTGCTGAGTCGCGGCCACCGCATCGGGAATCGAGCCGTGCGCGGTGAGTATGATCACCGGCATGCCCGGCTGATGTTTCTGGATCTCGGCGAACAGCGCCATGCCGTCCATCTCGTCCATGCGCAGATCGCTGATCACCAGATCGATCTGCTCGCGCGCCAACAGGCGCAGCGCTTCCTGGCCGCTTTCGGCGGTGGTGACGTGAAAACCTTCGCTGGTCAGGCGCATGCCCAACAGCTTCAGCAGGCTGGGATCGTCGTCAACCAATAACAGGTTGGCCGGTTTGCGTGCGGTCATTGCGCGTGGGACTCCTTATTGGCGGGGTGCGGCGTATAGGTGTCTTCCGGTTCAACCGGCAGCGCGGTGCCCTTTTCCGGTTCGTCCTGCGACTCGGCGCCTTTGGCGGCCGCGCCATTTTTACCGGCGGCCTCGCCCTTTTGCGAGCCTGCACCATTTTCCGGGATTTCGCCTTGCAGCTGCTTGCGCGACGAGAGCTGACGCTCGATGTCGGTCAGGTTTTCCAGCTTGCGCGAGGTGTCCTGCAGCTGCGCTTGCAAGCGCGCTTGGTTCTGACGCAGCGAATCGATCTGGCTGTCACTGCTTTCCTGCAGATGCTGATAGCGCGCTTTTTCATCGAACAGCGTGATCTGCAGCATTTGCTGCTGGCGCCACAGCTGCGTCAGCGGACGCAGCGAACCGGGGAATTCCATGCGGTAGCTATTGATCCGATCGATTATCTGGCGGCGTTCACCGGAGGTCGGCTGTGCGCTTCCCAGCAGGATGCTCTGCTTGAAAACGCCGAACCAGCTGTCGCCAGGCACCGTTTTCGCCAGCGCGCGCGCCTGAGTCGAGCCGATGCGATCGGCGCAATCCATCGCGCGCAGCCAGTAGAGCGAGTTATCCAACGCGTCCTTATCGTCCAATTGCCACAGGGTATCGCAGGCCGCAGTACGGTAATCGATCACCTTGGTATCCGGGATCGCCTCTTGCTGCTGAGGATTCAGGCCGCCGCTGACGGCGCGATCGACACAGCCCGCCAGCAACAGCGGCATAAAGAAAACGGCGCCCAACCAGCTGATCGGGCGTTTGCCGAGCGGCGCTCTGTGCGTGGCACGCGGTGAACGTTCGGTCTGTGAAAGACGAAGGCGTTTAGACCATGTGTACATTATTTATTCATTCTCGGCGGTTAACGGCAGTTCAATGCGGAAGCAGACGTCTGCACCGGCGACCGTCGCCAGTTGCAGCTCACCGCGCATGCGACGGATACAGTCCTGAGCGATGCTCAACCCCAGTCCGCTTCCTTTTACCGCCCCTTTTCGCTGGTGACTACCCTGGAAAAAAGGCTCGAAAATCATGGCTCTTTCAGCCTCGGGGATCGGCGTGCCGGTATTGGCGACGTCGATTTGCACCCGTTGTCCAACCTGACGGCTGCGGATCCAAATGTTACCGGATTCCTTGCCGTAGTGCACCGCATTGGAGTAGAGATTATCCAGCACGCGCATTAATAGCGTAGGCTCTGCCCAGCAGATTTCCGCCTTCAGATCGATATCGGTGGCGATCATTTTCGCCCGTGCCGGCAAACTGTGCGCGGCGACCACCAGATCGACCATGTCGCGCAGCTCGACGTTCTCGTGTTCCGCCGGGCCGTCGGCCAGTTTGCGGTTGTAATCCAGCAGTTGTTCAATCAGCTGTTGCAGATGACGGCTGCTGTTGTCGAGGATCGCCACCACCTCTTTTTGATCGGAGGTCAACGGCCCCGCCACTTCGTCGGCCAGCAGTTCGGTGCCTTCACGCATGCTGGCCAGCGGCGTTTTCAACTCGTGCGAGATATGGCGCAAGAACTCGTGGCGCTGCGACTCCAGCCACGCCAACCGTTCGCTCAGCCAGATGATGCGCTGCGCCAGCGAACGCAGCTCGCGCGGCCCTTTGAACGACGCAGTGCTGCCCAGCGCGCGCCCTTCCCCCAGACGGTTGATCATCCGCTCCACGGCCTTGACCGGCCCGATGATCATGCGGGTGAACAGCACCACCAGCAGCACGCTGACCAGGAACAGCAGCAGCGCCTGCCAGCCGAAGAACTGACCGCGCTCGGCAATGGCCTGCTGCAGCTGCTGGCCGCGTGAAAACACCACCGCGCGCGTGGCCTGCACCATTTCGGCATTGGATCGTGAGAACGACTCGAGCAGGGCCGAGGCCTCTTGGTCCGGCCCGCTGTTATGGCATTTGATCGCCGCCAGCTGGGTCAGCAACTGACGCAGCGTTTGGTAATAACGTTCGTCCGGCAGGATCGGCGCGTGGGCGTCCAGCATCTGCGAATACTGTTTGCGCTGGTTCTGATACAGCTTCTGCAGCGTAGGATCGACCAGCACGCAGTACTGACGATAGCTGCGCTCCATCTCCAGCGCCACGCTGGTCATCGCCTCGCTGCGCCGCGCGTCCACCAGCGTGGTGCGGTTGATGTCCGCCGCCTGTGCGCTGAGGTGATCCAGGCTTTGATAAGCCTGATAAGCCAACACCAACAGCGGTAGCAGCACCAACAGGAACGCCAGCAACACCAGCTGCCGCAGCGAACGGGGGAATAAACGCCATTTTTTCAACGAAATCATCTCATTCTCTCAGCTCTGTCACGATGCTAACTGACTCGCCGGAAAGAGAAAAGCCCGGCAAGGGAGAATCCTGAACGCGCAAGGAAAAAGCCGCGGGATCGGTGAAGCGTGCGCACAAGCGCAGCGCACCGACGACACGCGGCAGCAATACGATAAACGGGAATAAAAGCGATACTGTTTGGACAACGTCTGTGTTCGCGGGCATAGGCGACGAAACAGGGATAAACGCAGCGTTGAGAATTGACGCCGGGGCAAGAAGTTTGCCCCGCCGCAAGGAAAGTGTGGATGCCCTTGAGTCTCGTCCCCAGGGTGATGTAGCGCAGCGGCTGGCATCGAACAGGACGAATAGCATCCGTAAGTATCCAGGATTGATGAACCCTTCATCACAGTTGGATACAGGCGGTGCCTCACTCCACGTGTCGCCCGATGCTTGATAAAGCCGCTTGCACGGTCTGTTATCGGTTTGGTTGGACGATAGGCACCATTTCTTTGGCATCATTCGGAGGCTTATGAGGTGATTTGCCGTCTAATTACGGCGCCGTCATAAAAAGTTGAATGAGCAACCGCTGAGAATAATGCACGTTGCATGCCAACTTTGCAATAAAAATCATAACATATTGATTTTAATTAAAAATAAATTTACAACGGCAAATATTCTCACTCATCAGGCACCGATGGGCGATGAAAAAAACGCCGTGCTGTCGCCAAACGCAGACAACTAAAGCCAAACCCAATTAGCATTAATAAAATCAACCAGTTAAATGTCTCCATTTAGCGACAGGAAAAATAGCCCTTGTCGCAAAATGCAGACACTGCCGCCCGGCGGTGAACAGCGACCATAAAAAAGGGCGCAATTGCTTGCGCCCTCTGTACGGTGGTGGTCGTTTTTAGCCCAACTGCTTACGGGCATTGCGGAACATGCGCATCCACGGGCTGTCCTCGCCCCACTCTTCCGGGTGCCAGGAGTTGCTGACCGTGCGGAACACGCGTTCCGGGTGCGGCATCATCACCGTAGCGCGCCCGCTGGCGCTGGTCACGGCGGTAATGCCGTTCGGCGAACCGTTCGGGTTGGCCGGGTAAGCCTCCGTGACCTGACCGGCGTTGTTGACGAACCGCAGCGCCACCAGGCCGTGGCTTTCCAGCGCCGCCAGATGCGCCGCATCGCGCACTTCGACATGCCCTTCACCGTGGGAAACGGCGATCGGCATACGAGAACCGGTCATGCCCTGCAGGAACAGCGACGGGCTGGCCGCCACCTCCACCAGGCTGAAGCGCGCCTCGAAGCGATCCGACAGGTTGCGCACAAAGCGCGGCCAGTGTTCGGCGCCCGGGATCAGCTCGCGCAGGTTAGACATCATCTGGCAGCCGTTGCATACGCCCAGCGCCAGCGTCTGCGGACGGTGGAAGAACGCTTCGAACTCGTCGCGCACCCGCTCGTTGAACAGGATAGACTTCGCCCAGCCTTCGCCGGCGCCCAGTACGTCGCCGTAAGAGAAGCCGCCGCAGGCCACCAGCGTGTGGAAGTCCTGCAGATCGCGGCGCCCCGCCAGCAGATCGCTCATGTGCACGTCCACCGCGTCAAAGCCGGCACGGTGGAACGCCGCCGCCATCTCAACGTGGGAGTTCACCCCCTGCTCGCGCAGCACCGCCACTTTCGGGCGAGCGCCCTTGGCGATATACGGCGCCGCGATGTCTTCCTCTGGTGCGAAGGTCAGTTTCACGCTCAGGCCGGGATCTTGTTCATCCTGCTTGGCCTGATGTTCCTGATCGGCGCACGCCGGGTTGTCGCGCAGGCGCTGCATCTGCCAGGTGGTTTCCGCCCACCAGGTGCGCAGCGTATTGCGGCTTTCGCTGTACAGCGCCTTGCCGTGTTGCTGAATGACGAAACGATCGCCGGCCTGCGCGCTGCCGATGTGATGCACGTTGTCGGTCAAACCGTGTTGAGCGAACGCCTGCTTCACGTCGTCGAGACGTTCGGCGCTCACCTGAATCACCGCGCCCAGTTCTTCGTTGAACAGCACCGCCAACGCATCGTCGCCGAGGCCGTCCAGGTTAACGTCCACGCCGCAGTGGCCGGCGAAGGCCATCTCCGCCAGCGTCACCAGCAGGCCGCCGTCGGCGCGGTCGTGATAAGCCAGCAGCGCGCGATCGGCCACCAACTGCTGCATGGCGTTGAAGAAGCCCGCCAGCTGCGCGACGTCGCGCACGTCGGCCGGTTTGTCGCCCAGTTGGCGATAAACCTGCGCCAGCGCGGTGGCGCCCAGCGCGTTATGGCCGTTGCCCAAGTCGATCAGCAGCAGCGCGTTGTCGCCCTTATCGGTGCGCAGCTGTGGCGTCACGGTGCCGCGCACGTCTTCCACGCGGGCGAAAGCGGTGATGACCAGCGACAGCGGCGAGGTCATTTCACGCTGTTCGTTGCCTTCCTGCCAACGGGTTTTCATCGACATGGAGTCTTTGCCCACCGGAATGGTGATGCCCAGCGCCGGGCACAGCTCTTCGCCCACCGCTTTCACCGCTTCGTACAGACCGGCGTCTTCGCCCGGGTGGCCGGCGGCGGCCATCCAGTTGGCGGACAGCTTCACGCGCTTCAGGCTACCGATCTCGGTGGCAGCCAGGTTGGTCAGCGCTTCCCCGACCGCCAGGCGACCGGAGGCGGCGAAGTCCAGCAGCGCCACCGGCGCGCGTTCGCCGATCGACATCGCTTCGCCGTAGTAGCTGTCCAGGCTGGCGGTAGTGACCGCGCAGTCGGCCACCGGGATCTGCCACGGGCCGACCATCTGATCACGCGCCACCATGCCGGTGACGGTGCGGTCGCCGATGGTGATCAGGAAGGTCTTCTCCGCAACGGCCGGCAGATGCAGCACGCGTTTCACCGCATCGGCCAGGGTGATGTTTTCGCGCTGTACCGCCTGGCCACGCGCCTGCAGGCGCGTGACGTCGCGGGTCATCTTCGGCGTCTTGCCGAGCAGCACGTCCAGCGGCATGTCGATCGGTTGATTGTCGAAGTGGCTATCGTTCAGCGTCAGGTGCTGCTCTTCGGTCGCTTCGCCGATCACCGCGTAAGGCGCGCGTTCGCGGCGGCAGATCTCGTCGAACTGCGCCATCTGCGCCGGGGCGATCGCCATCACGTAACGTTCCTGCGATTCGTTGCACCACACTTCCAGCGGACTCATGCCCGGCTCGTCGTTGAGAATATCGCGCAGTTCGAAACGGCCGCCGCGGCCGCCGTCGCTCACCAGCTCCGGCATGGCGTTGGACAGGCCGCCGGCGCCGACGTCATGAATGAACAGGATCGGGTTCTGGTCGCCCAGCTGCCAGCAGCGGTCGATCACTTCCTGACAGCGGCGTTCCATTTCCGGGTTGTCGCGCTGCACCGAAGCGAAATCCAGATCGGCGTCGGACTGACCGGACGCCATCGAGGACGCCGCGCCGCCGCCCAGGCCGATATTCATCGCCGGGCCGCCCAGCACCACCAGCTTGGCGCCGACGGTGATTTCCCCTTTCTGCACGTGATCGGCGCGGATGTTGCCGATGCCGCCCGCCAGCATGATCGGTTTGTGGTAGCCGCGCAGCTCAACGCCGTTGTGGCTGTTGACACGCTCTTCATAGGTACGGAAGTAGCCCAGCAGCGCCGGCCGGCCGAATTCGTTGTTGAACGCCGCGCCGCCCAGCGGGCCTTCGGTCATGATATCCAGCGCGGTGACGATGCGTTCCGGCTTGCCGAAATCTTGCTCCCACGGCTGTTCAAAGCCGGGAATGCGCAGGTTGGACACCGAGAAGCCCACCAGACCAGCCTTCGGCTTGGCGCCCCGGCCGGTAGCGCCCTCGTCGCGGATCTCGCCGCCGGAGCCGGTCGCGGCGCCCGGCCACGGCGAGATCGCCGTCGGGTGGTTGTGGGTTTCCACTTTCATCAGGATGTGCGCTTCTTCCTGATGATAATCGTACGTGCCGTTCTCCGGCGCGGCGAAGAAGCGGCCGACCTGCGAGCCTTCCATCACGGCGGCGTTGTCTTTATAAGCCGACAGCACGTAGTCCGGCGTCTGCTCGTAGGTATTCTTGATCATTTTGAACAGCGACTTGGGCTGCTGCTCGCCGTCGATGATCCAGTCGGCGTTGAAAATCTTGTGGCGGCAGTGCTCGGAGTTGGCCTGCGCGAACATATAAAGTTCGATATCCGTCGGGTTGCGCCCCAAACCGGTAAAGGCATTCAGCAGGTAGTCGATCTCATCCTGCGCCAGCGCCAGGCCGAGCCGGACGTTGGCCTGCTCCAGCGCGGCGCGCCCTGCGCCCAGCACGTCGACCGACTGATACGGCGCCGGCTGATGGTGCGCGAACAGCTGTTCGGCCTGTTGCAGCTCGCTGAAGACGGTTTCCATCATGCGATCGTGCAGCAGCGCTGCAAGCTGCCGCCACTGGGCTTCCGTCAGTTCAGGCGCCTTGACGTAGAACGCCAGACCGCGCTCCAGCCGCAGCACCTGTTGCAGACCGCAGTTGTGGGCGATGTCGGTGGCTTTGGAAGACCAGGGTGAAATGGTGCCCGGACGCGGCGTAACCAGCAGCAGCCGGCCTTCAGGGGCGTGTTCGGCGAGAGAAGGACCGTACTTGAGCAGACGCTGAAGTTTGGCGTGTTCTTCGGCACTTAACGGTGCGCTGACATCGGCAAAGTGGACGTACTCGGCGTAGATATCACTGACGGGCAGGTGGGCGTCCTGACAGCGGGACAGCAGTTTGGTAATGCGAAAAGCCGATAAAGCGGGCGAACCACGCAGAATTTCCATAATCAAAGTTCTCTCGTCTTCGAAGCGACGGATAAGACGCTTCATTGGGCGCAACAGGGGAAAACGCGCGTCATTATAGAGAATCCTCCGCGCCGACGAAACCGTTTGCGTAGGGATTATTGATAAAAGCGTGCCGCACCGTCGAATTGTCATAACGTGTCAATAAAGTTGCACACTGGCGTTTTGTTGCGCAAAATGCCCCCGCACTGGTGATTTAACCATGAGAAAAGTCGTGGCTGCCGTCGCCGGTGTACCTGTGCCACCACTGGATAACTATTTGAAACGTCTTAAAATAAACTACATCCTCATCGGCGTTGTCACCCTGCTTCTGGCTCTCGCGCTGTGGCCCAACATCACCTGGCGCAGCGGCCAGGGCGGGCAACTCCAGGAGATCATTTCCCGCGGCGAGTTGCGTATCAGCACGCTGAATTCACCGCTGACCTATTTCAACACCAAGCAAGGGCCGGGTGGGCTCGACTACGAACTGGCCAAGCGCTTCGCCAACTACCTCGGGGTGAAGCTGGTGGTGATCCCCCATCAGAACATCAATGACCTGTTCGACGATCTGGACGACGATGACGCCGACCTGCTGGCGGCGGGCCTGATCTACAACCAGGAGCGCCTCAGCCGCGCGCGCACCGGCCCGGCCTACTATTCCGTTTCCCAACAGCTGGTGTACCGGCTGGGCACCGCGCGGCCGAAAAGCTTCGCTGACATTAAAGGCAAGCTGGCGGTCGCCTCCGGTTCCGCGCACGTCAGCACGCTAAAGCAGCTCAAGCAGGATAAATACCCGGACCTCGCCTGGGAGTCCTCCAGCGATCTCACCTCCAAAGAGCTGCTGGAACGGGTTGCCGACGGCAAGCTGGATTACACCCTCGGCGATTCGGTGACCATCGCGCTGCTGCAGCGCATCCATCCGCAGCTGGCGGTGGCGTTCGACGTCACCGACGAAGAACCGGTCACCTGGTACCTCAAACGCGACGGCGACGACAGCCTGTACGCGGCGATGCTGGATTTCTACAGTCAGATGGTGGACGACGGCACCCTGGCGCGGCTGGAAGAGAAATACCTCGGCCACGTCGGCAGCTTCGACTATGTGGACACCAAAACCTTCCTGTCGGCCATCGACTCGGTGCTGCCCAACTTCCGCCCGCTGTTCGAGAAGCACGCCAACGAGATCGACTGGAAGCTGCTGGCGGCCATCGCCTATCAGGAATCGCACTGGAATCCGCAGGCCACCTCTCCCACCGGCGTGCGCGGCCTGATGATGCTGACCCGCGCCACCGCCGACGGTCTGGGGGTCAATGACCGCCTCGATCCGGAAGAGAGCATTCAGGGCGGCGCCCTTTACCTGCAGCGGCTGATGGCCAAGGTGCCGGACAGCGTGCCGGAAGACGAACGCATCTGGTTCTCGCTGGCGGCCTACAACATGGGTTGGGGCCATATGCTGGACGCACGCAAGCTGACCAAGACGCAAAAAGGCAACCCGGACAGCTGGGTCGACGTCAAGCAGCGCCTGCCGATGCTCAGCCAAAAGCGCTACTATCCGCAGCTGACCTATGGCTATGCGCGCGGGCGTGAAGCCTACAACTATGTAGAAAACATCCGCCGCTACCAGGTCAGCCTGGTGGGCTATCTGCAGGAAAAAGAGAGAAAGGCGGCGCAGGCGGCCGCCGAGCAGGAGGCGTTGGGGAAAGGCTATCCGACGGTGATGCCGGAACTGGCGCTCAACTACTGATTATTCCGGTTTATCCGCCGCCCGTTGCGCCAGCCTGAGCGCTTTTTTCTGTTCGCGGCGCAGGCGGAAGAAATTGCTCAGGGTGGCGGCGCATTCGTCCGCCAGCACGCCCGAGACGATCTCCACCTGATGGTTCATGCCCGGATGGCGCAGAATGTCCACCAGCGAACCGGCAGCGCCGGTTTTCTCGTCGGCGGCGCCATACACCAGCCGACGGATGCGGCTGTGCACCATCGCGCCGGCGCACATCACACAGGGCTCCAGCGTGACGTACAGCGTGGCGTTCAGCAGGCGATAATTTTGCAGCACCGCGCCGCCCTGGCGCAGCGCCATGATCTCGGCGTGTGCGGTAGGATCGTGGCGGCCTATCGGCCGGTTCCAGCCCTCGCCGATGACCTGATTGTCCAGCACCAGCAGCGCACCCACCGGCACCTCGCCCTCTTCCTGCGCGCGCAGGGCCAACCGCAATGCCTGACGCATCCAGTATTCATCGTTATATTCAGTCATCGCATAATTCCTCGTGCGCTTTTGCGGCGGGCATTATACACACTAGCCCCACTTTGTCGTAACCGCGCGACAATGGCTATACTGGCCGAATCAGCAGGTGATTCAGGGACAAGAAACATGAAACTCAGTAAAAAGAACGCCGTCGTGGTGCGCAAGGCGCTGGACGGCTGGGTCGGCGAAGGCGCCTTAACGCCCGAGCAACAACAGCAACTGCTGCAGCATATGGACGTGCAGCCTTTCGACTGGCGACGGCTGGCGCGCTATGCGTTTCTGGCCGCGCTGGCCTCGCTGCTGATCGCCGTCACCAGCCTGTTCGCCGACAACGAACTGCTGGCATGGCTCAGCGAGCTGTTCCGCTTTGACGCGCCGGTACGCATGGCGATCGCCGGCGTACTGGCGGCGCTGGCCTACGTCTGGGCGCTGCGTCGCCGCCGGCGGCATCCGGAGAAACGCTACGGCAACGAGGCGGCGCTGTTTGTCGCGGTGTTGCTCACCGCCTGCGCCTTATGGCAACTGGGGGTCTGGCTGGATAACGGCAGCGGGCGGGTTTCCGTGCTGCTGCTGTTCGCCGCGCTGCTGTACGGCGCGATCGGCTGGTTCAGCCGCTCCGGACTGGTGTGGTGGTTCGCCCTGCTGTCGCTCGGCAACGCCTTCGGCGCCGAGACCGGCTACCTGTCCGGCTGGGGCGCCTACTGGCTCGGCATGAGCTACCCGATTCGCTTTATCGCCTTTGGCGCGGTACTGATCGCCGCCGCGCTGCTGCTGCGGCCGCTGTTGGCGCAGCGCGGTCTGCAGCGGGTGTCGCTGGCGATGGGGCTGCTGTACCTGTTCATCGCCCTGTGGCTGCTGTCTATCTTCGGCAACTACGGCGATCTCGACAGCTGGTACAGCGCGCGCCAGATCGAGCTGTTCCACTGGAGCCTGCTGTTCGGGCTGGCCGCCCTCGCCGCCATCTGGCTGGGGTTGAAACATGACGACGCCATGCTGCGCGGTTTCGGGCTGACCTTCCTCGGCATCAACCTGTATACCCGCCTGTTCGAGTTTTTCTGGGACAGCATGCCGAAGACGATTTTCTTCGCGCTGCTCGGGCTGAGCCTGTGGGCGTTGGGACATTATGCGGAGAAGATTTGGCAGCTGGGGCGCAAGCCGCACGACGTGAGCGACGACTGATCGCAGTACCGATAACAACAACAAAGGGCGGAATCCTCCGCCCTTGGTTTATTCCAGCTGCTGCAGCTCACCCTGTTTGCTTACCCGCCAGCGGTGCTCGCAAAAGAACAGCAGCGGATTATCCTGCTTGCTGTCGCTGTAACCACTGTACAGCTTCAGCGGCGCACCGAGCCGCTGCTCCAGCTGCACCACTTTCTGCTCCCCCAGGCAACGCAGGGTCAAGACCCAACCGCCGCAGCGGCGCGTGATGCGGCTGCCGATCAACCGCACCCGCGGCAGAAACGCCGAATCGCGATACACCTGCTCCACCAGCCGTTCCGGCGAGCCGGTAATCAGCCACACTTCGGCATCGTGCTCCTCCAGATACTGCCGCAGCCGCATTTGCACCACCGGAAACGCGGTGACCTTCTGGCGAAAGGCCTCGATAAACTGCCGCTCCAGCGCCTTCAGCGTCGCTTCGGAACGCCCGAAAGTGATCGCCCACAGTAGCAGGCTCATCGGCCAGCGCGCAGCGCGCCCCAGCAGCAACAGCGCCAGACCGATCGGCAGCAGCAGCGGCACCACCAGCAGCAGGTTCAGCGGTAGGCGGCGTAGCAGGAAGCGCAAGAAACTGCCGAACATATCCTCCTGATGCAGGGTGCCGTCCAGATCGAAAAACACCACGCGGCGCCCTTCTGCGGCCGGTTGTTGCTGCTTGTCGCTCAAACGCTACTCCTCGGGATCGTTGAACCCCATCATCCAGGTGAAGAGAAAACCGGCGATAATCGTAATCAGCATCCCCGCCAGATACAACATCACCTTACCTGAGACGATGGTCAACGCCAAAGGCAGCCCCGAAATGCCGAAGGTGATGACCGTCGCCACCTTCCAGTAGCTGATCAGCGCGCCGCCGACCGCGCCGCCGAGGCAGGCGCCGATAAACGGCCGGCCCAGCGGCAGCGTCACCCCAAAGATCAGCGGCTCGCCGATGCCGAGAATGCCGACCGGCAACGCCCCTTTGATCACCTTCTTCAGCCGCGCGTTGCGGGTTTTCAACAGTACCGCCAGCGCCGCCCCCACCTGGCCAACGCCGGCCATCGCCAGAATCGGCAGCAGCGGGTTGGAACCGTGCGCCTGCACCAGTTCGACGTGGATCGGCACCAGCCCCTGATGCAGGCCGGAGAGCACCAGCGGCAGGAACAGCCCCGAGAGCAACGCTCCCACCAGCAGCCCGCCCTTGTCGATCGCCAGATTGGCGCCGTGAGCGATGGCGTCGGAGATAATGCCGCCGATCGGCTGCAAAATCAGGATCGCCAACGAGGCGGTCACCAGCGTGGTCAGCAATGGGTTAAGGATCAGTTCGACCGACTCCGGCAACAGCGTGCGCAGGCGCTTCTCTACCCAGCACATCAACGCCACCACCAACAATACGGCGATCACCCCGCCGCGCCCCGGCTGCAGCGCCTCGCCAAACAAGGTGATCTGCGCCAGCGCCGGACTGGAAAGAATGCCGGCCATCACGCCGCCCATCGCCTGCGAGCCGCCAAACACCCGCGCAGCGTTAACCCCGACCAGAATGTTCATGATGGCGAACACCGCGCTGCCGAAGATAGCCAGCAGCCCCAGCACGTTCGGATAGTCCACCGCCAGCTGGCCGGCGATGTCGGGCCGTTTCAGCAGGTTGATGATGCCGGTGATCAGCCCCGAGGCGATAAACGCCGGGATCAGCGGAATAAAAACATCGGCCAGCTTTTTCAGCGCACCGCTCATCGGCGCCGCGTACTTTTGCTTGGCCTGCGCTTTTGTGCGAGCGGCATCGCCGACGGCGGCAACGGGCTGCGCATCACCGCTCAACAGCCCGCGCATGGCGTCCACCACCTTGGCGGCGGCACCCGGGCCGACGATAAACTGATGCTGTTCACCCTGCTTGATATAGCCCTTCACGCCCGGCAGCTGCTTGAGGGCGGCCAGATCCAGGCGCTGCTCATCGCTGACCTCGACGCGCACCCGCGTCATGCAGTTTTCCAGTTTGAGGATATTGCCCTCGCCCCCCACACCCGCCAGGATCTGTGTCGCCAATGCCGTTGTCTTGTCCATCGCCGCCCCCACCGTGAATTAACGCGCCAACGCCGCGCGCAGATAACCGTCGTGCTGCTGCAGCCGCTGCTGCGCCTCTTCAGCGCTGACGCCGGCCAGAATCATCAGGATCGCCGGTTTGACCTCAAAGCCGGTCTGCGTCAGCGCCGCCTCCGCCTGAGCGCGTCCGGCGCCGGTGGCTTCCACCACGATGCGGCAAGCGCGATCTACCAGCTTGACGTTGGTGGCCTTCACGTCCACCATCAGGTTCTGATAGACCTTACCCAGCTTGACCATCGCGCCGGTCGACAGCATGTTGAGCACCAGTTTCTGCGCGGTGCCGGATTTCAGGCGAGTCGAGCCGGTCAGGGCCTCCGGCCCCACCACCGGCGAGATCGCCACCTGCGCTTCATGCGCGATAGGCGAGTCCGGGTTGCAGGAGATGGCCGCCGTCGGGCAGCCCAGCCCGCGGGCATAGCGCAGTGCGCCGATCACATAAGGCGTGCGCCCGGAGGCCGCCAGCCCCACCACCATATCGACGGCGGTCAGATTCAGCGCTCTGAGATCGGCTTCCCCCAGGGCTTCGTCGTCTTCCGCCCCTTCCACCGCTTTGAGCAGCGCGCCCGGTCCGCCGGCGATCAGCCCCACCACCACACCGTGCGGCACGCCGAAAGTCGGCGGGCATTCGGAAGCATCCAGCACGCCCAGCCGGCCGCTGGTGCCGGCGCCCAAATAAATCAGCCGTCCGCCGGCCTTTAGCGCCGCCGCCGCCAGGTCAACCGCCTGCGCGATCGCCGGCAGCACCTTTTCGATCGCTTCCGGCACCTTACGATCCTCCTGGTTAAAACAGCGGACCATGTTCAGCGTCGACATCTCATCCAGCCCCATGGTGGCCGGGTTGCGGGTTTCCGATACCAGTGCGCCTAAATTCATCTGTTCACCTTTGAATTTTTAATTCACAAAATTAAATCAATATTTGAATATTTTATTCAACAAAGCGAGCGCTATTTGCTATTTTAACGGTGAGCTCACAAAAATTTTCACCGCGCGTTTTCGCCCTCTGCATGGCAAAATGGCCGCTGGTTTCCAGGGAAAGAACAATGAGTACCCTTCTGCGCATTCGCCAGATGTATCCGACACTGGCGCAAAACGACCGCAAGCTGGCGGATTTTCTGCTGAATAACGCCGAGCAGGCGCGCCATCTCAGCTCGCAAAAGCTGGCTCAGCTGGCCGGCATCAGCCAATCGAGCGTGGTGAAGTTCGCCCAAAAGCTGGGCTATAAAGGCTTTCCGGCGCTGAAGCTGGCGCTGAGCGAAACGCTGGCCCAACCGCAGGCCGAGCCGGTGGTGACCGTTCACAACCACATCCTCAGCAGCGATACGCTGAAAATCGTCGGTGAAAAGCTGCTGGCGGAAAAGCAGGCGGCGCTGCGCGCGACGCTCGACATCAACAGCGAAGAACGGCTGCATCAGGCATTGGACATGCTGCGCCAGGCGCGCCGGGTGATGCTAATCGGCATCGGCGCTTCCGGGCTGGTAGCCAAGGATTTTTCCTTCAAGCTGCTGAAAATCGGCGTAATGGCGGTAGCCGAAGCGGATATGCACGTCCAGCTGGCGGCGGTGCAGGCGCTGGATAAACGCGATCTGCTGGTGGCGATCTCATTCAGCGGCGAACGGCGTGAAATCAATCTGGCGGCGGAAGAAGCGCGCCAGGCCGGCGCCAGGGTGCTGGCGCTGACAAGCTTCTCACCCAACGGCCTGCAGCAGCGCGCCGATCACTGCCTGTATACCATCGCCGAAGAGCCCCATACCCGCAGCGCGGCCATCTCTTCCAGCACCGCCCAGTTCGCTCTGACCGATCTGCTGTTTATGGCGCTGATCCAGCACGATCTCGATCATGCGCGTGACCGTATCAGGCACAGCGAACAATTAATGAAAAAGTTGGTTTAATCGGTATAATGCCGCTGCGAAAAATACCCCTGTTAAAAATGAGAGATATGCCATGGCGCTGCTAATCACACGCAAATGCATCAACTGCGACATGTGCGAGCCGGAATGCCCGAACCAGGCGATTTCGATGGGTGATGACATCTACCAGATCGATACCGATCGCTGCACCGAGTGCGTTGGCCATTACGATACGCCGACCTGCCAGCAGGTCTGCCCGATCGACAACACCATCATTACCGATCCGCTGCATCGCGAGACCAACGAGCAGCTGTGGGACAAATTCGTGGTGTTGCACCACGCCGATCGCCTTTAGCCCGCCGCAGAACTGACAAGGGCGCCACAGGGCGCCCTTTCTCTTTTCAGCTTTCGACGATCACCGTCGCGCAGGCATAGCGCCGTTCGTCGGCCAGCGAAACGTGGATCGCGGCGACCCCCATCTCCCCCGCCAGCTCGGCGGCGCGGCCGTGCAAACGAATATTCGGCTTGCCCAACGCATCGTTGAACACTTCGAACTGGTTGAACGCCAGGCCGTTGCGGATGCCGGTGCCGAACGCCTTGGCAGCGGCCTCTTTCACGGCGAAACGCTTGGCCAAAAAGCGGATCGGCTGCTGGTGCTGCTGATACAGCGCCCACTCGGCATCGCTCAGCACCCGGCGCGCCAGACGGTCGCCGCTGCGCTCCACTACCGCTTCGATACGCGCCATCTCAACGATGTCGGTACCCAGCCCGAGCACCGCCATTACCGGCGCGCTTCCCGCATCAGCACTTTCATATCGGCAACCGCGGCCGGCAGCCCGCACATGACCGCCTGGCCGATAATCGCATGGCCGATATTCAGCTCGTGCATTTCCGGCAGCGCGGCGATCGGCTGCACGTTGTGGTAAGTCAGACCGTGGCCGGCATTGACCTTCAGTCCCTTCTCGGCCGCGTAGGCGGCAGCCACCGCGATGCGGTGCAGCTCGGCCTGTACCGCCAGCTCGCCCTGCGCTTCGGCGTAAGCGCCGGTGTGGATTTCGATATAAGGAGCGCCCACCGCCACCGCCGCGTCAATCTGGCGATGATCGGGATCGATGAACAGCGAAACCAGAATGCCCGCCTGCGCCAGGCGCTCGACCGCCACGCTCATTTTGTCCAGCTGGCCAGCGACGTCCAGGCCGCCTTCGGTGGTCACTTCTTCGCGTTTTTCCGGCACCAGGCAGCAGAAATGCGGCTTCAGCTCAACGGCGATGTCCAGCATCTCGTCGGTCACCGCCATCTCCAGATTCATGCGCGTCTGGATGGTCTGGCGCAGCAGGCGCACGTCGCGGTCAGTGATGTGACGGCGGTCTTCGCGCAGATGCACGGTAATGCCGTCGGCCCCCGCCTGTTCGGCAATGAATGCCGCCTGAACCGGATCCGGGTATTGGGTTCCGCGCGCGTTACGTAACGTGGCGATGTGATCGATATTGACGCCCAGCAGCAAATCAGCCATGACAACCTCTAAATACGATTTTCAGTGCCAGCAGTGTACACGCGGGCGCAGGACGGCAAAAGGGGAAAAGGTCAGGCGTCGTCGACCGGCGTATTCGGCTGTTTGCGCACGAACTGGCGGAACAGTTCGCGGCTCTTCAACGGCTTGCCGCCGAGGTAGGGTTTCAGCGCCATGCGGGTGAAACGCTTGGCGGCGCGCAGCGTGTCGGCATCGGGAAACTGACGCTCCGCCAGCGCACGCAGTTCGCGGCCGGTGAAGCTGTAATGATCCACCACCAGGCTGGCGATAAAGCCTTTCTCTTCGCGGTAACGGTAGGTCATGGCGTCATCCACCGGCAGGCCGCTGCCGGCGCAGTGCAGAAAATCGAGGCCGTAGCCGAGGTGATGCAACAAGGCCAGCTCGAACTGGCGCAGCGCCTGTTCCGGCGAACTGTCTTCCGCCGCCAGCGCCTGCAGGCATTGCAGATAGTCGAAGAACAGCACCGAGTAGTTGGCTTCTTGCTCCAGCACCCGCGCCAGCAGTTCGTTCACATACAGGCCGCTGTAGAGCATCATGCCGCTGAGGGGTAAACCGAGAGAGACCGCTTCGGCGTTGCGCAGCGTTTTCACTTCGCCGCGGCCGCCCCAGCGCACTAACAGAGGGGTAAAGGGCTGCAGACAGCCCTTCAGATTGGAGCGGCGGCTGCGCGCGCCTTTCGCCAGCAAGCGCACCCGCCCATGACCTTCGGTAAACAGATCCAGCATCAGACTGGTTTCACTGTACGGCCGCCCATGCAGGACGAAAGCGCGCTCCCAGCCGTCCACGGATCGTTACTTCAGATCGTCAACGTAGCCCAGGCTGCGCAGCGCACGTTCGTCGTCCGCCCAACCGGATTTCACTTTCACCCACAGCTCCAGATGCACTTTGGCGTCGAACATCTGTTCCATGTCCTGGCGCGCTTCGATGCCGATGGTTTTGATCTTGGCGCCCTTGTTGCCGATGACCATTTTCTTCTGGCCTTCGCGCTCGACCAGGATCAGGCCGTGCACATCGTAACCACCGCGATCGTTGGCCACGAACTGTTCGATTTCCACCGTCACCGAATACGGCAGCTCTTCACCCAGGAAACGCATCAGCTTCTCGCGAATGATCTCAGACGCCATAAAGCGCTGGGAGCGATCGGTGATGTAATCTTCCGGGAAGTGGTGTTCCGCTTCCGGCAGCAGTTTGCGCACGATGCCGGCGATGGTGTCGACGTTCATCCCTTTCTCGGCGGAGATAGGCACCACGTCGAGGAAATTCATCTGCTGGCTGAGGAACGCGATGTGCGGCAACAGCTTGGATTTGTCGGTGACGTTATCAACCTTGTTGATCGCCAGCAATACCGGGCAGCGCAGGCTGCGCAGCTTGTTGACCACCATTTCGTCGTCGGCGGTCCAGTTGGTGCCTTCGACCACGAAGATCACCAGTTCGACGTCGCCGATCGAGCTGCTGGCCGCGCGGTTCATCAAACGGTTGATGGCGCGTTTTTCTTCGATGTGCAGCCCAGGGGTATCGACGTAGATCGCCTGATAGGCGCCATCGGTGTCGATGCCCATGATGCGGTGACGGGTCGTCTGCGGCTTACGCGACGTAATGGAAACCTTCTGCCCCAGCAGTTGGTTCAGCAACGTCGATTTGCCCACGTTCGGGCGGCCGACGATGGCGATGAAACCGCAGTGTTGTTTTACTTCGCTCATTCAAGCTCCAGCTTTTTCAGCGCTTGTTCCGCTGCCGCCTGCTCGGCTTTACGGCGGCTCGAGCCGGTGCCCACTACGGGCTCGCTCAAACCACTCACCTGGCAGTGGATGGTAAACTCTTGGTCGTGCGCTTCACCGCGAACCTGCACCACCAAATAAGAAGGCAACGGCAGATGACGCCCCTGCAAAAACTCCTGCAAACGGGTTTTCGGGTCTTTCTGCTTATCACCGGGGCTGATTTCGTCCAATCGGCTGCGATACCAGTCCAAAATCAGTCGTTCAACGGTCTGAATGTCGCTGTCCAGGAACACGCCGCCGATCAATGCCTCCACCGTATCCGCCAGGATTGACTCGCGGCGGAACCCACCACTTTTCAATTCGCCCGGCCCAAGCCGCAGACATTCACCCAGGTCAAACTCGCGCGCCATCTCCGCCAGCGTGTTGCCGCGCACCAGCGTGGCGCGCATGCGGCTCATATCGCCCTCGTCTACGCGAGGAAAGCGGTGATAGAGCGCATTGGCGATGACAAAGCTCAGAATCGAGTCACCCAGAAACTCAAGACGTTCATTGTGTTTACTGCTGGCGCTGCGGTGAGTCAAAGCCTGCAGTAAAAGCTCCTGCTGTTGAAAAGTGTAGCCCAGCTTCCGCTGCAGCCTGTTTATTACGATGGGATTCATGAGTTACCAATAGATCAAGAATGCGTCAAAAACTTGCAGCATACGGAACAGGCCTGCTTCGCTGAAAGCCGATCCAAAGCTGTTTCGTTTGCAGTGGCTCCCAGCAGAGAACCAACTTTTTATCGCTCGAGAAAGTATTCTACAACGAGTGGAAACATAATGCTGTGTTTATATCCCCTTAATCTTTCACGCCGCAGTAGGCTGCGGCGTGAAATTTACGGAAAATAAGTCAGCGATTAATGAATGCCGCCAATCCGACTGAAACGCACGCCGGTCGGCCACTCACCTTCCTGCTTTTCAAAGCTCATCCAGATGGCCGTGGCTTTGCCCACCAGATTCTTCTCCGGCACAAAGCCCCAGTAACGGCTGTCCGCGCTGTTGTCGCGGTTGTCGCCCATCATGAAGTAATGCCCGGCAGGCACCACCCACTCCGCCAGCGGTTTACCCGGCTGTTGATAGTAAGCGCCCACCCGATCCTGTGCATCCGGCACAGTCAGGATACGGTGCGTCACGTTGCCCAGGCTCTCCTGACGCTCACGCAGGCGAATGCCGCCCGGCGGCACGTCGTCGTTCAGCGGGATCTGGTAGAAACCGTTGCTGGCCTCGCCCATGCCGCTGCGGCTGAACAACTGCACGAAGTCGCTCGGCTGCGCGTCGGCGTAGGTCACCGCCAGCGCGGTGTCGCAGGACTGCCCGCTGTTGCATGACGGCTGCACCGTGACACGCTTATTTATCGGATCGTAAGTAATACGATCGCCCGGCAGGCCGATCACGCGCTTGATATAATCCAGTTTTGGATCCAGCGGATATTTAAATACCGCGATATCGCCGCGCTTCGGATGACCGGTTTCAATTAGCGTGGTCTGGGTAATCGGATCTTTAATGCCGTAAGCATATTTCTCCACCAGAATGAAATCGCCAATCAACAGCGTCGGCATCATTGAGCCGGACGGGATCTGGAACGGTTCGTAAATAAACGAACGCACCACAAACACCAGCAGCAGCACCGGGAAGACCGAAGCGCCGGTCTCTACCCAACCTGGCTGCTTCGCCACTTTCGCCAGCGTTTTATCGTCTACGGCGCCCGCAGTCTGTTCGTTGACCGCCGCGATCTTCGCGCGGCGGGCCGGCGCCCATTTAAAGCGCTCGAAGCACCAGATGATCCCGGTGACCAGGGTGGCCAACGCCAGGATCAGGGCAAACATATTCGCCATGCAAACTCCCTCGTTTCGCGAACTCGTCGCGGTTACTTGCCGTCTTTGCCCACGTGCAGAATGGCCAGGAACGCTTCCTGCGGCAGCTCGACGTTGCCGACCTGCTTCATGCGCTTCTTACCGTCTTTCTGTTTCTGCAGCAGCTTTTTCTTACGGCTGACGTCGCCGCCGTAGCACTTCGCCAACACGTTTTTACGCAATTGCTTCACGGTGGAGCGCGCGATGATGTGCGTGCCGATCGCCGCCTGAATCGCGATATCGAACTGCTGACGCGGGATCAGATCTTTCATCTTCTCCACCAGTTCACGGCCGCGATACTGCGAGTTGTCGCGGTGGGTGATCAGCGCCAGCGCATCCACGCGCTCGTTGTTGATCAGCACGTCCACGCGCACCATGTCGGAAGCCTGGAAGCGCTTGAAGTTGTAATCCAGCGACGCATAACCGCGCGACGTGGACTTCAGGCGGTCGAAGAAGTCGAGCACCACTTCCGCCATCGGGATTTCATAGGTCAGCGCCACCTGGTTGCCGTGGTAGACCATATTGGTCTGCACGCCGCGCTTTTCTACGCACAGGGTGATGACGTTGCCCAGGTATTCCTGCGGCATCAGCATGTGACATTCGGCGATCGGCTCGCGCAGTTCCTGGATGTTGTTCAACGGCGGCAGCTTGGACGGGCTGTCGACGTAGATCACTTCCTTGCCGGTGGTTTCCACTTCGTAGACTACCGTCGGCGCGGTGGTGATCAGATCCAGATCGTATTCACGCTCCAGACGTTCCTGAATGATCTCCATGTGCAACAGACCGAGGAAGCCACAGCGGAAGCCGAAGCCCAACGCGGTGGAGCTTTCTGGCTCGTAGAACAGGGAGGCGTCGTTGAGGCTGAGCTTGCCCAGCGCATCGCGGAAGGATTCATAGTCGTCGGAGCTGATTGGGAACAGACCGGCGTACACCTGCGGCTTCACTTTCTTGAAGCCCGGCAGCGCTTTATCCGCCGGCTGACGCGCCTGCGTCAGGGTATCGCCCACCGGCGCGCCGAGGATGTCTTTGATCGCACAGACCAGCCAACCCACTTCGCCACAGTTCAGCACGTCGCGATCGACCTGCTTCGGCGTGAAGATGCCCAGGCGATCGGCGTTGTACACCTGGCCGGTGCTCATGACCTTGATCTTGTCGCCCTTGCGCAGCGTACCGTTCTTGACGCGCACCAGAGACACGACACCCAGGTAGTTATCGAACCAGGAGTCGATGATCAACGCCTGCAGCGGCGCATCCGGATCGCCCTGCGGCGCAGGAATGTCGCGCACCAGACGCTCCAGCACGTCGGGCACGCCGACGCCGGTTTTAGCCGAGCAGCGCACCGCATCGGTGGCGTCGATGCCGACGATGTCTTCAATTTCCTGCGCGGCGCGATCCGGATCGGCGGCCGGCAGGTCGATTTTGTTCAGCACCGGCACCACTTCCAGATCCATTTCGATCGCGGTGTAGCAGTTGGCCAGCGTCTGGGCTTCTACGCCCTGACCGGCGTCAACCACCAGCAGCGCGCCTTCGCAGGCCGCCAGCGAGCGGGAAACTTCATAGGAGAAGTCGACGTGGCCAGGGGTGTCGATAAAGTTGAGCTGATAGGTCTGCCCATCCAGCGCTTTATAATCCAGCGTAACGCTCTGCGCTTTGATGGTGATGCCGCGCTCACGCTCCAGATCCATGGAATCGAGCACCTGCGCAGCCATTTCACGGTCGGACAGGCCGCCGCAGATTTGGATAATGCGGTCAGACAGCGTCGACTTACCGTGGTCAATATGGGCAATAATGGAGAAATTTCGTATATGCTTCATTATAAAAGTTTTTCTGCCTTGGTATTTCTGAATTACTCGCCTATAGAAACCCGCATGGACCTAAAGCGACAGTGAATGGGTTAGGCCGTCTTGCACCTGAATCGCTGCATTCTACATGCCACACCACTGAAAACCTAGCGATCGGTGCAGTGAAGGCACTCTATTATGCGCGGCTTAATGTTACAGGGCGCTCCAGGTTGTGAAAACAGATGTTAACACGAGCGATGCCACCCGAACCCAAGGCTGGCACCGCCTCCGCAGCAACCAAACCCCGGTGTTAATACATAAGCGGCCGCAACGCAATAAACCCTCTCCGAAATTATAAAAAAAGAATATTTGGATCAACCTCTTAGAATTCAATTTCGTCCCTCTGCGTTTAGGAAAAACCCCATATACGCCACTGCCTTCCCTCGGATAGAAAGGGCGTGAACTCCGCGACAAAACATTATTCCGGGCACTACATCGGCAGCCCACCGGGGTTCACCAGCATATCTGCGTACGTTGATTGGAAGGTGCATCATGATCGATAAAGGGCAAATGCTGAGCCGGCACGATTTTTCGAAGGTCAACTGGGGCATTCTGGCGGCGGCGGCGTTGCTGTTTAGCGTGGGGGCGGCGCTGTTGGTGCTGCCGCTGCTGAGCAGCATTGATGAGAGCGAAGCCATCACGCTGCTGCAGGCCGGCGCGGGCACGATTTTACTCGGCTGTACGCTGCTGGCGCTGCGGCATTATCTGCGTCCGGCGCTAACCTATCGTCTGTATGAACACGGCGTGCGGGTCTTTGACGGCCATCATCACAAAGAGCGTTTCATCCCGTTTGAGAAAATCGGCGACATCTATCGCTTTCGCGGCGGTAAGGCTTTCGGCGGGTGGCTCGACGTCACGGCGTTTCGCACTGGCGCGGATCAGCCCTGGTGTACGGTCTTCAGCAATGTCGCCCATTCGTGGCGGCTGGCGGACGTGATCGTCGATCAGCAGTTGCAGCAGCGCGGGCCGCTGGCGTTGAATGCGCTTTATCAGGGGGAGACGGTGTCGTTTCACACCGTTGAGGGCGACGCGCGCTGGTTGTGGCAGCTGCTGCTCGGCAAGCGGCAAAGCACACCGGCGAATACGCTGCGGCTGAGCGCCACTCTGCTGACGACTGAACGGGGCAATGTGCCGATCGAACAGATCCGCGCGCTGGAAAACCATCCGCAGCGCGGCATCCGTTTACTCGACGGCCAGGGAAATGTGCTGTTCGCTATTAACTATGATTCGTTGCTCAGCGCCGATCTGTTCATCGCGCTGCTGGAACATATGATCCACAACCGCATCCCCGCCTATCACACCCCGGCGATGACGCGGCCGTCGGTTTAAATCAGCGGGGAGTTTTCCGCCTGCATGCGCATCGCGGTAGGCGGCAAGCCAATCTGCAGCACCACCGGCTGATAATCGGCCTGCTCGCCCAGGCGCCGGGCCAACCGGCGCGCCAGCATAAAGGCCGCCCCGCCACCCAACACGGCGCCCACTGCCGCCGAGGCGTCACTGCCGAAGCCATATTGCAGCAGCGTGCCGCCCAGCATCATGCCCAGCAGCGGCGTCAGGTAAACCAGCATGGCGGAGCGCAGCAGGCTGCCTTCCGCAATACCGACCTCGACGCGCTGCCCCGGCTCGAGCGGCTGATCGATACGCACCTGCAGCTGATGCTCGGTTTCCGGCACCAGCTCGTTCAACGCACGCGCGCCGCAGCCGGAACGCGCAGTGCAGCTGCCGCAGCCGGCCTTGGGTTCACAGCGCAGCAGCGCTACGCCCTGTTGCCACGAAACCACCGTGGCCCACTCTTTCATCATTACGGCGATACCTTGAAAGAAATGCTGTCGGCGATACGCTTGGCCGTCGCCGGCGGCAATTCGCCCACAATAGTGATTTCGTTGCCCGCGCGCACTTCGGTCTGAATGGTGCGGCGCCCCTGACGGTAGTACTGCTGCCCGGCTCCGCTGCCCGCCGGGCTGACGTTGACCGAGAAGCTGAACAGGCCGTCGCTGTAGAGCCGGGATTCAACCGGCACGGCGACGTTCGGCAATTTACGGCGATTGCGCGCCACCTCGTCCACCCCGGCCGGCAACCAACCGATGCTCCAGCTCAGCTGGACCTTTTCCACCGCCGGCAGCGACAACAGCGGCGGCAAATTGGCTTTGAGCAGCCCCTGCATCGCGCCCTGCACATCGGCGCCGACCGCGAAGGAGATCACCCGATATTGCTCCAGCGTTTCGCCATCGCGATCGAGCAAATCCACCCGCAGCGGCAGCTTGGTGTCCTCGTCCATCCAGACGATGTAGCTGTAGCGGGAGCCGTCGCGCGCCACCACGCGCAGCACTTCACACGGCCGATCGGCGATGCGGGTGCTACCCACGGAAATGAAGTCGTAGTACTTGGCCAGGCGATCGAAATCGGCATAGACAATGGCCGGCAGCGCATCGACGATGTGATCGCCGGTGAGCGTGAACGGCTCAAGGCCGGGTTCGAAGTAGCTGATCCCGCCGCCGCGCTGCAGCACTTCGCGGCGCGGGCCGTCCATATGCAGCAGCTGGCCGAGCGGCACTTTGCCGATCACCGCATGGCGATAGCGCAACGACTCGATTCCCTGCTTGCTGATGCTGATGTAGGCGAGCTCGTAATTGAGAGAACGGCTGGCACTGCTCATCTGTTGCAATAACGCCCCGGACGCAGTCGGCTGCGCCGGGGCGATGCTGGAATAGAGCAGGCTGCCCGTCAATAAACAAACGGAGAACCAGATTTGCTTCATTACTGCTGTTGCATTCCTAAAGACTGAGTTCCGGGAACCTGAATGGCAGCCTGTTGCGGGTTGCTTTGCTCAAGCTGCAGCTGATCCGAATGCAGGCGACGTTGCAGTTCATAGTCCTGCAGCATGGCGTTGATACGCTTACGCTGTTCCTGCACCTGCTGCTGTTGGCCGCTGCCGGTGGAGAAACTATCGGCCGGGACGCCCAGGCTGACCGGTGAGGCTTGGCCCATGATCGGCAGTGTAGTGAAGGCCGGCGATTCGGACGCGTTCGATGACGCAGCGGGCTGGTTGTAGTGCTGCACGCCGACGATCACCGCCAGCGACACGCAGGCCGCCATGCCGATTTGCGTAATCTGGCTCGCCCAAGGACGCACTTTGTGCCAGAACGGCATTTTCTGCCAGGTGTGTGGCTGCGGCTGAGATTCCTGAACGGCGGAAGGCACCAGCCGGGCAGGTTCTTTCTCAAGTGCAGCGGCGACGCGATCGGCGATATCGAAATGCATCACTTGTCCGATATCACCCCGCAGCGTGTCACGTATCAGGTGATAGCTCTGCCAGCTTTGTTGAAGCGTTCGATCTTGCGACAGAGAACTCAACAGCTCGCTGTCGAACGATTCACCATCCATCAGAGCGGAAAGCTTTTCTTTCTGCATGCCTAAGTACCCTTCCTGTGCCCGCCATTGCTAACGCTGGATCAGCGGTTGAACTTTATTATCGATAGCTTCCCGGGCGCGGAAAATACGCGAACGTACAGTTCCGACCGGGCAATCCATGATGGCAGCTATCTCTTCGTAGCTTAGACCATCCAACTCCCGCAGGGTAATCGCCATGCGAAGATCCTCTGGGAGCGACTCAATGGTACGGAAAACTATCTGTCTCAGCTCTTCTGACAACATTAAGTTCTCAGGGTTCGAAATTTCTTTCAGTGCGCCCGCACTTTCGTAATTTTCCGCATCGTTGGCGTCCACATCACTGGATGGCGGACGGCGCCCCTGAGCAACCAGATAATTCTTTGCCGTGTTCACGGCGATTCGATACAACCAGGTATAAAAAGCGCTGTCGCCACGGAACGATTCCAGTGCGCGATAGGCCTTGATAAACGACTCCTGCACCACATCGGGCACATCGCCCTGCGGCACATAGCGGGAAACGAGACTCGCCACCTTATGCTGATAGCGCACTACCAGTAGGTTAAACGATTTCTGGTCGCCCTTTTGGACCCGCTCAACCAGAACTTGATCCGTTAACTGCTCGCTCATCCGAGGTAAACTCTCCCCAAATCCGTCTCCACGCGTAAAATTGTACTGCCAGCCATACATTATTTTCCTGAGCAAGCACTCGCTTGGAGTTCATATAGAACACGAAGTTCCATATCGCCATTGTTTTTTCTGTTGATGTCACCCTATCCGTGGCTTTTGCCCGGACAGTTAGGCTAACATGAAATTCACTCTTCTTCTGCACACATCATACGTTATGCAACCATCATCTGAACATGTTAGCGATGTACTGATCGTCGGCAGCGGCGCTGCGGGCCTGTCACTGGCGCTGCGCCTGGCGCAGCATTGCAAGGTTACCGTTCTCAGCAAGGGGCCACTCAGCGAGGGGGCCACCTTTTACGCCCAGGGCGGGATCGCCGCGGTGTTCGATGAGACGGACAGCATTGCCTCACACGTTGATGACACTTTGATTGCCGGCGCCGGCCTGTGCGACAAAGAGGCCGTCGAGTTCATCGCCGGCAACGCGCGCCACTGCGTGCAGTGGCTGATCGATCAGGGCGTGCTGTTCGACACCGAGGTCAACGCGCAGGGCGAGGAGCATTATCACCTCACGCGCGAAGGCGGCCATAGCCATCGCCGCATCCTGCACGCCGCGGACGCTACCGGTAAGGAAGTAGAGACCACGCTGGTAGGGAAAGCAAGCGCTCACCCCAATATTTGCGTGATGGAACGCCGCAACGCGGTCGACCTTATCACGTCGAACAAAATCGGCCTGCCGGGTACCCGCCGCGTAGTGGGCGCTTACGTCTGGAACCGCGAGCTGGAGCGAGTGGAAACCTACCGCGCCAAAACGGTGGTGCTGGCGACCGGCGGCGCGGCCAAGGTGTACCAATACACCACCAACCCGGACATCTCCTCCGGCGACGGCATCGCCATGGCCTGGCGCGCCGGCTGCCGGGTCGCCAACCTGGAGTTCAACCAGTTCCACCCGACCTGCCTGTTCCATCCGCAGGCGCGCAACTTCCTGCTGACCGAAGCGCTGCGCGGCGAAGGGGCTTATCTGAAGCGCCCGGACGGCAGCCGCTTTATGCCGGATTTCGACCCGCGCGGCGAACTGGCCCCGCGCGATATCGTCGCCCGCGCCATCGACCATGAAATGAAGCGCCTGGGCGCCGACTGCATGTACCTGGACATCAGCCACAAGCCGGTGGAGTTCATCACCCAGCACTTCCCGATGATCCACGAAAAGCTGCTGACGCTGGGCTTCGATCTGACCCGGCAACCGATCCCGATCGTCCCGGCGGCGCACTACACCTGCGGCGGCGTGATGGTCGATCAGCATGGCCGCACCGATCTCGACGGGCTGTACGCCATCGGCGAGGTCAGCTACACCGGCCTGCACGGCGCCAACCGCATGGCGTCGAATTCGCTGCTGGAGTGCCTGGTTTACGGTTGGTCGGCGGCGGAAGACATTCTGCAGCGCCTGCCGTTCATCCAGCAGGCCAAACAGGTGCCGCACTGGGATGAAAGCCGGGTGGACGATGCGGACGAACGGGTGGTGATTCAGCACAACTGGCACGAGCTGCGGCTGTTCATGTGGGATTACGTCGGCATCGTGCGCACCACCAAGCGGCTGGAGCGCGCCCTGCGCCGCATCAACACGCTGCAGGCGGAAATCGACGAATACTACGCCCACTTCCGCATCTCCAATAACCTGCTGGAGCTGCGCAATCTGGTGCAGGTGGCCGAGCTTATCGTGCGCAGTGCCATGGCGCGCAAAGAGAGCCGCGGCCTGCACTACACGCTGGACTACCCGGATTTGCTGCCGGAAGCGCTGCCGACCATCTTGCAGCCTTAAACCATGCGACAGGGCGCCTTATCGGCGCCCTTTTCTTTTCAGTAGAACAGGTAAAAGTCGGCTATCAACCGGCGGAAATCGTCGGTATAGCTGCCGTCGGCCTGTTTGATCGCCAGCGCCTGCTCCCGCAGCGGCGTTTCCTTACGCGTCAGCGCCAGCAGCACCCGGTGCAGCGGCGTGTCGGCCCGATCGCTGACGTTCACTTTCGCCGCCGTGTGCCAGCCGCTTTGCTGCGCCAATCGTTCAAATTCGGCGCCGATGTCGTGCGGCAGCACCACGCAGAACGTTCCTTGCTCCACCAGCAGCTGCGCCGCGCAGGCCAACAGCGCTTCGTGCGTCAGGGTTTCGGTGTAACGCGCGTTGTGGCGCGCCTGGTCGCGGCAGGCCACCGCCGGCTCGAAATACGGCGGGTTGCTGACGATCAGCTCATACTCAGCGGCATGCTGCTGCGCATAATGGTGGATATCCTGCGCATGCACGCGGATGCGCTGCGGCCACGGCGACTCCGCCGCGTTTTCGCGCGCCTGGCCGGCGGCGGCTTCATCCAGCTCCACCGCGTCGATGGTCACCTCGTCGCCGCTGCGCTGCGCCAGCATCAGCGCGATCAGCCCGCTGCCGCTGCCGATATCCAGCACCCGGCTGGCCTGCCCCAGCGGCACCCAGGCGCCGAGCAACACCCCGTCGGTGCCCACTTTCATGGCACAACGATCGTGGGCAACAAAGAATTGTTTAAAGGTAAAACCCCCGCGGCGCGGGGTAAAATCGGCTTTCGAACGCTTGCTCACACTCACCACCTGGCTATAAAACTGGCGTAGCATAAGGCAATCTGATGGGCGGGAAAAGAGCGGCTTTCCGCTTAAATAGGTGAAGATCGCGGCCAACCCGTCTATAATCGGCGCCCCAAGTAGAGGTAGACCATGACAGCAACCACTTTTTCCGAACTCGAACTCGATGATCGCCTGATCGACGCGCTGCGCGACAAAGGCTACGATCGCCCCACTGCCATTCAGGCCGCTGCGATCCCGCCGGCGATGGACGGGCGCGACGTCTTAGGTTCGGCTCCGACCGGCACCGGCAAAACCGCCGCCTTCCTGCTGCCCGTGTTGCAGCACCTGCTGGACTTTCCACGTAAGAAATCCGGCCCGCCGCGCGTGCTGATCCTGACGCCAACGCGCGAACTGGCGATGCAGGTCGCCGACCAGGCGCGTGAATTGGCTGCTCATACCTCGCTGGATATCGCCACCATCACCGGCGGCGTAGCTTACATGAACCACGCGGAAGTGTTCAGCGAAAACCAGGACGTGGTGGTCGCCACCACCGGCCGTTTGCTGCAATACATTAAAGAAGAGAACTTCGACTGCCGCGCAGTGGAAACCCTGATCCTCGACGAAGCCGACCGTATGCTCGACATGGGCTTCGCGCAGGACATCGAAACCATCTCCGCCGAAACCCGCTGGCGCAACCAAACGCTGCTGTTCTCCGCCACGCTCGAAGGCGAGGCGATCCGCGAATTCGCCGAGCGCATCCTGAAAGAGCCGGTGGAAGTGGAAGCCGACCCGTCGCGCCGCGAACGCAAAAAGATCCTGCAGTGGTACTACCGCGCCGATGACGTGCAGCACAAAACCGCGCTGCTGATCCATCTGCTGAAGCAGCCGGACGTGCAGAAATCGGTGATCTTCGTGCGCAAGCGCGAGCGCGTGCACGAGCTGGCCACCTGGCTGCGCGAAGCGGGCATCAATACCTGCTATCTCGAAGGCGAAATGGTGCAGGCCAAACGCAACGAAGCGGTTAAACGCATGATGGATGGCCGGGTTAACGTACTGGTCGCCACCGACGTCGCCGCGCGCGGTCTGGATATCCTCGATATCACCCACGTGTTCAACTTCGACATGCCGCGCACTGCGGATACCTACCTGCACCGTATCGGCCGTACCGGCCGCGCCGGGCGCAAAGGCACCGCCATTTCGCTGGTGGAAGCGCACGACCATCTGCTGCTGGGCAAAGTGGGCCGTTACCTGAACGAGCCGCTGAAAGCGCGCGTGATCGACGAGCTGCGGCCGAAAACCAAGGTGCCGAACGAGAAGAGCAACGGCAAGCCATCGAAGAAAGTGCTGGCCAAACGCGCGGAAGATAAAGCGAAGAACAAAGAAAAGACCAAGGTGAAAGTGCGCCATCGCGACGCCAAAAACGTCGGCAAACGCCGTCAGGCGAAGGCCAAGCCGGCCGGCGACGCGGAATAACCGCCGCTGCCTAAGAAAAAACCGCCTGTGCAGGCGGTTTTTTTATGGGCGTTTACTGCTGCGCGTAGTGCGTGGAAAGACGATGCCCCTGCAGCCATTTGTCCAGCTCGCGGAACTGCGCCTTCAGCTCGTCATTCTGCAAATGCGCCGGCGTTTGCGAGAAGTAAAACTGGAACGCGACGCCCTGCTGGTTGCGCGCCCGGGCATCGGCCCCGGCCTGCAACAGCAGCAGCGCCAGGTGTGGCGCGTTGATCTTCGCCGCCAGATGCAGCGGCGTATCCCCCAGCCGATCGCTCAAGGTAGTGTCCGCTCCGGCCGCCAGCAGCAGCCGCAGCTGCTCCTCACGCCCGGCCAATACCGCCGCCGCCAGCGGCGTAGCGCCGGTCACGGCATTGCGCACGTTCACCTGCCCCCCTTGGGTCAACAGCAACCGCAGGTACTGCGGGTCTTGCAGCATCGCCGCGGTGTGCAGCGCGCTGTTGCCGTCCAGCCCCGCAGCCGCTGCATCGGCGCCGAGATCCAGCAGCGTCTGCACGCTGCCCGGCTGCTGCGAAAGCACCGCCCACTGCAACAGCGTGACCTGCCGATCGCCCCGCTCGCGCAAACGATCCTGCGTCGCCTGCGCATGGATGCCCTGCGTATCGCCGCGCGCCACCGCCTGAGCCAGCGCCAGATTGCTGCGGCCGTCAAACGGCGAAATCTCCTGCCCCATCTGTTGCTCCTTAGCCATCATCAGTAAACCGGCCACCGCGACCAGCGCCAGTAAGGCTATCGCCAGCGCCCGCCGCAAGCGACGCCCTTCAGGCATTGGCCTTGGCCTCCCACGGCTTTTGTTCCGCCATCGAGCTTATCACCTTGTCGATGCCGTGCGCCGTCAGGCTGCGATCCAGGTGCTTGCTCGGCCGCCAGTCATCGATGCCGGTCAGGGTATCGTTGTTGGCCAGGGTGATGTTGTGGCCGATAGCGTCCGGGATCAGCGAGGTTGATTCCTGAGTGCTGGTCAGCATGTCATATTGTTCGCTGTAACGGCGAATGCCACCGGCTTCGGCATCTTTCTTCGCCGCCGCCGGATCGATGCCCAGGCGATTCAGGGTGTAATCCGACACTCCAGCCGCGTTGAAGGTGACCGCCGTAGTGCCGGTCGCCAGCGCCGCCGTAGCCGCCAGACCGCCGCCGAGCGAATGGCCGGCGATCACCAGCGCATCGCCAAAGGCCGTCTTGGCGCTTTTGGCAGCGGCAACCGCCTGATTGTACTGCACATCGTCATAGCCCGTCGCCTGCCGCACGTTGCTCAGCCAGTCGCGCCAGTCGTTGGTGCCGGCAAACGCCAATACAAACTGCTTGTCGTTGCTGTAAATCCCGGCCTGGAAACCGCTGCCCGCGTCGTGCAGGCTGGCGGGATCGATGCCGAAACCGAGCAGTGCGCTGTCGCTCAGGCGGTTGAACCCGGCGGCGCCCTGGCCGTTCAGCGAGTAAACGTCCTTGGCCAACAGCGCCAACGCATAATCGCCCTCTTGCGATTGCTGCCCCCGGGTCACGCCCGGCGCTGCTGCCGCCGTCGGCGCCGCCGCGGAGAGATCGCCGACCAGCGTATTCAACAGATTCTGCGCATTGAGCGTGTTCTGAGAGGGGGTAGCCACCGGCGCGGGACTTGCCGGCGCGGCTGCGGGCTGCGCCGCCGGTGCCGTCTCGGCGATGGCGCGAGGTGTAGGGATCGCGGCCACCGGAGATACTGCAGAGGTAAAACTTAAAGGCATACTCATGCCGACTCCTTGTCGATAGACTTTTTATTGAGCACCTGAATAGGTACTGATTTAGCTATCGGCAGGTCGGATGAGTTCTGTATTAGGAATGCTTAACTTTGTGCAAATTGTGATCCACGTTCGGTTTTCGGCCGTCAAACGCAAAAAAGGGAGCCGAAGCTCCCTCATTGCTACGATTGCGCCGCCGATTACAGGCTTTCGGTAAAGGTGCGGGCGATAACGTCGCGCTGCTGTTCCGGCGTCAGAGAGTTGAAGCGCACCGCATAGCCGGACACGCGGATGGTCAGCTGCGGGTATTTTTCCGGATGCTTGACCGCGTCTTCCAGGGTTTCACGGCGCAGCACGTTGACGTTCAGGTGCTGGCCACCTTCTACGCGCACGGTCGGCTGCATTTCCAGCGGCACTTCACGGTATTCGATCTGGCCCAGGTCGCTGACTGCGACAACCTGATCTTCCGCGTAGTTGGCCTTGGCGCACACGCAGCGAGCTTCCGCTTTTTCATCGTCCAGCAGCCAGAAAGAATTCACCAGCGCCTGGTCGTTCGCTTTGGTAATTTGAATACCGGTAATCATTATGTTGCCTCCGTACAAGGGCGTAAAAATTCACGTCGTGAGAAAACCCAATTCTGGTTTCGGCCATTTGGTAAAACCATTGTTGTCTTGTTGTTCTGTATACCAGCCTGACCGGGCCAGTTCTTTGATTAAAGTCAATTTTTACCGGGTAGGCACAACGCAAGAAGGGGCAAATTTATGTTTTATATCAATTTTCCCGCCGCGCCAAAAACCAATTATTTTTGTAAATTTTCAAAAATAATTGCATTTCGCGCGACGGCGAGAAACGAAAAGCGGGTTTCACTGCGCGTGCCGACACGGTAAGCTATAGCCTATGAATTGCTAAAGAAAACAAAGGAGAGCGTTTATGGCCACCTCCCTCACCTGGCATGACGTGATCGGCAAAGAGAAAGAGCAGCCCTATTTTGTTGAAACGCTCGCCTTTGTTGCCGCTGAGCGCCAGGCCGGTAAGACCATTTATCCACCGCAGAAGGACGTGTTCAACGCTTTCCGCTATACCGAGCTGGCGGACGTCAAGGTCGTCATCCTCGGCCAGGATCCCTACCACGGCCCCAACCAGGCGCACGGCCTCTCTTTCTCGGTACGCCCCGGCGTACCGGCGCCGCCGTCGCTGGTGAACATGTATAAAGAGCTGGCGACCGACATTCCCGGCTTCGAACGCCCGGATCACGGCTACCTGCAAAGCTGGGCCGAGCAGGGAGTACTGCTGCTCAACACCGTGCTGACGGTAGAAGGCGGCCGCGCGCACTCGCACGCCAACCTGGGCTGGGAAACCTTTACCGATAAAGTGATCGCCGCCCTGAACGAGAACCGTGAAGGCGTGGTCTTCCTGCTGTGGGGCTCGCACGCGCAGAAGAAAGGCAACTTTATCGATCGCAACCGCCACCACGTGCTGAAAGCGCCGCATCCGTCGCCGCTCTCCGCCCACCGCGGTTTCCTCGGCTGCCGCCACTTCTCGCAGGCCAATCAGTTGCTGGAGCAGCAAGGCCTCACGCCGATCGACTGGATGCCGCGCCTGCCGCAGGCGTAGCCCAGAGACAAAAAAGGCACCCTCGGGTGCCTTTCTTTATGCCGTTGCCGGGGCGATTACGCCTTGGCTTTGGAGACCGCGACCATCGCCGGGCGCAGCAGGCGGCCGTTCAGCGTGTAGCCTTTCTGCATCACCATCATCACATGGTTCGGCTGGTGATCGGCGGATTCCATCATGCTCATCGCCTGATGCACTTCCGGGTTGAACGGCACGTTGACGTCGCCGACGATTTCGATGCCGTACTTGCGCACCACGTCCAGCAACGATTTCAGCGTCAGCTCGATGCCTTCGATCATTGCGGCCAGTTCCGGATTGTTTTTATCCGCCAGATCCAGCGCGCGCTCCAGGTTGTCGATCACCGGCAGCAGATCGCCGGAGAATTTCTCCAGGGCGAACTTGTGCGCTTTCTCGACGTCCAGTTCGGCGCGGCGACGGATGTTTTCCGCTTCCGCTTTGGCGCGCAGCAGGCTGTCGCGCTCGTGCTGCTGCGCTTCCGCCAGTTGGGCTTCCAGTTCGGCGATACGCGCATCGCGCAGATCGACGCCTTCCGCCGCTTCCGGCAGCGTATCCTCGTGATGAGCGTGTTGTTCCATTTCTTCCGAGACTTGCTCGTTTGGCGTCTTCTGTTCTTTACTACTCATGAATATCTCCGCGTTTTAGCATTAATCTCGCAACTTGGCTTATTATGGGGATCAAAACCGGGGTTTCAAGTCAACCGGTCACAATGTGGGGCATAAACGGGTCCCGGTGAGGAAAATCACAACAAATGAATAAAAAATTCGCCTGTATTGGCATTGTTGGCCACCCGCGTCACCCTTCAGCGCTGGCAACCCACGAGATGCTGTTCCACTGGCTGGTCGCCCGCGGCTATTCGGTGATGGTCGAACGCCAGATCGCCCATGATTTGGGGCTGAAGGACGCCGTCACCGGCAGCCTGGCGGATATTGGCCAGCGCGCCGATCTGGCGGTGGTGGTCGGTGGCGACGGCAACATGCTCGGCGCCGCGCGCGTGCTGGCGCGCTACGACATCAAGGTGATCGGGGTCAACCGCGGCAACCTCGGCTTCCTCACCGATCTCGATCCCGACAACGCCCTGCAGCAGCTGGCGGACGTGCTGGAAGGCGAGTATATCGACGAACAGCGTTTCCTGCTGGAAACCATCGTGCATAAAGAGCACCAGCAGTGCCGCATCAGCACCGCCATCAACGAAGTGGTGCTGCACCCCGGCAAAGTAGCGCACATGATCGAATTCGAAGTGTACATCGACGATCGCTTCGCCTTCTCGCAGCGCTCCGACGGCCTGATCATCGCCACGCCGACCGGCTCCACCGCCTACTCGCTCTCCGCCGGCGGGCCGATCCTCACCCCGTCGTTGGAGGCGATCGCGCTGGTGCCGATGTTCCCGCACACCCTCTCCGCTCGGCCGCTGGTGATCAACGGCGACAGCACCATCCGGTTGAAGTTTTCGCAGATCGGCAGCGATCTGGAGATCAGCTGCGACAGCCAGATCGCGCTGCCTATCCAGGAAGGTGAAGAAGTGCTGATCCGCCGCAGCGATTTCCACCTGAATCTGATCCATCCGAAGGACTACAGCTATTTCAACACGTTAAGCACCAAGTTGGGCTGGTCGAAAAAATTGTTCTAAAATCTGCGCCGGCCACTTTACTGTATATAAAACCAGTTTATACTGTATGAAACTACAGTTATGTGTTTATACACAGGAAGGTTCCCATGCTGGCGCAATTAACCATCAGCAACTTTGCTATCGTTCGTGAGTTGGAAATCGATTTTCAACCGGGTATGACGGCGATCACCGGTGAAACCGGTGCCGGCAAATCCATCGCCATCGATGCGCTGGGGCTGTGCCTCGGCAACCGCGCCGACGGCAACGTGGTGCGCCTGGGAGCCGCCCGCGCCGACATCTGCGCCCGCTTCTCGCTGGCGGACACCCCGTCCGCGCGCGAGTGGCTGGAGCAAAACCAGCTGGACGACAGCAACGAATGCCTGCTGCGTCGGGTGATCAACGCCGACGGCCGTTCGCGCGGCTTTATCAACGGCACCGCCGTGCCGCTGTCGCAGCTGCGCGAGCTGGGGCAACGCCTGATCCAAATCCACGGTCAACATGCCCATCAGCTGCTGCTCAAGCCGGAGCACCAAAAAGCGCTGCTCGACGCCTACGCCGACGAACCCGCCCTGCTGGCGGCGATGAGCCAGGCCTATCAGCGCTGGCACCAGAGCTGCCGCGAACTGGCGCATCACCAGCAGCAGTCCATCGAGCGCGAAGCGCGCAAGCAGCTGCTGCAATACCAATTGAAAGAGCTGAACGAATTCGCGCCGCAGGCCGGCGAGTTCGAGCAGACCGACGCCGAGTACAAGCGCCTGGCCAACAGCGGCCAGCTGCTGACCCTCAGCCAGCAGACGCTGCAGCTGCTCGCCGACAGCGACGAGAACAACATGCTCAGCCAGCTCTACAGCGCCAAACACCTGCTGATCGAGCTGGCCGGGCTGGACGATAAGCTCAGCGGCCTGTTGGACATGCTGGAAGAGGCCTCTATCCAGATCAGCGAAGCCAGCGACGAACTGCGCCACTACGCCGATCGCATGGATCTCGATCCCAACCGCCTGCACGAACTGGAACAACGCCTGTCGCGCCAAATCAGCCTGGCGCGCAAACATCAGGTCGCGCCGGAAGAGCTGCCGCAGCTGCATCAGCAGTTGCTGGATGAACAACAGCAGCTGTCGCAGCAGGAAAGCGACCATGAGCACCTGAACGAGGCGGTTACCCTGCATCACCAGCAGGCGCTGGCGCTGGCGGAAGAGCTGCACCAGAAACGCCTGCACTACGCGGCCGAACTGACTGCGCTCATCACCGACAGCATGCAGGCGCTCTCCATGCCGCACGGCAAATTCAACATCGACGTGCGCTTCGAACCGCAGCACCTGAGCGCCGAAGGGGCCAGCCGCACCGAGTTCTGCGTCTCCACCAACCCGGGGCAGCCGCTGCAGCCGCTGGCGAAGGTCGCCTCCGGCGGCGAGCTGTCGCGCATCGCGCTGGCCATTCAGGTGATCACCGCCCGCAAGATGGAAACCCCGGCGCTGATCTTCGACGAAGTGGACGTGGGTATCAGCGGCCCAACCGCCGCCATCGTCGGCCGCCTGCTGCGCCAGCTCGGCGAATCCACCCAGGTGATGTGCGTCACCCACCTGCCACAGGTGGCCGGCTGCGGGCATCAGCATCTGTTCGTCAGCAAGCAGACCGACGGCACGGTGACCGAAACCCAGATGGCACCGCTGGATAAACGCGCCCGGCTGCAAGAGCTGGCGCGCCTGCTCGGCGGCAGCGAAGTTACCCGCAATACGCTGGCCAATGCCAAAGAACTGCTGGCGGCATAAAAAAGCTCAACTTTTTCACTTTCCTGCGGTCTGACAGTGACGCTGTTGGCCCGAGAAATATCTAAAGTGCGCCGCGGCGGCGATCCGAAGCCATCTCAACGGCCTGAAACAGGCCAAGCGCTTGAGGTGCTGAAGGAAAGCCAATGCGTCGCAACGTGAAAGATGAAGGGTATAAAGGTTTCCAACTGCCGCAAGGTCTATTATCATCGGCATCCTATGCCCTAAAGGAATGTGATTACTATGCGCTGTAAAACGCTGACTGCCGCCGCTGTAGTTCTTGTGATGCTGACTGCAGGCTGTTCTACTTTTGAAAAGGTGGTTTATCGTCCTGACATCAACCAGGGGAACTACCTGACGTCGACCGACGTGGCGAAAATCCAGAAAGGGATGACCCAGCAACAGGTCGCTTACACATTGGGCACCCCAATGCTGCAAGACCCGTTCGGGACTCAGACGTGGTTCTATGTGTTCCGCCAGCAGCCTGGCCATGAAGATATCACCCAGCAAACGCTGACGTTGACCTTCGACAGCGCAGGCGTGTTGACCGATATCCAGAACAAACCGGCACTGACCAAGTAATCGGCGCCGCCCGCTCTTCCGGCCCATGAGGAGGCATGATGTTCCTCATGACAGTGGCAGGCTGCAACGCGGAAGAGAGAATCAGTTTCAGATAAAAAAATAAGGCGCTCATAGCGCCTTATTTTTTTGCCTTTTCTGCCCGTTGCCGGCGCAGTTCTTTCGGATCGGCGATGAGCGGCCGGTAGATCTCAACCCGGTCACCGTCGTTTAGCGTGTCGCCCAGCTTGGCCGGGCGGCTGTAGATACCGATTTTGTTGCTCTTGAGATCGATATCCTGACGCAGCTCCAGCAGGCCCGAAGCCGCAATTGCCTGCTCGACGCTGCTGCCCTCGGCCAGCTTCACCTTGCGCAGGTACTGGCGCTCCGGTAAGGCGTACACCACCTCGACCTGAATGTCAGACACTGTAGACCTCTTTCGCGCGCTGGGTGAATGCCTGCACCATGCTGCCCGCCAGCTCTTTAAATACCTTGCCGAACGCCAGTTCGATCAGTTTGTTGGTGAACTCGAAGTCCAGGTGCAGCTCCACCTTGCAGGCCTCTTCGCTCAGCGGTGTGAACTGCCAACCGCCCATCAGCTTGCGGAACGGACCATCGACCAGCTGCATATTGATGCGTTGGTTATCCAACAGCGTATTGCGCGTGGTGAAGGTCTTGCTGATACCGGCCTTGGCGACGTCCACCGCGGCGGTCATTTCATTGGGGGTAGCGTTAAGCACCCGGCTGCCGGTGCAGCCTGGCAGAAAATCGGGATAAGAATGAACATCGTTAACCAACTGATACATCTGCTCGGCGCTGAACGGCACTAATGCAGACCGACTGATCTGGGGCATATCATTTCCTGTAAGACATAAAACGTACAGATAATACCATTTATCTGGCGGCAAACAAAAAATCTGCTAAGGGATGAGGGAACCAAAAATGCGAAAAATTGCGCAGGTGCTGAACGGGAAAGGATTTCTTTCGCTGAAGCATCCAGTATAATGAACGCACTATGACAAAGAAAAAAGCACACAAACCCGGTTCCGCCACCATTGCCCAAAACAAGCGCGCGCGTTTCGAATACTTCATTGAAGAAGAGTTCGAGGCTGGCCTGTCGCTGCAAGGGTGGGAAGTTAAATCGCTGCGTGCTGGCAAAGCCAACCTCAGCGACAGCTACGTGACGTTCCGTGACGGTGAAGCCTATTTGTTTGGCGCCACCATCACTCCGCTCAACGTGGCCTCGTCGCATGTGGTGTGCGATCCGACACGTACCCGTAAACTGCTGCTGAACAGACGCGAGCTGGACACCTTGCTCGGCCGCGTCAACCGCGAGGGTTACACCGTGGTGGCCTTGTCCCTGTATTGGAAAAATGCCTGGAGCAAGATCAAGATCGGCGTAGCCAAAGGCAAGAAAGAGCACGACAAACGCGATGACATTAAAGATCGCGAATGGCAGACGGCGAAAGCCCGTATCATGAAGCACGCCAATCGTTAAGCCGCTGGCTTATCGAGGTAAACTTCTGGTATACTGCACAAAGTTACTTGGGGCTGATTCTGGATTCGACGGGATTTGCGAAGCCCTAGGAGCATGCCGAGGGGCGGTTGGCCTCGTAAAAAGCCGCAAAAAAATAGTCGCAAACGACGAAAACTACGCTTTAGCAGCTTAATACCCTGCTTAGAGCCCTCTCTCCCTAGCCTCCGCTCTTAGGACGGGGATCAAGAGAGGTCAAACCCAAAAGAGATCGCGTGGATGTCCTGCCTGGGGCTGAAGCGTTAAACTCAATCAGGCTAGTCTGTCAGTAGCGTGTCCATCCGCAGCTGGCCGGCGAATGTAAAGATTGGACTAAGCATGTAGTGCCGACGGTGTAGTAATTTCGGACGCGGGTTCAACTCCCGCCAGCTCCACCAAATACGTCGCCAGTGAACCAGATAGACCCGGCGATAATAGCGAAAAAGCCCACAACTTCGGTTGCGGGCTTTTTTGTTTTTGTCACATTCAAAGGGAAACCCCACGGCCTGGGCTCTCCCGGGCCGATGCTGGCTAATGGTCCAGATAGAGGTAATGCAGCCAGCTGGTCATGCGCAGCAGCACTTTACGCATCACGGAAACGTGCTCAAAGTGCCCGGTATACACCGCCGCCTGGGCGCTCACGCCGTCGGGCAAGTGAGCCAGATCGGGGTTAGCCGCCAGATCGATCATCACGTACACCCCTTCCCGACCCGGCGTGGCGCTCAGGCCCTGCAGTGTGCCGCTGGCCTGATAGCTGCCGTCCGGTATCGCCGGCAACACCCGGCTCACGGTGCCGCCATAAACCTGTCCCGGCAAGCCGTTGAACACCACTTCAGCCTGATCCCCCTGCGCCAAACGCAGGATGGCGTTCTGGCGGAACACCGCCACCACCTGGCGCTTTTGCTGCGGGATAAAGATCATCACCGGTTTGAACGGCAGGCGAACCGCCGCCGTGCCCGGCCGTGCCAGCACCTGCGTGACATAACCGTCGCTCGGCGCACGCACCACCGTTTGTTCCAGGTTGTAACGCGCTTCGGCAATTTGCGATTTCAGGCTGGCTATCGTGGCGTCTTCGCCGTCATAGCGCCCGGACAACCGCGCCTGTTCCTGTTGGAACTGGGCTTTCGCCGCCTGCAGCGCAGCGGATTGCGCCTGGTACTGCTGCTGCGCATGGCTGACGTCCTGCTCCGAGAATGGGTTGACCGGCATGGCCGCCCCTTTCGCATAGCGCTGGTAATCCTTACGGGCGCGCTCGTATTCCGCGTTCGCCCGCTGCACGTTGGCGGCGGACTCGCTGAGCGCCGCCCGTCGCGTCCTGATCTCCGCCTCTGCACTAGCCAGGTCAGCCTCCAACCTGGTGAGCCGCGCGCGGTAGCGGCTGTCGTCGAGCCGGAACAGCACTTCACCTTTGTGCAGCAGCACGTTGGTTTTCTCCGTCACCTCAACGATCATGCCCGAGACCTGCGGCACCATCGGCACAGAAACGGCTATTTTCTGCGCCCGATCGCTGTACGGATGGTTGTAGTTCATCGTCAGAATCAGCGCGCCGACGATAACGATCCCGCCGAGCACCGCAGTCGGCACGGTCCATTTATTAACCGGAATACGGAACAGCTTAAATACGCCGTAGCTCAGCGCCACGTAGCTGAGAATAATAAGTAAATCCATAGGCTACGCTCAACTCACCGTGGGGCCGGGAACCGCCGTCGGCTTTTCCTGCAGGCGTTGCAATTCGGCTTCGAGCAGCGCGATGCGCGCCTTCAGATCCTTTGAAGGTTCCGTGCTTTCACTCATGCCCCAGCCGCGTTCCGGCCGATAGAGCGTCGCCCAAATCCACAGCAGCGGCCAAATGGCGTGCAGCGTAAACAGGCTGACCCAACCGGCGACATGAATCGCATCCTGATGCGGATGCTGGCGCTTTTTCGCCAGTAAATAGGGAATGTCATGAATAATAATGACGCCGTAGAATAAAATCAGGAATACCGCGATCAGTACGCCTAAAGCAAAATAGTTTAGAAACATGTAAAGCCCTGGTTGGTCTTAGCGGAAATAAACGATGTTTATAGCGTGTTATATTGTCTGATATCGTTGGCGATAGTATCGATAGCGTTCTTCACATCGCTGACTTTCAGCTGTGCTTTCTCATTATTGAGATTTTCGCCCGAGGCCTTGCGCACCACTTTAATCACCGGCTGGTTGGTCGCCGCATCGATAAACTCACCTTCCATATAGACTGCGCTTTCCATGGTGCGATGGCCGGTCACGCTTTGCGTGGCGGCAATCAGCAAGGTGATCGGCAAGACTTCATAGATCTGCAACCCTTTCTTCTGCGTGTCGATCGCCGTGATAGCGCCGCGGAAGATCAGCGTATGCTCACGCGGCATGTCAACCAGCGTGAAGTGGGTGCCCATCGCCTGTTTAAACTGCTGGTTGGTGTAATTCAGGATATTGTCGAGCGCGCGTTGGCTCACCATTTCGCTCGGTTTCGGCCGTGGGAAATAGATCATCGGCTGATAAACCAAATATTGATAACGGGAAAAGTCGACGTTCTGATCTTTCCAATATAAAACGTCTTTGCCGGATGCGGATTGACCTTTATTGATATCGTTATAATTGGTCAGAAAGGTCGAGTATTTTTCTTTTTCGGTCACGGCGGACGAGCACGCGGCCAATAATAACAGCGCAGGTAAAATCACCGTTCTTGTTACTTTCATTGACGGATTTCTCTTTATTTATGTGGATAGCAAATAATCAAATCGAATGATACCCACCCGCCCGTGATAAGTCATATGACAATGCCGCCAAAGGTGTATATCATTTTTGATATACAAACTCATAAGAGCCGGCCAGTGAAACAGAAAGACTTCCGCATAGAAGAACTGAGGATCGTCCGCGTCATCGCCGAAACGGCGAGCGTCAGCAAAGCGGCGCAGCTGTTGGACATGCCGCAATCCAACGTGTCGCGCGCGCTCACCTCACTGGAACGCCGGCTGGGTCTGGAACTGTTTCTGCGCAGCCCGCGCGCCCTGGCGCTGACCGAGTTCGGCGAGCAATTCTTGCGCCGCGCCGCACTGCTGCTGGACGAGCACAGCGATCTGCTCGATATGTCCGACACCTATAAGCGCAGCCTGAGCGGCATGGTCACGCTCGGCGCGCCGATCGGTATCCACGCGTTCCTGGCCAGCTATTTGCTGCCGCCGCTGCTGCATGCCGCACCGGAGTTGACGGTCGATCTGGTGACCCGCAATCCCGATGAACGCGAAAAAAAGTATGGTGCAGTGTTCGACAGCGACTGCGATTTGCTGATCAGCTTCTTCCAGCCACAAAACGAAAGCCTGATCGCCAGGCCGCTCACCCGTTTTCGCGTCGGGCTATTCGCCGCGCCGGATTACATCACCCGCTCGCCGCTGAATGACCTGAATGAGCTGTCGCAACATCGCTGCATTACCTTGCGCATGCTGGGCGGCATCCGCAATACCTGGAGCAGCTATAATGCGCAGGGGGAGTTGGTGCAAGTCGAGATCGACGGCGCCAGCGTCTGCGATAACATTCTGCCGGCTATCGAGCTGGCGAAACAGGGCCTGGGCATCGTCTACGCCCCGTATTATTCCGTGGCCGCCGAGCTCGATGCCGGCACTCTGCTGCCCTGCCTGGCGCGCGAGCGCTGCATCGATATGCAGGCCTATCTGATCTACCGCCGGCGCGGCGTTTTGCCGCACCGCGTTCAGGTGATGATGGACAGCATCATGGAAAGCGTGCAACAGCACGCACACCGGCTGATTTAACAAAAAACCCCGCCACAGCGGGGAAAGCTCAGGAGGCTTTTTTCGCCATAATCTCAATGATCTGCCTGTCGGTGTGCTGCATCGATCGGCTGGCCAGCGCGCAAAGGTTGGCGATCGACTGCTCAACATCATTCGCCACAATCCCCTCGTTGCCGGTTACCGCCGTGTCGTCCAGCGCCATCAGCACCGCCTTCCACGCCGACGAGGCGCTGGTGGAAACCTTCATCGCACAGCTGTTGGAAGCGCCATCGCAAATCATCCCGCTCACATCGCCAATCATGCTGCCGATGGCCTTGGCGATGGTGTCGTACCGGCCATCCGCCAGCCACGCCATCCCGGCGGCCGCCCCCATCGAGGCGGTAGTGGCGGCGCACAGCGCGGAGAGGCGCGGCAGGCGATAGTGAATATAAATGGCGCTCAGGTGCGACAGCATCAGCGCACGCGCCAGCTGTTCCTCATCGGCCGCGAAGTGCTCCGCCACCACCATCACCGGCAAGGTGGCAGCGATCCCCTGATTGCCCGAGCCGGAGTTGCTCATCGCGGGCAGCGTCGCCCCGCCCATCCGCGCATCGGACGCCGCACTGGTGCGGATCACGATATCGCTGGCCAGATCGCTCGCCATCAATCCGCGTGCGCGCTGTTTTTGCAACGTGGCACCCACGTGCAGCCCCCACTGGCTGCGCAACCCTTCTTGCGACAGCGCACCGTTGAGGCGCGCGGCATCGAGAATAAAACGGATATCCGCGAACGGCGCCCGCTCGATGAAATCCACGATCTCACGCAGCGAAGTCTGCGCCAGCACCTGCAGCGGGCGTGCCGGCTCGGCGCCCTGCGGCTGCGCCTTCAGCGTATAGAGCGTCTCGCCCTGCCGCTCGATGCTGACGATGCGGGTATGCCCGCCGACGATGGTGGCGCTGGCCCATTGATCGCCAGCGTAAACCTTCGCCCGGGAATAGAGGATATCTTCGCAAGGCGACTGTAGCATGACGCGCACCGCCCCCTGCGCCAATAGCCGCTTCGCTTGCGTTATGGCCGCTGCAGAGGCCTTCTCGAGCACTTCCAAACCGCCGTCGGCATCGCCGCCGATAGCCCCCAACGCGGCGGCTATCGGCAATCCCACCATGCCGGTGCCGGGCACCGTCACGCCCATGCCATTTTTCATCAAATTCGGCGAAACCCAGGCTTCAATGCGATCCACCGGCCCCGGTAAGTGAGCCGCCGCCGTGGCGCTGGCCAGCGCCAGGGAAACCGGTTCGGTACATCCCAATGCAGGCTTCACCTCCTCCTGCACGACGCGGATGTATTTTTTCCATAATGAAAGACTTTCAGGGTTAAACATAATGACAACCTTAATACCGTATTAGCTCTATCAGGAAAATGCCAGGAACGGGGAGACGCACAGAAGCAAGCCGGTCACGATGATAAGCACCAGCGATGCGCCTTTATATTTGTGCAACGCCGGCACCTTATGGACCAGCCACGCAGGAATAAGGCAGCCCACCAGGCCAAAGATCGGGCTGCAAATGGATGTGAAGCTCAGCACCGGCGCATTCAGCACAATGGCGCTCCAGGCCAGCAGAATAGCGAACACCATAATGCCGCGCTGCACATAGGTTTCATTGATGTTTTCCAGCGGCAGCTTGCGGCGCAGCAGGTTCATTACGATGCCCTGCGTCGCTTCGCGAAAGCCCAAATAAACACCGAAAAAGGCGGTCATCACGGCGAAAATATTGAGGATCACGCTGACGACTTTGACCCAGGCGGCGCCGTCACCGCTAATGAACTGAGCGGCGATCGCCAGGGCGGAAATGTTCTGTTCGTAGGCTTTTACCGCCTCATCATGCCCCATCGCCAGCGTAAAAGAGACGGCATAGAAAAAGACGGTGGTAAACAGAATGCCAAAGGCGATATTCATGGCGCGCAGCGCTTTATGGCGGGCAACCTCAATCGATTTCTCACGCGAGCGGTAGGAAATGACCATCGGGCTGAGCGTCTGAATAAACAGAATCGAAGTCAGAGTAAACGGCAGCGTAATAATGGCGTTTTTAATCAGCAGCGCCGCCGGCGGCAGCGCGCCGATATTATGCACATGCCACAGGCCAATCATCGACACGCCAAGCGCCGCCACAACCAGCAGCTTGGTCAGCACCATCAGGCTTGAAAGTTTGAATAGCAGCTGTTCACCGCGCGATGAAATCGCCACTAAAATGCAGATCAGCACCAGGCCATAAAAAGGGTTGTCGGACAACAGCCCTTCCGTCACGCCGAAGGTGTGCAAATAAGACGCGCTGTCGTTGGTAATGGCGGTGGAATAAACGAACATCCAGATCACCAGCATGACAAAATAGAGTGCGCCGAGCAGGATGCCCCAGTTTTTCCCCAGATAGCCGCTAATCACGCTGGGATAGTCTTTGCACTCGGGCGATTCCGCGAGGGTATTGATAAATAAACGCTGGAATAAATACATAGCCGGATAACCGATAATAGAGGAAAGCAGAAATACCCACAGCCCCATCAATCCAACCTGCACCGGTAAAAAAACAATGCCGGCGCCAATCGCCATGCCGATACTCATAATCACCCAGCCGGTATCAGTGCTGTCGAATTTAATTGCCTCACGCCATTCACTTTCCGTCATCTTCGCCCGCAACGCCGGCGACGTGTCATCCAATAGCACGCTATTATTTGAAGCCGTTTCCATAAGGTTCTCGCTTGTGTAGGTAGAGGTTTTTTTTAATAGTTTCTGCACGATGGATAATTCTAAAATGCAGGCGAGTTATCGTTTTAATGTGCGAAATCTTACCCCTGAAACAAGAGAAAAAAGTCACAATATTTATATGGATTAAGGCTATCAAAGAGGAAAAAATCCCATAAAAAAAGAATAAGAAGAAAGAAATTCTATCAACAACCAGTATGAGAGGCGCATCACATTATCCCGACGCGCCACAGTATGAATCATCAGACCGGGTGAAGGCAGCGTTCCGCCCGTTTTGCATTCACAGCGCCCGGTAGGCTAAACCGCATACCGGGCGCCCCCTTTACCGCCCCTCTTTCTCCCCCAGGAAGAAATACCATAGCGGAATGGAAAGCAGCAGGGTGAATACCAGCGTATACAGCAACACCATCAGGCTCTGCATCACGATCATCTGTGCGCTCCAGGCGCCGATCGGCAGCTGAAACTGCTCGACGGTGCCGCCGAGGATCGCCTTGCCCATCACGCAGCCGACCGCCACCGCGACCGTCGCCACCGCAGCGCGGAACTTACGCACCTCTACGCGCCGAGCGGCCGCTTCTGGCGTTTCTTCGCCATGCCCCTGCCGTTGGCCACGCCAGCGCCACACGTCCGCCACCAATAGCGCCGCGAGGCTCACGCCCATCAGCGGCAGACAATAGCCCAAGGCTACGGCGATCGACAGCGTGATTACCCGCGCCGGCAGGGAAAGCGCCAACCAGGCGGCGAACAGCGTATGCACCGGATGTTGCTCACCCGCCGCCGGACGACGCAGCCACCACATCCGATAGCCCAGTACGATCATCAGACACAGCCCAAGGCCGAACGCCGCCAGCAGCAACTGATTCGGCAAACCGAAGAGGATCCCCATGTGGGCGTCGATGCCCCAGCGGGTCAGCTTGGCGATCAACGGGAAGGTGCTGAACCGCACCTGGTCGACGACGGCGAAGCTCTGCGGCGCAATAGCAACGCTGTCCACCTGCGTTGGCCAACTGCGATCCACTTCTGTCACCGTCCAGGCTTTGCCCTCGCCCTTCGGCTGACGCAGCTCTATCTTGGCAGCATCGATCCCAGCGGCGCGCGCGGCGTGCAGCGCCCGATCCCAATCGCCGTTCAGCGCATTGGCCTGCGCGGCAGGGGGCATCTTCATACCCGGCATCATCCCACGGTGCTCAGCGTGCGGATCGGCCGGCGTCTGCGACGCATCGGCCTGCAGGCTGGTGTTGACCTGCGGCGTCAGCCAGCCCAGGTTGGCTCGCAGCGCATCGATGTTGCCGCCGGCCCACTGCGACCAGGTCAGCCCGGTGGCCGAGAAGAACAGCAGCCCCGCCAGCAGCGCCACGCCCAGCGTGATGTGCCAATGGCGGCTGGCGGCGAAGCGCCCTTTCGGCCTCTTCAGCTTGCGCTTCGGCCGCGTCGTCAGCCACAGCGCTACGCCGCCCAACGCGGCCACCCACAGCCAGGAGGCCGCCAGCTCGCTGTAATTGCGGCCCAGATCGCCGAGCAACAGGCTGCTGTGCAGCTTGTCTAGCCAGGTGCGCAGCGGCAACACGCCGGAGGTGCCGTACACCGTCATGTCGCCCTTGATGGCCAGCGTATAAGGATCGACAAACAGCGCACGCGACTCGGAAGCGCCCAGATCGGCGCCGACGAACTGCACACGGGTGGTGTCCGTTGCACCGGGCGCCGGGCGCACGGCGTAAATGCGCGCCTCGTCACCCGCTTCACGGCGAGCGGCGGCGATTTGGTCGGCCAGCGGTCTCGCCTGCCCATGCGGTTCGGTAGACAGCGCATCGCGATACAGCGCCTCTTCAAGCTGCGGGGTCAGCACATACAGCGTGCCGGTCAGTGCAGCGACCAGAATAAAAGGAGCAATCAGCAGGCCGATATAAAAATGCAGCCGTCTGATCAGGTTCAGCATCGCGCCACGCGGCGATGCGGCAGGTGGAGTTTTGGTTATTGAAGACATGGCCTTTCTCGTTTTTCAAACTTTGTGCGCAGGCAAACCGTCCGCAGCGATACGGACGGCATGACCCATGATCAAGCAATAAGGAAAAACGGCTGGCCGGGCGGCCCGCGCGGACTTGGCCGCAGAGCAAGACGCCGAATGGGCGGGGGGACGATGCGCGGCGCGCAAGGCAGGCGCGCAATACGCGCCATCAGCCACAGCAGCGGGACGAATACCCACAGCAGCAGCGGTACGTGAATCAGCAGCTCGCAGTAGCCGCAGAAGATCATCTCTGCCGGATCCATGCCATGGTGGCCGGCATGTTCGGCGGCGGGCATCACCATTCCGTGCATCTCATGCTGCATGGTAGCTGCCGGCTGCGCCATGCCGCTCATCATCTGATGGTGCATCAGCGATTTCGACACCACCGGCGCCACAAACAGCAACAGCACCGCCATAATGGCGATGCAGGCGGCAAAGCGTTGCTGTAGCTGGCGTGGCACTCTCATCGCGGCGGTGAATTAACCCGGTCAGTTGCGAACAAGCGGCCAGTGTAACCTCTATGCATCAAGAGGTGAACGAAAAGTGAAATAGATGTTGAAGGGGATAGGCGCGGGCACTCGCTGTGAATTAACGCCCGATTTATTGAACGTTGAGTAATACGCTAACGCCCTAATAGCGCCTCTTTAAGGCCTACCCAATATTTCTTCTTTCTGGCTTTTAGCTCTAATTTTCTCTTACTGATAAGTTTATAATGCATATAGAATGAAAACAAACTCAGGACAAACAAAAAAAACGCAACCCAAAATAGTATCACCGCCATCCCTTTTTAATTAAAGCTCATTGCCACGCAAAATTAACCAGTTGTAGAGTTCAATATTGCGATTGAAGCCATATTTCTTCATGACTCCCCCCTCGATGCGAGCTGACGTTTTTAATGCTGATATTCAATTGCATTGAAATCTCTGCCGGCGTGACACCTTTTGCCAACAGGTACAAGTTCTCTCGTTGCCCTTTACTCAGTTCCTCGTCCCGGGATGGGGGCCGCCTGCCCACACCAGAAACATCTCGCCTATTCCATAATTCATCCAAATAAAAGTGCAGTTGTTTCAGGTCACCTTGCTTAGGCAACATTTTCTGCAATCGCCCCAGCCGCCATGTAGCCGGAACATTTTTTCTCTCACACAAAGAAATAACGATACAGTCCTTCATGCCTGAGCCCAACGCGTTACCAATTAGGTAAACAATTGAGTAGCCAGGATAATAAAAGATAATATCGGCGATATTTACATGCATTTGATTAACAAACCCCACCGTTTTTTCTCACTACGAAAACACTCAAACAGAAAGCCCCCCCTGAGAAATAACCCCTACCCACAAAGCGATACAAATCAAAATCATCAAACCCCTTTATCTTAGCTCGTATATAAATAGCCTCCAGCCATGCAAACAACAGGAAAACCGAGAGACGTGTGAGATTGACGTCTGCGGTTCACGTCGAGGCAGCTCATGAGCACTTACCCGCAGGCGTAAACAGAAATTCAAGGTAATACGTACACAACGTAATTCCCTGCATTAATGTTGCCGGTGGCGTCTAGAACAAAATATATATACCCGCCATACTTAATGTTGGCTGCACCTTGATGCAACGCTAATTATTTTTTGGTATATCCCCATTAAACCTCAAGATGCTGACTCTCTATGCATGAAACAATTTAAAGTCAAAAGGATGCCACGGTTTAGATATGCATTTTGAAGTATTTTGGGTATAACTAATTGATTAGCGCCGATCCCGAATAAGACATTCATCCCACGAGTGTCAAGAACCGCGTTACCGAGCCGGAGGGAAGACATCAGCCCCCAGTTTTATTGTATCGTCAATGGTATACAGTTTCGCGGCCATACCCTCGTCCCCCGTTTATGGGAGCCTCACAGTATCTCTACATAGACTACCGTCGAGCCGCTATACTCACCGCCGGGGGCATCTCCTGCCAGCGTGGCAATAAGAGGGAAGTTCAGGGGGGCACTTCCCACCAGCATAGTTACCCCCGAGACGAGTTCTCCCTCCGTGGTCGACAATCGCGCGGTTAGCGTGGAAGAAAGGCGAATCTCAGACCCGGCTCGAACCCGAACAGTAGCTAATTGGTCGCATACTACGGCAACGGTCTGCATTTTTTTGAGCCCGTTAATGCTCCCCTTCCTCGCACTGAATAGGAAATCGACCGCCCCCCCCCCAGTGAAGTCGCACTTATTATCAGGCGGGGCGATCCCGGAGCACACCACCCCCTGAACGGGCTCAAGAACATAGGTTTTATCCCCCCACATGAGCCCAACGCATTGGCCACTCCCGATGTGTTCGGGTACAAACGTTACCTGGGTACGGGCAATCGCCCCGTTCTTTCTATAAAAACGGTTAACTGCGTCCCGCGCGGGTTCGCCAGGCTCAACCGCGACCACAGACACCTCGCCAACTGAACTCCACAGTTTGCACCCCTTGACCTCCCCATACCCTACTGAGCACACACCGAGGGTCTTTGCCGCCGGAGGCACAACCCCCGGCAGGTCGTCTGCGGATCCGGAAGTCGTCATGTCGTATAAGTAGTTTTTCCCAACTTTACGGTTGAGATGCACATCGTACGTCACTGGCACCGCACGGACAGTTACAGCGGCAAATAACAACGTAAGCCAGCAGTACCGTGGTAATAGTTTTTTGCGTGTTGTTGAAGACATTGTAAGGCCTCTTGTAACGATATAATAATCGGCATGTAGCATATTCGGTGGTCACCATCCTACCGCCTCCAGAAGATACTTCACCCCATTCATCTACCGGGCCGCATAATCTCGCCCCCCGCGTTTCAGTCTCTGCCTTCGACAGCGTCCAAATACCAACCGGCTTATAAAGCCGTGCGATATGTTCCCAATGGTTCTTTCATGCTCTCGGGGCTATCTTTCCGTTCCCAGCACGGCTCCACCACCAGCGTCGTCAGCCATCGGCTGACGCCTTGTTCATCCTTCGCTCCTTATTGATAATTGGCCTGTAACGTCGTCCAAGCTTCGCCCCCCCGGTAGATCCGAATCCCCAGGTCACCCTTGTTGGTCGCCAGCGCCTGCTTATTGAATGAAAACAAACTTAATTACAATAGAAAAACGCTAAATATAGAAAAATCATCAACAGCCTTATATTAACAAATCCATTTATAGCTCATTACCACGTAGAATAAGCCAATTATAGAGCTCAATCTTGCGGTTAAAGCCGAATTTCTTCATGACCGCGCCCCGGTGTGAGCTGATGGTTTTAACGCTGATATTCAGCCGCACTGAAATATCCGCCGGGCTGATGCCTTTGGAGAGCAGCCGCATGATCTGCCGCTGCCGCACCGTCAGCGTCTCTTCCTCGAACAGTACCGCCTTATCTGAACCAGATGTTT
>NZ_JCAXDO010000069.1:0-1101 GCF_059740205.1 Serratia sp. LTN-2 | reverse complement strand
TAGGACTTACGCACTATTATTTATAGATTCTCTGTGGTAGCAGATGATTTTTATCGAGAATAAAGTCATCAATGAAGTTTTTGATAACTGGTCTAAATAATTTCTTCTGCCAACGATATACATTTTCAAAGATCCGCTCAAACTGGTTCTTTTGTATCTCGACGTAGGCCATCAAGGCTGAAAAAATATGATTCAAAATCAGTTTAGATCGTCTTACTTGAAACTTTTCAATATGACAAACCTGTTTAATCACCCGGTGATATTGCTCTATTTTCCAATGACTTGAATGTAATTCATGAAAACCCTCAAAGGACAATAAATCATCTTCATCTTGATGCACAATATAAAACCTCTGCTGTTCTTTTAACTGAGTCTTAAATAATTGTACAAAGCCAAAATCTTTGAGCCAGACCACTTGACCCTGATGGAAATTTGGCAATAAACGCAGTTGAAACCATTGTCCTTTTTCTGGGGAAACCTTACGGTTACAGTCGATACCAAACATAAATCGAATACCATATTTTCTTATGGTTTTTAGATTTCCAGTCGATGAATACCAACTATCACCTGTAATAAATTGAATCTTTGCACCCCAACTGAGTGCTTCACTTAACATATCCATAAAGTAATCATTCTTGGTTTTACTTTCAGATTTGTCATAAATTCGGAAATTAATTGGAATATTTTGACCATTCTGATCTGTCGCATACAAGGTAATGAGATTAATACCCTTGACGGATCGGTGGTGTTTGCCTGACCAAAAATAGCTAACCAAGTCCATATGTTGACTATAGGGTTTATCTAAAACAGTATCATCAATACTGACTATAAGTTTATTATTATCAATATGTTGAATTGCTTCTTGATATAGGTCGTGAGGTGTGTAGTCTTCACGTTCTAGAAAGCGATTTACACTATCATGCGAGATGTTATAAGTCTCGGCAAGTTGTGTGCAGCTAATAGAGTTCGGTTCTGTCATGAGAAAGCCCATATAAATGGGTAATGTACAAGTTGCTGTAGAAGCATGTTTAATTCGTCTGATCACAGATACTTTATAAAGTATTTTAATACTTTTTTGAATCCGTCAATGCGTAAGTCCTA
>NZ_JCAXDO010000068.1:0-1104 GCF_059740205.1 Serratia sp. LTN-2 | reverse complement strand
AGGAAGCCGTAGTAGCGCACCATTTTGAAGTGTCGTGCCGGGATATGGCTGACGTAACGGCGCAGCATCTCATCTTGGCTCAGCTTCTGGCGTTTATGCTGTTGCGTGTTGTGGTCGTAGTACTGGTGTACCACCGAGCCGCCGCGGTAATGACGGAGCTGCGAGGCCGCCACCGGCGGACGTTTCAGATAGCGGCCGAGATATTTGACGCTGCGCCAGGCGCCGCGGGTCTTTTTGGCGAAGTGGACCTTCCAGTGGCGCTGATATTGCGCCTGCAGGTAGCGTTTCCACTGCTTCACATCGCGGATATGGCCGAGGTTGGGCAACTTGGCGGGATTGACACGGTCGTAGCTGGCGGATGACGGCACCGCGCCAGATTTCTTCGACCTGCTGTTTTTTGAAAAACAGGTCGCGCCAGACACCGTGCTTGGTATCGAGGCCACCGCGGGTAATGGAGACGTGGATGTGCGGATGCTGATTGAGCTGGCGGCCGTAGGTGTGCAGGGCGCAGAAAATGCCGACCTCGATGCCCAGTTTGCGCGCGTGCCTGAGCATGGCGCGGGTGGCGCAGCGAAACAGGTCGTTGAGCAGCGGCCAGTTATTGTTGAAGAACGGCCATAGCAGGTGCGGCATGGTGAAAGTGATATGTTGCCAGTCGCAGTCGGGCAAGATGTGCTGCTGTTCGGCAATCCACTGCTCGGTACCTTTGAGGCCGCAGCTGCTGCAGGCCTTGGACTTACAGGTCTGGCAGAGAAAACGAGAGTGCGTGCAATCAGGCGAGCTGCAGCAATAGCGACGCACGCCCATGGCACAGGTCCCGCAGGCAAGCATGCGCTCGACGGAGAGTTTGGTCCAGTCGGTGAGCTGATGGCCATTATTCTCGAGGAAGCGGTCCCAGCCGTCATCGTGCTGAAACAGGAGCTTTGCGGGGCGCGGTATGTACATGAGAGAAAGTATAAAATACGGCGATGAGGGTGGAAAGGACTTCGGCTGCGCAGCAGACGAGCTCACGCCGAAGGCGTGCTACCGTTCATGGTTAGGAGATTGGATCGTATCTTTTGAGAGCGACTGACCATGAACGGTAGCAAGAAATAATCCCATATG
>NZ_JCAXDO010000067.1:0-1124 GCF_059740205.1 Serratia sp. LTN-2 | reverse complement strand
GGGTGCGCAGCGGCCGCCCTGGCGGAGTGGGGCTCGACGACCGGACAGCAGCGCTGGCCGGGAGCCGAAGGGGGCCATCGCCCTGCCCGTTTTTTGGGTTATGGCCACGGAGCTGCAGCTGAGAAAGTTAACCAGCAGGACGCCGGTTATGATCGACGATGAGGAGAGAACCACTGCAACGGGGAAAGGCAGGAGCGCCGGAGGCGCTTTCGCCCTCCCCGTTTCCCCGAAGGGGAAAGAGGGTTTGTGCGGTTGCCCTGATGAATGCCACCAGGGCTGGACCGAATACTGTATCAGGGGCTAAATCTCACCCGCCTCAATGGCCATTTCGGTCATTAAATCGTCGTATGCCGCCTTCGCACGTTCTTCCTCAGCCCACGTCAGAAATAAGCCGCGCATCGACGCTGTGCCCATGAATACCGGGCGGTCTTTAAGTGGTAATTTAGCCAGGTAGTCCAGCGCCATTCCCAGCAAAGTGACATCATAGATTTCGTAGTACGCGCCGCATGTTTTACCAGCCCGCTTTTCCATACGAGCCAGAACCACATCAGCACGAATGACGTCGAACGGATTACGTGAGTGAATATTGCGTACAAAGCCATCAGTGCGCAGGAGCGTTGTTTTATGTGTCACCGTTGTTTGCATCATGATTTGTCTCCAGCGAAGATATTCACGAAAGAAGGTAATACGCGTGAGAAATTTTCCAGCATTGCAGCTGCGGCAACCGGGTAACCATCCAGTAACCATACTGAGAAGTAATCCGGGACTTCCGGATCGATATAAATCAGTTCGACACTGTCAGCCGGTGCGACAAAATTTACAGGCTTCACATCAGCTCGTGATTCACTGACGACCCATGAATACAGATCCCAGAATTGTTCAAACGTAAGCACTGAGGCTGTTTCACTCTGCCCGATGGTTTCCACAACGAAGCTACTGGACTCAGTTTGTGTTTTTCCCCCTATCTTCCTGGAAGATTCGGGAGCGGCGGTTTTGACGTTGACGTTTTGTGTGTGCATCCTGGTTTTCTCCTGTGGTGATGGCTGGCCATCTCCCTGGTGAGTTCTCTCGCGGCAAAGGGCAAAGGAGCAACGGCGAAGGGAGGAAGGAAAGGGGCGGAGACT
>NZ_JCAXDO010000066.1:0-1203 GCF_059740205.1 Serratia sp. LTN-2 | reverse complement strand
AGGAAGATCATCATGGCTAAAGCCAAGTTTGAACGTAATAAACCACACGTAAACGTGGGTACAATCGGTCACGTTGACCATGGTAAAACAACTTTAACTGCTGCGATTGCAACAATTTGTGCAAAAACTTACGGCGGTGAAGCGAAAGATTACTCACAAATCGACTCAGCACCTGAAGAAAAAGCACGTGGTATTACAATTAATACATCACACGTAGAATACGATTCTCCAACTCGTCACTACGCACACGTTGACTGCCCAGGCCACGCCGACTACGTTAAAAACATGATCACTGGTGCTGCTCAGATGGACGGCGCGATCCTTGTATGTGCTGCAACTGACGGTCCAATGCCACAAACTCGTGAGCACATCCTTCTTTCTCGTCAGGTAGGTGTACCTTACATCATCGTATTCTTAAACAAATGCGACCTTGTTGATGACGAAGAATTACTTGAATTAGTAGAAATGGAAGTACGTGAACTTCTTTCTACTTATGACTTCCCAGGTGATGACACTCCAGTAATCCGTGGTTCAGCTCTTGCAGCGCTTAACGGTGAAGCTGGTCCTTACGGTGAAGAATCAGTTCTTGCTCTTGTAGCAGCACTTGACTCTTACATCCCAGAGCCAGAGCGTGCAATCGACAAAGCATTCTTGATGCCAATCGAAGACGTATTCTCAATTTCTGGTCGTGGTACAGTAGTAACAGGCCGTGTTGAAGCTGGTATCATCAAAGTTGGTGAAGAAGTAGAGATCGTTGGTATTAAAGATACAGTTAAAACAACTGTAACTGGCGTAGAAATGTTCCGTAAACTTCTTGACGAAGGCCGTGCAGGTGAGAACTGTGGTATCTTACTTCGTGGTACTAAGCGTGAAGAAGTACAACGTGGTCAAGTACTTGCTAAACCAGGTACAATCAAGCCGCACACTAAATTCGACGCAGAAGTATACGTACTTTCTAAAGAAGAAGGTGGTCGTCACACTCCATTCTTAAATGGTTACCGTCCACAGTTCTACTTCCGTACAACTGACGTAACTGGTGCGATCCAGTTGAAAGAAGGCGTTGAAATGGTAATGCCAGGTGACAACGTTGAAATGTCAGTAGAATTAATCCACCCAATCGCAATGGACCCAGGTCTACGTTTTGCGATCCGTGAAGGTGGTCGTACTGTAGGTGCTGGTGTTGTTGCTAAAGTAACTGCATAA
>NZ_JCAXDO010000065.1:0-1259 GCF_059740205.1 Serratia sp. LTN-2 | reverse complement strand
CTGACGCTCAGGCTCACCGAGTTCTGGCCGCCGTCAAAAATCACCCGCGTGCGGTCCAGGGCGATGGCCGCCTGGGCGGAAAATGATGACACCAGCGTAAAGAACACGCCGGATGCCACCAAACTGTGTTTACAGATAAATGCGGCAGAGAAATTTTTAGCCTTTTTCATAAAAACCTCGAATCAAAAAAAAAAGAATAAACATGGCTTATTCAAATGACATTAAAAATAATCAACGCACTGCCAGAAAAATCACCTGAAATATCCTTATTTAACTCTGACGCATCGACAGAGACGAATAGATTGACGCTACCAGAATAGCCAACCTTGACTAACACATCTTTTTTATTGCTGCCACCAGACGAGTCAACTGACAACCTAGCCTTAATCTGCTGGTTATTCTGATGGTTAGTCAAAACAATGTTACTGCCGCCACTTCGACTGGTATCGGTAAATATAATTCGCCCCGTCCCCTGCGTTTTAGCATCTCCATCGCACGACAACGATGCCGTAACACTTGCCGTCTTTGACTCCTGACTTATCACACCCAGATCAATCTCATCGCGGCTTAACCCCGACACTCGACAAAATATACTCACCGGTGGCAATGGCTCTAACGGGGGCGCTGTCCCTTCATCAGTCGAGGCAATCGTGACTGCAGACCCCGCACTGAAATCAAGCCAGACTTTAGGTTCGCAGTGTCCACCGAGGCCGGGGGAGGCAGCCTCAAACCTCCCCCTCATGGGTAGTTTTTCTTTAATTATCTTATTCATCTCATCAATGCTGTACCAACGATTATTACCTACAAGCGCCAGATTCTTAGCTGAGGTAATATCTTTATAGCAATTTCCCGTCGCATTATTTTTATAAAGAGTTAACAGACACCAATACTGTGAGGAACAATAGATCCCAAATGATGGATGTATAACCGCACTACCCTCACTGCCGTCCAACACCACGCGGGTAAAATTATAATCAGTCGTCGGTTTGCCGTTAAACCAATACCAATCAGAAAAACCGCCTTCAACAACAGCGCCATAACATACTTTGCTTATGAAAACAGATAAAAAAACAACGATCAATGATATATTTTTTCTGCCCAATTCATTCTTCCTTCATATTTGCTGATTGATGGCACGGCAACAGCAAGGTATTCATCAGCATCTCCGCCGGCAGCGGGCTTGGCATGCGCACTTCACACTGCGCCGCCCCGCCCCAGCGCACCGTCATCGCCTCGCCGGCGTTGATGCCGCTCAGGTA
>NZ_JCAXDO010000064.1:0-1266 GCF_059740205.1 Serratia sp. LTN-2 | reverse complement strand
GGGTGCGCAGCGGCCGCCCTGGCGGAGTGGGGCTCGACGACCGGACAGCAGCGCTGGCCGGGAGCCGAAGGGGGCCAGAAGTGGGATTCAGGTGTTTTCAGAGGATTTGCTGATCGGGTTTCAGAGCTGGCGACAACGCCACGCCACGCCACGCCACGCCACGCCACGCCACGCCACGCCACGCCACGCCACGCCACGCCACGCCACGCCACGCAGGACCGTATCCGTGACACTTTGCCCTCACAATGGCTTTCATCTGCATCGGCCCGGGCTAACATCAGGGCGGGAGGGGGCAGCGCCGCAGGCGCTGGCCTTACTGCCCGTCAGCCCGAAGGGATGACAGGGTTTTCGCGCGCGAACAGGCGGCGCATATGCCCCGCCCGGATCATTTATTGTCCATCCCCCTGGCCGCCCTGGAGAATGAAGTGGCCACAAAGATAGACGGCGCACTGGCGGGTAGCCGATTCGCAGATCTCATCCAGCACTTTCGCTGTGGTTACGGGGCTGAGTCCGGATTCGCGACGTCGCTCGTTGATGAGCGTTTTATACTGGCGCAGGATACTGCGGGTTTCCGGTGACAGTTGCATGGTGTTCTCCTTTTTTCAGTTTCCGGAGGCAACGCCTCCGGCTTCTCTGTCAGGCCTCAAGCGCAGCACGCAGGCTCATCATGACGTCGTTTTCTTCTTTCAGGGTTTCTTCTGCTGATCCGCCGCCATCCTCCGCGCATACGGCGATACGCTGCATTTCCCTTCCTGCAAGTTGCATGACCATTGCAAGTGAGGTTGCAGGGATGGTCACTGTGCGGTGTTCTCGCTTCTGCTCAATCATTTCCTCCACAATGCCATGAATGAGAGAGACACAGCCGACGTAATCCAGCGTGGTACTCAGCCTTTCCATAATCGTTTCGATCTCGTCACTGCTCAGATCCCAGTCCACACAAATGCTTCGGATATCATTGCTGTCCCAGCTGGCGAAAACGTGCTTCTCGGCATCGAGGTCGGCACATCTGAACATTTCAAGGGCAATTTCTCTTGCTGTACCAATCATGTTTTTCTCCTTTAATCGGGCGGCATCGCCGCCCACGGTCAGTCAGTCAAGGGCACGCCAGATGGTGTCGCTTTCCGGATGGGTATCAGCAAATGCCATAAGCTGCTCATAACGGCGGCAGAAGTGGCGGCACAGTTCCTCGTGGTCATGGTTGCTGTGGTGCCAGCTCCGGTGATTCAGTACCAGCGCCGTGAGGATGATCCCCGCCACTTCCCCGCT
>NZ_JCAXDO010000063.1:0-1284 GCF_059740205.1 Serratia sp. LTN-2 | reverse complement strand
CTTTGTGATTCATGACTGGGGTGAAGTCGTAACAAGGTAACCGTAGGGGAACCTGCGGTTGGATCACCTCCTTACCTAAAGATATTAGTTCGAGTGGCGTGCTCACACAGATTGTCTGATAGAAAGTAACGAGCAGAAATACCTTTATAGGCTTGTAGCTCAGGTGGTTAGAGCGCACCCCTGATAAGGGTGAGGTCGGTGGTTCAAGTCCACTCAGGCCTACCACTTCTCAGAAGTGGAAAAGGTACTGCACGTGACTGTATGGGGCTATAGCTCAGCTGGGAGAGCGCCTGCCTTGCACGCAGGAGGTCAGCGGTTCGATCCCGCTTAGCTCCACCATATAGTCCGGTATTTCAATACTTCAGAGTATATTGGCGACAGTATGCTGCGAAGTATTTTGCTCTTTAACAATCTGGAACAAGCTGAAAATTGAAACATGACGGCTGAAATTTATCCCTCCGTAGATGTATTGGGATAAAGAGTAACCTGTCATAGAGTCTCTCAAATGTTTGCAGCGCGAACGATGGAAACATCTTCGGGTTGTGAGGTTAAGTGACTAAGCGTACACGGTGGATGCCTAGGCAGTCAGAGGCGATGAAGGGCGTGCTAATCTGCGAAAAGCGTCGGTAAGGTGATATGAACCGTTATAACCGGCGATACCCGAATGGGGAAACCCAGTGTGTTTCGACACACTATCATGTCATGAATACATAGTGGCATGAGGCGAACCGGGGGAACTGAAACATCTAAGTACCCCGAGGAAAAGAAATCAACCGAGATTCCCCCAGTAGCGGCGAGCGAACGGGGAGGAGCCCAGAACCTGAATCGGCTTGTGTGTTAGTGGAAGCGTCTGGAAAGTCGCGCAGCAAAGGGTGATAGCCCCGTACACTAAAATGCACAGGTCGTGAGTTCGATGAGTAGGGCGGGACACGTGACATCCTGTCTGAATATGGGGGGACCATCCTCCAAGGCTAAATACTCCTGACTGACCGATAGTGAACCAGTACCGTGAGGGAAAGGCGAAAAGAACCCCGGCGAGGGGAGTGAAATAGAACCTGAAACCGTGTACGTACAAGCAGTGGGAGCACCTTCGTGGTGTGACTGCGTACCTTTTGTATAATGGGTCAGCGACTTATATTTTGTAGCAAGGTTAACCGTATAGGGGAGCCGTAGGGAAACCGAGTCTTAACTGGGCGAATAGTTGCAAGGTATAGACCCGAAACCCGGTGATCTAGCCATGGGCAGGTTGAAGGTTGGGTAACACTAACTGGAGGACCGAACCGA
>NZ_JCAXDO010000062.1:0-1311 GCF_059740205.1 Serratia sp. LTN-2 | reverse complement strand
ACGGCAGAAAGCACCCCCTTTTATAAGATGGGGGTAACGAATTCTCGCATGGCATCTGAAGAGTTCACTTTCCCTAGAAATCTCGATAATCAGAAATTAATTAAAACTGAAGATGGCGTATTGCCAGTTTTACATTCTGTTCCATGCGATATTCATGGCATAGCTGCTGTTGATTGGGTGACTTTTAGTTTTGGTCAAGAAACCTTTGGCGAAAAATATGCATTCCTTGAACCAGAGGAAGTTGACGAATCGCTTACTGAAGCGATTGAAACATGGCTGGATCAGATTCTTTTTGAAATCTTCGGCTTTGGACTTGCCGTTAAACGTGACAAAGGTATGCATTTCCATACTTGCTCATACGAATTACAAGATAATTTGGGCATGGTCTTATATGGTCATGCTAACAAAAAGATTTCTGTACAAATCAACGGTACTGGTTGTGCCTTAGCTCGTAAAGGTTGGGAATCACAACTTTATAAATTCTTAATGCGTGGTTGTAAACGTCCTAAGCTTAATAGAATTGACCTTGCTCATGATGATTTCGAAGGCAATCACTTAACTGTTGATTTAGCTGATTCATGGGACAATATTGATGGTTTCTGGTGTGGTGGTCGTGAACCTAATGTAGAGCATAAAGGTGCTTGGAAGCGTCCAAACGGTAAAGGTAGAACCCTCAATATTGGCAACCGTGATAGCGGTAAATTCTGCCGTATTTATGAACGTGGCAAAAAGGAAGGTGATGTACTAAGCCTTTGGACACGTGCAGAGGTCGAATTTAAAGGTTCTGACCGCTTCATCCCTTTTGATGTTTTACTCAATCCAAGCTCATATTTCATTGGGGCTTACCCATGTTTTGAATGGCTTGCTAAAGAACTTACTCAAGAAATGATTTCACCAGAAAAACCTGAAATCGTTAAAAAGCAATCCGTGATTAATTTTGATAAATCAATCGAAATTATGAAACATCAGTTCGGTAAATATATCCGTCAATTCTCAAAAATTATTGCCAGTGATGAACTGGTAGCAATGCTTTCATCTTCAAAAGATGAAGTGCCAAAACGCCTTAAGTTTTCTCATGCTGCTGTGATGCAGTCGTTACGTATCAATCAACCTATTCAATCACTAAATGAAGACTACTCGCTATTCGTGGGTGTCCCTTTAGTTAATCAAACTCAATATAAGGATTTTATTCATGCAATTTAAAACTGAAATGATCATCTTGGGGGCAAAGTCATCTAAAGGTGAATTTAACGGTAAACCATATGATTCAACTACTGTGTTTTATCAAGCGGATTTGCAATCAGGCGAAAA
>NZ_JCAXDO010000061.1:0-1393 GCF_059740205.1 Serratia sp. LTN-2 | reverse complement strand
GCGATCGCGACGCCGAGAAAACCAACACCCAGCTGTGGAAATGCCGCTGCTAATACTGCGCTTCCACACCCTCCGAACACCAACCAAAATGTGCCAAAGAATTCAGCAAACAGCCTTTTTGACATGGATTATATCTCGCAATATAGACTAACGGATGTTAGCCTAAAAAACTATAGAATAGTTTTTTAAAAATATCGCATTGCTTAATAATTTTTGTTACATAACTCACGATACTATAAAAAACACAGTATTAGCGTTCTCCCTCCGATAAACAGTACCGGTCTAAACTGCAGGGACGGAAAGTGGATCCAGTGACACGAAGGAAAAATCCGGGGATATGACCGCTAGATACGCAGAGGTATGCACGCGGAGCTGGAGATGCTGCCCGTCGTCAAGCCTAATTTTCCTGATTGCGTGCGATCCCTCTGCCGGCATCGATGGCTTGCTGTTGGGTTGGGTGAACTGACGTGACTCTCTGATTGCCTTCTCCACGCACAGCCCACTGCCCCTTGTGCGGTACAACATGCTGATTTTTTCCCTCTGTCACACCCTCAAGTCAATGATGAAATTAGAATATACTGTGTTTTTAGATTCTGTAAGCACAATATATTGATATTTATAAGGCTAAACCTCCGTCTTGCCTACTGCCAAATTCGATACCACCCGCACACATATTCCTATGGGGTTGAAGAGTTACGAGGCAATCATTTGGAAATGTGGGGGCACAAAGGCGAGAGAAACCTCAAACAGCGCTCACTTGCAGCTGACCGAGTAGTGCGGAAGCGTTGTTCCTGTTGTTTGGAGAACATACGCCCCGGGGGAACAGCAGCACCGAGACGACTTATATGCTCAATGAAATTTAACACAATGCGCGCCATCTGTGTTTTTTAACATTTTCAATTAGTTACAAGCACAACTCATGGAGCAAACGCCTGCCACGCAGCTGAAGCCATAACAGGGAAAAACGCCGCTCATCAATGACCTCGTTGAAACCGTGGAACACAGCCGGCACGATCCCATGGCCGGGCAAAACGGCTCTGCCGCATTAACGGCCGCGAGTTGTGGGAAAATAGGATTGGTTATTTTTCATGCAGATACAATCCGTATGTGACGTTTACACGGGACAGAATGGCAGCTTGTTCATGGTTAGGAAACCCAATAAGGGTCGATTCAGTTTCCTAACCATCGAGCCGACGGCTGGAAGATGAAACGGCAGCGGCTGTCGCCGGCCTGGACTACACGGCTGCAGGATGTCCCAGTTGTGCGTCTGAAGTGAATGCGCGTCAGCGCATGCAGGCGGCAACTGCCCTGTCAGAGAACGTAGCGCCCCTGCGGGTCGAGCACGGCAGCACTGCTGCCTCTACCGTCTTTAAGCCCCTGCCTCACATCAACG
>NZ_JCAXDO010000060.1:0-1412 GCF_059740205.1 Serratia sp. LTN-2 | reverse complement strand
ACTGACCCTGCAGGCAACACTTCATTGCCAGGTACAGGCACAGTTTCAGCAGACATCACAGCACCTGTGGTTGCGCTGGATGACGTGTTGACGAATGACAGCACACCAGCACTTATTGGTACAGTGAACGACCCGACAGCAACTGTAGTTGTCAATGTGGATGGCGTTGACTATCCGGCAGTGAACAATGGCGACGGCACCTGGACGCTTGCAGACAATACACTTCCAACACTCGCAGACGGTCCACACACCATTACCGTGACTGCAACAGATGCAGCAGGTAACGTAGGTAACGATACTGCAGTGGTGACCATTGATACTAGTTTGCCAGTTGTATCTTTAGATGATTTAACTACTAATGACACGACTCCTGCTTTAACAGGAGCTATTGATGATCCAACAGCAACCGTTGTTGTAAATGTTGATGGTATCGATTATCCAGCGACTAACAATGGTGATGGTACTTGGACGCTCGCAGATAATATTTTGCCTGCATTAATAGATGGTCCACATACAGTGACTGTAACTGCAACTGATCCAGCTGGTAATACGGCTACAGATACAGCTACGCTTACTATTGATACAGTCCCTGCAGACCTGATCGGTGCGATCACGATTCCTGAAGACTTAAATGGCGACGGTATCCTGAATGCAGACGAGTTAGGCACAGACGGCAGCTTCAATGCACAAGTGGCGTTGGGACCAGATGCGCTTGACGGCACAGTGGTGAATGTCAATGGTGTGAACTACACCGTGACAGCAGCTGACCTTGCAAACGGCTATATCACAGCAGCGATTCCTGTGACAGGCGAAGGCCCTGTAGCGATCCATGCAGAAGCAGTGGATGCACAAGGTAATGTCGATGTTGCAGATGCAGACGTGACAGTAACGGTTGATACAGTCCCTGCAGACCTGATCGGTGCGATCACGATTCCTGAAGACCTAAATGGCGACGGTATCTTAAATGCAGACGAGTTAGGCACAGATGGCAGCTTCAATGCACAAGTGGCGTTGGGACCAGATGCGCTTGACGGCACAGTGGTGAATGTCAATGGTGTGAACTACACCGTGACAGCAGCTGACCTTGCAAACGGCTATATCACAGCAGCGATTCCTGTGACAGGCGAAGGCCCTGTAGCGATCCATGCAGAAGCAGTGGATGCACAAGGTAATGTCGATGTTGCAGATGCAGACGTGACAGTAACGGTTGATACAGTCCCTGCAGACCTGATCGGTGCGATCACGATTCCTGAAGACCTAAATGGCGACGGTATCTTAAATGCAGACGAGTTAGGCACAGATGGCAGCTTCAATGCACAAGTGGCGTTGGGACCGGATGCGCTTGACGGCACAGTGGTGAATGTCAATGGTGTGAACTACACCGTGACAGCAGCTGACCTTGCAAACGGCTA
>NZ_JCAXDO010000006.1:116449-286588 GCF_059740205.1 Serratia sp. LTN-2 | reverse complement strand
ACACGCGGCATGGCTGCATCAGGCTTGCGCCCATTGTGCAATATTCCCCACTGCTGCCTCCCGTAGGAGTCTGGACCGTGTCTCAGTTCCAGTGTGGCTGGTCATCCTCTCAGACCAGCTAGGGATCGTCGCCTAGGTGAGCCATTACCCCACCTACTAGCTAATCCCATCTGGGCACATCTGATGGCAAGAGGCCCGAAGGTCCCCCTCTTTGGTCTTGCGACGTTATGCGGTATTAGCTACCGTTTCCAGTAGTTATCCCCCTCCATCAGGCAGTTTCCCAGACATTACTCACCCGTCCGCCGCTCGTCACCCAGGGAGCAAGCTCCCCTGTGCTACCGCTCGACTTGCATGTGTTAAGCCTGCCGCCAGCGTTCAATCTGAGCCATGATCAAACTCTTCAATTAAAAGCTTGATTTGCTTCCACTCGAGAAGCGATGCTCAAAGATTTACTGCATGAATTTTACTTCAGTTAGTCACTCTTCAAGACTTGATATTTTTTTGCATCCGAAGATGCTGGATATCGTCTTGTGGAGTGCCCACACAGATTGTCTGATAAATTGTTAAAGAGCAGTGAGTTAGGCGCTTTCGCTTGCTAACTCGAGGTGGCGTATATTACGCTTTTCACCCGGAGAGTCAAGCGTTTATTTCGCTTTTCTCTCGCTGACCCGGCGGCTTGTCAGTCGTTGTTCCCGGTCAGTGGAGGCGCATTATAGGGAGTTCTCGGCGGGCCGCAACCCCTAATTGCAAAAAACTTTTCAAGCGCGGATTTTTTCGGCAAAACGCTGGCCAAACCCGCGTTTTTGTCACTTTTCGTACTGGATCTGGCTAAATTCCTGGGCGAAACGATCGACCTGCTGCCAATCTGTGTACTCCACTTCCTTACTGGTATCCGTTTCACCGCCCGTCATACGCATAATAAATTGAATCATGATGCGGTCGAACCAACGATAGCGCGGATAACGCAATGCGCCGGCAAACACCGCGCACTGTTTTGGCTGCCACGGCGAGGCCAACAGGAACTTGCGGGTATAGGCGTTGGTTTGCGGCGAACGCTTTTCCGGTTTACGCGCGGTCAGGTTCACCGCGAAGAACGCGCTCGGCATCCTATTCAGCTGTTCGGCATGGCGCTTAACGAATTTATCCAGTACCGGGTTAAAGTGCCCGTAGCGGATGGAGGCGCCGATCATCACCTGCTGATACTGGCTAAGGTCGACCTGTTCCGCCTGCAGCAGATCGATCACCTCACAGCGCAGCGTGTCCTGCAACTTGCTTGCTATATAAGAAGCGATAGCACGTGTTTGCCCGTCACGGCTCGAATAAAGTATCAATGCCTTCATGGCGTACTCCTTATATCAGGCTCACTCACGCCAGAAGGTTGGCGTGAACAGCACCAGCAATGTAAACACTTCCAGACGCCCGAACAGCATCGTCACCACCAGGATCCACTTGGCTGCCGCTGGCATCGTGGTGAAGTTATCCGCCACCACGCCCAGGCCGGGGCCAAGGTTATTGAGCGTTGCCGTCACTGCGGCGAACGCGGAAAAGTCGTCGACACCGGTGGCAATGATCGCCAGCATGCTGACGATAAACACCAGCGCGTAGGCGGAGAAGAATCCCCATACCGCTTCCAGAATGCGTTCCGGCAGCGCGCGATTGCCCAATTTGATGGTATAGACCGCGTTGGGGTGCACCAGCCTCTTCAACTCGCGCGAGCCCTGCAGGTATAGCAGCAGAATACGGATCACCTTCAGGCCGCCGCCGGTCGAGCCGGCGCAGCCGCCGATGAACGCCGAACACAGCAACAACATCGGTAAGAACAGCGGCCATTTGGCGATGCTGTCGGTCGTAAAACCGGCCGTGGTCGCCATCGAGACCACCTGGAAAAACGCCTGATTGAGCGTTTCCATACCGCTCTTGTACACGCCATGCCCCCAGAGCACCAACGTACACACCACCACCAGCGTCAGCTGAACGAAGATAAACATGCGGAATTCAGGATCGCGCCCATACACCTTCAGACTGCGGCCACTCAGCAAAGCGAAGTGCAGGCCATAGTTACAGCCGGAAATCAGCAGGAACACGGCGATGATGGTGTTGATGGTCGGACTGGCGTAATAACCGATACTGGCGTCGTGGGTAGAAAAACCGCCGATGGCGATAGTCGAGAAACTGTGGCCGATGGCATCGAACACCGACATCCCGGCACCCCATAGCGCCAGCGCGCAGGCCACGGTCAGCAATACATAGATCAGCCACAGGGTTTTGGCGGTTTCGGCAATGCGCGGACGCATCTTGTTATCTTTCAGCGGCCCAGGCATTTCCGCCCGATACAGCTGCATGCCGCCGACGCCTAGTATCGGCAGTATCGCCACCGCCAACACGATGATCCCCATACCTCCCATCCATTGCAGCATTTGGCGATAAAACAGAATGGCCTTCGGCAGCGAGTCCAATCCCACCAGCGTCGTCGCACCGGTGGTCGTCAATCCCGAGAAGGATTCAAAGAAGGCGTCGGTCAGTGACAAGTTGGGCCGTTCCGAAAACAGGAACGGCAATGCCCCTACGCTGCCCAGCACGGTCCAGAACAATACGACGATCAGGAAGCCTTCGCGCGGCTTCAGCTCGTGTTTCTGTTTGCGGTTCGGCCACCACAGCATCAGGCCGATGGTCAGCGCCACGAAGAAGGTTTGGCTGAACGCGCGCCCCGCCCCATCGCGGTAAATCAATGCCACCAGGCCGGGAATAAACATCGTCCCGGAGAACAGGATGACCAGCAGACCAACGATACGGGTTATGGCGCGAAAATGCATTTCAGCAAGATCCTTAGCAATTCAATTGGGAGGAATTATTGCGAAATGGGGGTTAATTGCAAATTACCGCGACTGAGATCACGCAATTTATTCCCAAACAGATCGACCTCGGTGGCCGGCAACGCCAGATGCAGCACGACGGCGGCGCCGTATTCGCCCTGCAGGATCCGACCTGCGGTTTGCTGCAGCAAGTTCTCCACCAACGCCAACTGCGCATAGTCGCACTGCAAGATATATTCGGCTTCCGGCACCTTTTGTACCAATGCCAACTGCTTCAACGCCTGTTGAACGCCGTTGCCATAGGCTTTCACCAGCCCGCCGGTGCCTAATTTGACGCCGCCGTAGTAACGGACAACCACGGCGGTCACTTCGCCGATACCGCTGCCCATCAGCTGCGCGAGGATCGGTTTGCCGGCGGTGCCCGACGGTTCGCCGTCGTCGGAGAACCCCAACTGCTGCGAGTCATCGGGACTACCGGCGACGAAGGCCCAGCAGTGGTGCCGCGCCGCCGGGTGCTCATCCCGTACCTGCTGAATAAACGCCTTTGCCGCTTCTACCCCGCTGGTCGGCGCCAGCAGGGTGATAAAACGGCTCTTCTTTATCTCTTCGGTAAAGCAGGTTGCTTCCGCCGGTATCGGGTACGGCCGCATCAGGCCAGGTTCAGATCGCGCGTCATGTTCTCGATGCGCTTTTCGTGGATCACGATGTTGTCTTCGATACGGATGCCGCCATACGGCTTCAGCGCATCGATGCGATCCCAGGCGAAGTGCTGCTTGAACTCACCGCTGCGCCACGGCGCCAACAGAGAGTCGATAAAGTACAGACCCGGTTCGATGGTCAACACCATGCCCGGCTGCAACACGCGGGTACACCGCAGGAACGGATACTTGGACGGCGCCGCCAGATGGGTGCCTTGCTCATCCTGCATAAAGCCGGCGGCGTCGTGCACCTGCAGGCCCAGCGGGTGACCCAACCCGTGCGGCAGGAACGGCGTGGTGATGCCCGTTTCAACCATCGCCTCTTCGCTAAGGCCGTTCACCAGCTTGTGATTCTTGAGCAGCTTGGCGATGCGCTGGTGCATCTGCACATGATAGTCGGTATAGCGCACGCCGGTCTTGATGGTGTCGATCAACGCCAGTTGTTCACTATTGAGATCTTTCACCAGGTGGGCGAACTCGCTGCCGCTTTGCGCTGCATAGGTGCGGGTCAGATCGGCGGCGTAGCCGTTATATTCCGCACCGGCGTCGATCAGGAAACTCAGTGACTCGGCCGGCGGCTGGTGATCCAGTTTGGTGTAGTGCAGCACCGAAGCGTGTTCGTTCAGCGCCACGATGTTGTCGTAAGGCACGTCGGTATCGCGGTGGCCGGTCGCCGTCAGGTAGGCCAGGTTGATGTCGAACTCGCTCATGCCGGAGAGGAAGGCCTCATGCGCCGCGCGATGGCCGGTTACCGCCGTCTTCTGCGCTTCGCGCATGCAGGCCAGCTCGTAACCGGTTTTGATCGAACGGTGGAAATCCAGGTAGTTCAACACCGCTTTCGGATTGATGTTCTCAGAAGGGATGCCGAGATCGCGGGCGCGCTGTTGCGCATAACCGATATAGCCGACGCGCTCACGCTGAGGCGGAAGCTGCTGCGCAATAGCGTCAGCGTTGGCCAGCGGCATCAATTCAAGGGATTTGGTCCAGAAACTGTTCGGCAGCGGCTCTACGCTATGCCAATAGTCAACCGGAGAGTAGAACCACAGCTTCGGCTTATTGACGCCGTCGATCCACAACCAGCAGTTCGGCACCGACGTCACCGGCACCCAGGCTTTGAAATGCGCATTCACTTTGAACGGATAGCTATGGTCGTCCAAAAATACCTTTTGCAGTTCCCCGGAGTGAATCAGCAGCGCATCCAACTTGTTGCGCTCAAGCACTTCGCGCGCGCGTTTTTGCAGCTCTGCCAGGTGGTCGTTATACAAAGAAGCCAGCGTTTCCATCACAATACCCTTATGCCTTAGCACGAAAGAAGCCATCTTAACACAGCGCTCCGGCGCACCAACCTCATCGCGTTGGGCATGCGGAGCAGCTCGCAATTCCCTGCAAATGCCGTTACATCCGCAGTTTAACCATCAGCCAGCCGGCCAGACCGAGCAGCGCTATCGCCAGCGCCCACAGGCCATGGTGCTCCAACAACACCGCGCCGGCTGCGGCGACGCCCGCCAGACACTGCTGCAGAAAACCGCACAGCGCCATCGCATAGGCGCCGTACTCTTTGGCGTCGCTGACCGCCATCGCCATGCTGTTGGGAAACAGCACCGCCTGGCCAAAAATAGTCAGGCAATACAGCGCGATGAACACCACCATGCCGGAAAGGCCGGCCAGGACGCCGCTCCACCACAACAGCAGGATCGCTGCCGTCGCCAGAGCCACGATGCCGCTGCCGGTTTGCATCAGCTTTTTCCCGCCGACACGCGCCACCGTGCGGTTCACCGTCAACGCGCCGCTAAAGTAGGCGATGCCGATCACCAATCCCAACGCGCCGAACGCCGTGACGTTGAGACCAAAACCTTGCTGCATGACGAACGGGCTCACCTCCTGCAACGTCACCGTGGTGGCGAAGCCCAGCCCGCCAACGCAGGCCGGCCAAAAGAACCCCGGCCGCCGCAGGATGGCGAAGTAGGTGGCCGCCATCGCCGGACGTGGCCCGCGTGCCCGCCCCGCCTCCAGCGGCAGCGTCGCCATCAGCGCCAGAACGGTCAATCCGGTGGCGCCCATCAAGACGAAGCCCATCTGCCAGTGCGAATATTGGCTGAGTAGGCCGCCGATAAACTGCCCCCCGCCCAGCGCGGTGATGAAAGCGATGGAGAGCACCGACAGACGGCGCGCCAGCTCATCACCGCTCCAGTTATCCCGCACGATGATACGCGCAATGATCGCCGCACCGCCGGCGCCGACGCCCTGCAGAGCGCGCAGGGTCAGCAGCTCGGCACCGTTGCTGCACAGCGCCAACAGCCCGCTGCAGCCAATGAAGAGAAACAGGGAAAGCGTCAGCGGCGCTCGACGGCCAAAGCGATCGGCCGCCGCGCCCCAGAACAGCACCGGCAACGCAGCGCCGATGACGAAAATTGAAATGGACAACTCGGTGGCTCGCCGGCTCATCGTCAACTCCCGCATCACCGTCGGCAGCGAAGGCAGGTACAGGGTCGTCGCCATTTGTGCCATGAACACCAACAGACACGCCAGCGTCATGGTTCTGGCGGGAATGCTCCATAAGCCGCTGCGTTTGACACAAGCCGCCTTATTCATGCGTAACCTCGTCTGAATGATCAATCGCTGCGAGCAAGTGTATGAGGGCCGACCAACTCCAGCAAATGCCGATAGCACATAAAATATAACTTCGTTCTAAATCAAAACACTAACTTGGTGAGATGTGATCCGACCAGCAAATATGCAATCTCTTATTTGCATATTATTAACATAAAAACCACACTCCTCTTCATCTGGTCATACCAGATCATACGCTGATTCAGGAGATAGACATGCTCTACCAAGGCGAAACATTACAACTGCACTGGCTCGATAACGGCATCGCCGAGCTGGTGTTCAATGCACCAGGCTCGGTCAACAAGCTGGATACCCGCACCGTCGCCAGCCTGGGCGAAGCGCTCACCGTGCTGGAAAACCAGCCTGCGCTGAAGGGGCTGCTGCTGCGCTCCACCAAAGCCGCGTTTATCGTCGGCGCCGATATCACCGAATTCCTTTCTCTGTTCGCCGCGCCGGCCGAAAAGCTGCAAGAGTGGCTGGTGTTCGCCAACAACGTCTTTAACCGGCTGGAAGATTTGCCGGTGCCGACCATTTCGGCCATTAACGGCTATGCGCTTGGCGGCGGTTGCGAATGCATTCTGGCGACCGATTTCCGCGTCGCCTCACCGGACGCGCGTATCGGCCTGCCGGAAACCAAATTGGGCATCATGCCGGGCTTCGGCGGTTCCGTCCGCCTGCCGCGCCTGCTGGGTAACGACAGCGCGCTGGAAATCATCGCCGCCGGCAAAGACGTCAGCGCCAAAGACGCGTTGAAAGTCGGCCTGGTCGATGCGGTAGTGGCGCCGGAAAAACTGGCCGAAGCGGCGCTCAAAATGCTGCAACAGGCGATCGACGGCAAACTGGACTGGCGCGCCGCGCGTCAACCGAAGCTGGAGCCGCTGAAGCTCAGCCCGATCGAAGCGGCGATGAGCTTCACCACCGCCAAAGGCATGGTGCTGCAGACCGCCGGCAAACATTACCCGGCGCCGATGACCGCAGTGAAAACCATTGAAGCCGCCGCCAAGCTGGGCCGCGATGAAGCACTGAAACTGGAAACCGCCAGCTTCGTGCCGTTGGCGCGTTCCAACGAAGCGCGCGCGCTGGTCGGCATCTTCCTCAACGACCAGTTCGTGAAGGGCCAGGCGAAAAAGCTGGCCAAGAATGTGGATGCGCCGAAACAGGCGGCGGTGCTGGGCGCCGGTATCATGGGCGGCGGCATCGCCTACCAATCGGCGCTGAAAGGCGTGCCGGTGATCATGAAAGACATCAGCGACAAGTCGCTGGCGCTGGGCATGAGCGAAGCGGCCAAGCTGCTCAACAAGCAGCTGGAGCGCGGCAAGCTGGATGGCCTGAAAATGGCGCAGGTGCTGTCGACCATTCAGCCGACGCTGGACTACGCCGGCATCGAGCGCGCGCAGGTGATCGTCGAAGCGGTGGTGGAGAATCCGAAGGTGAAAGCCGCCGTGCTGTCGGAAGTGGAAGGCCTGATCGGTGAAGACACCGTTCTGGCGTCGAACACCTCGACCATTCCGATTAATCACCTGGCAAAATCGCTGAAGCGCCCGCAAAACTTCTGCGGCATGCACTTCTTTAACCCGGTGCACCGCATGCCGCTGGTCGAGATCATCCGCGGCGAACAGACCAGCGACGACACCATCGCCAAAGTGGTGGCCTACGCCAGCCGCATGGGCAAAACGCCGATCGTGGTGAACGACTGCCCGGGCTTCTTCGTCAACCGCGTGCTGTTCCCGTATTTCGCCGGTTTCAGCCTGCTGCTGCGCGACGGCGCCGACTTCCGTCAGATCGATAAAGTGATGGAGAAACAGTTCGGCTGGCCGATGGGCCCGGCCTACCTGCTCGACGTCGTGGGCATCGATACCGCGCACCACGCGCAGGCGGTGATGGCCGCCGGCTTCCCGGATCGCATGAGCAAAGACTACCGCGACGCCATTGACGTGATGTTCGACAGCCAGCGCTTCGGTCAGAAAAACCAACTGGGCTTCTACCGTTACAGCCAGGACAACAAAGGCAAGCCGCGCAAGGACAACGACGAACAGACCGATGCGCTGCTGGCCGAAGTGAGCCAACCGCGCCAGACCATCAGCGACGAAGAAATCATCGCGCGCATGATGATCCCGATGATCAACGAGGTGGTTCGCTGCCTGGAAGAGAAGATCGTCGCCAGCCCGGCGGAAGCCGATATGGCGCTGGTCTACGGCATCGGCTTCCCTCCGTTCCACGGCGGCGCGTTCCGCTACCTGGATACGCTTGGCACCGCCAACTACGTTGAGCTGGCCCAGCGTTACGCACACCTCGGCGCTCTGTATCAGGTGCCGGCCGGTCTGCGCGCCAAGGCCGAGCGCAATGAAAGCTACTACCCGGTGGCGACACCGCTGTCCGACGTCGCTACCCGCCAACCGGCATGAGGTCATAAAGATGGAAAACGTAGTTATTGTTGATGCCGTACGCACGCCGATGGGCCGCTCCAAGGGTGGCGCCTTCCGCCAGGTACGCGCCGAAGATCTCTCCGCTCACCTGATGCGCGAAGTGCTGAGCCGCAACCCGGCGCTGGACGCCGCCGAGATCGATGACATTTACTGGGGCTGCGTGCAGCAGACGCTGGAGCAAGGCTTCAACATCGCCCGCAACGCCGCGCTGCTGGCCGAGATCCCGCACCGCGTGCCGGCGGTGACCGTCAACCGCCTGTGCGGCTCTTCGATGCAGGCGCTGCATGACGCGGCGCGCGCCATCATGGTGGGCGACGCGCACGTCAGCCTGATCGGCGGCGTGGAACACATGGGCCATGTGCCGATGAACCACGGCGTGGATTTCCATCCGGGCCTGAGCCGCAGCGTGGCCAAAGCCGCCGGGATGATGGGGCTGACCGCCGAAATGCTGGCCAAGATGCACAACATCAGCCGCCAGATGCAGGATGAATTCGCCGCCCGCTCCCACCAGCGCGCGCATGCAGCGACGCTGGCGGGTTACTTTAAAAACGAGATCGTACCGACCAACGGCCACGACGCCGACGGCGTGCTGACCCGTTTCGACTTCGATGAAGTCATTCGCCCGGAAACCACCGTCGAAAGCCTGTCGGCCCTGCGCCCGGCGTTCGATCCGGTCAACGGCACCGTCACCGCCGGCAGTTCTTCCGCCCTGTCGGACGGCGCTTCCGCCATGCTGCTGATGAGCGAATCGCGCGCCAAAGCGCTCGGTTTGAAGGCCCGCGCCCGTATCCGCTCGATGGCGGTCGTCGGCTGCGATCCTTCCATCATGGGCTACGGCCCGGTGCCGGCCAGCAAGCTGGCGCTGAAACGTGCCGGTCTGAGCGTGCAGGACATCGATCTGTTCGAGCTGAACGAAGCGTTCGCCGCCCAGTCGCTGCCGTGCATCAAGGATCTGGGGCTGATGGACAGCCTCGACGACAAGATCAACCTGAACGGCGGCGCCATCGCGCTCGGCCACCCGCTGGGTTGTTCAGGCTCTCGCATCTCGACCACCTTGTTGAACAACATGGAACGTCGCGACGCGCAGTTTGGCCTGGCGACCATGTGCATCGGTCTGGGCCAGGGTATCGCCACCGTCTTTGAACGCGTTTAGCTGTGTCTATCTTGGGATGACCGCGTCACCACTTCAAATCGCGGCATCCCGCCAAGTTTAGTTGCCGTTCTTCCCGCCTGTCAGGGGCGGGTTTTTTATGCCTGAAATTTGCCGACGCCCAAATAAAAACGGGGCGACCCTCGGCCACCCCGTTCACTGTGCATCGCTTCTGTCAGATAAACGAAAACGCGTCGCCGAACATATGCGCTTCCTGCGCGCCGCGCTCGGCGCAGAAACGCTCGCGGGCGATTTTCGCCATCTCGAAACGCCCGGCGATATAGATGTCATGCTCCGCCAGCGTCCCGAAATCCTGCAGCACCGCGCTGAGCACGGTGCCGCTGCGGCCGCGCCATTCGGCATCCGGCTGCTCGACCACCGGGATCACCTTCAGGTTCGGGTGCTGCAACGACAGCGCTTCCAGCTCGCTCAGATCGTACAGGTGCTTCAGCTCACGCCCGCCCCAGTAGATAGAAATGTCGCGATCGGGCTGCTGCTCCAACGCGGTCAGCAGAATTGAACGCGCATAAGAGAAACCGGTGCCACCGGCGATCAGCACCAGCGGACGGCTGCCCTCTTCCCGCAGCCAGGCATCGCCGTGCGGCATGTCGACGGTGATCGCCTGCTCTTTCAGGATGCGATCCATCACCGCCATGGCGTACAAATTCAGTTCCGAAGCGCCGATATGCAGCTCGATATAATCTTGCTGCGTCGGGGTAGATGCCAGCGAGAACGGACGCTTGTCGCGCTCGTCCATCACCACCATCAGATATTGCCCTGCCTTGAAAGAAAACGGCTGTTCAGGCACCAGACGTACCCGATAAACCGTATCGGTAATGGCCTCTACCGAGGTCACTTTACAGCTCAATATTGTCATGCGTTCCCTCTGTCGGGTCATCAATGCAAAGCTGAGAACAGAGCCTGACGTTATAACGTCGGCTCCCTGTCACTGAAGATTGCGAGCTCATCCCAGATTTCGTCGACGCGCGCACGTACCTTTTCATCCATCTGAATCGGACGGCCCCATTCGCGATCGGTTTCACCCGGCCATTTATTGGTGGCGTCCAGCCCCATCTTCGAACCCAGCCCGGAAACCGGCGAGGCGAAGTCCAGATAGTCGATCGGCGTATTCTCCACCAGAACGGTATCCCTTGCCGGATCCATTCGTGTCGTGATCGCCCAAATCACGTCGTTCCAGTCGCGCGCATTGACGTCATCATCACAGACGATAACAAATTTGGTGTACATAAACTGCCGCAGGAACGACCAGACGCCCATCATCACGCGTTTAGCGTGGCCGGCGTACTGTTTTTTCATGGTCACTACCGCCAGGCGATACGAGCATCCCTCCGGCGGCAGATAGAAATCAACGATTTCCGGGAACTGCTTTTGCAGGATCGGCACGAACACTTCGTTCAGCGCCACGCCCAGGATCGCCGGCTCATCCGGCGGCCGGCCGGTGTAGGTCGAGTGATAGATCGCGTTGCGGCGCTGGGTGATGTGGGTGACGGTGAATACCGGGAACTGGTCGATTTCATTGTAGTAGCCGGTGTGATCGCCGTACGGGCCTTCCGGCGCCATTTCACCCGGTTCGATATAGCCTTCCAGCACGATTTCAGCGCTGGCGGGCACTTCCAGATCGTTGGAAAGGCACTTGACCACTTCGGTTTTATTGCCGCGCAGCAGCCCGGCAAAGGCGTATTCAGACAGGGTATCCGGCACCGGCGTGACCGCGCCGAGGATAGTGGCGGGATCGGCGCCCAACGCCACGGCGACCGGGAAACGCTCGCCGGGATGCGCCTGGCACCACTCCTGGTAATCCAGCGCGCCGCCGCGGTGCGACAGCCAGCGCATGATCACTTTATTCTTGCCCAGCACCTGCTGGCGGTAGATGCCGAGGTTTTGCCGTTCCTTGTGCGGGCCGCGGGTCACCGTCAGCCCCCAGGTGATCAGCGGCGCGGCGTCTTCCGGCCAGCAGTGCATCACCGGAATACGGCTGAGATCGACATCATCGCCTTGCCATACCTGCTCCTGACAAGGCGCTGAACCCAGCACCTTGGTCGGCATGTTCAGCACCTGCTTGAACTTCGGCATTTTGTCGAACAGATCGCGGAAACCTTTCGGCGGTTCCGGTTCTTTGAGGAACGCCAGCAGTTTGCCGACTTCGCGCAGCGCGCTGATGTCTTCCTGCCCCATGCCCATCGCCACGCGATTGGCGGTACCGAACAGGTTGCACAGCACCGGCATGTCGTACCCTTTCGGGTTTTCAAACAGCAATGCCGGGCCGCCCGCCCGCAGGGTGCGATCGGCAATCTCCGTCATTTCCAGGTAAGGATCGATCGGCTGGCTGATGCGTTTTAGTTCCCCTCTCTTCTCCAGCAACGAGAGGAAATCGCGTAAGTCACGGTATTTCATGCTGATCATTATAGCGGCCAGTGGGGAGGGCATTATAAGCCCTCTTCACGGTTGTTGCTGCAATTTTGTTAACGCCGCCCGCTGCCGGGCGGCGTTCAGCGGCAGTGGAACGGCACCAGTGAGGCCAATGCGTGCGTATCCTGATATTCGCGCGTCTCTTCGCCGTGGCGGAACACTTTGAAGCCTTGCCCGTTGGCGCTGAAGTAACGCAGCTCGTTGCCTTCAACGTGCAACAGGCTGCCTTCACGCAGCGCCACTACCGATTCGCTCGGGTTGATCGCGCAGAACTCCGCCAGGCGCTCATCACGGGTTTCGCCCATGTGGCCGCTGATATGCGCATCGATGTAATGCGGGTTGATCTGCACCGGGAACAGCCCTAGCGCCGGCAGCACCACGCTGCAGCGCACCGGCATATCGTTGGTGGTGCGAATGCTCGGCGTGGCCACGTTGCAACCGGCACTCCAGCCGACGTAAGGCACTTCGCGTTCGCGCACCGCGCGCTGGATAGGCACAATCAGGCCTTGCTCGTGCAGCATCTGGTTCAGCAACCAGGTATTGCCGCCGCTGACCAAAATGCATTCCGCCTGCGCGATGGCCTCCGCGGGCGAAGCGGCGTGGTGGATGCTGGTGACTTCAATGCCCAACGTTTGCGCCAGCTCCTGCGCACGCCGATCGTAGTCGTAACGGATCAGCGCGTAAGGGATAAAGACGGCGGATTTAATGCCGCGGCGCGCAATCATCGCCAGCAGTTGGCTTTTGGCGTACCCCAGCAGTTCGGCTTCGCCAGACAGCTTGCCGTTGCTCAACAGAAACAGCTCCATTTCTCTCCCCCTCGGTCAAAAACGATGAATAGCGTCACAGCCGGTGGCGCAACGCCTTGCCATACTGTGACGGTAACAAATTTTTCAGCCCTCTGTTATACCAGCACCGTATCGACAAGTGTGTGACCCTTCGCTAATAGCCATAGATTCATAGAGATAGGCGATGTTACATGCTGAAACTTGCATCACTATGTATCCGGAATAGCTTTTGATATGCTTACCGGCTGGCAGAAAGGCATGTGAAATTATGGAATCCTGGTATCTACTTTATTGCAAACGCGGTCAGCTGTTGCGGGCGCAGGAACATCTGGAACGGCAGCAGGTAAACTGCCTCAGCCCGATCATCACGCTGGAAAAAATCGTGCGTGGCAAACGCATTGCGGTCAGCGAACCCCTGTTTCCCAACTATCTGTTTGTGGAGTTCGACCCGGAGCGCATTCACACCACCACCATCAGCGCCACCCGCGGCGTCAGCCACTTCGTGCGTTTCGGCACGCTGCCGAGCGTCATCCCGAGCAAGGTGATCGATGAGCTGCGCACCCACGCCAGCGAAGCCTATGTCGATCCGGAAACCCCGCAGCCTGGGGATACCGTCCTGATCGTCGACGGCGTGTTCGAAGGATTGCAGGCGATCTACACCGAGCCAGACGGCGAGGCGCGCTCCATGCTGCTGCTGAACCTGATCAACAAACAGGTCAGTCAAAGCATCGACAATCGGCAATTCCAGAAAATGTAATGTAAAAAGGCGCCCTCAGGCGCCTTTTTTACGGTTTCGCGCTTAGCGGCGCAGCGCTTCTTCATGCAGCCACTGGGCGACACGCTTGGCGAAGTAAGTCAGCACGCCGTCGGCACCGGCGCGTTTGAAGCACATCAACGACTCCATCACCGCCGGCTGCTCCTGCAGCCAGCCGTTCTGAATCGCCGCCATGTGCATGGCGTACTCACCGGACACCTGATAAGCGAAGGTCGGCACGCCGAAGGTATCCTTCACGCGGCGCACCACGTCCAGGTACGGCATGCCCGGCTTCACCATCACCATGTCCGCACCTTCCTGCAGATCCTGTGCAATCTCCTGCAGCGCTTCGTCGCTGTTGGCCGGATCCATCTGATAGGTCTTCTTGTTGCCGCCCTTCAGATTGCCGCTGGAGCCCAGCGCATCGCGGAACGGGCCGTAGTAGCAGGAAGCGTACTTGGCGGAGTAGGCCATGATCTGAGTGTTCACCAGGCCCTGCAGCTCCAGACGATCGCGGATCGCTCCGATGCGGCCGTCCATCATGTCGCTCGGCGCCACGATTTCCGCGCCCGCTTCGGCATGGGACAGCGCCTGACGCACCAGAATGTCTTTGGTCACGTCGTTAATTACGTAGCCCTGTTCATCGATCACCCCGTCCTGCCCGTGCGTTGTGTAAGGATCGAGCGCTACGTCGGTCAGAATGCCCAGCTCAGGCACCGCGTCTTTCAGCGCGCGCACCGTGCGCTGCACCAGCCCTTCCGGGTTATAGGCTTCTTCTGCATGCAGCGATTTCAGGCCCGGTTCGATCACCGGGAACAGGGAGATCACCGGCACGCCGAGTTTGGCGATGGTTTCCGCTTCCTTGACCAGCAGATCGATCGTCATGCGCGATACGCCCGGCATCGAGGCCACTTCTTCCTGGCGGTTGCTGCCTTCCATAACAAACACCGGATAGATCAGGTCGTTGACCGTCAGTTGGTTCTCGGCCACCAGGCGGCGGCTGAAGTCATGACGGCGCACGCGGCGCATACGGCGACCAGGGAAGGTGCCCGGAAATGCATAGCTCATAGTTTTCTCCTAGCTCAAACCAGCCGGAATAGCCGGCGGGCGTTCTCATCGGTTTTTTGCCCCAGCCATTGCGGCTCTTCCTGCCGCCAGATGGCGACCTGATGCACGATGTGGGGCAGGAAACAGGGTTCGTTGCGGCGAGATGCGGGTTTAGGCAGTAAATCCCGGGGCAACAGATAAGGGGCGTCCGTTTCCAGCAGCAGACGCTCGGCCGGGATCTGCGGCAACAGGGCGCGCAATTCCAGGCCGCGCCGCTCGTCGCAGACCCAACCGGTAATCCCGATCGACAGGCCCAACGACAGGCAGCTTGCTAATTCTTCGGCGGTGCCGGTGAAGCAGTGCACCACGGCCGCGGGCAGTTTATCCAACCACGGCGTCAGTAGCTCGGCAAAACGTGCGTGTGCGTCGCGGCAATGCAGAAAAACCGGCAGCGCCAACTCCGCCGCCAGCGCCAGCTGCGCAGTGAACGCCGCTTCCTGCTGCTCAGGCGTCGAGAAATTGCGGTTGAAATCCAGACCGCATTCGCCGACCGCCACCACTTCGGGGCGGGCGGCCAGGGCATAAATCTGCTCGGCGGTTTGTTCATTCCAACTGCTGGCGTAGTGCGGATGCACGCCGGCGGTAGACCAACAATAGCCCGGATGTTGTTGCGCCAGTTCGGCGGCTTCGCGGCTCTCCGGCAGATCGGTGCCGGTAATCAACATCCCGGTCACCCCTGCGGCGCGGGCACGCTCCACCACCACCTGACGGTCTTTGGCGAATTGGCTGCTGGTGAGATTAACGCCGATATCAAACATGGTTTTTTCCAAAGCAAAAGCCGCCCAATGGGCGGCTTAGCAATCAATGTGGTTCAGGGGGCTGGGGGTTCGTCGCCCTCGTCTTCTTCTTCCGCCTGCGGACGACGTTTGCCGGTATAGAAGCGGGCGAAGAACACCCCGACTTCAAACAGCAGATACATCGGTATCGCCAACAGGGTTTGCGAGAACACGTCCGGCGGCGTCAACAACATGCCGACCACAAACGCGCCGACCAGCACATACGGCCGTTTCTTCTTCAGGTCGTCCGGCGAAGTGACGCCACTCCAGCACAGCAGAATAATAGCGACCGGCACTTCGAAGGCGACGCCAAACGCCATAAACAGCGCCATGACGAAGTCGAGGTAGTTTTTGATGTCGGTAGCAATGGTCACCCCCATCGGCGCGGTCTTGGCGAAGAAGCCGAAGGCCAGCGGGAACACGATGAAGTAGGCGAAGGCCATACCGAGGTAAAACAGCAGGCTGCTGGACACCAGCAGCGGCATCATCAGGCGGCGTTCGTGCTTGTACAGCGCCGGCGCGATGAATGCCCATACCTGATACAGGATCATCGGCGCAGAGACGAACACCGAGACGATCATGGTCAGCTTGATCGGAGTAAAGAACGGTGACGCCACGTCGGTGGCGATCATGCTCGCCCCGGCCGGCAGCTGCTTGAGCAGCGGCGCGGAAACCAGCTGGTAGATGTCATTGGCGAAAAACACCAGCACCACGAACACCGCCAGCACGCAAATAATCGAGTTCAACAGCCGCTTGCGCAGCTCTATCAGATGACTGATAAGGGGTTGGGTATCTTCAACAGCCATGTATTAACGATCGCCACTAGGTTGGTGAGACGCTGGGGTTTTATCCGCAACAGGTTCGACAGAGGCAGGCGCCGTTTCCACCGGCGCTTTAGCGGGTTGCGCCGCCACTGGCGGTGCCGGTGACACGGGCGCGACGGCTTCAGGCTCCGCTGGCGGTTTTGGCGCAGCGGCGGGCGCGCTGGCGCGGGTTGCCGCTTCAGCCGGCGTCACGCCGTCATGCAAGGCTTCCGGATCGGTGACCTGCGGATTATGAATGGTATTCGCCAGCTCTTCTTTCTCGCCCCGGTAGGTGCGTTTCAAAGATTCCGCCGCGTCTTTCAGCTCATCCATCGACGCCTTCAGCTCCGGCGTCAGGTTCTGCAGGCCGGCCTGTTCCGCTTTTTTCAGACTGTCCTGCAGCTCCTGCAGCTTCAGCTCTTGAGACAGTTCGTGCTGCACCGAGGCCGCCAGCGAGCGCAGCGCGCGGATCCAGCCCGACACCGTTCTGACCGCGACCGGCAACCGTTCCGGCCCCAGAACAACCAGGCCGATCACCAGCACCAACAGCAGCTCACTAAACCCAATGTCAAACACGGTTTATACCTGCTCTTTGTTCTTCGACTCTTCCGGTTTCACTTCCGGCTGCTTTTCGGTAATAGGCTTGGCCGAGAAGTCAGCGTCATCCAGGCTGCTTTTTTCAGCCGTGTTGGTAGTCGACGGCGTATCGTCGCCGATCGCCTTCTTGAAGCCCTTGATCGAGGCGCCGAGATCGGAGCCCAGCGTGCGCAGTTTTTTGGTACCGAACAGCAGCACCACGATCACTGCGATGATCAACAATTGCGTAATACTAATACCGCCCATTTTAATTACCTCTAATTTAAAGGGTCTTTTAAAGCCAGCCCGCATTATAGGGCCGACTTTACCAGAGTAACGAATTAGATCAGGTGGTTCGCTTCCAGCCAATCACCCAGCATACGATGCCGGCGGCCATCATCCAGGCGGGAAACACCTCGATTTGCCCCAGCAGCAACAGCGTGCCGCTTACCAACAGTGTAGCGCCAACGCCGAACAAATAACGTGACTGCCCCTGACGAACCCGCTGAGCCTGCATCTGATTAGTCAGCTTATCAACGCTTTGTTGCAACAGTTTATGTTGCTGCAGGCTGTCGTAAAACAGCTCGGGCAGTTCAGGCAGCTTCTCCGCCCAGAACGGCGCTTTCTCTTTCAGCGCGCGCACCACCGCCGGAATGCCGACCTGATCGCGCAGCCAGCTCTCGAGGAACGGCTTGGCGGTGGTCCACAGATCCAGCTGCGGATAGAGCTGGCGCCCCAGACCTTCAACATACAGCAAGGTCTTCTGCAATAACACCAGCTGCGGCTGCACTTCCATATTGAAGCGGCGCGCGGTGTTGAACAGGTTCAGCAGCACGTTGCCGAAGGAAATCTCCGCCAGCGGCTTCTCGAAAATCGGTTCGCACACCGTGCGGATGGCGAATTCGAAGTCTTCCACATTGGTGTCGCGCGGCACCCACCCGGAATCGACGTGCAGTTCCGCCACCTTACGGTAATCGCGGTTGAAGAAGGCGATGAAGTTTTCCGCCAGGTAACGTTTGTCATCCTTGTTCAGCGAACCGACGATGCCGCAGTCGATGCCGATGTAGCAGGGATCTTCCGGATGTTCATAGCTGACGAAAATATTACCGGGATGCATGTCCGCATGGAAGAAGCTGTCGCGGAATACCTGGGTAAAGAACACCTGGACGCCGCGTTCCGCCAACAGTTTCATGTTGGTGCCCTGTTGCTCCAGCGTGGCGATGTCCGAAACCGGAATGCCATAGATGCGTTCCATCACCAATACGCTTTCGCGGCAGTAGTCGGAATAGACCTCCGGCACATACAGCATCGGGCTGCCGTCGAAATTGCGGCGCAGCTGAATGGCGTTGGCCGCTTCGCGCAGCAGGTTCAATTCGTCCAGCAGCGTTTTCTCGTACTCGCGCACCACTTCGCGCGGACGCAGGCGGCGGCCGTCCGGCAGCAGCTTCGGCACCCAGCCGGCCAACCGGTACATCAGCCGCACGTCGGCCTTGATAACCGGCCCGATATCCGGCCGGATCACCTTCAGCACCACTTCCTGACCGGTGGTTTTCAGCCGCGCGGTGTGCACCTGCGCTATCGAAGCAGAAGCCAGCGGCTGCTGTTCGAAGTCGTCGAACCAGGTTTCCAGCGGGCCGCCCATCGCCAACTCGATATGCTTGCGCGCCAACGCACCGTCGAAAGGCGCCACCCGATCCTGCAGCAGCGTCAGCTGATCGGCAATCTGCGGTGGAAACAGATCGCGGCGGGTCGACATCATCTGGCCGAACTTGATCCAGACCGGCCCTAACTCCTGCAGCGCCAGCCGCAGGCGTTCGCCCAGCGGTTTGTCCTTGTGCCGATTCGGCATCCAGAACAGCAGCCGGCGGCCGAAGCGCAGCGGCAGCGTCAAACGCATTTTAGGGATCAGCTCATCCAGCCCATAGCTGAGAAAAACGCGGACGATAAAATACAAACGACGCAGTTCGCCTGGGGTCATCGCTTGCCCTCCAACTTGTCCATACGGGCAATCAGCGCTTCCGCGCTGCGGGCGAGCGCGTCGACTTCTTCATGGAACCACACCACTTCCAGCGGCCCCGGCGCCAGACGCCACTCTTCGGTCAGCGCCTCCGCCATGTCTTGTTGCCGACGCATCAATCCGGTCTTGAGTAACGAGGCACCTTTTCCCAGCGCCTGCGTGATGCCCTGAGCGGCGATATCGCCGATGTAGGGCGCCAGCCACTCCGCCGGATCCCACTCCGCCAGATCGAGCAGGCCAACCAGCTGTTGCACCACCTGAATATCGCCTTCCACCGTCAATTCACCGCTGCGCATCAGCACCGGCAACTGCTGGCGATCGCGCAGCTTCAGCAAGGAGGGAATGCGGCTGCGCACCGTGCAATCAGCGCTGTCTTCAGACTGCCCCAGCACATCCACGCGCAGTTCGCTGAACACCAGCACCAGCGGCGAAGCCAACTCTTCCAGTTCAATGCGCAGCACCTTGCCCGCCAAACGTTGGCGGGCGGCTTTCATGCTGCGATCGCGAAACAGCAGATTATTCAGCGAGGTTTCCAGCGCACCGGTCAGCAGAGGGGTAAACAGCATCGGCATCTCCCTCTCAGAACTTGAAGCCGCGATGCAGGGCGACAATCCCACCGGTCAGGTTGAAATAGGTGACGTTTTCAAAACCGGCGTTGCCCATCATGCCCTTCAGGGTTTCCTGATCGGGGTGCATGCGGATCGATTCCGCCAGGTAACGGTAACTGTCCGGATCTTTCACCACCAGCTCGCCGATCTTCGGCAGCACGTGGAAGGAGTAAGCGTCGTAGGCTTTGCTCAGCGGCGCCAGCAGCGGCTTGGAGAACTCCAGCACCAGCAGGCGGCCGCCCGGCTTCAGCACGCGGAACATCGAACGCAGCGCTTTGTCTTTGTCGGTGACGTTGCGCAGGCCAAAGGAGATAGTGATGCAATCGAAGTAGTTGTCCGGGAACGGCAACGCTTCCGCATTGGCCTGGACGTAGTTGATGTTGCCGACAATGCCGCGATCGCGCAGCTTCTCGCGCCCCATTTTCAACATCGAATCGTTGATGTCCGCCAGCACCACCTGCCCCTGCTCGCCCACCATGCGGGAGAACTTGGCGGCCAGGTCGCCGGTGCCGCCGGCCAGATCCAGTACGCGCTGCCCACGGCGCACGCCGCTGCAGTCAATGGTGAAACGCTTCCAGATACGGTGAATGCCGAACGACATCAGGTCGTTCATCACGTCATACTTTGCCGCTACCGAATGAAAAACGTCCGCCACCATGGCCTGTTTTTCGTCTCTAGCGACGGTGCGAAAACCGAAATCGGTGGTTTCCTGCGATTGATCTGCCATTGTCCTGCCTGCTATTCAGTCAATTTTGTGTGGATGAGTGTACCAGAAGCCCGGGGAATACCCCACCTCACCACGGCCTCAGCCGTGCGAAACGAAGCCCGGTTCCCCGGCGGTATCATCATCGTCGTTCATCTGCGGCAGCGCGGCGACATCGTCGTCGTTCGCCTCTTCCGCTTCATCGTGTTGCGCGCCGGCTTGCTGCGCCAGCAGCGGGTTGATCGGCCGTTTGACCTCAACCCCCAACGCGCGAAAACCTTCAATTTGGCCAATAAGATTACCACGGCCTTCGCTCAGTTTGTTCATCGCCTGACGATAACTGCCTTGAGCCTTGTCCAGACTCTGCCCCAGCGCGGACATATCGTCCACGAACAGCCGCATCTTGTCATACAGTTTCGCCGCGCGATCGGCGATGCGTTGGGCGTTATGGCTCTGATGTTCATAGCGCCACAGATTGGTGATGGTGCGCAGCGCCACCAGCAACGTGGTCGGGCTGACCAGCATGATGTTGTGCTTGAGCGCTTCGCTGATCAGCTCCGGCTCGCGATCGATAGCCAGCAGGAAGGCGGGTTCGACCGGAATGAACATCAACACATAATCCAGCGAGCGCAGCCCCGGCAATTGCTGGTAGTCCTTGCGGCCCAGCATGCGGATGTGGCCACGCAGCGAAGCGATATGTTCGCTCAGCGCCGCTTCGCGCTCCACTTCGTCTTCACCGTTGAAATAACGTTCGTAGGCGATCAGCGACATCTTGGCGTCGATCACTACATCCTTGCCCTGCGGCAGACGCACGATAACATCGGGCTGCATGCGGCTCTGGTGATCCACCCGCACGTTGACCTGCGTTTCATATTCGTGCCCTTCGCGCAGGCCTGAGGCCTCCAGCACCCGGCTCAATACCACCTCGCCCCAGTTGCCCTGCGTCTTGTTGTCGCCTTTCAGCGCCTTGGTGAGGTTGATGGCCTCGCGCGCCATCTGCGCGTTCAGCTGCTGCAGATTGCGTATCTCGTGCGTCAGCGTGTGGCGCTCCCGCGCCTCCTGGCCAAAGCTGTCTTGCACCTGACGGCGGAAACCGTCCAGCTGTTCGCGCAGCGGCAACAGTAAACGATCCAGACTTTGCTTATTTTGCTCGTCAACCTTGCGGCCGCTGTGTTCAAAAATGCGGTTGGCGAGATTTTCAAACTGGGTGGTGAGCCGCTGTTCGCTGTTGATAAGCAGGCGTTGCTTCTCTTCCGCCGCCATGCGCGTCTCTTCCAGACGGATGGTGACTTCGCGCAGTTCGGCTTCTTGCGCGCTATTGACCTCGCGCTGGGCACGCAGCTCCTGATTGAGCAGTTCGCATTCGTTGCGCCAATGGTTGAGCTGTTGCAGCTTCTCATGCCCGGCCGCCAGTTGGCTGTGCAGATTGCGCAGCTCCAGCTCGCTCTGGCGCAGCTGTTGCTCGTGGCGCTGCAACGTTTCCTGCCGCGCCGCCGTTTCCTGCTGCGCCTGCTGCAACGCTTGCTCCAGCAACCGCAGCTCGGTTTCATGTTGCGCATGCGTCTGCTGCACCCGCAGACTGGCGATCAGCCACCCCAACAGCATGCCGATCGCTACGCCGCCAATCCCATAAATCAGACTGGTATCCACCCTGCCTCCTGTTGCACCTTGCCGTTGCGGCGTTTTGCACGCCCATTGCCCGTCACGTTAAGGGGAGGCTGTATGGATGTCCAGCCTGATTTTGCCAGCCACGCACAATATTGCGCAGCGCTGCGCAATTTAGCGAGAAATCAACCCAGCCACTGGCTGAGCCACTTGATGCCGAATGCCCCCGGCGCCAGAATACCGAACGCCCAGATCATCGCCGACGTGACGTTGGCCAGTTGGAAGTAGCGCTGCGGCATGCCGCAAATGCCGCCCACCAGCGGCACCACGGCGCGCAGCGGGCCGAAGAAGCGGCCGATGAAAATGCCCAGCACGCCCCAGCGTTCAAAGAACGCGTGCCCGCGCGCCAGCAACTGCGGATTGCGCGACAGCGGCCACATATGGGCCACGCGATCCTGATAGTGGTAGCCGATCCAGTAAGAGAGCCAGTCGCCGAAAAATGCCCCGACGGCGGCGGCGGCCCAAATCGGCCAAAAGGCGATGCCGCTTTCGCCGATCAGCGCGCCCAGCGCCAGCAGGATCACCGTGGCCGGCAACAGCAGCGACAAAAACGCCAACGACTCGCCGAACGCCAGGAAAAAGATGATGGGAATGGCCCAGCCTTCGTGCTGACGCACGACGTCGCTGACCCAGTTGATAACGTCATTGAGGCTCAATGCGGGGCTCCTGATACGCGATAATTCACCGCTTAGGATAGGCCGGGGCGAGTTAAACCCCGGTTAAACACGCGGCGATTTACTCGAGGTAGAACGCCTGCAGCACTTCGCGCTGTGCCGCGCCCAGACCATATTCCGCCTCCAGCCAGCGGTCGGTGGAGCCGTATTGCTGACGGATGCAGCCCAGCGCGGTCATCAGGAACTCCTCACGCGCGCTGAGCACGTAGGCGAATTGCTCCAGCGCCGCCGCATTCAGCTTGATAGACAGCTGATCCAGCATCTGCTCGCGGAAAGCGGCCAGCGTGGTTTCGGTCAGCAGATAGTCTTCCAGCACGGTCGCCTCGTCGGCCCCCAGCGCGAACAGCACCAGCGCCGAGCCGACCCCGGTGCGATCCTTGCCGACCGCGCAATGCTGCACGATGGCGCCGCCGCCAGGATTGCTCAGCAGCTGCGCCAGCCGCTGATAGGCTGCATTGCCGAACGGCAGGCGACGATACAGTTCCAGCATGAACGCGCGGGCGTCGAAAGCGGCCAGCGTTTCGTTGGTGAGCTTCTCCAGGTTGGCGTTGACTTCGCTGCTCAGCGGGTTGGCCGGCACGTGATGATAGTCGGCACCATTCCACAGAATATCCGGCTTGGCCTGCACTTCGTCGGCATCGCGATAGTCCAGCACCGAACGCACCGGCACACCGGCGAGAAAGGCGCAGTCGTTTTCCGTCAGCCGCTCGAGGGAACCGGAGCGAAACAGCAGGCCGCGCTTGATGCGGCGCCCATCGGCCACGCCGTTGCCGCCGAAGTCACGGAAATTGATGCCACCGTCGAGCGGCGCAAGCGAAGGATGAAGCAGGATCTGGGCGGTCATAAACGTCCTCGTTGTTGTTGTTCTGACAACGCGCGGCGGCCATCGGCGCAGCGCTGAGGAGTATCACCGTAACAGATTAGTCGCGAATGGAAAAACGAGCCGCGTCGGCGGCCCGTTCAGGGAAGGTGATTACAGCAGGCGACGAGCGGCGTCCACCACGATCTGCACCGCTTTGCTTTCGGTGTTTTTCATGGTCTCGGCGTTCGGGATCTCTTGCTGGGTGCGGTTGACGATCACCCCAGCCACCATGCCGGCGCGCAGGCCCTGGCTGGCGCACATGGTCAGCAGCGTGGCGGATTCCATTTCATAGTTCATCACGCCCATCGCCTGCCACTCTTCCATCGAGCCTTTGAAACGGCTGACCACGCGGCCGGAGTAGGTATCGTAACGTTCCTGGCCCGGGTAGAAAGTATCGGAAGAGGCGGTTACGCCAATGTGGGTGGTCGCGCCGCTGGCTTTGGCCGCTTCCACCAGCGCGGTGGTGCAGGCGAAGTCCGCGACCGCCGGGAACTCCATCGGCGCAAAGTGTAGGCTGGCGCCGTCGAGGCGTACCGCCGCCGTGGTGACCAGCACGTCACCGACGTTGATGTTCGCCTGAATGGCGCCGGTGGTGCCGATGCGCAGGAAGGTGCGGATGCCCAGCTGCGCCAGCTCTTCCACCGCGATAGAGGTAGACGGGCCGCCGATGCCGGTGGAGCAGACGATCACCGCCTTGCCGTCCAGCTCCGCGCGCCAGGTGGTGAATTCACGATGGGAGGCCAGATGCACCGGATTTTCCATCAGCTTGGCAATCTTCTCTACGCGCTGCGGATCGCCCGGCACGATGGCAAGCTGGGCCCCTTGTAAATCGTTCTTGGTGAGGCCGAGATGAAAAACGTCAGACTGAGACATACGAGACTCCTCATGGATCATGTTTATTGGGAGGAACAAAAAAGCACTCTACTGAAAATCGTCGCCTATTTTCGTGACGACAGTCACTATGAAAAGAGAAACAAATTACATGCTACATATTTTTTGTGATTTTTATCACAAAATAACGAGACAGCGCCGCCAGCACTCTCTTGCTGAACCTCAGTCTAGCCGACAAAGCTTGCCACCTCTCCCCGTTGGTTGCCGGTTGAAACTATTTAGCTCAACAACCAGAAATAACCCTATCTTATCGGCTGCTTAGGGACAAAAAAGCCATCTAACGCACCTTATGGCAATTACGTGGGCCAAAACCCGCAATAACATGATAAAAAGCGCCTAAAAATGCCGTAAAGCCAGATAATTAGCCGTTTTTTATCGACTTGTCCGAAAGTGCTCCACGCAGCGCCAATAATGGGTAATCTTTCCTATAGTTAATCTCAGCGCTTTTTTCTATTGCACGGAGACCGCAATGAAAACCGAACATGTGATGACATTAGAACAGGCTCAGGGGGGATTCGCCCCGGCCGCCGCGCCGTTGGCCGCCTCCGCGATTATCACCGATGAACAGGGCATTCACGCCGGGCAAACGACCATCCCTTCTCAGGGAGACGCGCTGCCGGCCTACGTCGCCAAACCCGCCGACCATAACGGCCCCTTCCCCATCGTGCTGGTGGTGCAGGAAATCTTCGGCGTACATGAACATATTCAGGATCTGTGCCGCCGCCTGGCGAAACAGGGCTATCTGGCGATCGCGCCCGAGCTCTATTTCCGCCAGGGCGACGCCAATAACTACACCGATATCGGCGAGTTGTTCCAGCAACTGGTGACCAAGGTGCCGGATCGCCAGGTGCTGTCGGATCTGGACCACGCCGCGCACTGGGCCATCCGCCACGGCGGCGACGCCGGCAAGCTGGCGATCACCGGCTTCTGCTGGGGCGGCCGCATTACCTGGCTGTATGCGGCGCACAACCCGCAGTTGAAGGCGGCGGTCGCCTGGTACGGCAAGCTGGTGGGTGAAAAAACGCTGAATTCACCGAAGCATCCGGTCGATGTCGCAACGCACCTGTCGACGCCGGTGCTGGGGCTGTATGGCGGGCAGGACAGCAGTATTCCGCTGGAGACGGTGGAAACCATGCGTCAGGCGATCCGCGCCGCCAACGCTGATGCTGAAATCGTGGTGTACCCCGGTGTCGGGCACGCGTTCAACGCCGACTATCGCCCCAGCTACAACGCCGAAGCGGCGCAGGACGGTTGGCAGCGCATGCTGGCGTGGTTCGCCCAGCACGGCGTCAAGTAACCTCCCCCGCATAAAAAAGGGCGCCGAAGCGCCCAATCATCACACCAGTAAATCTATAAGCGGCGGTCAATACGCCGCACTCATCACGCCTGCTCGCGCAGGCGCTGCGCCGCCAATACCATGTTGGCCAGCGACTGGCGGGTTTCCGGCCAGCCGCGGGTTTTCAGGCCGCAATCCGGGTTAACCCACAGGCGTTCAGCCGGGATATTCTGCGCGGCTTTACGCAGCAACGCTTCAATCCATTCCACGCTCGGCACGTTCGGCGAGTGGATGTCGTAGACGCCCGGCCCGATTTCGTTCGGGTATTCGAACTCTTTGAAGGCTTCCAGCAGATCCATATCGGAACGCGAGGTCTCGATAGTGATCACGTCGGCGTCCAGCGCGGCGATGGAGTCCATGATGTCGTTGAACTCGCAATAACACATGTGGGTGTGGATCTGGGTATCATCCCGCGCCACGGCGGCGTTCAGCTTGAAGGCGTCCACCGCCCAGTTCAGATAGGCGGCCCAATCGGATTGACGCAGCGGCAGCCCCTCGCGCAGCGCAGGTTCGTCGATCTGAATGATGCCGATGCCGGCTTTTTCCAGATCTTCCACCTCGTCGCGCAGTGCCAGCGCAATCTGCTTGGCGATCACTTCGCGGGTCACGTCTTCACGCGGGAACGACCAACACAGGATGGTCACCGGCCCGGTCAACATGCCTTTTACCGGCTTGTCGGTCAGAGACTGGGCGAATTTGGCCCATTCGACGGTGATGGCTTCCGGGCGGCTGACATCGCCGATGATCACCGGCGGCTTCACGCAGCGGGAACCGTAGCTCTGCACCCAGCCGTTCTGGGTAAACACGAAGCCGTCCAGGTTCTCGCCGAAGTATTCCACCATGTCGTTGCGCTCGGCTTCACCGTGCACCAGCACGTCCAGCCCGAGGCGCTCCTGCTCAACGATCGCCTGTTTGATGTGCTCACCGATGCTGGTGCGGTAGTTGCTGCCGTCCAGACGGCCCTGCTTGAAGTCCAGGCGCAGGCCGCGGATCTCGGTGGTCTGCGGGAACGAACCGATGGTGGTGGTCGGCCAGGCCGGCAGGTTGAAACGTTCGCGCTGCGCCCTGGCGCGCTCGGCGTAAGCGCTGTGGCGCTCGCTGTCCTGCGCGGTGATAGCGGCCAGACGGCGCTCAACCTGCGCATTGTGTACACGGCTCGACTGACGGCGGGCGCGGATCGGCGCGCTGTAGGCGTCCAGTTCGGCCTGTTTCGCCGCGTCGGGCGCGTTCAGCGCCGCAGTCAGCAGCGCCAGCTCGGCACATTTTTGCAACGCGAAGGCGAACCAGCTCTTCACTTCTTCGTCCAGACGGCTTTCCACGCTCAGATCGATCGGGCTGTGCAGCAGTGAACAGGAGGTGCCGATCCACAGCGGGCGGCGGCCCACCAGCGGTTGCAGACGTTCGAACCAGCGGCTCAGATCGGCGCGCCAAACGTTGCGGCCGTTGATCGCGCCCAGCGACAGCAGCCACTCTTGCGGCAATGCGGCGCTCAACGCGGCGATATCGTCATGGCCGGCGACCAGATCGACGTGCAGCCCCTGCACCGGCAGCGTGCGAATAGTGTCGAGGTTGTGGCCGACGCTGTCGAAGTAAGTGGTCAGCAGCAGTTTCACCTGCCCCTGCAGCGCGTCGTAAGCCGGTTTAAAGGCGCCCAGCCAGGCCTGCGGCAGCTCCAGCACCAGCGCAGGCTCGTCAATCTGCACCCACTCGACGCCGCGTTTCGCCAGCTCGGCCAGCACCTGCTGGTAAACCGGCAGAATGTCTTTCAGCAACGACAGGCGATCGAACGGCTCGCCCTTCACTTTACCCAGCCACAGATAGGTCACCGGGCCAAGCAGCACCGGTTTGATGCGGTGACCAAGCGCCAGCGCTTCGTCCACTTCGTCCAGCAGCTGGGTCCAGCCCAGCTTGAACTGCTGACCTTGCTGGAACTCGGGCACCATGTAGTGGTAGTTGGTGTTGAACCATTTGGTCATTTCCGCCGCGGCCGCCGGCTCGCCGGTCGGTGCGCGGCCTCGGCCGATGCGGAACAGCGTGTCCAGATCGATCGAGCCATCCGCATTCTGATGGCGCGCCGGCACGTTGCCCAACAGCAGGCTGGTGGTCAACACATGATCGTACCAGGCGAAATCGCCGACCGGCACCAAATCCACCCCGGCCTGCTGTTGCTGTTGCCAATGGCGAGCGCGCAGCTCGCGGCCAACCGCCAACAGCTCTTCCTGCGTTGAGTTGCCAGCCCAGTAGCTTTCCTGAGCTTTTTTCAGCTCACGTCGCAGCCCAACGCGAGGAAAACCCAGTGTGTGATTCAAAATTGCCATCGTCATATTCCCCATTTAGCCGTCCAGATGTTTACACATCCATAATCAGCAGGTACTGTATTAACCACAAGCGCAATTTATTCACTGTCAATGTGAAGGACTCTCATGATCGAACTGAAACATTTACGGACGCTGCAGGCCCTGCGCAGCAGCGGTTCGCTGGCGGGGGCGGCGGCCCAACTTCATCAGACGCAGTCTGCCCTGTCGCACCAGTTCAGCGATCTTGAGCAACGTCTGGGCTTCAAGCTGTTCGTGCGCAAGAGCCAGCCGCTGCGCTTCACCGCCCAGGGCGAGATCCTGCTGCAGCTGGCGGAACAGGTGCTGCCACAAATCTCACAGGCGCTGCAGGCCTGCCACGAGCCCCATCAGACTACGCTGCGCATCGCCATCGAATGCCACAGCTGCATTCAGTGGCTGACGCCGGCGCTGGACAATTTCCGCCGGCGTTTCCCACAGGTGGTGATGGACTTCACCTCCGGCGTCACTTTCGATCCGCAGCCGGCTTTACAGCAGGGCGAGCTGGATCTGGTGATGACGTCGGATATTCTGCCGCGCAGCGGCCTGCACTATTCGCCGATGTTCGATTTCGAGGTGCGTCTGGTGCTGGCGCCGGATCATCCGCTGGCCGCCAAGCCGCACATCGAACCGGAAGATTTGAGCGATGAAACTCTGTTGATTTACCCGGTGCAGCGCCAGCGGCTGGATATCTGGCGGCATTTCCTGCAGCCGGCGGGCGTCAGCCCGGCGTTGAAGAACGTCGATAACACGCTGCTGCTGATCCAGATGGTATCGGCGCGGATGGGGATTGCGGCGCTGCCGCACTGGGTGGTGGAGAGCTTCGAACAGCAAGGCCTGGTGGTGACCAAAACCCTGGGCGACGGCCTGTGGAGCCGGCTGTACGCCGCCGTGCGCGACGGCGAGCAACGCCAGACGGTGACTGAAGCCTTTATCCGCTCGGCCCGTCAGCACGCCTGCGATCATCTGCCGTTTGTGCGCGACGCCGCACGCCCCGGCGCAACCGGCGCCAAAGCGTTGGCGGCCGGCGTATAAACTTGCGGGCCCCTCTGCCGGGGCCCATCCTCTTAGCCGTTCTGTTTCGGCGCCACCCAGCGGCGGTGCACCCACAGCGAAGCGACGATCACCGCTCCGCCGATGATAAAGCTCGGCCAGTGCGGCTGCTGTTGCCAGATAGCCAGGTTGACCAACAGCCCGGCCGGCACATGCATATTGTTCATGATGCCGAGCGTGCCGGCATCCACCTGCGTCGCGCCGTAGTTCCACATGAAATAACCCAGCCCCGACGCCACCACGCCCAGCCAGATCAGCACGCCCCACTGCAGGTGAGTGGTCGGCAGCTGTTGCGGATTGCCCCACAGGCACCAGGCCACCACCGCCACTACCGCCGCCCCCAGGTAGAACCAGGAAAATGCGGTGTGCTGCGGCAAGGGGTGCACTTCCATCAGGCGCTTATAGCCGACCATGCCGATGGCGAAGCTGATGTTCGCCGCCTGCACCAACAGCAGCCCCCACCAGAAGTGCTCGCTCAACTGGTGATAGCGGATGATCGCCGCGCCCAGCACCGCCAACAACGCGCTGAATACGTAGCCCCAGCGCAAGCGCCGGCCGCTCAGCAAATCATAGATCAGCGTGATGTACAGCGGCGTCAGCACGGTAAACAGCAGGAACTCCGGCACCGTCAGGTAGAGATAGGCGCGGAAGCTGAACAGGTACATGATGCCCAGTTGGCAGGCACCCACCAGCATATACAGCAGGATCACCCTGGGTTTGATATTGCGCCAGCGCAGAAACGGCAGGAATACCAGCGCCGCCAGCCCGATGCGCATCAGCACCGAGAACCAGCTGTCGACATGGCCCGCCAAATATTCGCCGATCAGGCTGAAAGAGAACGCCCACAAAATGGTGGTGATAACCAAGAGCAGCACGATGGGTTCATCCTAAAAATACCGAAAGGGCGATTGTAACGGAAGATGGATGCATAAGGGGATGAAAGGCGGTTTACATCTGAGCAAAAGATAAACTACCGGCAAAATTTCGCCGCTGCGTTAGGCTTAATAAAAAAGCGAGGTAACCATCATGAAAACGTCTCACATCCTGTTCGCTCTGTTGCTGCTGCCCGGTCTGGCTGCGGCGGCCAACGGCGTGACCGACCTGCGTTCACAGCAGCAGTTCCTCAACCAAAACAGCCAACAGGCCCAGCAACAGCGCCTGTTGAACAACCGGCAGATGGATCAACGCCGCCAGCAGCAGCAGCGGCAGTTCGACAATCAGCGGCAACAGCTGCTGCAAACCACGCCGAACGGCGGCCAACTGCTGCCTAACGGCAACCAACCGCGCGATCCGTTCAACCGCACCACGCCGGCAGTGCCGCAGGCGCCGCTGCCGGCTACGCCCGCACGCCCATAACGGTGAGGATCAGCGGCGTGGTGATCGCCGCCAGCACGGTGGACATCACCAGGCTGGTGGCGGCCGGGCCGGTGAGCGTATTGAACTGGCGCGACATCAGGTAGACGTTCACGCCCACCGCCATTGAGCCCAGCAGCACCACGACGCGGGTCTCCATCGGCGGCAGCGCCATCATCCAGGCCAGCAGCCAAATCACTAACGGCTGCACCAGCAATTTCAACACGCAGATGGCGCTGCTCAACTGCCAGACTTCGCTGATGCGGTACTCAGCGAGCCCCATGCCGAGCACCACCAGCGACAGCGGCGCCGCCACCTGGCCGAGCATGCTGACCGGCCGGTCGACGAAGTCCGGCAGCGGCAAGCCGGTCAGGCTGAACAGTGTGCCGGACAAAATGCCGACGATCAGCGGATTGGTCAGTACGCTGCGCGCGGTTTTAGCAAAGCCCCCCAGCGTCGGCGAGCCGTTGCGCGCCCATTCGATCGACACCGTGACCAGCGTCCACAGGATCAGGCCGTTGAACACCAGCACCAGCGCCACCGACGGGATCGCCGCCTCCCCCAGCATCACGCTGGCGATCGGTAAACCGAGCATCACGTTATTGGAGAAAATACCGCCCAGCGCAAACACCGACCCGGCGACGCCATCCAGCCGGAAAAGGTGCCGGGCGACGAGACGGCCGAGCACGAACACGATCAGGCAACTGCCGAAGAACGCGATCAGCAGCCGGGCGTCGACCGCCGGACGCTGCGAGAAGTCGCACATCATGCGAAATAGCATGGCGGGCAAGGCGAGGGAAAACACAAAGCGCGTCAGGCCATCGGTGATGCTGGTGGGCCATTTCCCCCAGCGAATCAGCCCATAACCCAACGCGATCAGGACGAACAGCGGTAAAGACAGCACCATCTGGTGCCACAGTGACAGGATAAAGCCAGGCATCGCATTCCTTCCGGTGGTGCGGCGGCAAGGCTTGTCGTCGCGGGATTCATCGGCGCCGGATTAGAACTCCGGGCCAATCAAATCTATCCGGTCGGTGCAAATGCAGTCAACGCCCCAGTCGAGCAGCAGGCGCGCGCGATCCGGCTGGTTAACGGTGTACACCAGAATGCGCAGACCGGCGTCTTTCAACGCTTTCACCCGCTCGGCGGTCAGCGCTTTATGGTCGATATGCAGCGAGACGCAGTCCAGGCGCTCCGTCAGCTCGCGCCAGTTATCGTCCCAGTCCTCCAGCAGCAAGCCGCGCGGCAAATCCGGCACGGTGCGCTGCGCCGCCGCCAGCGCTTCCACCGAGAAGGAGGAGAGCAACGGGTCGGTCTGCCCTTGCCACAGCAGCCGCGCCGCCAGCGCCACCACCCGGCCGGTTTCATCGTCGCTGCCGGTGGTCGGTTTGATTTCGATATTGGCCATCAGACCATGTTCCTGGCAGCGTTCCGCCACTTCCGACAGCAGCGGCAGCCGCTCGCCCTTGAAGGCCGAGCTGTACCAGTTGCCGGCGTCCAGCTGCACCAGTTTATCCCACGGCAGTTCGCCCGCCACGCCCCAGCCGTTGCTGGTGCGATCCAGCGTATCGTCATGCAGCAGGAAAATTTGTCCGTCCTGCGCCAGCTTGGCGTCGAACTCGATCATCTTGTGGCCATGGCGCGCGCCGACGTCGATCGCCGCCAGGGTATTTTCCGGCGCCAGAGAACCGCCGCCGCGATGGGCGACAATATGAGGATAAGGCCAGGGTCTAGTCATCAATCCATCCGTAATCCGCTGTGGGTGTCAAAGAAGTGCAGCGCCTGAGCAGGCAGCTGCAAATATAGCGTACTGCCCGCCGTCGGCAAGGTTTCATGCGACAACCGCGCGATCACTCCGTGGCCGCCCCACTGGCCGTGCGCCAGATTGTCGGCTCCCAGCAGTTCCAGCGTCTGCAACTGCAACGGCACGCCCTGGCCTTGCGCCACCAGCTGAATATGCTCCGGCCTGACGCCCAGCGTCAACTGCCGCCCCGCCCACTGCGGTTTGGCCACCGGCAACGGCAGCGCCATGCCGTCCGCCAGCAGCAGCTGGCTACCGTCGGCACTGAGGGTACCGGGCAGCAAATTCATCGCCGGCGAGCCGATAAAGCCGGCGACGAACAGCGAAGCCGGCCGTTGGTACACTTCGCTCGGCGTGCCGATCTGCTCCGCCACGCCCTTATTCATCACGATCACCCGCTGCGCCAGCGTCATCGCCTCCACCTGATCGTGGGTCACGTACAGGCTGGTGGTTTTCAGGCGTCGGTGCAGCTGTTGCAGCTCCAGGCGCATCTGCACCCGCAGTTTGGCGTCCAGGTTGGACAAGGGTTCATCGAACAGGAACACCGCCGGTTCGCGCACGATGGCGCGCCCCATCGCCACGCGCTGACGCTGGCCGCCGGATAGCTCGCGCGGTTTACGCTTGAGCAGCGGCTCCAGCTCCAGAATGCGCGCCGCCTCCTCCACCCGCTGGCGGATATGATCCTTGCCAAAACCGCGGATCTTGAGGCCGTAGGCCATGTTGTCGTATACGCTCATGTGCGGATAGAGCGCGTAGTTCTGGAACACCATCGCGATGCCGCGATCCTTGGGCTCCAGATCGGTCACGCGCCGGGTATCGATATAGATATCGCCGCTGGTGGTGCGTTCCAGCCCGGCTACCATGCGCAGCAGCGTGGACTTGCCGCAGCCGGACGGGCCAACCATCACGATGAACTCACCGTCCGCCACATCGAGATCGATCTGTTTGATCACCGGCGTTTTACCGTCGTAAGACTTGGTGACCGCCTGTAGTTTTAATCCTGCCATCGTCGTTATTTCTCGCTATCAACCAGACCGCGCACAAACCAGCGCTGCATCAGAAGCACCACCGCCAGCGGTGGCAATAAAGTCAGAATCATCGCCGCCATCACCTGGTTCCACTGGGTCGGCGCGCCGGAAGTGGAGATCATGCTTTTGATACCCGCTACCGCGGTGCCCATCGAGGCGTCGCTGGTGATCAGGATCGGCCACAGGTATTGGTTCCAGCCGTAGATAAAGGTGATGACGAACAGCGCCGCCAGATTGGTCTTCGACAGCGGCAGCACGATGTCCCAGAAGAAACGCATCGGCCCGGCGCCGTCGATGCGCGCCGCCTCCAGCAGCTCATCCGGCAGCGTCATGAAGAACTGGCGCAGCAGGAAAGTGGCGGTAGCCGAGGCCATCAGCGGCAGCGTCAGACCGGTGTAACTGTCCAGCAGGTTGAGATTGGAGATCACCTCCACCGTCGGAAAAATACGCACTTCCACCGGCAGCATCAGGGTGAGGAAAATCAGCCAGAAGAACAGGCTGCGCAGCGGAAAGCGGAAGTACACGATGGCGTAAGCCGACAGCACCGACACCGCGATCTTGCCGAAGGTGATCGCCAGCGCCATGATCACGCTGTTCAGCAGCAGCAACGAGAACGGCACTTTGAGGTTGCCCACGCCGCCCTGCCAGATATTGCGGATGTTCTCCCACAGGTGGCCGCCGGGCACCAGCGTCATCGGCACCTGAAACACCTGTTTGTCGTCCAGCGTGGCGGCGACAAAGGCCACGTACAGCGGGAACAGCACCACCAGCACGCCGATAATCAGCATCACATGGCTGAAGATGTCCAGCCCGCGTCGATTCTCAATCATTGGTAGCGCACCTTACGTTCAACGAAGCGGAACTGGATCACCGTCAGGCCGATCACCAGCAGCATCAGGATCACCGACTGCGCGGCGGAGCTGGAGAGATCCAATCCGGCGAAGCCTTCGCGGTAGATCTTGTAGATCAACGTGGTGGTGGACTGCACCGGCCCGCCGCCGGTGGCGGCGTCGATCACCGGGAAGGTATCGAAGAAGGCGTACACCAGATTGACCACCAGCAGGAAGAAGCTCACCGGCGCGATCAGCGGCAGCACCAGATGGAAGAAGCGGCGTACCGGGCCGGCGCCGTCGATGGCGGCCGCCTCCACCAGCGAACGCGGGATCGACTGCAACGCGGCGAGGAAAAACAGGAAGTTATAGCTTATCTGCTGCCATACCGAGGCCAGCACCACCAGGAACATCGCCTGGCCGCTGTTTTGCGCATGGTTCCAGTTATAGCCCAGCCCATTGAGGAAGTGAGTGATCAACCCGAGACCGGGGTTGAACAGAAAGATCCACAGCACCGCCGCCACTGCCGGCGCCACCGCATAGGGCAGGATCATCAGCGTGCGGTAGAGGCGGCTGCCGCGCAGCACGTAGTCCACCAGCGCGGCGAAAAACAGCGAGACCGCCAGCCCGATGCCCGCCACCAGGAAGCTGAAGATCAGCGTGGTGTAGAACGAGTCGAGGTAGTAAGGATCCTGGAACAGCTGCTTAAAGTTATCCAGCCCGACAAACTGGCTGGACAGGCCGAACGGATCGAGACTCTGCACCGAATACCACAGCGCCTCGCCGGCGGGCCATAAAAAGAACACGGCGGTAATCAGCAGCTGCGGCAGCACTAATGCATAGGGCAACCAGCTGCAGCCGAAACCGGGACGGGAAGATGACATAGACGTTAAACCATTAATCGGGTGCGGGAGGATCGGCGTGAAGATGCGAGCCCGGTCTACCGGGCCCGCGACACAGGATTACTTGGTCGACGCTTCGAAACGGCGCAGCAGCACGTCACCGCGCTGCACGGCGGCGTCCAGCGCCTGCTGAGGCGTTTTCTTGCCGGTCCACACGCCTTCCAGCTCCTCATCCACCACGCTGCGGATCTGCGGCATGTTGCCCAGGCGCAGCCCCTTGGTGAACGGCAATGGCGGCTTGTTCAGCATCTGGCGAGTGGCGACGTCGGCGCCCGGGTTCTTGTCGTAGAAGCCCTGCTGCTTGGTCAGATCGTAAGCCGCGGTGGTGATCGGCAGATAGCCGGTCTTCTGGTGCCATTCGGCGGCGATTTCCGGCTGCGCCAGGTACTGCAGGAACTCGGCCACGCCCTTGTAGGTGGCGGCGTCTTTGCCGTTCATCACCCACAGACTGGCCCCGCCGATGATGGCGTTCTGCGGCGCGTTTTTCGCGTCGGCATCGTAAGGCATCATGCCGACGCCGTAGTTGAATTTAGCGTAGTGCTTGATGTCCGCCAGCGAACCGGAAGAGGCGGTGGTGATGGCGCAATCGCCGTTGTAGAACTTCTCGGTGGATTCGTCTTTGCGGCCGAAGTAGGTGAAATCACCCTTCTTGTTCATCGCTTCGAGCAGCTCGATATGCTTGACCTGCAGCGGCTTGTTGAACTCCAGCTTGGCGTTGGTACCGCCGAAACCGTTGTTTTCACTGGCGAACGGCACGCCGTGCCAGGCGCTGAAGTTCTCCAGTTGGATCCAGCCCTGCCAGCCGCTGGCGTAGCCGCATTTCATGCCGGCCGCGCGCAGCTTGGCAGTATCCGCCGCCAGTTCCTGCCAGGTTTTCGGCGGCTGATCCGGGTTCAGGCCGGCCTTCTTGAAGGCGTCTTTGTTGTAGTACAGCACCGGCGTGGAGCTGTTGAACGGCTGCGACAGCAGATGGCCGCTCTTGTTGTCGGTGTAATAGCCGGCCACCGTCGGCACGAACACCGACTCGTCGAAGTTGATGCCGGCCTCTTTGAACACTTCGTAGACTGGCTTGATGGCCTTGCTGGCCATCATGGTGGCGGTGCCCACCTCGTAAACCTGCAGGATCGCCGGCGCCTTGCCGGAGCGGTAAGCGGCGATGCCCGCCGCCAGGCTCTGTTCGTAGTTGCCTTTATAAACCGGCACAATCTTGACGTCGCTGTGCGACTGGTTGAAGCGCTCCGCCAGGGAATCCACTTCCTTACCCAGTTCGCCTTCCATCGAATGCCAGAACGGGATCTCGGTCGCCGCCAGTGCCTGAGTGCTGACCGCCAGGGTCAACGCGACGCACAGCGTGGTTTTGCGAATAGCGTAGGTGAGCATGCCTAACTCCTGAAAAAAGCTGGTGTAAAAGCGCGTGAGCGAAAAGAATCAATTCTTGATGAGGGAGTGCCCCCTATAGCTTTCGAGTTGCAGCCAGGCGGCAACCTGCTGGCACCCTGGAGCTTAGCTAACTAAGTGACAGGGGGGCAGCCGGGCAGCCAACAACGCTGCGGCTCGAAAGATGACGGGGGATAACATGCCATGCTCGGATGACAGAAAAATAACCGTTACATGACAGCCACATGACGGCAAGGTGAAGTGAAGATGGCGGTTTGATGTCGGCGGCGGGCATGTGCTCCGCCGCCGCGAGGATTACAGCGAACGGCGCAGACGCGCCACCGCTTCCTGCATCTGTTGCTCGGTGGCGGTGGCGAACGACAGGCGGAAGGTCGAACGATCCGGATTGTCGGAGAAGAAGTATTCCCCCGGCACGAACACCACGCCCTGCTGCAGGGTGGCGTTCAGCCATTCGGTGGCGTTGAACGGCTGGCGGAAACGCGCCCACAGGAACATGCCGCCCTTCGGCTTATCGAAGGTGATGTAGTCGCCCAGTTCCTGTTCCACCAAACCGGCCAGGATCTCGCCCTTCTGTTTGTAGGCGGCGCGGATCTTGTCGATCTGCGCCGGCAGGCGGCCCAAACCGAGGTAGCACTCGACGATGCTCTGCGACAGCGCGCTGGCGTGCAGATCCGCCGCCTGTTTGATGATCGCCACTTTATGCAGCAGGAACGGCGGCAGGATCGCCCAGCCCAACCGCAGGCCCGGCGCCAGGATCTTGGAGAAGGTCGAGGTATAGATGATGTGGTCGGTGTTGCCCAGCACCCGCTGCGACACCTGATGCAGCGTCGGGTGGCGCTCTTCGGTGAAGCGCAGCTCGCCGTACGGATCGTCTTCGATGATCAGGAAGTTATGTTCGGCGGCCAGCTTCACCAGCAGTTCGCGGCGCGCGGCGCTCAGGGTGATGCCGCTGGGGTTGCCGAAGTTCGGCACCACATACACGCCCTTGATGCGCTGGGTTTTCAGCAGCTCGGCCAACTCTTCCACCACCATGCCGTCGCTGTCGGACGAAACCGACATGATGTTGGCCTCCGCCAGTTCCAGCGTTTGCAGCGCCGCCAGGTAGGTCGGGCGCTCCACCACGAATACGTCGCCCGGGTTGACGATGGCGCGCATCACCAAATCCAATGCCTGCTGAGAGCCGGCGGTGACCATCACCTCTTCCGCGCGAGCGGTGACGCCGCGCTCGGCGCACAGCGCGCAGATGCGCTCACGCAGCAGCGGGCTGCCCTCGGTCAAGCCATACTGGAACGCGCTTTTCGGCTGTTCGGTGATCGCCTGCTGCGTGGCGATGCTCAATCCTTCGAAATCGAACAGCGCATCAGAGGGGATGCCGCCCGCCAGCGAAATGACGTGTTCCATCTTGCTGTGCTTAAGCAATTCACGGATGGCCGAACTTTTTACGTTAACGATGCGCTGCGCGAGTAACCCTTCTGTCTTCATTTCTTCTTCTCGTACCTGATTATTTTAATTCGTAGGGGGGCGGATTAACCGCCCAGATACGCCGACCTCACTGCTTCGTTGGCTAACAATGCAGCCCCCGTATCTTCCAACACCACGCGGCCGTTTTCCAGCACATAACCGCGGTCCGCCAATTTCAGCGCCTGATTGGCGTTTTGCTCCACCAGGAAGATGGTCATGCCCTCTTCCCGCAGCTGCTGAATGATGTCGAAGATCTGCTGGATGATGATCGGCGCCAGCCCGAGCGAGGGCTCGTCGAGCAGCAGCAGCTTCGGCTGGCTCATCAGCGCGCGGCCGATGGCCAACATTTGCTGCTCGCCGCCGGACATGGTGCCGGAGCGCTGGTTACGCCGCTCCAGCAGGCGCGGGAACAGAGTGAACACCCGTTCGATGCGCTGTTGATACTGCTGGCGATCGGCGAAAAAGCCGCCCATCGCCAGGTTTTCTTCCACCGTCATACGCGAGAAGACGCGCCGCCCTTCCGGTACGATCGCCACCGCCTCGCGCATGATGCGCGAGGTTTGCCACTGGGTGATGTCCTGATCCAGGAAGATGATGCTGCCTTCGCTGGCGCGCGGTTCGCCGCACAGGGTGCCGAGCAGCGTGGTTTTACCGGCGCCGTTGGCCCCGATTAACGTCACGATTTCGCCCTGCCTGATCGTCAGGCTGACCTGATGCAGCGCCTGAATTTTGCCGTAATGGGCGGATACCTGATTGAATGACAACATATTATTCTTCGCCCAAATAAGCCCGGATCACGTCCGGGTTGTTGCGGATCTCCGCCGGTGTGCCCTGCGCCAGCGGCGTGCCCTGATTCACCACATAAATGCGGTCGGAAATGCCCATCACCAGCTTCATGTCGTGCTCGATCAGCAGTACCGATACCTTATGCCGGTCACGCAGCTCGACGATCAGATGATCCAGCTCATCGGTCTCTTTCGGGTTAAGGCCGGCGGCCGGTTCGTCCAGCATCAGCAACTCCGGCCGGGTCACCATGCAACGGGCGATCTCCAGCCGCCGCTGCTGCCCGTAGGCCAGGTTGCCCGCCGAACGGTTGGCCATATCCAGCAGGCCGACGCGCTCGAGCCACTCCGCCGCGCGCGTCAGCGCCTCGGCTTCGGCGCGGCGGAAGGCCGGGGTTTTCAGCAGTCCGGCGAACACGCCGCTTTTCAGATGCTGATGCTGCGCCACCAGCAGGTTCTCGATCACCGTCATTTCACGGAACAACCGCACGTGCTGGAAGGTGCGCACCACGCCCATACGGGCGATGGCCTGCCCCGCCAGCCCTTCCAGATGGCGATCGCGCAATTTGATGGTGCCGCCGGTCGGGCGGTAAAAACCGGTCAGGCAGTTGAACACCGTCGTCTTGCCGGCGCCGTTGGGGCCGATCAGCGATACGATTTCGCCTTCGTTCAGCGTCAACGCCACATTGTTGACCGCCAGCAGCCCGCCGAAACGCATCGACAGGCCTTCCACCTGCAGTAAAGGTTGAACGCTCATGCCTGCTCCCCCTTGCCCGCGCGAATATCCGCCGCCTGCAGCTTCAGCTGCGGCCGTTTCATCGGCAACAGCCCCTGCGGCCGCCAAATCATCATCAGCACCATCAGTGCACCCAGCAGCAGCATGCTGTATTCATTCAGATCGCGCATCAGCTCGCGCGACACCACCAGCAGGATCGCCGCCAGAATGACCGCGAACTGCGACCCCATGCCCCCCAACACCACGATCGCCAACACGAAGGCCGATTCGACGAAGGTGAAGGATTCCGGGCTGACGAACCCCTGGCGCGCGGCAAACAGCGTGCCGGCGAACCCGGCGAAGGCGGCGCTGATGGTAAAGGCGGTCAGCTTGATGCGCGTCGGGCTGAGGCCCAGCGAGCGGCAGGCGATCTCGTCTTCACGCAGCGCTTCCCACGCGCGCCCCAGCGGCATGCGCAGCAGGCGGTTGATGACGAACAGCGTCAGCACCACCAGCAGCAGCGCCACCAGGTACAGGAACACGATGCGATCGCTCGGATCGTATTTCAGGCCGAAGAAGTTATGGAAGGTATCCCAACCGCCGTCGCGCAGGCTGCGGTTAAACTCCAGGCCGAAAAAGGTCGGTTTCGGGATCTGGCTGATACCGTTCGGCCCGCCGGTGATCTCGGTATTGTTCAGCAGCAGGATGCGCACGATCTCGCCGAAGCCGAGCGTCACGATCGCCAGATAGTCGCCGCGCAGCCGCAGCACCGGGAAACCGAGCAGGAAGCCGAAAGCGGCGGTGACGATGCCCGCCAGAGGCAGGCTCTCCCAAAAACCGAGGCCGTAATAGTGATTCAGCAGCGCATAGGTGTAGGCGCCGATGGCGTAGAAACCGCCATAGCCCAACACCAGCAGACCGGACAAACCCACCACCACGTTGAGGCCGAGGCCCAGCATCACGTAGATCAGCGTCAGCGTGGCGATATCCACCGTGCCGCGCGACACCAGGAACGGCCAGGCGACCGCCGCGACGAGCAGCAGAGCCGCCAACAGCTTTTGCCGCGGCGTGGTGCCGTCGAAGCTCGGCAGCACGAACGCCGGGCCGGAGACCTTTTTCAGCCCCTGCTGCATCAGCGGGCGCAACAGCTGGAAGAGAAAGACGATGGCGCAGCCGATGCCGATCCACATCCAGCGCACTTCCGCCGCGCCGTGTACCACCAGTTTGGTGCCGTCCAGACTGAGCTGCATGCCCATCAGGAACGACGCCATCACAAACAGCACCGCCGTGGCGATCAGCGCATTAAGCAGATTGAGTTTCATACTTTCTCAACCTCCGGACGCCCGAGGATGCCGGTCGGCATGATCAGCAGCACCACGATCAGCAACGCGAACGACACCACGTCTTTGTACTCGGTGCTCAGGTAGGCGGAGGTCAATGCCTCCGCCACGCCCAGCACCAGGCCGCCGATCATCGCGCCGGGAATGCTGCCGATGCCGCCCAGGACCGCGGCGGTAAAGGCTTTCATACCGGCCATAAAGCCGATGTAAGGGTTGATGACGCCGTAGAACTGGCCGAGCAACACCCCGGCCACCGCCGCCATTACCGCCCCGATAACGAAGGTCAGCGAGATCACCCGGTCGGTGTTGATGCCCAGCAGGCTGGCCATCTTCAGGTCCTCCGCGCAGGCGCGGCAGGCGCGCCCCATGCGCGAATAGCGAATAAACAGCGTCAGCGCCAGCATCGCCAGGAAGGTCACGATCCAAATGGTCAGCTGCATGGTGCTGATGGTGGCGGCGAAGCCGTTGCTTTCCCCCAGCACCCATTGGCCGGTCACCAGGCTGGGCAGCGCCAGATCGCGCGAACCCTGCGTCAGGCTGACGTAGTTTTGCAGGAATATCGACATGCCGATGGCCGAGATCAGCGCAATCAGGCGCTTGGAGTTGCGTACCGGCTTGTAGGCCACCCGCTCGATGCTCCAGCCGTAGGCGCTGGCAATGACGATCGAGACCAGGAACGCGGCGCCGATCAGCAGCCAGCCGACGTCGATGCCGAGCATCATCAGGGCGGCGATGACGATAAAGGAGACATAGCTGCCGATCATGTACACCTCGCCGTGGGCGAAGTTGATCATGCCGATGATGCCGTAAACCATGGTGTAACCGATGGCGATCAATGCATAGGTGCTGCCCAACGTTAAGCCGTTGAACATCTGCTGCAGAAAATAGAGGAGTTGCTCTGACATACTCTGAACCCTTGGCTGCGAAACCCGCCGGCGGAGAACCGGCAGGTAAAGGGAAGCGGGGCCGGCAAGCCGACCCACCGGGCGCAGCGCGCTGCGCCCCACCCTAATCATTATGGCTTATTTGATCGGTGTGGATGTGCCGTTGGCATGCCACTCGAACACGCCGAACTCGAAGCCTTTCAGGTCGCCCTTGTCATCCCAGCTCAACGGCCCCATCACGGTGTCCACCGGCTTGCCGGTTTTCAGATCCTTGACGATGTCCGCCGGTTCCTGGCTGCCGCTGCGCTCCATGCCGGTGGTCAGCGACTGCAGCGCGGCATAGGTGGTCCAGACGAACGGGCCGGTCGGATCCAGCTTCTTGGCTTTCAACGCATCGACGATCGGCTGGTTGGCGGGCACCTGATCGTAGCGTTTCGGCAGCGTCACCAGCATGCCTTCCGAGGCGGCGCCAGCGATGTTGGACAGCGAGGAGTTACCCACGCCTTCCGGCCCCATGAAGCGGGTGGTCAACCCGGCCTGTTTGGCCTGACGCAGGATCTGGCCCATTTCCGGGTAGTAACCGCCGAAATACACGAAATCGATATTTTCTTTCTTCAGGCGCGCCACCAGGGTGGAGAAGTCTTTGTCGCCGGCAGTGATGCCTTCGAACATTGCCACTTCGGTGCCCTGTTTCTTCAGACTGTCGCGCACCGAGCGCGCCAGGCCTTCGCCGTATTGCTGCTTATCGTGCACCACGGCGATGCGCTTCGGTTTGATGTCGCTGAGGATGTACTTGGCGGCGGTCGGACCCTGATCCGAATCCAGGCCGGTGGTGCGCAGGATCATCTTGTAGCCGCGGGTGGTCAGATCGGCGTTGGTAGCCGCCGGGGTAATCATGATCACGCCTTCGTCTTCATAGATATCGGACGCCGGCTGGGTGGAAGAGGAGCACAGGTGGCCGATTACGTAGCGAATGCCGTCGTTGATCACCTTGTTGGCGACCGCAACCGCCTGTTTCGGGTCGCAGGCGTCGTCGTATTCGACACCGACCAGCTTGTCGCCCTTGATGCCGCCCTTGGCGTTGATGTCGGCGATCGCCTGGCGTGCGCCGGTAAACTCCATGTCGCCATACTGCGCCACCGGACCGGACATCGCCCCGACGATCGCCACCTTGATGTCTTTCGCCATGGCCGCCTGGCTCATGGCCATCGCAATACAACCCGCCAGCAGTGCCTTACCTGTTGTTAATTTCATCCGCAAATCCCCATCTGTCGTTGTGAACGTACCTGTTGTGTTTGCCTGCGCCCGATCGTTATTGACCGCTTTTGTTATAAGTAATAATGATTTAGGCGTTTTGTCGGCATTATTTTCTAATAAGACTTTATTTTTCATGCCATTAAACAGGAATTTTCTGCTGCAAATCAACTTCATCCGGCAGAAACAAGCGGTGTAAACAGGATAAAATTCGAATTAAATCTGCGCTGTTTACCTTGAGGCGTAGCGCGTTGTGCTGGTTAACAATCCCTTTACTAACTATTTACTCGGAAAATGCCCCGTGCAAAAAACATATTGCACAGTAATCGTACAGAAAAACTTACACAACGCTCTGCACAAGATCTATTACACTGTCGGCATCATTTAGCTGCGCGGAAATTCTGCATGAAACTGACCATCGAGCGCCTGACCGCGCTGTCCCCGCAAGACCTTATCGACCTCGGTAAAATTTGGCCGCACCAGCAGCCGGAACAGTGGCAGAACTGGCTGAACGACGGCAAAGCGCTGTTCGCCGCCCGCTTTAACGAGCGCCTGCTGGGCGCGGTAAAAATCGTGCTGCAGGACGACCGCGCCGAGCTGCAGGATTTGCTGGTCCGTGAAGTGACGCGCCGCCGCGGCGTCGGTCTTTACCTGGTGCAGGATGCGCAGCGTCAGCTGCCGCAGGCAGCCCACTGGCAGCTGTCGACTGCCGGTCTGACGCCGCGCGAACGCGGCGAAGTCGATAACTTCATGCGCGCCTGCGGCTTCGCACCGCAGGGCGATCTCTGGCAAAAATGAAACGCCGTCTGGCGGCGCTGGTGCTGATTGCGCTGGGGTTGGCGGCCTGGTTCGCCGGGCGCCAGCAGGCGCTGCGCCTGCCCCCTGTCTGGGATCAGCAGGTTTATGTCTGGCAGCGGGTCTGGACGCCGCAACACGCCGATGCGCTGGCGCACAGCCGTGATCTGTTCACCGAGCTGCGAGTATTGGCATTGCAGGTGCATCCAGGCGAAGGTTGGCGAGAAATCCCGGCCGACCTTCGCTTGCTGCGGCAGGACGGCCGCCCGCTGTGGCTGGTGGCACGCCTTGACGGCCAGCTGCCGCAGTTGGACCAGGCGGCCATTATCCAGCGTCTGCTGGCGCTGGCCCAGCGCTGGCAGACGGCCGGGCTCCACGTCACCGGCGTCGAGATCGATCATGACGCCGCCACCGCTCGCCTGCCCGACTATCAACGTTTTCTGCAGCGGCTGCGCCAACGGCTGCCCGCCTCTTTGCAACTCGGCATTACCGCCCTGCCGGCCTGGATCGGCTCACCCGACCTGCCCGGCGTACTGCAACAGGCCGATAGCTCCGTCCTGCAGGTACACGCGGTGCTCTCACCGCAGCAAGGGCTGTTTGACGGCCCGCTGGCGCTGCGCTGGGTACGGCAGTACGCCGCCGTCACACCGAAGCCGTTTCGCGTCGCGCTGCCGGCCTATGGCATGGCGCTGCTGGGTTTTGATGCGCAGGGCGCACAGGTGGAGAGCGAATCCTCGCTGCGCGTGGCGGGCAACGGCCGCGAGCTGACGGTCGCGCCGCGGCAGATCGCCGATTTTCTGCAAACGCTGACGCAGCAAACGCCGCCCCGGCTGCGCGGCATTATCTGGTTCCGCTTGCCGCTGGCGGACGATCGGCGCGCCTGGTCGCTCGCTACGCTACGAGCGGTGATCGAACGGCGGTCACTGAACGTCGACTGGCAGGTAAAATTTAGGCCTCAGCCACAGCAAAACGGGCTGTATGATCTGATAATTCATAACAACGGGCCGGTGGACGCCCCGCTGCCGCAAGAAGTGCTCATCCGCGCCGACGACTGTCTGGCGGCGGACGCGGTCGGTAGCTACCGGTTGGAATCCGCACCGCAACGGCAGCGTTTTATCCGCATCAGCAGCGATCAGCTGCGCGCCGGGCAATCCCGGCCGCTGGGCTGGCTGCGCTGCCAACAACTGACGCCAGGAGGCACCCTTGTCACACCTTGATACGCGCGCGGCACGGAACACCCGCCGCCTTCTTCCGCTGGCCATGCTGATCGGCGCCGCGCTGACGCTGCCGCTGAACGGCTATGCCTGCGGCCCGGATTTCCCTAACCGGCTGCTGATCGACCGCAACGGCACCCTGCTGTATATGCCGGAGGGCAATTTCGCCTTCGAAGCCGGCCGGCTGGTGCCGGCGGACAGTCAGTTGCCGCACTGGCAGGCCCCGCCGCCGCCGATGCCGCCGAAACCGATGCCGCAGTCGCTGGAAACGGTGGCGATCGGCAAAATGCGCGCCGCCAATACGGTGGAAGAAGCTGACGCCGTCAATACACAGGGGTTATCCAACGCCGCGCGTCTTTATCAATTGGGGGCCGTCGCTTTCGCCAGCCACGATCCGCGCGCCACAGACTATTTCCAGCAGGTGTTGAAGCTGCCGGCCGCCGAGCAGGGCGATTGGGGACTGCGGGCGCAGTATTCGCTGGGGCGGGTATTGATGGATGACCACGGTACGCCGGTCAATGAATCTGGTGAAGCGGCTCCCGCCGCCGAGCATCCGCCCAAAGCCGAACTTGAACAGGCGCTGGCGGCATTCCAGCAGGTGATCGACCGGGTGAAAGGCGGCGCCGCCGATCCCGATCAGCTGGCGCTGAGCAGCCTTGGGCAGCAGGCGCGCATCCATCTGTGGCTGGGTGAGGTCACCCCTGCCGCCCACCTGTACGCACTGCAGGCGGCGCAGGGCGATCCGAGCGGCGGGCAGTCGTTGCAGTACGTCTCCAGCTTCCTGGTCAATCCCGATCATTTGGACACGCTGAAACAGGCGATCGGCGATCCCTTGATCCAGCAGTTGGTAACCATTGAGCTATTCGCCCGCAGCGGCAACCTGCAAATGGCAGATACCGATGGTAACAGCCGCTCCGCGCAGATCATCAGCCAGATCCTGGCGCTGCTGGATGGCTCCGTGAAAAGCGGCTTCGCCGGCAGCGATCGACTGGCGGCATTGGCTTACCGCTCCGGCCAGTACCCGATGGCGGCAAGCCTGCTGAAAAACGCCGGTGACAGCGGCCTCGCATGGTGGCTGCGCGCGAAAATGGCGCTGCGCGACGGCGACGTGAAGGCCGCCAGCGCAGCCTACGCCAAGGCGGCAAGCGCGTTCCCCGCCGACGAAAGCTGGGGCGAACAGCGCAACGCCGACTTTGTCGCGGAAACCATCGTGCCCGAATGCCGGGTGGCCGGCGAACAGGCCATTCTGGCGCTGAACCGCGGCGACTATCTGCAGGCGATGGACCTGCTGTATCGCGGCAAAGCACTCTATTGGGCCGACGTGGCCGATGTGGCGGAGCGGGTGCTGACCGTCGATGAGTTGAAAGGCTTTGTCGATAAGCACGTCCCGGCGCCGACGACGCCACTCAAGCCGGTTAACCCGGACGACTACGGCGGCCAGCAGATCACACCGGAGGTGCAGCTGCGCGAACTGCTGGCGCGGCGGCTGATGCGCGTAGGAAGAGCCCCGGAGGCGCTGGCCTACTTCGATATCCCCAACTACCGGCAGGCGGCGCAGCAGTACGCCGACGAGCTGAAGGCCGCCAAGGACAAATCCGCCGCACCGCTGGCGCGTGCGCAGGCTTACTATCGCGCTGCCAACCTGCTGCGCGCCCAGGGGCTGGAATTTACCGGCTATGAGATGACGCCGGACTACGCCATCTATGGCGCCGGCTATTCCTATCTGGGGGATGCGTTCGATACTCGCGAGCTGAAGCATAAAAGCTGGATCGACAGCGCAGAAGCGGCGCGCGCCAAGGCGGCGTTGCCGCCGGAAGACAACCGTTTCCTGCACTATCGCTGGCAGGCGGTGGGGCTGGCGCAACAGGCGGCCGATTTGCTGCCGCCGAAGAGCCAGGCCTACGCCGCCGTGCTGTGTAACGCCGCCAGTTGGGTGATCAAGCGCGACGCCAAAACCGGCCGGGCGCTTTATCAGCGCTACATCAACACCGGCACCCGCTACCCGTGGGCGGCGAAATTCGGCTACGACTGCCCGGCGCCGGACTTCGCCACCGTAGCGCCATAACGCCGGATTTCAGGCATGAAAAAGCCCGGCTTGCCGGGCTTTTTTTCGAATATCGCGTCAACTCAGGCTTCGATCGCCATTTTCAGTTTCTTCATGGCGTTCTTTTCCAACTGGCGCACGCGCTCGGCGGAAACGCCATACTGATCGGCCAGCTCCTGCAACGTCGACTTGTTGTCGTCGTCCAGCCAACGGGCACGAATGATATGCTGGCTACGCTCGTCCAGACCTTCCAGCGCATAGGCCAGCTTGTCTGCGGCGTTGCTTTCCCAGTTATCTTCCTCGATGCCTTCGGCGAAGTCAGAACTCTTGTCCTGCAGGTACAGCACCGGCGCCATCGACTGGCCGTCGCGGGCCTCGTCGTCCGGAGTCGGATCGAAAGTCATGTCCTGCGCCGCCATACGAGATTCCATCTCGCGCACGTCTTTGCTGGTTACGCCCAGCTCGCGGGCCACCAGTTCCACTTCATCCTGGTTGAACCAGCCCAAACGCTGTTTGGTTTTGCGCAGGTTAAAGAACAGCTTGCGCTGCGCTTTGGTGGTCGCCACTTTTACGATGCGCCAGTTGCGCAATACGTACTCGTGGATTTCCGCCTTAATCCAATGCACCGCAAAGGAAACCAGACGCACGCCGACTTCAGGGTTGAAGCGGCGAACGGCTTTCATCAGGCCGATATTGCCTTCCTGAATCAGATCCGCCTGTGGCAGACCATAGCCTGAATAGTTGCGGGCAATATGAGCGACAAAGCGCAGGTGAGACAGGATGAGCTGCTTAGCGGCATCCAGATCGCCCTGATAATGCAGCCGTTCAGCCAGCTCCCGCTCTTCCTCTGCCGTCAGCATCGGATAGGCGTTGGCTGCCCGGATATAGGCTTCCAAGCTACCTTGGGGTACTAAGGCTAAAGTTTGCATTTCTTTGGTCATTCAAACCCTCTCTATGAGAATACAAAATCATGCAGGTGATTATTACAGCGGGGAAATGATTGATTCTACGGCAGTTGCTGAAGCAAAAGCGGTTCCACACGCCGGGCACCTTAACATTTGCTGCAATTTTTGACCGTACTCCGCCCTATAAGTTCACCCTTTTTTGCAAGCATTGTTGCTGACAATACGTGACGAGGGTACAGGCCGATAGGGAATTTGTGCGCTAAGAAGAGAGGGTGGTGCTGACTTCGCTTGAGGTCACTCTTCTCCCGCAACGCGATCAAAAGCAGCAGGAGAAGAGTATACCAAAAAAATCTTACTGTGGTGTAAATCGGCGTAAATGTTGCACCGTCGCCAGCCAGGCGGCGATCCAACCGATCATCGCGGAGATGATCAGCAGCAGCAGCGCCTCATCCCAACCCAGCCCGTGCAGGGTGAAGGTGGTGCCGAACACTTTGGCTACGCCGGTGACCACCGACTCAAGCTGCCACACCAGCGCGCCGGACAGCACCAGCGACAGCAGCGCGCCGGCAAAGCCCAGCATCGCTCCGCCGTTGAGGAACGGCCGCAGAATAAAGCCGTCGGTGGCGCCGATCAGCTTCATCACGTTGATGGTGTCGCGACGGCTGAAAATGCTCAGACGCACGCTGTTGCCGATCACCAGGAACACCGCCACGATCATCAGCACGCCGATGATCGCCGCGATCTGGCCCGCCAGGCCGGTCAGCGCCGCCAGGCGGGCAAACCAGCTGTCATCCATACGCACTTCCTCCACGCCCTGCACCGCCGCTACGCGATCGCGCAGGGTGTTGAGGGTGTCCGAACTCTGGAAGCTCAGCTTCGGCGTGACGATCGCCACCGCCGGCAGCGGGTTCTCCTCCAGCATGTCCAGCGCGCCGCCAAAGCCCGACCAGTTGCGGAATTCGCCGCGCGCTTCTTCACGCGACAGGTAGTTCACTTTCTCCACCCCGGCTTCCGCCTTGATGGCGTCGAGCACTTTCAGCGCCGCGTCGTCATCGAGCGATTTATCCAGGTAGACCGTCAACTGCGGCGTCGGGTACCACTGGCTGGCCGCGGTGCTGACGTTTTTCCACACGATGTAGCACACGCTCGGCAGCGTCAGGGAAATGGCGATCACCATCACCGTCAGCAGCGTCGCCAACGGCTGACGCAGCATGTCTTTGATGGCGTTCATCCAGGCATAACGCCACTGTTCGCGCCAGCCGCCGCGCAGCGCCTTGCTCTTGGCGGTTTTTGCGTTATTGGCCATGGTGAGCGCCCCCTTGCATGCGGCCCTGGCTCAGCGTCAGGATGCGGTAATTGCGGCGGGCGATAAGCCCGGTGTCGTGCGTCGCCATCAGGACGGTCACGCCGACGCGGTTGAATTCTTCAAACAGGCGCAGAATGCCTTCCGACAGCGCATCGTCCAGGTTACCGGTCGGTTCATCCGCCAGCAGCACCGCCGGTTTGTTCACCACCGCACGGGCGATGCCCACACGCTGCTGCTCACCGCCAGACAGCTGAATCGGGAAGTTCTTCGCTTTATCCAGCAGACCGACCTTATCCAGCGCGGCGGAGACGCGGCGACGGATGTCTTCGGTGCTGGCACCGGCGATGATCAGCGGCATCGCCACGTTGTCATACACCGTGCGATCCAGCAGCAGGTGGTGATCCTGGAAGATCATGCCGATCTGCCGGCGCAGGAACGGCACCTCGCGGTTTTTCAAACGGCTGATGTCGTGACCGCCAAACCAGATGTGGCCGGCGCTGGGCCGTTCGATACCGCAAATCAGTTTCAGCAGGGTACTTTTCCCCGCGCCGGAATGGCCGGTCAGAAACGCCATTTCCGCTGGGCGCAGATGGAAATCTACCCCCTGCAGCGCTTGCCGTCCGCCCAGATAAGCTTTACTGACCTGTTCAAAGCGAATCATCCGTATTAATCCTCTCGGGCAAAAAGTGCCTCAATAAAATCGTCAGCCTTAAACGGCCGCAAATCTTCGATGCCTTCCCCGACGCCGATATAGCGAATCGGGATACCGAACTGATCGGCGATGGCGAAGATCACCCCGCCCTTGGCGGTACCGTCCAGTTTAGTCAGCGTGATACCGGTTAAGCCCACGGCTTCATTAAATAATTTCGCCTGGCTGACCGCATTCTGGCCGGTGCTGGCATCGAGCGTCAGCATAACCTCATGGGGGGCCTGGTCGTCCAGTTTTTTCATGACGCGGACGATCTTCTTCAGCTCTTCCATCAGATGCGATTTGTTCTGCAGACGGCCGGCGGTGTCGGCGATCAAGACATCGATGCCACGCGCCTTGGCGGCCTGCACCGCATCGAAGATCACCGAAGCGGAATCCGCGCCGGTATGCTGCGCCACCACCGGAATGCGGTTGCGCTCGCCCCACACCTGCAGCTGCTCCACCGCCGCGGCGCGGAAGGTGTCCCCCGCCGCCAGCATCACCGACTTGCCTTCCGCCTGGAACTGGCGCGCCAGTTTACCGATGGTGGTGGTTTTACCCACGCCATTCACGCCGACCATCAGGATGACATACGGGGTTTTCCCGCTGACATCCAGCGGCTGATCGACCTTGGCCAGAATTTCGGACATTTCCTCCTTCAGCTTGCCGTACAGCGCTTCGGCGTCTTTCAGCTGCTTGCGGCTGGCGTGCTGAGTCAGGGAGGTGATGATCTTGCGCGTGGTGTCCACGCCAACGTCGGCGATCAGCAGCTGTTCTTCCAGCTCGTCGAACAGGTCGTCGTCGATCTTTTTGCCGCGGAACAGCCCCATAAAGCCGGAGCCGAGGTTCTGCTTGGTCTTCAGCAGGCTGCGCTTCAGGCGCGCGAAGAAGCCCTCTTTGGTCGGGCGCTCTTGCTCTTGCGCAGCGGCCGGCACGACGGGTTCCAGCGGCTCTTCTTCCGCTTCCGGCTCTGGCTCAACGACTGGCTCGGGTTCAACAACCGGCTCAGGTTCGACGACCGGCTCAGGCTCAACGACCGGCTCAGGCTCAACAACCGGCTCAGGCTCAACGACCGGCTCGGGTTCGACGACCGGCTCTGGCTCGACAACAGGCTCGGGTTCGACAACCGGCTCTGGCTCGACAACAGGCTCAGGTTCGACGACCGGCTCAGGCTCAACGACCGGCTCTAGCTCGACAACCGGCTCGGGTTCAACGACCGGCTCAGGCTCAACGACCGGCTCGGGTTCAACGACCGGCTCTGGCTCGACGACCGGCTCGGGTTCGGTGACAGGTTGCTGCTGCGCCGCCACCTGTTCGGTAACGCTGACGATCTCTTCGGCCAGCGCTTGCGCCGCCGGATGCTCGGCCGCCGCAGGCAGATTTTCCGCGATTTGCTCGCCGGCCTGACCGTTATCCCACTCTCCCGGGGTGTCGACGGAGGCGGCAGGTTCAGATTCCTGGGCGGGGAGCTTGTCGTCCAGCTTGGCGGCGACCGGTTCAGCCGGCGTCTCCGCGGCCTGAGGTTCCGCCTGCTCTACCGACGGCTCAGGTTGCTGTTGCTCTTCTTCCTTCTCCTTCTGGCCAAAGCCCAGCCAGGAGAAAAACCCACGTTTCTTATCTTTTGCCATGTTATGACTCTACTCCGTACCGAAGGCTCGCTTACCCTACATACCTGAAGGATATATGCTGACAATAATCCGCCGAGTCTATCACTTTCCCTCGCGCAGCAACACGCATCCGGCATGCTTTCCGGCGTGAAATCAGACAACAACGTTTTACCGTTCCCCCCGACGCCCGTCACCGGTAGAATAGGGACAACTTTTCGTTAACCTCGGCGGCCCCGCGCCGCGAAAGAAACCAAACAACGCTTATGACAAGACTCTCGCCACGGGCGGCGGCCAAAAAACCGCCCCAGGCCGCAGCCGGACAGATCCGCATCATCGGCGGCCAATGGCGCGGTCGCAAACTCCCGGTGCCGAACAGCCCGGGGCTGCGCCCCACCACCGATCGGGTACGCGAAACCCTGTTCAACTGGCTGGCGCCGGTGATTCAGGGCGCACGCTGCCTCGACTGTTTCGCCGGCAGCGGCGCATTGGGGCTGGAGGCGCTGTCGCGCTATGCCGGCAGCGCCACGCTGCTGGAATTCGAACGGCCGGTGGCGCAGCAACTGGAAAAAAATCTGGCGCTGCTGCAGGGCAAAGGGGTAGTTATCAACACCAACGCGCTGAGCTGGCTGGCGGGCGATGGCCAACCGTTCGACGTGGTGTTCCTCGATCCGCCGTTTCGCAAAGGCCTGCTGGCGGAAACCGCCCTGTTGCTGGAGCAACGTGGCTGGCTGGCCGACGAGGCCTGGATCTATGTAGAAGCCGAGGCGGAGAGCGCCGCGGCGGACGTGCCTGCCAGCTGGCAGCTGCACCGGGAAAAGGTCGCCGGCCAGGTGGCCTATCGCCTTTATATTCGTTCGCAAGAGAAAACCGACCATGCTGATTAATCTGGGCCGCCTGCTGATGCTGTGCGTGTGGGGCTTCCTGCTCTCTAACCTGTTCCATCCATTTCCCAAGCCGCTGAAGTATTTCATCGACGTGGCGCTGTTCTTTATGGTGGTGATGCACGGCCTGCAACTGGTGCTGTTGAAATCCACCCAGCCGAAGGATCAGCCGATCAGCTACTGGCAAGAGGCCAAGATCTTTATCTTTGGCGTGTTCGAGCTGCTGGCCTGGCAAAAGAAACAGCCGCCCATCAAGAAGAAGTGACCGCTACGGCTGAGCGGTGAACGAGACGAAGCGCGTGCCCTGCATGTTCAACGTGCCCTGCGCGCCCTTTTCTATCGGGTTGTACTGCCATTGCTTCAGCCGCAACTGGATGTCTTCACCTCCCTGTACCGGGCTGAACACCACCTCGTAATTCATCGGTTCATTGACCAACGGCTCGCGCTGCGGCGCGCGGGTCTTGGTGACCGGCACCCCGCGTTTGTCGCTCACCGTCACCTGCAGACTGCGCATCGGCGCGCGATCGTTTTCCGCCTCCTGCTGCCGCTGCTTGAAGTAGCGTTGCGTGGCCAGCACGGCGATCAACGCAATCACGGCGACAAAAAATAACGGTGGCTTACTCATCGGTTTCCCATTTCCTTCACGGCTAAATCAGCGTAAACATAGCACACCTGCACAACCTGACGTGAAACTCTATGCTCTCCCGAAGGGGGACAAAGCTGTAAGAACTTGCTCCGCCAATCTATTATAGATGTTCACAACGTTTCTCTGTTTGGAAATGGTTAATTATTATGCTAGCCTAAATCCGGAAATATATTAGCACCCCTCTAATTCTGAATGGCAACATAAAGACCTGCTAAACAATCGATCTTAATCAAACGGATTTGACATGGTAAAAATAAGCAAATTAGCTTGGACAGGCCTGGCGATCAATATCATTCTGGCTGCAATCACCCAGTTTTATTTATCTCAGAATGGCGTATTAAGCAGCTATGAAGAGCTGCTCCTTGAAGATTTCATTAAAATAGTTCTTATTATATTTGCAATATCAATACCTATGCAGGTTATCAGCCTGTTGCTTTTATCTAAAGCGCCGAAAACGGGCCGTGTGCTCGCCTTCATCGCCACCGTCATGATGTTGCCACTGAGCATGATCTTCTTCATCGGCTATCTGTTCAGTTATGAATGGCGTTACAACCGGGGGTTGACGCTCTTCAACGCCAGCGCTTACCCTCCGCTTGATGTCAGCCTGGGATTCAATGTGAAGCAATTTTCATTATCCGGGATATTATGTATCGTCCTCGGCATCGTTATCGCCCTGCTCGGTATCAACGTCGGTTGGGTGGTGGTCGTCGCCGGAGTGGTGGCATTGATCAATTCATTCCGCTTGGAAAACCGCATTATGATCGGCGTCTCACAAGATAATTTGATCATCACCCCGGCGCTATATGCCGAAACGTTTATCATGCCAATAAGTGACGTCACGCTGATACAAGACAAGCCTCAATCATTTAAGCTGAAAATTAAATCCGGTGGCGTTGATAGAACCTGTACCATTCTGAAAAGAAAACATCAGCAGGCGGATTTTGGAAAAGTCATCGCAAAAATTGCCACGAAAAAATAATGCCGTACCACCGATATCGATAGTAAAACGAGGAGGGAATACCTCCTCGCTTTTTTTTAGCACCGCATTCAAAATGCGATAGCGCATACTCCCCCTTGCCAGAATGCTACTCACAAGAGAAACTGCCAAACAGACCGGCCGCCGCCCGTACGCAAGAAAGCATTGTCGATCGCCGGCAGGCTACCTACACTGAAATGAAGAAGTGACATTGGTGACAGTTTGGAGCCGGTTGTTGCGGCTCCCTCATACATAAGGAAGACATAAATGAGTTGGCCGTTCCTTGCCGTATTCTTTTCCGGTTGGCTGTTCGTCGACGCCTCTTACCGTGGGCCGCGCTGGCAGCGCTGGGTGTTCAAACCCGTCACGCTGCTGCTGCTGTTGCTGTTGGCCTGGCAGGCGCCGGTGCTCAGCGCTGCGGGCTATCTGATCGTACTCGGCCTGCTGGCGACGCTGATCGGCGACGCATTGCTCCTGTTGCCGCGCGAACGGGTGCTGTACGCCATCGGCGCCTTTTTCCTGTCCCACCTGCTGTATACCCTGAGTTTCGCCAGCCAGATGACGTTCAGCCTGTTTTGGCCGCTGCCGCTGGCGTTGCTGGCGATCGGCGCACTGCTGCTGGCCACCGTCTGGACCCGGCTGGAAGAGATGCGCTGGCCGATCGTCACCTACGTGGCGATGACGCTGCTGATGGTCTGGCTGGCAGGCGAGCAATACTTCCTGCGCAGCACCGATTTCGGTTTTTCGCTGCTGACCGGCACCTCGCTGCTGCTGCTGGCCAACGTAGTTTGGCTGATCAACCGCTACCGCTTTACCTTCCGCGCGGCGGACGCCATCGTGGCCTTCTGCTACTTCTCCGGCCACTTCCTGATCGTGCGCTCGCTCTACCTGTAAATACCTGCCGCGGGTTCGGCACGCCGAACCCGTTTCTTCATATTACGCCAGCGCTTTCAACGTCAGGGCATCATCAGCGCCCAGCTGGTTGCGATACAGATCGCCGTCGCGCGAGAAGAACGCCAGCGTGCTGCCATCCTCCCTCAGCAACGCGATGCCGTCCGGCGCCGGGCGCCAGCCCGCCACTTCGGTCGCAAACACGCTTTGCAGACAACGTTGCCGATCCACCAGCTGATAGCCGTTGGTCTCACTTTGCTCACTGGCCAGAAACTCGATTTGGCATTGCCGTTCACTGTCGGCAACCTGCCATTGCCCCGCCAGCGACTGCGCGGTCGGCAGCGCCAAACTGCCGGCCATTACCGCACTCGTCACCATCATGCCTCCCGCCGCCAGAGCGGTGCGCGTTAGATTACCTTTCATACCGGGCTCCCGCATGACGCCCGGCCGAGACAGCGCCGGGCGTTTCGTTGCTGTGTTACACGATAAAGTCGGTGGCAACGTCTACCTGGCCGACAATTTTCACCAGGAAGTCCGGCGCCTGATGGCCGCCGATGTTCACCGCCAGATCGGTCACGTTGTTGGACGCGTTGTAGCTGAGCAGCGCCTCACCGGCTGCGCCGCTGAAGTGATCGACGAAGTGGATGAAATCACTGCTATTCGCTTCTTTGTTGAAGAACGACAGGTCAATTTTGTCGATCCCTTTCTGGAAGTCGCGGATCCAGTCGGAAGCGCCCGGTGCGGACTCGCTGGCGGCAGTGTAGACGAAGGTATCCTGACCGGAACCGCCCCACAGCTCATCCGCCCCGCCGCCGCCGAACAGCACGTCATTGCCCGCGCCGCCTTTCAGCACGTTGTTGGCCGCGTTGCCGACGATCACGTCGTTACCGGAACCGCCAATGGCGTTTTCGATGGTTACACCGGCGGCGATCGACACGTTGCCCTTCAAACCGCCCACGTCGGAGAACGATTTCTCATTCAGGTTAATACGCTGGTTAGCGGTGTAACCGGAGAAGTCGAAGGTATCGTTGCCGCCCGCATCCCAGACCGCAAAGATCAGTTTCTGCGAGTTGCTGGTGGTGCTGAGGAAGTCACGACCGGTGTTGGAGTTGAAGCCATACACGGTGTCACCGGTGCGGGTCGACAGGTTAGCGCCATACAGGTGTTGAATGGCGGCAATGTCGTCCAGCAGCGGAGCGGCGGCGTAGTGACCGCCGTTATCGCCGCCGGTGTTGGTTTCACTCCAGTAGCTCATCAGGCTGAACTGACGGGTGTCTTCCGCATAGCTGGCGTCACGGTAGGTCGGGTTGCCTTCACCGGCGTTGTAATCGCCCGGATGGCTCAGACCCAGCGCATGGCCAATCTCATGGGTGAACGTCTGGCGGCCGTAGTCTTCGGTCGCCGGATGCTTCACGTTGGACTGGTTGACGTTGTACCAGGTCTGGCCGCCCAGATCCTGGCCCTGCCAAATGGTGTTCGGCAGGAAGGCGTAGGCCTGGGTGCCGTAATCATAGTGGCCAGGGCGATCCTGGCTGTAGTTGCCGAAGGTGATGTTGGCCTTTTGCCCGGCCGCCACTTCGGTGAAGGTGATATTGGCAACGTCGGCCCAGGACTGCAGCGACAGCTTAGCCTGCTGCTGCTGTTCCGCGCTGAACTTGCTCAGCCCGGTGTCGCCGGCGACGTTGGTGGCAGAGAACTTATAGTCCGGGAAGGAGAAGGTTAATTTGGCCGGTTGGCCAAATACCTTGTAACCGTTCCAGGTTTGGTTCTCACGGGTAATAAACAGCCCAGCTTGCTCGTTAGAAAATGAATCCTTGCCATTAATCTGAATCCCGTTGCCACGCTCATGATAATGCAGCAGGTCGGCTACAGCATCGTAGCCGGTTTTGGCGGCCGCGAAGTTGGACTCAGTAATTTCAATTGCCTTTTTAGTAGATTGCATTGGTTCGATTCCACTCATTACCTGATTGATATCAATCAGACAGATAGACATAACCTCCCCGTAAGCCACGGTTAATGAACCTTAAGCTTGCTGGAAGGGGCTTATGCGCCGTTGCCGGCAGTGTGTTAGGTAGAATTAATGCATATATATCAGCAAATAAGATCACCACTAAAAATGGTAATCGATTCCAATTATAGGCAGGGCCGCAAAACTGAACATAAAATAATCAACCATTTATTGACTCAACGAAAGATTGTTATGCTACTTTATCGCTATCTTTACAAAACAAATGAAACTCAACACCGATAAGTTGGCACCAAACTTCAATAGAAATGCGGCCTGCAGACACAAGCGAATAATGCTGGCTGCCCCATCACAAAAAGGTAAATTTTGCTAAAGCGTCATAGATTAATAACTCTTTATTATTAGGTCGGGCGACTTTTTAGTTTCTATAGGAATATTATTTTCTTATTTAAACTAACGGCGGCGAGCCGCTTTATCGAAATAGGTAATAAGGAAAGCCAATAGATTGAAATTCGCATTATTCATTATTGAATGAATATTCCTGCATGCGCCTGAGCGCCGTTAGCAATAATTCTCATCCATCGCTTGACTCTGGAGTGGACTCCAGGGTGTAGAGTCGGACAAGCAAACCCGGTTAACAGCCCGAAGGGGGACGTTATGCTCAATCAGCAAAATCATAATCATCAGGAACATCACCACGCCGAAGGCGGGTGCGGCTGCAACCACAGCCACAGCAAAACGCAGCACGGCTGCAGCAGCGAGCCGAAAAACGCCGCCGCACAGACCGAACACGCTCACCACCATCACGATCATGGCGATAGCGGCTGCTGCACCGCCGCGCCCGACGATCCGGACGAGGAAAGCGACAGGCTGGCCGCCGCTCCCCCTTCCGGCAGCCAACGTTTCAGCTGGAAAGTCACCGGTATGGACTGCCCCAGCTGCGCCAAGAAAATTGAGAATGCCGTCACCGCCATCCCTGGCGTCGACAGCGCGCGGGTGCTGTTCGCCACCGAGAAATTGGTGGTAGACGCGCAGTCCGACATCAGCCTGCGGATCCAGGACGCGGTCGCCCAGGCCGGCTTTACCCTGCTCGGCGCGCAGACCGCCAAAGGCGCCGCGGAAAAAACCTCGCGCTTCGGCGAATTCGCGCCGCTGCTGCTGTTGACCACCTTGATGGTCGTCAGTTGGGTGCTGGATCGGGTTAACCCGGAGCTGGGCCGCATCGCCTTTATCGCCACCACGCTGGTCGGGTTGGCGCCGGTTGCCGCCAAGGCAGTGCGCCTGATCCGTTCCGGCACGCCGTTCGCCATCGAAACGCTGATGAGCGTGGCGGCCATCGGCGCGCTGTTCATCGGCGCCACCGCCGAGGCGGCGATGGTGCTGCTGCTGTTTATGGTTGGTGAACTGCTGGAATCCTACGCCGCCAACCGCGCGCGGCGCGGGGTGACGGCGCTGATGGAGCTGGTGCCGGAAGATGCGCTGCTGCTGCAAGGCACCGAACGTAAACGCGTGCCGGTCGCCAGCCTGCGGCCTGGTGATGTGATTGAAATCGCCCCCGGCGCACGCCTGCCGGCCGACGCCGAGCTGCTCAATCCGTTCGCCAGCTTCGACGAAAGTGCCCTGACCGGCGAATCGGTGCCGGTCGAACGCCAACAGGGTGAGAAAGTGGCCGCCGGCAGCCTGTCCGTCGATCAGGCGGCGCAGATGAAGGTGATCTCCGAGCCCGGCAAAAATGCCATCGACCGTATTCTGCAGTTGATTGAAGAGGCCGAAGAGCGCCGTGCGCCGATCGAACGCTTCCTCGATCGGTTCAGCCGTTATTACACCCCGGCCATTATGCTGCTGGCGGTCGCGGTGATCCTGTTGCCGCCGCTGCTGTTCTCGCAGCCGTGGGATACCTGGATCTATCGCGGCCTGACGCTGCTGTTGATCGGCTGTCCATGCGCGCTGGTGATCTCGACCCCGGCGGCCATTACCTCCGGACTGGCGGCCGCCACGCGGCGCGGCGCGCTGATTAAAGGCGGCGCAGCGCTGGAACAGCTGGGGCAGGTGCAAACTATCGCCTTCGATAAAACCGGTACCCTGACCGAGGGCAAGCCGACGGTCACCGACGTGCTGCCGATCGGCGCCCTCAGCGAACAACGGCTGTTGCAGCTTGCCGCCGCGGTGGAAGCCGGCTCGCATCACCCGCTGGCGCAGGCGATCATCAACCGCGCCGCCGAGAGCGGAGCTGAGCTGCCGCTGGCGCAGGCGCGCCGCGCCCTGGCCGGCATCGGTGTGGAAGGCATCGTGGACGGCAAGACCGTGCTGATCAGCGCGCCGGGCAAGCTGGTGTCAGGCCTGCTCGACGCCCAATGGCAGAGCCAGGTGGACAAGCTGGAAAACGCCGGTAAAACGGCGGTGGTGGTGCTGGAAGACGGCGCGCCTATCGGTTTGCTGGCGCTGCGCGATACGCTGCGCGGCGACGCCAAACAGGCGATCGCCGAACTGAACGCGCTGGGTATTCGCGGCGTGATGCTGACCGGTGACAACCCGCGCGCCGCCGCGGCGATCGCCGGCGAACTGGGTCTCGACTATCGCGCCGGTCTGCTGCCGGAAGATAAGGTCAAAGCGGTCACCGAGCTGAGCGAACTGCGCCCAACGGCGATGATCGGCGACGGCATCAACGACGCCCCGGCGATGAAAGCCTCCAGCATCGGCATCGCCATGGGCAGCGGCACCGACGTGGCGCTGGAAACCGCCGACGCCGCCCTGACCCACAACCGGCTGCTGGGCGTTGCGGAGATGATTCGCATCTCGCGCGCCACCCACGCCAACATCCGGCAAAACATCACCATCGCGCTGGGGTTGAAAGGGGTCTTCCTGATCACCAGCCTGTTGGGATTGACCGGGCTGTGGCTGGCAGTGCTGGCGGACTCCGGCGCCACCGCGCTGGTCACCGCCAACGCGCTGCGGCTATTGAGAAAGCGCCAATAACCTGGTGCCATACCGGGTTCCTCAATGGGAGCCCGGTATGATGAACTACAGCGCCGATACTACGGATATTGTCGGCGCGCATGTAAAACCCTCAACACCCGGATGTGAGTTTCCAGCACTTGATAAACCAAGAGATAATTGGGATGTAGAGGGATTTCATGCGTGCCATCCACTCTGCCACGCCGGAAAAGTCGAGGATGTCTGGCGGCGGGAATGACCGCCTCCATGATGAGAAGCTTCATTTTTCTGGCCGCCAAGGGATTATCATTGGCGATGAATCCCACAATCTCCGCCAGATCCCGACGAGCGGATCGAGTCCATTCGATGTTGAGCATTATGACTGCTTAGCTTTCATCCTGGCTTCTGCAGCAGCGATAACCGCATCCATTTCAGCCATCACCTCGTCATGAGGAATACCGGGCAGCGGCTCATCCATGGCTTCCTGAACGCTCTCAAGAAACCAGCGCTCATAGCCCTGTGTACGTTCCTCACTTTCCATCTTGGCAACCGTTGGCAGTAGTAAAATACTCATCGTTTGTCCCCTTCGAACGTTCCCCGATCGCAGGGAGCTTATCTTACAGGGCGATTAAAAACTATACACCTTTACGTAACAGATAACGGTATGGCACCTGTTCGGTCTCCTGTGCCACCAGCGTGTGTTCCATAAAGCGGCAGAACCCCGGGATATCGCGGGTGGTGGCCGGATCGTCGGCGATAATCAGCAGCGTTTCGCCGTTGTCCATATGGCGCACGGTTTTACGCACCATCATCACCGGTTCCGGACAGCGCAGCCCCAGCGCGTCGAGCGTCTGGTCCGCCTGGGCAAATAAGTCAGTCATGCAATTTTTCTCGTTCAAAAACGATCGGCGAACGCTCGCCGCATCTCATTAGCGCCTAGTTTACGCCGGTAGTTTTTCTGCGCAAGATGCGTTAACGTTTGCGTTAAATTTAACCATTGCATTGGTTGCGCAAACGCGTATCATGCCGCCGCGCAGCGTTTTTTGCTGTTTTAACAAGACACACTGGGTTCCCTCACCCCACTGCTAAAAAGGCTACAACATGTATTCGTTTACCGCACAGCAGCGCTTCACGGCGTTGGTCTGGCTTTCGCTGTTTCATATCGCCATCATTACCTCCAGCAACTACCTGGTGCAGCTGCCGATCACCGTTTTCGGCTTTCATACCACCTGGGGCGCTTTTACCTTCCCATTCATCTTCCTGGCGACCGATCTGACCGTGCGCATCTTCGGCGCGCCATTGGCGCGGCGCATTATCCTGGCGGTGATGGTGCCGGCACTGTTCATCTCCTATGTGATCTCCACCGTCACCTATCAGGGAGAGTGGCAAGGGTTTGCCGCACTGAGCAGCTTTAACCTGTTCGTGGCGCGCATCGCCGTGGCCAGCTTTATGGCCTATGTGCTCGGCCAGATCCTCGACGTGCACGTCTTCAACCGCCTGCGTCAGCGCAGTGCCTGGTGGGTGGCGCCGGCGGCGGCGATGTTCTTCGGCAACATCAGCGATACGCTGGCGTTCTTCTTCATCGCCTTCTACAAGAGCAGCGATCCCTTCATGGCCAACAACTGGGTGGAGATCGCGCTGGTGGATTACAGCTTCAAAGTCATGATCTGCCTGCTGTTCTTCCTGCCGATGTACGGCGTGCTGCTGAACATGCTGCTCAAACGCATCGCGGCGCGCAGCGGCGACCTGCAGCCAGGCTGAACCGTGCTATGCTGGGCGGCCCTATCCTCTGGAGGCCGCCGATGACTCCGCTCACCCGCACCGCCACGCTCGAAGAAATCCACCGTCTGTATCAACGCATCCCCGAATTCGGCGGCCTGCATAGCCTGGCCGATCTGCAACAGCGCATCGGCGCCGCCCCCGCCAGCCTGCTGATCGCCGAGATCGACGGCCAACCGGCCGGCTTCAAACTCGGTTATCAACAGCAGGAGACGGTGTTTTACAGCTGGCTGGGCGGCGTGCTGCCGGCGTTTCGCCGCCATGGCGTCGCGCAGGCGCTGCTGGCCGAACAAGAACGCTGGGCTCGGGCGCAGGGCTATCGCCAACTGACGGTCAAAACCCGTAATCGATTTCGCGCCATGCTAACGATGCTGCTCACTCACCACTATCAGATTGTTCAGCTGGAAAAGAAAGGCGAAGTGGCTGATTATCGGCTATTACTGGAAAAAAACTTGTGACAACATCTGCCTTGCATTTCAACCTGGAATAGGTTGCGATACGACAGTAAATCCCTACCGGAAAGGAAGAAGGAAGCCCGATGCGTAAAGTAGCGAAATTGATGGGTATCAGCCTGCTGGCGCTTGGCCTCGCGGCCTGCGACGGCGACACCAAAGACACCAAGGCGGCAACGGACGGTACGGCGGCCAGCGCCTCAGCGGGGCAGCAGGTCAGCCTGTTAAACGGCAACCTGGCGTTCACCCTGCCGGCCGGCATGGCGGATCAGAGCGGCAAACTGGGTAACCAGGCCAACAACATGCACGTTTACGCTGACACCACCGGCCAGCGCGCAGTGATTGTGATCCTCGGCGACAAGACCGCCGACAGCCTGGAAACGCTGGCCAAGCGCCTGGAAAACACCCAGCGCGCGCGTGACGCCAACCTGCAGGTGATCACCAACAAAGCCATCGACGTCAACGGCGTGCCGCTGCGTCAGCTGGACAGCATCATCACCAGCGGCGGCGAAAAGGCTTACTCTTCTATCCTGATCGGCTCGCTGAACAACAATATGCTGACCATTCAGGTGACGTTGCCGGCAGACAACCAGCAGCAGGCGCAGACCGAAGCCGAAAGCATCATCTCCACCCTGAAGCTGAAGCAGTAATCCTACGGGGCCGGCTTGCCGGCCCTTGAACGTTAGGCCAGCGCCTGCGCCAGCAGGGTGATCGGATGCTCGCAGCGCTTGCTGGTGGACATTTCGATCTGCCACTTGCAGGTCTCGCAATCGGTCACCACCAGATCCACCCCGCTCTCTTCTATCTGCCGGAACAGCGGCGCGCCGATGCCTTGCGACGTGGCATAGTTCTCCGACTTGAACCCGTAGGTGCCGGCGATGCCGCAGCACTGCGAATCCAGCACCACCAGCTCCAGCCCAGGTATCTGGCGCAACAACTCCAGGGTGTAGGCGGTCCAGCCCATTTTCTCCATATGGCAAGGCGTGTGGTAAGCCACCCGCAGCGGCGTGTGCTGCAGCGGCAGGCTGCGCCCCTGATTGATCAGGCGATAGAGATAGCGCGTCGCCAGCTCTACCCGATCGCGCACCGGGGTGGTGTCCACGTCCAGCAAATGGGGGTATTCGTCACGCAGGGTGAAGGTGCAGCTCGATGAGGTCGCCACCACCGGAATACCGCGCTCCAGCACCGTTTCCTGCAGCGATTCGGCGTTGACTCTGGCCTGCTTTTTCGCCTGCTCGATAAACCCGTTGGCGATCAGCGGCACGCCGCAGCATTTCTCGCGCTTCAGCAACTGTACGCCGATATCCAGCGCGTTGAACACTCGGATCAAATCCTTGCCCAGCTGCGGGTGGTTGTAGTTGACGAAGCAGCCGTGGAAGAACGCCACCTGCTCGGCGTAACGCTGCTGGGCCTGCGCCTGTTGCCGGTACCAGCGGCGGAAGGTGCCGAACGAATACTTCGGCAGTTCGCGACGATGATCGATCTTCAGCGCCTTGTCCAACAGCTTGCGCACCGGTTTCAGCCCGGTGGCGGCGTTGACGATCGGCGCAAACGGCGTCGACAGCGATCCCATGATGTCGGTATGGCTAAGGATGGCGTCGCGCAGCGTCGGTTTGCTCTGGGCGAAGTCGGCACGGGCGCGTTGAATGATGTCGCCGATTTTGACGTCCGATGGGCAGGCCACTTCGCAGCGCTTGCAGTTGGTGCAGTATTTCAGCGCTTCGTCATACAGCGCCGGGTCTTTCAGCCGCAGCCGTTCGCCGTCCGGCCCCGCCTGTTTCGGCCCCGGGTAGAGCGGGTTAACTTTGGCGACCGGGCAGTAGGTGGTGCAAACGGTGCATTTGATGCAGCTTTCAAAGCTGTGGTCCTGATGCAGGCTCATGCGTTCTCCTCCGCGGCGATCTGCTGCGCGACGTGCAGCGCCCCGATCAATGACACGCCGGCGCCGCAGCCCTGCTGCAGCGGATCGTAACCGCCGGCGACCGCGCCGATGGCGTACAGATTGTCGAACGGCATCCCCTGTTTCATCGCCCGCAGCCTGCCGTCGGTGCGCACGCCGAACTGCAGATAAGGCTGCGGCGCGAACAGTTCGCGTTGGCTCCAGTCGGCGCGATCCGCGCGGCTGTGCACGTCCAGCCCGAAGATAGGCTCACGCACCCGGTCGAACTCCGCTACCAACCCGTTGCTGAAGAAGCTGCCGCTGGCCAGCACCACCTGCTGCGCCCGCAGCGGAATATCGCCATGGTTGCGGGTGTACAGGCCGGTGACGCAGCCGGCTTCGCACTCGGCGCGCACTACGCTGTCACCCGGCATGAAAACGCCACCCAGCTGCTGGAGACGCCGCCGCAGCGCCTGATGCAAGCGCATGCCGGGCACCGAAGGCGGCAACGTCGGCAGCAGTCGGATCGGCTTGCCGACCGCATCCTGCAGCACCGCCAGCGACGCATCATCCTCCAGGCCCAGACAGGCCGGCAGGAAGAGCGCCTCGGCCTCACCCGCCAGCCGCCGCAGCTCTTCGGCCATCGGCGGCAGGCTTTCCATCAAATCCAGTACCCGGGCGATGTTCACCGCGCGGAACTCACTGGGGTTATTGCGCAATCGGTCCAGCGCCGGCACGTGCAGATAGGCTACGTCCGTCTGCACGCCGAGCTCCCGGCTTAAGGAGTCGGCAGCCATCTGCGGCTGGAAGTCGAGGAACCCTTCGATGCCGATCACCGCGATGCGCCGCCAGGGCAACTGGCCGGTCAGCGGCAGCGTCGGGATCGCCTGCGGGCTGAGCCAGGTGGCGCGGCGCGTGCCGAGCGGCGTAATGCGCAGATGGTTTTTGGTCCCCTCACCCTGCAGGTTCAGCCCGCAGCGTTCCAGCAGCCGTTGCGCGGCGGCGGACAGCGCCGCCACCCGGCCGGGGCCAATCAGAGAATACGGATGCTGCGGCGCCTGCTGCGCCAGCTGCGGCAACGCCGCCAACGGCATCTCGACCGGCGTGCCGTCCGGCAATCTCGCCAACAGGTCGAGCGAACCGGAGGAGAAGTAGAGCGCGCTCTGGCCAGAACTGACCACCGCGCAGCGCTTGCCCTGCTCGGCCACGGCAATGGCGCAGCTCAGGCCCGCCAGGCCGCCGCCAATCACCACTACGTCAAATCGCATCATCCGCCTCCTGCCCCTTGTCGGCCTGGGCCTCAAGCCCGCATAACCCTTGATAAACCCAACTGGTAAATTCGCTCTCGCGCAGCGCATCGCCCCAGGCGATCGGCCGAACGCCTTTCCATCGTTCGTTGAGGAACTGCGACAGCTGCGCGATGGACTGCTGCGGCGTGCTGACGTTAAAGCGCGTCAACAGCCCGGCGGCGCGACAGGCGCAGAGTTCCCCCTGGCAGGTGCCCATGCCGACGCGGGTGCGGCGGCGCAGATCCACCAGGTTATTGACGGTCAGCGAATTGACCGCATAGCGCACTTCCCCGGCGGTCACCGCCTCGCACTCGCACACCAGACTGGTGTCGAGCCGATCGGCCGCCGGCACCTGGCTGGCGCGATCCCCGTGCCGGTAAATCGCCGAACCGCGGATACTGGCGGGCAGTGCAACCACGCTGCGCACCGTTTCCTCCGCCGACTGACGGGATCCCGGCAACGCGTCCTGCGCGGTGGTGCACGGGCTGTTTACCCCGAGCTTTTCACACACCTTGTCGGTGGCCCACTCCGCCATCAGGCGGTAGGTCATCAGCTTGCCGCCGGTGATGGTGATAAACCCTTCCAGCCCGTCGCGGGCGGCGTGATCGAGCAGCACGATGCCGCGGCTGACGTTGCGCCCGCTGGGATCGTCGTCGCTGGCCACCAGCGGCCGCACCCCGGCATAGGCGCGCAAAATGCGGGTCTGCGCCAGGGTGGGTGCCAGCAGCGCCCCTTCGCGGATCAGAATGTCCACCTCCTGCGGGGTCACCAGCATGTTGTCAATTTGGTCGTAGTCGATATGGGTCGAGGTGGTGCCGATCAGCGAGATGGTGTCGCCCGGCACCAGGATGTCGGCGTCCGCCGGTTTGCGGCAGCGGTTGATCACCATGTTGTTGATGCGATGGCCGAGGATCAGCAGCGCCCCCTTGGCCGGGAACATGCGGATGCGCAAATCGGCGTATTCGGCGATCTGCTGGCCCCAGATGCCGGCGGCGTTGACCACCACCGACGCGTGCAGCTCATAGCGCCGCTGACTCTGATGGTCGTAAACGCGCACGCCTGTCACCCGATCGCCGCTGCGCAACAATCCCACCACCTGGTGGTAGGTCAGGATCTGCGCGCCGTGTTCGCGCGCGTCCAACATGTTGGCGGCGGTCAGCCGGAAGGGATCGACGGTGCCGTCCGGCACGCGCACTGCGCCGATCAGCGCGGGGTTAGCCGCCGGCTCCAGCCGCAGCGCCAGCTGCGGGTCGATCGCTTCGGCGTCGATGTCGGCCTGGCGACAGGCGGCGATAAACTGTTGCTGATACTCCAGCGAGTCCTGCGGCAGGGTGATGAACAGCCCATCGGTGCGCTCGATACAGTGATGCGCGATGCGTTTCAGGATGCGGTTCTCTTCGATGCACTCGCGCGCCGACTCGCCGTCAGTCACCGCATAGCGCGCGCCGCTGTGCAGCAAGCCGTGGTTGCGGCCGGTGGCGCCGGTGGCGATGTCATGACGCTCCAGCAAAATGCAGCGCAAGCCGCGCCGCGCACAATCGCGGGCAATGCCTGCGCCGGTGGCGCCGCCGCCGATGATGATCACATCCGTTTCGCCGCCGTCAAAATAGCTGCTCATTTCGCTCCCTCAGGATCGGTAGTTATGAGCCTATTGAGCCACGGTTATTAGGGTCTTTGTTTGATAAGGAACAAGAACGAACATGAAACGAAATAAAAATGTCCACAAAAAACCATCAATGTGATCATAATCACGATTTTTGGACGTTTTTCTATTTCATAACGTTAACGAATCGCTCAAAATCCGCCGTGGTTTCATGAAAGTGTAACAATTGCGCCATTCGTCACAGCGACACCAGGCGTATTTGATGACAATGGCGCTCGTTATGGAACACAAAAACACCACATTCGATATCCGCTCAATCATCAAATGAACGTAAAAGGTCATATTGATGTGATAACAGATAAAGCCATCGGAGGCGCTCATGTTGAGTATTTTTAAGCCGGCCGCACACATCGCCCGTGTGCCGAGCGATAAGGTAGACCCGCTCTACCGTAAGCTGCGCTGGCAAATTTTCCTGGGGATCTTCTTCGGTTACGCCGCTTACTATCTGGTGCGTAAGAACTTCACCCTGGCCATGCCTTACCTGATCGAACAAGGCTTCAGCCGCGGTGACCTCGGCTTCGCGCTGTCGGGCATCTCCATCGCCTACGGCTTCTCCAAATTCATCATGGGCTCGGTCTCCGACCGATCCAACCCGCGGGTATTCTTGCCAGCCGGCCTGATCCTGGCGGCGGCGGTAATGCTGTTCATGGGCTTCGTGCCGTGGGCAACCTCCAGCATCGCCATCATGTTCGTCCTGCTGTTCCTGTGCGGCTGGTTCCAGGGCATGGGTTGGCCGCCGTGCGGCCGCACCATGGTGCACTGGTGGTCGCAGAAAGAACGCGGCGGCATCGTTTCCATCTGGAACTGCGCCCACAACGTGGGTGGCGGCCTGCCGCCGCTGCTGTTCCTGCTGGGTATGGCCTGGTTCAACGACTGGCACGCGGCGCTGTACATGCCGGCCTTCGGCGCCATCCTGGTGGCCCTGATCGCCTTCGCCCTGATGCGCGACACTCCGCAATCCTGCGGCCTGCCGCCGATTGAAGAGTACAAAAACGACTATCCGGACGACTACAGCGAAAAAGACGAAGAAGAGCTGACCGCCAAGCAGATCTTCATGCAGTACATCCTGCCGAACAAGCTGCTGTGGTACATCGCGGTCGCCAACGTGTTCGTCTACCTGCTGCGTTACGGCATTCTGGACTGGTCGCCGACCTACCTGAAAGAAGTGAAGCACTTCGCGCTGGACAAGTCTTCCTGGGCCTACTTCCTGTATGAGTACGCCGGTATTCCGGGCACTCTGCTGTGCGGCTGGATGTCGGACAAGGTGTTCAAAGGCAACCGCGGCGCCACCGGCGTGTTCTTCATGACGCTGGTGACCATCGCCACCGTGGTGTTCTGGATGAACCCGGCCGGCAACCCGACCGTGGACATGATCTGTATGCTGGTCATCGGCTTCCTGATCTACGGCCCGGTCATGCTGATCGGCCTGCATGCGCTGGAGCTGGCGCCGAAGAAAGCCGCCGGCACCGCCGCGGGCTTCACCGGCCTGTTCGGCTACCTGGGCGGCTCGGTTGCGGCCAGCGCCATCGTCGGTTACACCGTGGACTTCTTCGGTTGGGACGGCGGCTTCATGGTGATGATCGGCGGCGGCGTGCTGGCGGTTATCCTGCTGCTGCTGACCATGCTGAACGAGAAGAAACATCACGCGGAAATCGCTGCCGGCAAGCGCGGCTAACCGTCACACGACTTTTGCATGATTTAAAGGCCGCCCTGCGGCCTTTTTACTACCCTGCCCCCAACAACACGGAGAAAACGGAATGCGGACTCAAGTCAAAGCCCTGCTGACAGGGATCATTCTCGCCACCTCAATGGTCAGCGCCGCGCAGGCGGCGGACAAAGTGGTGATCGCCCACCGCGGCGCCAGCGGCTACCTGCCGGAACACACCCTGCCGGCGAAGGCGATGGCCTATGCGCAGGGCGCCGATTACCTCGAGCAAGACCTGGTGATGACCAAAGACAACGAGCTGGTGGTGCTGCACGACCACTACCTCGATCGCGTCACCGACGTCGCCGAACGCTTCCCGGATCGCGCGCGTAAAGACGGCCGCTACTACGCCATCGACTTTACGCTGGCGGAGATCAAATCGCTGAAGTTCACCGAAGGTTTTGAAATCGAAAACGGCAAGAAGGTGCAGGGCTACCCTGGCCGCTTCCCGATGGGCAAATCCGACTTCCGCGTACACACCTTCCAGGAAGAGATCGAGTTCGTGCAGGGTCTGAACCACTCGACCGGCAAAAACATCGGCATCTACCCTGAAATCAAGGCGCCGTGGTTCCATAAGCAGGAAGGCAAAGACATCTCCAGCAAAGTGCTGGCGGTGCTCAAGCAGTACGGCTACACCGGCAAGAACGACAACGTCTACCTGCAGTGCTTCGACGCCAACGAGCTCAAACGCATCAAGAACGAGCTGGAGCCGAAGCTGGGCATGGATCTGAAGCTGGTGCAGCTGATCGCCTATAACGACTGGCAGGAAACCTACGAGCAGAAAGCCGACGGCAAGTGGGTGGAATACGACTACGACTGGATGTTCAAGCCGGGCGCGATGAAGAAAATCGCGCAGTATGCCGACGGCATCGGGCCGGACTACCACATGCTGGTGGTAGCGGATAAATCCAAGCCGGGCCACATCGTGCTGACCGACATGGTGAAAGAAGCGCACGCCAGCAAGCTGGCGGTGCATCCGTTCACCATTCGCGCCGATGCGCTGCCGAAGTACGTGACCGACGTGAATCAGCTGTATGACGTGATTTACAACCAGGCCGGCGTTGACGGCGTGTTCACCGACTTCCCGGACAAGGGCGTGCAGTTCCTGCAGAAGCAGGGCCAGCACAAATAATGCCAAGGGCGCCGCAAGGCGCCCTTGTTATTTCAGAGGAACATTTTGCGCAGGTAGTGCGGCACCGCGTTGTCGACGTTGGAGCCGATCACCTCCAGCTCAGGCAGCATATCCTTCAGGCGCTGATGCGCGTCGCGCATGATGCAGCCTTTGCCGGCCATCGACAGCATCTCCAGATCGTTCATGCCGTCGCCGAAGGCGATGCACTCTTGCAGGGTATAGCCGATGATCTTGGCCACTTCTTCCAGCGCATGCCCTTTCGACACGCCGCCCGCCATCACTTCCAGGCAGGTCGGGAACGAGAAGCTGACGTTGACCCGATCGCCCCAGCGCGCGTTGATGGCGTCTTCCACCTGCAGCAACCGCTCATGGTCTTCACAGGTGAAGTAAACCTTGCAGACGCCGTCGGTTTCCAGCAGGCCCGGTTCGAACAGTTGATATTTGAACACCGACTCCTGGAAGAACTCTTCCTGCTCCGGGCTCTCGCGGTTGATGAACCAGTCATCGTTACGGTAGACGTTGGTGGTGATCTCCGGATCGTCGTGCAGCATGCCGTACAGATCGCGGGCGATATCCCCATCCAGGTTATGGCTGAAGATCAGCTCGCCGGCGGTATTGTGCACCCGCGCGCCGTTGGAGGTGATCATAAAGGCGCTGATCTCCAGGCTGTCGCGGATCTGCGCCACGTCGATATGGTGGCGGCCGGTGGCGAACACGAAATGCACGCCGCGCTGGGTCAGCAACTTCAGCGTTTCTTTGGCGTACGGCGACAGGGTATGGTCGGGAGACAGCAGCGTGCCATCTAAATCGGAAGCGACGACGTGATACATAGCGTTATGTTCTAACCTCTGATGGAGTTGTCGGCGGCAGCGCACCGCCTAAGTGTTGAGCAAAGAAGCGCAGAATTGCGTTCAGTGCTTCGGCGCGCATCGCGTCCCGCTCGAACAGGATCTCATGGCGTGCGCCGTTGATAACCAACGGGAGCTCCCCTTCGCAAGGGCGCCCCGCGTCTGACAGAGCCTGACAAAAAGCCTGGTGCGAACGGTTGTCGACTACCCGTTCCTCACCGGCTTGCAAAAGCAACAGCGGCGTTGTTATCTCCCCGGCCTGCACGATAATCTGCCGGCCGGCACGAATGCTCTCCCGCACCCAATGGTAGGTCGGCCCGCCCACCTGCAGCTCGGGGTAATCGGCGTAATAGCGCAGGCTGCGCCGGTAGCGCTCGCGGCTGTGGGTCAACACGTTGACCACATAGGGCAGCGGACGCCACTGGCCGGTGCCCACCGCGTAATAGTCGCGGATCGCCGGGTGCGCCTCCGCCCAGTCGAGAATGCGGTCGGCGAGCCAGCCCGGCATCGGCAACTGAATGCCGAACATCGGCGCGCAAAACGCCGCCGCGTCGAACGCCTGCGGCCGACGCTGCAGGAACCGCGCCAAGATCGCGCCGCCCATCGAATGCGCCAGCGCGAAGCGCTGCCGGTAACCGCGCGATTCGACCTCGCGCAGCCAAAGCTGCTCGAAATCGTCCACGTAGTCGTCGAAGTTTACCACATGACCGCGGTGCGTATCCGCCAGTAAACGCCCGGAGCGCCCCTGCCCGCGATGATCGACGATCACCACGTCGTAGCCGCAGTGGAACAGGTCGTAGGCCACCTCAGGGTATTTCACGTAGCTTTCGATGCGGCCGGGGCTGACCACCACCACCCGCTGATGCCGCGCGGAGCTGAAGCGCACAAAGCGGATCGGCACGCCGTCCACGCCGCTGAACTCGCCTTCTTCGCGCTGCCGCCAGAAGTCCAGCAGCGGCCCGGTGGCGAAGGCGGCGAACTGCGTTTCACGCGTTAACCAGTCATCGGAGCTGAGAGTGAACGAGGTCATCGAGAGCGTTTTCCCTGTGGGGCCGGCGGAAAATGTGACCGCTGGCACAAGAAATCATACTAGCGTATTGTGATTCAATTCTTACAAAAAACGGCGCCGCCTCGGCGCATTGTGGCACAAAACGACACTTTCAGGGAGCCGAGAACCATGACCTTGGACTGGTGGTTAACCTACCTGCTGACCACGCTTATCCTCAGCCTGTCCCCCGGCTCAGGCGCCATCAACACCATGAGCACCGGCATCAGCCACGGCTATCGCGGCGCCGCCGCGTCGATCGCCGGGCTGCAGGTCGGGCTGAGCGCGCACATCGTGCTGGTGGGCATCGGCCTCGGCGCGCTGATTTCTCAATCGCTGCTGGCGTTCGAGCTGCTGAAATGGCTGGGTGCCGCCTACCTGGTATGGCTCGGCATCCAGCAGTGGCGCGCCGCCGGCGCGCTGGATCTGCATGCGCTGGCGGGCAGCATGCCGCGCCGCCGTCTGTTCCGCCGCGCGGTGCTGGTCAACCTAACCAACCCGAAAAGCATCGTGTTTCTCGCCGCGCTGTTCCCGCAGTTCATTCTGCCCAATCAACCGCAGGCCGAGCAGTATCTGGTGCTCGGCGTCACTACCGTGATAGTGGATATTCTGGTGATGATCGGTTACGCCACCCTGGCGACGCGCATCGCCGGCTGGCTGAAGACCCCGCGCCAGATGCAGCTGCTCAACCGGCTGTTCGGTTCGCTGTTCATTCTGGTGGCCGGCCTGCTGGCGACCGCACGCAAAGCCTGACAAAAAAGGCCGGGCATCGCTGCTCGGCCTTCGACGTTTCACTGCCGGTTAACGGGTAAAGATCAGGTGTAACCCGAAGCCGGTGAACAGCACGCCCGCCACCCCGTCGATCCACTTGGCCAACCGCTGATAACCGCGGCGCATCGCCGGCAGCGCGAACACCACCGCCACCAGGCTGAACCAGACGAAGGTCTCGGCGACGATCAGCAGGAACAGCCCCCAGCGCGCCCCGGCACCGACGCTGTCGCCGACGAACAGCGAGAACACGCTGCCGAAATAGATCACCGCTTTCGGGTTGGACAGATTGGTCAGGAAGCCGCGAATAAAGCTGCGTCCGGCCTTCGGCAACGCCACCTGGGCCTCCGCTGCCGGCTGCGCTTGCTGCGCCCGCGCGGAACGCAGCAGTTGCCACCCCATCCAGCACAGGTACATCCCGCCGCCGACCATGATGATCTGATGCAGCCAGGCCATTTTCTGCAGGATCAGGTGCAGCCCCATCAAGGCCACGCCGGCCCACACCACGATGCCGAGCGAAATGCCGACCACGCCCATCATCGCCTCACGGCGCGAACGGCTGGCGGCGGTTTGCGACACGAAAAAGAAGTCCGGCCCCGGACTCATCAGCGCAATCAGATGTACCAGCGCCACGGTGAGAAACAGCATCAGCATGATTTATCGCCCTCAGTCTTCGTCATTGTCGAGATGGTCGCGGATCATCGCCATAAAGGGCGCGCCGAAACGCTCCAGTTTGCGCTGGCCGACGCCGTTGACGCTCAGCAGATCGCCGGCCTTGATCGGCATTTGTTCGGCCATTTCCAGCAGCGTGGCGTCGTTGAACACCACGTAAGGCGGAATGTTTTCTTCGTCGGCGATCGATTTGCGCAGTTTGCGCAACTTGGCGAACAGCTTGCGATCGTAATTGCCGCCGTAGGATTTCTGGTTGGCGCTGCTGCGCGACTTCAGGCTCTGAATGCGCGGCACCGCCAGCTGCAGCGCCACCTCGCCACGCAATACCGGGCGCGCCGCCTCGGTCAATTGCAGCGCCGAGTGCATGGCGATGTTCTGGGTGATAAAGCCCAGGTGGATCAGCTGACGCAGCACGCTGGTCCAGTGTTCGGTGGTCTGATCGCGGCCGATGCCGTACACCGGCAGCTTGTCGTGACCGTATTCGCGAATGCGTTGGTTGTTGGAGCCGCGCAGCACTTCCACAATGTACCCCAGGCCGAAGCGCTGGCCGACGCGATACACGCAGGACAGCGCCTTGCGCGCGTCCTCCAGCCCGTCGTAGCGCTTGGGCGGATCGAGGCAGATATCGCAGTTGCCGCAGTTCTCGTGTTTGCCTTCGCCGAAGTAGTTGAGCAGTACCAGACGACGACAGGTTTGCGCCTCGGCGAACGCGCCCATGGCGTTCAGCTTGTGGCGTTCGATGTCCAATTGCTGCCCGGCGGGTTTCTCCTCCAGACAGCGGCGCAGCCAGGCCATGTCGGCCGGATCGTACAGCAGGATGGCTTCGGCCGGCAGGCCGTCGCGCCCGGCGCGGCCGGTCTCCTGATAATAGGATTCGATATTGCGCGGGATGTCGAAGTGCACCACGAAGCGCACGTTGGGTTTGTTGATGCCCATGCCGAAGGCGACGGTGGCCACCACCACCTGCAGATCGTCACGCTGGAACGCCTCTTGCACCTGCGCGCGGCGATCGTTGTCCAGCCCGGCGTGATAGGCGCCGACGCTCAGCCCACGGCTTTGCAGACGCGCGGCGGTGTCTTCCACCTTGGCGCGGCTGTTGCAATAGATAATGCCGCTCTTGCCGCGCTGATCCTGCACGAAGCGCCACAACTGATCGAGCGGTTTGAATTTTTCCACCAGCGTGTAGCGGATGTTCGGCCGGTCGAAGCTACTGACCTGCACCAACGGATCCTGCAGCGACAGCAGGCGCACGATGTCGCCGCGCGTGGCCTCGTCGGCGGTGGCGGTCAACGCGATCACCGGCATCGACGGGAAGCGTTGTTTCAGCTGACCCAGCGCACGGTATTCCGGCCGGAAGTCATGGCCCCACTGCGAAATGCAGTGCGCCTCATCCACCGCCAGCATCGCCGGCGGGCAGTGATCGAGCAGATTGAGGAAGCTTTCCATCATCAGCCGTTCCGGCGCGATGTACAGCATCTTGATGGTGCCGTTGCGGCAACCGGCCATGACCTCCAGCTGCTCTTCGCGGGTTTGCGTCGAGTTGTAGCAGGCGGCGGAGACGCCGTAGGCCAACAGCTGATCGACCTGGTCTTTCATCAGCGAAATCAGCGGAGAAACGACCAGCGTCAGGCCGTCCATCACCAGCGCCGGGATTTGGTAACACAACGACTTGCCGCCGCCGGTCGGCATCACCACCAGGCAATCCTGCCCGCCGATCGCGGCATTGATAATCGTTTGCTGCCCCGGACGGAATTGCTGGTAACCGAAGGTATCGCGCAATACCTGCTCGGCCAGCAACTCTCTGTTAATCACTGCTGCGGTTGACACACACTTCCCCATTTTTTCATCGGTACACACCCACCGGGTATGATTACATAATATCGTTCAGCATGACACCGACGCGCGTGCGACTCTTTTGCCGAAACAGGCTGGAAAGCAACAAAGGTTAAGCATAAAATCAACATGACATTAACCTGGACTGACCAGTTACCCCCCTTAAAACGCAAAAGAAAAACGGAAACATGCTATGTCGACCACACCTCTCACCCTGGAAACCGCCCGCCAGAAGATCGGCGAAATCTTTGTTTATCACATGCCGTTCAACCGCGAGCTCGGCCTGGAACTGCGCCGCTTCGACGATGACTACGTCGAACTGAGCTTCACCAACCAACGCAAGCTGGTGGGCAACGCCGCGCAGGAGATTCTGCACGGCGGCGTGATCGCCGCGGTGCTCGACGTCGCCGCCGGGATGGCCTGCGCCGGCGGCGTGCTGACGCGCCTGGAACCGCTGATCGAAGAAGAGATAGCTGCCAAGCTGTCGCGCATGGGCACCATCGATCTGCGCGTCGATTACCTGCGCCCCGGCCGCGGCGAGCACTTCGTGGCCACTGCACATGTGCTGCGCAGCGGCAATAAGGTCGCCGTCGCGCGCGTAGAACTTCATAACCACGACGGTCTGCATATCGCCACCGCTACCGCCACCTATCTGGTCGGCTGATGATTGTGCGCGGTGAGCGTCTTCAGTACACTCACCGCATCTTAAGTTCCCACCCAGAGTGACGTCATGGACGCAAAGCAAACGCGTCAGGGCATTTTCTTCGCCCTGGCCGCCTATTTTATGTGGGGCATCGCCCCGGCCTATTTCAAACTGATTCAGCAAGTGCCCGCCGATGAGATCCTCACTCACCGGATCATCTGGTCGTTTTTCTTCATGCTGGCGCTGATCACGCTGGGCCGCAACTGGCCGAAAGTGCGCGCCGCCTGCCAAAACCGCAAACGGCTGCTGCTGCTGGCGCTCACCGCGCTGCTGATCGGCGGCAACTGGCTGCTGTTTATCTGGGCGGTGAACAACCACCATATGCTGGAAGCCAGCCTGGGCTACTTCATCAACCCGCTGGTTAACGTGCTGTTGGGGATGCTGTTTCTCGGCGAGCGTTTCCGCCGCATGCAGTGGGTGGCGGTGGCGCTGGCGTTCACCGGGGTGCTGGTGCAACTCTGGCAGTTCGGCTCGTTGCCGATCATCGGCCTGGGGCTGGCGTTCAGCTTCGCCTTCTACGGCCTGCTGCGCAAGAAAATCGCCATCGACGCCCAGACCGGCATGCTGATCGAAACGCTGTGGCTGCTGCCGGTGGCGGCGGCCTACCTGTTCCTGTTCGCCGACAGCCCTACCAGCCATCTGAGCGCCAACCCGTGGTCGCTGAACCTGCTGCTGGTCGCCGCCGGCATCGTCACCACCGTACCGCTGCTGTGCTTCACCGCGGCGGCCACCCGGCTGCGTCTGTCAACGCTCGGCTTCTTCCAGTACCTCGGCCCGACCTTGATGTTCCTGCTGGCGGTTACTTTCTACGGTGAAACCGTCGGCCAGGACAAACTGGTGACCTTCGGCTTTATCTGGGCGGCGCTGATCCTGTTCACCCTCGACGCGCTCTACACCCAGCGCAAGCTGCGCTGAGCCCGGCGCCGCCGGGTTACAGCCAGTTCTTGCGCTTGAAGTACAGGTAAGGGGCCAGGCCGGCCAGGATCATTAGCGTGATGGCCCCCGGGTAGCCGAACGACCATTTCAGCTCCGGCATGAATTCGAAGTTCATGCCGTAGCTGGAGGCCACCAGCGTAGGTGGCAGGAACACCACCGACACCACCGAGAAGATCTTGATGATGCGGTTCTGTTCGATATTGATGAAGCCCATCGCCGCCTGCATCAGGAAGTTCACCTTCTGGAACAGCGATTCGTTGTGCGGCAGCAGGGATTCGATGTCGCGCAGCACTTCACGCGCCTGCTCCAACTGGCCGGTCGGCAGACGCGCCTTGCGCACCAGGAAGTTGAGCGCGCGCTGGGTATCCATCAGACACAAACGCACCTTCCAGCCGATATCCTCCAGTTCCGCCAGCGTCGACAACGCGGCGTCGTATTCATCGCCCTGATGCCCTTCCATGATCACCCGGCTGAGCTGTTCCAGGTCGCTGTAGATGTTCTCAATCTCGTCCGCCAGCTGTTCAATCTTGGTTTCAAACAGATCCAGCAGCAGTTCGTAGGCGTTGCCTTCGAGCATGGTCTGATTGCGGGCGCGCATGCGGTACAAGCGAAACGCAGGCAGTTCGCGCTCGCGCAGGGTATACAGGCGGCCGTCGCGGATGGTGAACGCCACCGTGGAGTTGCCGGCGTGATCTTCCGCATCTTCAAAGTAGAAGAAGGAGTGGATATGCAGACCGTCTTCGTCTTCGAAGAAACGGGCGGAGGCTTCGATGTCGTCCAGCTCGGGACGCGTCGCCAGGCTTTGTCCCAGCTCATTCTGCACGCGCTCGCGCTCGCCCTCTTCCGGCTCGACCAGATCAACCCACAGCGATGAAGTGAGATCATCTGAGTCGTCCAGTTCCAGGCGGGACAAGCGGCGGTTATCTAATTTAAAAGCGCTCAGCATGTGCCAAAACTCCGTGAAGGTAACGGGTGCGGACAACGCGTTGAAGCACAGAAACAGAGGGGATACGTATCACCGATTTGTTTCAGACCATGAAGAGATCTGACTCATAGCGACACTTTGCGGGGTCGCCGACAACCACGAAGGCTATCAGCAAAAACGGAGAGCCTTAGAAGTTATACCTGCGGCGCAGGTCAGTGAGCCAGTATCTACTGGGTGTGTCCAAGGCGTCTGTCCTCAATGATAATAGTGCGCGCATGTTACGCCGAGAGGAAAAAGCCTGTCAACACGTTAGGAGGGATAATTGCGCAACAAATCATCACGATGATCAATAGCAAAAATCGCGCTTAACCTGGGGTAAACCGTGCTGAAAAAGTCGCGGCGATCGCTTACCGCCAACGAGAATGTTGCTAAGATGACATCACCCTAATGGTACGACAAGCATGCGGATTTAAATGATGAAACAGATTACCGCCCATGAACTGACCGCGATGAGCGAACAGGCCGCCAGCGTGGCCCGCCTGCGCGCGCACCGCACCTTACACGAAGAGCTGAGCGACCCGGTGCAACGCCTGGCGATCGCCATGGAACCCGGCACCTATATCCGCCCGCACCGCCACCCGCAAACCTGGGAACTGCTGACGCCGCTGCGCGGCCGTTTTGTCGTGTTGCAGTTCAACGATGACGGCGTCGTGACGCAGCGCACCCTGCTCGGTGAAGAGACCAAAGTGCTGGAAATGCCGGCATTTACCTGGCATGCAGTGCTGTCGGTCGATGCCGGCGGCGTGGTGTTCGAAGTGAAGCAGGGCCCTTATCAGGCGCTGACGGAAGAGGACTGCATGCAATGGGCGCCGCAGGAAGGCGGCGAAGGCACCGAAGCGGTGATGCGCTGGTATGCCACCGCGCAGGTCGGCGATCGCTACCCTCACTGATCATGAACGATTGCAGGGGCCTGCCCCTGCAACTTCCCTCTCTCTTTATACCGTTTCCAGGCGAGCGTAGGCCGCCACCAGCCACTTGATGCCCTCACCCGGGAAAGCGATCTGCAGCCGGCTGTGCTCGCCGCTGCCCTCCAGATTGACGATGGTGCCTTCGCCAAACTTGGGATGGCGCACGCGCTGGCCCAGCTTGTAACCGGTGTCGTTCTCGCTGATCGGCGTGCCCATGCGGCGGTGATTGACCGGGCGGGATACGCTGGCGCGCAGGCGCACTTCTTCCACGCACTCTTCCGGCAGCTCGCCGATAAAGCGCGACGGCCGGTGATACACCTCTTTGCCGTACAAACGGCGCGTTTCGGCATAGGTCAGCGTCAGTTTCTGCATGGCGCGCGTTACGCCCACATAGGCCAGGCGGCGCTCCTCTTCCAACCGGCCGCCTTCATCCAGCGACATCTGGCTCGGGAACATGCCTTCTTCCATGCCGACGATAAACACCAGCGGGAACTCCAGGCCCTTGGCGGAGTGCAGGGTCATCAACTGCACCGCGTCCTGATAGGCGTCGGCCTGGCCTTCGCCCGCCTCCAGCGCCGCATGCGACAGGAACGCCTGCAGCGGCATCAGATCCTGATCTTCTTCCTGATAGCTGAACTGGCGCGTCGCCGTCACCAGTTCCTCAAGGTTTTCGATGCGCGCCTGCCCCTTTTCACCCTTTTCCTGCTCATACATGATGAACAGCCCGGAATCGCGGATCACCCGGTCGGTCTGCACATGCAGCGGCATGTCAGCGGTTTCATGCGCCAGCGACTCCACCAGTTCGATAAAACGCTGCAGCGCGGACGCGGCGCGGCCGGCCAACACCTTGTCCTGCATCAGCTCGCGTGTCGCCTGCCACAGCGTCAGCTGGCGATCGCGCGCCGCCTGGCGCACCACGTCGAGAGTGCGATCGCCGATGCCCCGCGTCGGGGTGTTGACCACGCGCTCAAAGGCCGCATCATCGTTGCGGTTGGAGATAAGACGCAGGTAAGCCAGCGCGTCCTTGATTTCCTGGCGTTCGAAGAAACGCTGGCCGCCGTAGATGCGGTACGGCATCGCCGTCTGCAGCAGCGCCTCTTCCAGCACGCGCGACTGGGCGTTGCTGCGGTACAAGATGGCGCAGTCGTTCAGCGCGCCGCCGTTGTCTTGCCAGGTCTTGATGCGATTGACCACAAAGCGCGCTTCGTCGAGCTCGTTGAAGGCGCAGTAGATGGAAATTGGTTCGCCTTCGCCGCCTTCGGTCCACAGGTTTTTACCCATGCGCCCGTCGTTGTTGGCGATCAGGGTATTGGCCGCTTTCAGGATGTTGCTGGTGGAACGGTAGTTCTGCTCCAGGCGGATGGTTTCCGCGCCGGGGAAATCCTTCAGGAAGCGCTGGATGTTTTCCACCTGCGCGCCGCGCCAGCCGTAGATTGACTGGTCGTCGTCGCCGACGATCATCACGTTGCTGTTGCCGCCCGCCAGCAGGCGGATCCAGGCGTACTGGATGCTGTTGGTATCCTGGAATTCGTCCACCAGTATGTTGGTGAAACGTTCGCGGTAATGATTGAGGATATGCGGCTTGTTCAGCCACAGTTCATGCGCGCGCAGCAGCAGCTCGGCGAAATCCACCAGCCCGGCGCGATCGCAGGCTTCCTGATAGGCCTGGTAGATGCGCAACCAGGTGGCCTCCACCGGGTTGTTGTAGGTCTCGACGTGCTGCGGCCGCAGGCCTTCGTCTTTCTTGCCGTTGATGTACCACATCGCCTGACGCGGCGGCCACTGCTTCTCGTCGACGTTCAGCGCCTTGATGATGCGCTTGAGCAGCCGCAGCTGGTCATCGCTGTCGAGGATCTGGAAATCCTGCGGCAGGTTGGCCTCCAGATGGTGGGCGCGCAGCAGGCGATGCGCCAGACCGTGGAAGGTGCCGATCCACATGCCGCCCTGGCTGGTACCGATCAGATGTTCGATACGATGGCGCATTTCCGCCGCCGCCTTGTTGGTGAAGGTCACCGCCATGATCGAATACGGCGAGCAGTTCTCCACCGACAGCAGCCAGGCGATGCGATGCACCAGCACCCGCGTCTTGCCGCTGCCCGCCCCGGCCAGAACCAACAGGTTGCTGCGCGGCGCCGCCACGGCTTCACGTTGTTTTTCATTCAGGCTATCGAGCAGATCGGAGACGTCCATAGGCACCACTAATGGTTAAGGAAAAACCCGCTGGCGACGGGTTTTTCACTGGAAATTTATACAGAGTTCTGGCAGGGATTATAACAATGCTGTCAGCGATGCCAACTGTGAAATCTCAATATGCGGCAACAGGCGACTGTCGGCGACCTGCATCAGATCCCGTTGGCGATCGTTGATCCAACAGGCCTGCAGCCCCGCACGCAGCGCACCGGCGACGTCGGTGGTCAGATCGTCGCCCACGTGCAGGATCTGTTCGGGCGCCACGCCCAACCGTTCGACGGCCAGGTGATACATGTCCTGATACGGCTTGGCGCGCCCGTCCGGCCCGGAGCGCAACACGAACTGGAAGTAACCGTCCAGGCCGCACTGCGCCGGATCGGCGTTGCCGTTGGTGATCGCCACCAGCGGATAGCGCGCGGCCAGCGCCTTCAGCGTGGCGTGGGTCGCTTCCGGCACCTCGATGCGGCTTCGCCATAGCGCGAAGTTCTGCATCGCCGCATCGGCTCCGATCGCGGCCTCGGCGTCGCGCAGCCCCTGCCGGCTCAGCGCCAGATGAATGGCGCGCCAGCGCCACTCGGTGACGTCGTGGTAGATCTCCGGATCCTGTTCGCGCAGCTCCTGGCGCAGGCGGTGGAAATCCGCCGACTGGAAGCTGTTCAGACCGGGATGGTAGCTCTGCAGGAAGGCCACCGACTGTTGTTCGGTCTGCCTAATCACCGGACGATTGTCATACAGCGTGTCGTCCAGATCGAAAGTCAGCGCCGCCAGCGGGCGCAGCGGGCGATAAAAATGCATCAGGATTTCCCCCGTTTGGCGCGCGGATGTGCGGCATCGTACACGTTCGCCAGATGTTGAAAGTCGAGGTGGGTATAAATCTGCGTGGTGGTCAGGTTGGCGTGGCCGAGCAGCTCTTGCACCGCGCGCAGATCGCCGCTGGACTCCAGCATGTGGGTGGCGAACGAGTGGCGCAGCTTGTGCGGATGAATATGACTGTTGACGCCCTGCTTCACGCCCCATTCGGCGAAGCGTTTTTGCACGTTGCGCGTCGAGATGCGTCGCCCCTGGTTGGACAGGAACATGGCGTCGTCCTGCGGCCCGAACAGATCGCGCATCGCCAGCCAGTGTTCCAGCCAGGTGACGGCGGTGCGTCCGATCGGCAATTTGCGCTCTTTGCTGCCTTTCCCCATCACCCACACCTCGCCGGCGGCCATATCGACATGGCGGCAGTCCAGCCCCACCAGCTCGGAGAGGCGCAGGCCGGCGCCGTACATCACCTCCAGCATGGCGCGATCGCGCACCGCCAGCGGATCGTTGAGATCGATCTCCAGCAGCTGGTTCATTTCATCGACGTCGATGTTTTTCGGCAGATGGCGGCCGCTGCGCGGCGTGCGGATGCCTTTGGCGGGGTTGGCGTGCAACACGCCCTGGCTGACCAGCCAGTCGAGGAAACTGCGCAACGAAGAGAGCCGCAGCGCCAGGCTGGCTGACTGCAGGCCGGCGCGTTTGCTGCGCGCCGCCAACATGCGCACCCGGGCGGCGTCCAGCGCCGTCCAGTCGGTGACGCCGATCTCCTGCGCCAGGCGCATCAACGCCGCCAGCTGGCGCGAATAGCTGAGCTGCGTCAACGGGCTGAGTTGCCGTTCTACCTTGAGATAACGCAGAAAAGCGTCCACCGGCTGCTGCAGGCTGGGCGCAATCGGCGTCATGCGCGTTCGACCCAGCGTTCCAGCAGTTCCGGCAGCATGCGCGCCAGTTGATTGAGCATCACCGTGCCCATGCCTTGCTGATAGTGTTGCGTATCGCGACTGCTGAAGATCACCATGCCCAATTCGCCGTCGTCGCCCAGCATCGACAGCGCCACCGAGCCAATCTGGCCGATCTGTTTGGCCTGCGGCAACAGCAGCAGCAGTTCGGGGCCGTTCAGGCCGCCGAGGTAGTGTTGTTCACTGCCCAGACGCTGGATGCGGAACGGCTCAAACGCCGAGCGCGTCAGCGCCAGATGGGTAAAGTCGGAAGGCGCGCCGATATTCCAGCGATCGGCAAACAGACGCACCGTAGCGCCGGCCAAACCGAAGCCGCGCGCCCAGCGCTGCAGCCGGTTCAGCATATCCTGCAGGCTGTCGGCGGTGGCCAGATCGGCCTGCAGGTGCAGCAGCCTGGCGAACAGCCCTTCATTGGCGCTGGCCTGCTCCATCAACAGCGTGATCTCTTCTTCCAGCCGTTCGATGTGATTGCGTTGGCGGGCCAGATGCCATTCCACCAGCGAAACGGTGCCGCGTACCGGGTGAGGCACGCGCATCTGCTCAACCTGGCGCGCGTTGCGAATAAAGAAATCCGGGTTCTGCAGCAGATACTGCATCACGGTGTCGTCATCCAGCGCCAGGCCGGCGACGCTCTGTTCTTCTACGCTTTTCATAGATGAATAAATCCGTCATAGACATGGGTTGCCGGACCGGTCATAAACAGCGGGTTGCCCGGCCCTTTCCAGCGTATATGCAGGCTGCCGCCCGGCAGTTCTACATGCACCTCTTCTGACAGCAATTCCTGTTGGATCCCCACCGCCACCGCCGCGCAGGCGCCGCTGCCGCAGGCCTGGGTTTCGCCGGCGCCGCGCTCATAAACCCGCAGCTTGATGTGATCGCGGCTGACCACCTGCATAAAGCCGATGTTGGCCCGTTCCGGGAAGCGCTCATGCCCTTCCAGCACCGGTCCGAGCAGCTCCACCTTGGCGGTTTTTACATCATCCACCTGCAAAACACAATGCGGGTTGCCCATCGACACCACGCCGCACAGCACGGTATGTTCCGCCGCGCGCATGATGTAAGTCTTTTCCGCTTTAGCGGCGCGGAACGGCACCGCCTGCGGATCGAAATTCGGCTCGCCCATATTGACGCACACCAGATCGTCGTCGGTGACGCTGAGCACCATACGCCCGGTTTGGGTGCTGACGCGGATATCGCGCTTGTTGGTCAGCCCTTTCAGCCGCACAAAGCGCGCGAAGCAGCGCGCGCCGTTGCCGCACTGGGCCACTTCGCTGCCGTCGGCGTTGAAAATCCGGTAGTGAAAATCCAGCTCGGGATCGTAAGGCGGTTCTACCACCAGCATCTGGTCAAAGCCGACGCCCAGGTGCCGATCGGCCAGCCGGCGGATCAGCTCAGGTGAAAAATAGACATTCTGTGTAACGGCATCGACCACCATAAAGTCGTTGCCCAGACCGTGCATTTTGGAGAACTGCATATCATACTCCGCTATCTGGACGCGCTATCCGTCTTGATTTTGCGGCGGCGCTCGCCACCGCAAACCGGGTGTTACTGATCGACCATCGACGGTTTTTGCTGAGAGCCAGACTGCTCCTGCTGGTTCTTTTGCACCTGATCGCCCGTTTGCACCGGCGGCTTGGCCGATTTTTGGCCAGTGGCGTCGGCAGGTGGGAAGTAAAGCGGGCCTTTCAGACCACAGCCGGCGAGGCCGGTAAGCAGAACTGCCATCAGCGCATAGCGTAGTTGTTTTTTCATTTGCATTAATGCCTGTAATTCATGCGTCCAAGGTCTCTATAATCGCAGGTGGATCATGAAAAGCAATAGGAATTGAATATGAACGACAGCGAGTTTCACCAGTTGGCCGACCAGCTGATGCTGAATATTGAAGAGACACTGGACGATTTTGACGGCGATGCGGACATCGATTACGAAACCAATGGCGGCGTGATGACGCTGAGCTTCGAAAACGGCACCAAGATCGTCATCAACCGCCAGGAGCCGCTGCACCAGGTGTGGCTTGCCACCAAGGCCGGCGGCTATCACTTCAACTACCGCGACGGCGTCTGGCTATGCGATCGCAGCGGGCAGCCGTTTTATCAGCTGCTCAGCGAAGCAGCCAGCACGCAGGCCGGCGAAGCACTGCGTTTTTCCTGAAGCAATGCAGGGCTCGGCCACCGAGCCCTCGCGGCGTCAATGCAGTTGGAACTGCTGTTTGAGCGGCTGAGCGGCGCCGTCGGCCACCGTCACGCACAGGCTGGACAGCACGTTGCTGCGGAACGGGATCACCTGCGTGCGCCCGTCGAGCTGCACGATCTGATAGAACTGCGGCAGGTTGAAGTTGATGAAGCTGGAACCGTAGGTGAAGCGATCGTGCGACGAGGAGTAGAAGCGGCTGACGTCGCGCACCAGTTCCTCTTTACTGCCCTCGCAGTGGTGATACACCTCCACCCGATTAGACTCATCCAGAATATAGATGTTGAAGCCCTTGTCGTCTGAGGTGTCTTCGAAGAAGAACTGAATGATCCCCTCACTGGCGAAACCGTCCACCACCGGCGGCAGATGCACCTGATCGGTTTCCACCTTGATAGACAGGCCGTGCAGCTTGTTGTTGGAGATGGCGCCGTAAAACTCCACCGCGTTCTCCAGCTTTTGCACCGATACGCTCAGACGTTCGAAGAACAGCCCCCAGGTCTGCCCGGCGACGCGCACCGCCTTGAAGCGGCCGGGTTCCAGCCGGGTGCTGGACAGGCGCAGCTCGATGCACTCCGACACCAACTGCTGGATGCGAGTGCGGATCAGGCCGCGCAGGTGCTGACTGTAGCAGAACACTTCCACCGACTCCGGCGGCGCGGCATCCTGGTGCATCTTGCCGAGAATGGTCTTCAACGCTTCCAGCACCGACTGCTCGCCGCTGAAATGCAGGGTACGCACTTCGTTCCAGGAGTTGCGATACAGCAGATCGATGCTGCCCACCAAACACTGTTGCTGCTGGCCGAAACTGAACACGTCCAGCTTGCGGAAATCGAAGTGCACCACCTGATTGCGGAACGCGGCGGTCGGATCGTTTTCCAGATTGACGATGATCGCCAGATGGCGAATCTCGCACGGGCTGTACAGCGCTTTCGGCGTCGGCGCCGGCAGGCGCAGCGGGAAGTGATGAGAAACGTCGGCCACCAGCTCCTGCAGCTTGGCGGTGTCGCACAGGTTGCCGCTCTTGATGTGCAGGCGGGTCTGCGGCGTCAGCAGGCCGTTGAAATAGGCCCAGGCCACCAGCTTGTTCAGGTAGCGGTTATATTCCAGCGGCTGATGGCTGACGATAGAATCCATGGCCGGCGCCTGATTATACAGGTACCAGCCGGTGCGGTTGGCGCGGCCAACCGGCACGTGAATAAAGGTTAAATCGTTTTCCGACAGGTCCGGCGAGATCTGCGGGTTCACCAACGTCACCTTGCCGGGCAGCGCTTCAAACGCCGCGTACAGTTTGCGGGTCAGCACGCCGATATCCTGCGGGCTGGCGCTGACGCTGAGATTGTTGCGGCGGGCGAAACGGATCAGGTTGCGGTAGCTCTGCATCATCGCGTCGAGCAGCTCGTTATGCGCTTCACGCACCCGTTCGATTTTCCAGTTGGCGCGGTTGTCCAGCATCGCCAGACGCTCTTCGCTCCAGCCCCACTCGCTGACCAACTGGCTGAGGATCTCGCGCCGCCAGCCGACGCAGGCCTTGGCCAGCGACAGCTTTTCACACACTTTCAGATAGAAACAGCGGCGGGCCAGATCGAGGCGGGTAGTGTCGTTGATGTCGGTCAGGTAGCGGGTGACGCGTTCGAGCATCATGCAGTAGGCGTCGAGCCCGAAGCTGACGATCTCGCCCTGATGCAGACGATGTTTGATGTCCGTCGCCAGCAGTTGGGTATTGGGGTATTCCCAGGAATAGGCTTCCAGCAGCAGGGTCTTCAGCACCGCCTTGTAAGGCGAATCGATGCTCTTGTACAGCTGCCACAGGCTGGCGCCGAAGTACTCTTCCGCCGACAGCGAGCTCAAGCCGCCGAGATCCAGCCACTCGTTGGGCGTCAGCGCGCCCTGCGCGTACAGCGACAGCACGTATTCATCGTAGTGCGCTTCTTCTTCGCCCGGCACCATGTTCCACAGGATGCGTTTGCCGGCCAGGCGCACGGCGGTGCGGTAGAATTCGTCGAGCAACAGGATATGCTGCGTCGAGCCGCAGTCTTCGCCGCCCAGGCTACCGCTTTCATTGTGGCGGAAACGATTTTCGTCGATCAGGAAGAAGCTGACTTCCACCCCCATCGAGGCGGCCCACTTCTCAAGCAGGCTGCATTTTTGCTGCAGGCGGGTACGTTCTTCGTTGTCCAGCCAGGACTGGTGGCAGACCCAGATGTCGAGATCCGAGCTGCAGCTTTGGCCGATAGACGAGGTGCTGCCCATCGAGTAGACGCCGGTGATCGGCAGCTCGCCGCTGGCCGGCTTATCAAACGGGCTGCCCCATTTGTCTTCTAAATCGTTCAGGTAATCTTGTTGAGTTTCATCAGGCGTGTAGAGGCAAATGCCGTGGGGAACGTTACCGTTCAGGTAACCCGGCATCAGCGGGTGGTGGTGGTGCAGTAAGGTGGGCAGCAGACTGTATACCCGTTGAAACGCGGGCTTCATAGCCGCCAGGGCGCGATCGACGCGTAGCTGATTGATCGCATCCAGTCTCTGCTTCAATGTCTCGATGTAGAGGTACAAGACGTCTCGCCTGATTATCCCGGTGTTTAGAAAAAAACCCGTATTCCATAAGCGCCGTTAGTGTAAGAAGAATATTTGGCGACTTATTGCTGGAAACGTGATCAATTTAACACCTTGCTGATTGACCGTAAAGGAGGTAACGCTTCACAATTATTGTAGCGCTTCCCTAAACGATTTACCCGCAGTGTTAACTGCCCCAAAGCACATCACACGTCCCTTTGATTCCGTTGTCCTTTTTCCGCCTCCGGCTTCTTGCACTGACAGTATTGGCTCTCAGTGGTAGGATGGATGGCGAAATATAAAAACGGTAACAAGCATGTTAGACAAAATTATTCGAATTGCCACCCGACAAAGCCCGCTTGCACTTTGGCAAGCACATTATGTGCAGCAACGTCTGATGGCCAGCCATCCCGGCCTGCAGGTCGAGTTGGTGCCGATGGTGACGCGCGGCGACGTTATTCTGGATACGCCGTTGGCGAAAGTCGGCGGTAAGGGCCTGTTTGTTAAAGAACTCGAACTGGCGCTGCTGGAAGGCCGCGCCGACATCGCCGTGCACTCGATGAAAGACGTGCCGGTCGACTTCCCCGCCGGCCTCGGTTTGACCACCATCTGCGAGCGCGAAGATCCGCGCGACGCTTTTGTTTCCAATCGTTTCGCCTCGCTCGATCAACTGCCGCAGGGCAGCGTGGTCGGCACCTCCAGCCTGCGCCGCCAATGCCAGCTGCGTGAACGCCGCCCGGATCTTGTCGTGCGCGACCTGCGCGGCAACGTCGGCACGCGTCTGGCCAAGCTGGACAACGGCGACTACGACGCGATTATTCTGGCGGTGGCCGGCCTGAAGCGCCTAGGGCTGGAGCAACGCATCCGCAGCCCGCTGAGCGCCGAAGAGTGCCTGCCGGCGGTCGGCCAGGGTGCGGTCGGCATCGAATGCCGTCTCGACGACAGCGTCACCCGCGCGCTGCTGGCGCCGCTGAACCATGCGGCCACCGAAACCCGCGTGCGCGCCGAACGGGCGATGAACACCCGTCTGGAAGGCGGCTGCCAGGTACCGATCGGTAGCTATGCCGAACTGGATGGCGACAGCCTGTGGCTGCGCGCGCTGGTCGGCGCGCCGGACGGCAGCCAGATGGTGCGCGGCGAGCGCCGCGGCCCGGCCGCCGAGGCCGAACGGATGGGCGTTGAGCTGGCGGAAGAGCTGCTGGCGCGCGGCGCACGCGAGATCCTGCGCGAAGTTTATCAGGGAAATCCGCCGGCATGACCATTCTGGTAACCCGCCCATCGCCTTCGGGAGAGCTGCTGGTGAGCCGGCTGCGCGCGCTCGGCCGGGTTGCCTATCATGCACCGCTGATCGACTTCGCCCCCGGCGGCGATCTGCCGCAGCTGCCGCAGGCGTTGCAGCAGCTTAGCGCCGGCGATCTGGTGTTCGTGCTGTCGCAACATTCGGTGAACTATGCCGATTCGGTCATCGGCCGCGCCGGGTTGAGCTGGCCCGCTCACCTGGCTTATTACGCCATCGGCCGCACCACCGGGCTGGCACTGCATCGCATCAGCAGTTTGCCGGTGGAGTACCCGCGCGAACGCGAAATCAGCGAAACGCTGCTGCTGCTGCCGGCGTTGCAAAAGCTGGCGGGCAAACGCGCGCTGATTTTGCGCGGCAACGGCGGCCGCGAACTGTTGGGCTCGACGCTGAGCGAGCGCGGCGCCGACGTCAGCTATTATGAATGTTATCAACGCAGCCCGGTGCACTACGACGGCAGCGAGCAAAGCGCCCACTGGCAGCGCGCCGGTGTGGATACGCTGGTGGTGACCAGCGGTGAAATGTTACAACAGCTCTATACTTTAGTTCCTGATTACTATCGTTCTTCATGGCTGCTGCGTTGCCGCCTGGTAGTAGTGAGCGAACGCCTGGCTACCCTCGCCCGGGAATTGGGCTGGCGTACGATTCGGGTAGCTGACAACGCCGATAATGACGCGCTGATCCGCGCGCTACAATAATCTGACTATGGGATGTGCCACTATGACGGAACAAAATACCCCATCCGCCCCGGTTGAAGAGCCAACCACCGCGGTTGAGAGCTCCCAGCAGCCAGCCGCTGCCAGCCGCAAAGGCAAGAATACCGGCCCGGTGCTCGGCGCGATCGCTATCGTGCTGGTCATCGCCCTCGGCGCGGGCGGCTATTACCACACGCACAAGCAAGCGCAACAGCTGATCGCCGCCAACCAGGCGCTGCAGCAGCAGCTCGAAGGCGTGAAGCAGAGCCAGCAGCAGGAAAGAAACGCGCTGGAAGGCCTGCTGCAACAGCAGGGTAAAACCCTGGACGCCGCCGATCGCGAGCAGGCGAACCTGGCGCGCCAGCTGAGCGAGCTGCAGGAAAAAGTGGCGACCATCTCCGGCAGCGACGCCAAAACCTGGCTGCTGGCTCAGGCCGATTTCCTGGTGAAAATGGCCGGCCGCAAACTGTGGAGCGATCAGGACGTGACCAGCGCCGCCGCGCTGCTGAAAAGCGCCGACGCCAGCCTGGCGGACATGAACGATCCGAGCCTGCTCGACGTGCGTCGCGCCATTACCGAAGACATCGGTACGCTTTCAACCCTGACCCAGGTCGATTACGACGGCATCATCCTCAAGGTTAATCAGCTGTCCAATCAGGTGGATAACCTGCGCCTGGCGGACAACGACACCGACGAAGCGCCGATGGATCAAAACAGCAACGAGCTCTCCGGCTCGATCGGCGAATGGCGGCAGAACCTGGCCAAGAGCTGGCGCAATTTCATGGCCGACTTCATCACCATCCGCCGCCGCGACACCAGCGCCGAGCCGCTGCTGGCACCGAACCAGGACATCTATCTGCGCGAAAACATCCGTTCGCGCCTGCTGGTGGCGGCACAGGCCATTCCGCGTCACCAGAACGAGACCTACAAGCAATCGCTGGAAACCGTCTCTACCTGGGTGCGCGCCTATTTCGACACCACCGACCCAGCGACCAAGGCCTTCCTTGAAGAGCTGGATAACCTGAGCCAACAGTCGATCTCGATGGACGTGCCGGATCAGCTGAAAAGCCAGCCGCTGCTGGAAAAAGTGATGCAGACCCGGGTGCGCAACCTGATGACCCAGTCCCCTGCCGTTCACCAGGAGGGTTAAGCCATGTTACGCGTGCTATTTCTGTTTCTGGTGGTGATCGCCAGCGTGGTGCTCGGGCCGATGCTGGCCGGGCATCAAGGCTATGTGCTGATCCAGACCGATAATTACAATATTGAAACCAGCGTCACCGGCCTGGTGATCATGCTGGTGCTGCTGTTCGTGGTGCTGTTGGCGATCGAGTGGATCCTGCGCCGAATTTTCCGTACCGGCGCCCGCACGCGCGGTTGGTTTATCGGCCGCAAGCGCACCCGCGCACGCCAGCAAACCAAAGCCGCGCTGATCAAACTGGCGGAAGGCGACTACAAGCAGGTTGAAAAGCTGATGACGCGCAACGCCGATCACGCCGAACAGCCGGTGGTGAACTACCTGCTGGCCGCCGAGGCCGCGCAGCAACGCGGCGATGACTTCCGCACCAACCAGTATCTGGAACGCGCCGCCGAAGCCGCCGACACCGATCAGCTGCCGGTGGATATCACCCGGGTTCGCATTCAGCTGGCGCAGGGCGAGAACCACGCCGCGCGCCACGGCGTCGATCGTCTGCTGAACCAGGCTCCGCGCCATCCGGAAGTGCTGCGCCTGGCGGAACAAGCCTATCTGCGCACCGGCGCCTATGCGTCGCTGCTGGAAGTGCTGCCGTCGATGCGTAAAATCGAACTGCATAGTGAAGAGCAGCTGCAGGCCCTGCAGCAACAGGCTTACATCGGGCTGATGAATCAGGCGATGGCGGACGAAGGCAGCGAAGGCCTGAAGCGCTGGTGGAAAGATCAGAGCCGCAAGACGCGTCACGAAGTGCCGCTGCAAATCGCGATGGTGGAGCACCTGATCGAATGCAACGACCATGAACTGGCGCAGGAAATTGTGCTCGACAGCCTGAAGCGCCAATACGACGAGCGTCTGGTGCTGTTGCTGCCGCGGCTGAAGTCCGGCAATCCCGAGCAGTTGGAGAGAGCGCTGCGCCAGCAGATGAAACAACACGGCGCGACGCCGCTGTTGAACAGCACGCTGGGGCAGTTGCTGATGAAGCACGGCGAATGGCAGCAGGCGGCCGACGCCTTCCGCGAAGCGTTGAAGCAGCGCCCGGACGCCTATGATTACGCCTGGTTGGCCGATACGCTGGAGAAACTGCATCGTTCGGATGAGGCGGCGCAGATGCGGCGTGAAGGGCTGATGTTAACGCTGAAACAGAACGGCGGCGAGTAACGCCCCGTTCAGTTGAGAGAAGCGCGGCCCCGATGCCGCGCTTTTTTTTGCCCGCGAGCTGGCTGAAGCGCAAAAAAAAACACTTGCCGTAGGGCAAGTGTATAAAGAAGCAATCAGGTCTAGGACAACAGGGGCGGTGCCTCACTCAACGTTCTGCCCTGAGCGTGATGACGGGTTAGTCATCGTTCTCGTGGGCGATAGGCACCCTAAATCGGCTCTGCGTCATTCCCAGGGTTTATGAAGCCTAAGGCGAACATAAGAGATGGAATGAGCATCTACGCTGTAGATATTGCACTTGCCGTGCCAACTTTTAGATTTAAGCGACCACCCATAAAAAATAGAATTCAATGCATTGAAATATATCTATTTTTTATTTAACTCCGCCTTCCTCGTCATGTGCCGCACCCTTCGTTCCATACCGACGGCCGATCTGAAGATGTCGCCTCGCAACGACGACTTAAGCCAAAGCTGATTATGTTGTTTAAAATCAATTGATTATTTGTCTCAAACTGACGACAGCATCAGGCGATACTGTCGCTGAAAACCAACAGGCTTGCCGGTATAAACAAGGCGCCAACTCCAGACCGGCAAAAAACCCGCACAGGGTTGCACAGGCTGCTCATTGTTCGTCTCGCCATGCTGAGCCTCATAAACTGCAGACGTAAAAAAACCGACTTGCGTCGGTTTCTTTGAAAGCGTTCGGCGAGAGAGGATTACGTGCATCTTGGATGCGCGCCCTGTGGGCCGTTGCTGAAGCAACGTTGTCTCACTTCGCGAGGCGCGAACCTCCTGCGGAGGTACTCATCCTCATAAACTGCAGACGTAAAAAAACCGACTTGCGTCGGTTTCTTTGAAAGTGGTCGGCGAGAGAGGATTCGAACCTCCGACCCACTGGTCCCAAACCAGTTGCGCTACCAAGCTGCGCTACTCGCCGATTTATGTTGCTTATACTACCCGATTTATCAGACCATTGTCCATATAAATCTTATATTTATCAGATATTTTGCGTGGTGCGAAGAGAGGGACTTGAACCCTCACGTCCGTAAGAACACTAACACCTGAAGCTAGCGCGTCTACCAATTCCGCCACCTTCGCACTGTCACAAAATACTGCTAAATCTTCACTTCGTTAGGAAGTGGGGTGGCTAATGGGACTCGAACCCACGACAACTGGAATCACAATCCAGGGCTCTACCAACTGAGCTATAGCCACCATTACTACTTCTTACTCACGCGGTAATATTACCACCGCAGCTCCTGCGCACAAACTTAATGGCGCGCCCGACAGGATTCGAACCTGAGACCTCTGCCTCCGGAGGGCAGCGCTCTATCCAGCTGAGCTACGGGCGCGTAGCGCCGTTGCGGGAGGGGATACTACGGATTTACGCCAATTCTGTCTAGTGCTTTTTCGCAGAAATGTTGCGTTTGATTACGCTTTGCTCACTCCCACGCACAAAAGCGCACTCCGTAGCCCCTTTTCACCGTTTATTGGCGCGTTTCTACCCGATTTTCAGCCGGATGATGTTTCTTGTGCATGCCGAAAGCGAAGTAGCACAGGCTGACGCCGGCTAAGAAAATCGCCCCGACCAGCAGGGAAATCCGCGTATCCGGGTTGATTCCCATACCGACCAGCACGCACACCAGAAAAGCGATGGTCAGATAGTTCACATACGGGAACATGATCGACTTGAAGCTGTGGTTTTTGATCGCTTCCTTGTGGGCGCGGCGGAAATAGAGTTGGCTAATCAGCACCACGAACCACGGCACCATGCCCGGCAGTACGCTGGCGCTATAGACGTAGACGAACACCTGCTCCGGATTAGGGATGATGTAGTTCAGCGCGGATCCCACCAACAGGCAGCCGATGGTGACGGCGATGCAGTTGACCGGCACGCCGCTGGCGGAAAGCTTGGTCAACGCCGCTGGCAGCTGGCGGTTCTTGGCCAGGGCGTACAGCATGCGGCCGCCGCTGTACATGCCGCTGTTGCAGCCGGAGAGCGCGGCGGTCAACACCACGAAGTTGATGATGCCGGCGGCGGCGACGATGCCAATCTTGGCGAAGGTCAGTACGAACGGGCTACCGGTGGTGCCGATGCCGTTCCACGGGAAGATGGTAACGATGACGAAGATGGCGCCGACATAGAAGATCAGGATACGCCACAGGATATTGTTGATCGCGCGTTTCAGCGTCACCTGAGGATTCTTGGCTTCCCCGGCGGTGATGCCCACCAGCTCTACCCCCTGATAGGACGCCACTACGATGCACAGCGCAAACAGGAAGCCTTTCCAGCCGCCGGCGAAGAAGCCGCCGTGCGCCGTCAGATTAGCGAAACCAACGGGTTCACCGCCGTTGCCGAAACCGAAGAAGATCACCCCCAGCCCCACCAGAATCATCACGATGATGGTGGTGACCTTGATCATGGCGAACCAGAACTCCAGCTCACCGTACAGGCGCACCGCCGCCAGGTTGGCCAGCGCCACCATCGCCACGGCGATCAGCGCCGGCACCCACTGCGGTATTTCGGGGAACCAGAACTGCACATACACCCCAATGGCGGTGATCTCCGAAATGCCGACGGCGATCCACATAAACCAATAGCCCCAGGCGGTCAGATAGCCGAAATAGGGATTCATGTATTTATGCGCGTAAACGGCGAACGACCCGGCGACCGGCTCGAGGAACAGCATTTCCCCCATCGAACGCATAATGAAGAACACGAACAGCCCGGCGATGATGTAAGCCAGCAGCACCGATGGCCCCGCCCACTTCAGCGTACTGGCCGACCCCATAAACAGGCCGACACCGATGGTGCCCCCCAGAGCGATAAGCTCGATATGCCGGGCCTCAAGGCCCCGGTGTAGCCCTTGCGGTTTCTCTTTGTGTGCCATAAATCCTCAATAATTTTTCTCGGGTTGTGTTTGCCTGCCGGCCGCTGCCGGTCGTTATTGTCATTATTAAAAGAATAAATCATCCCCTGCCGATCGGGTTGGCATCAACGGGTAGTCGGAGCGAAGTTACCGTGAGAAGAACATCGTTCAGCGCTGGCGCAACAGGCGCAGCGGCCAGGGATAATTTCCGGGCGGTATCGTTTCGCATTTCGCCGCTATAAGCAAACCGCAATTTAAAACTTTATGGAATAAATGCGGCGGCGTTTAGGGCCGGGGGTTATAGATATGCGGGAGAAATGGGCAAAAACAGATTATTGGTATAGCAGACCGGGGCGGAACAACACTTTCCGCCCCGAATGAGGGGTTACATCTTGCCGCGGTAGTAGTAGCCGACAAACTTCAACAGCTTCAACTGCCGGCCGATGCGGCTGGGCTGGCTGAGCAGGCGGTAGAGCCACTCCAGGCCGAGGTTCTGCCAGACCTTGGGCGCACGCTTCACGTGCCCGGTAAACACGTCATAGGTGCCGCCTACGCCCATGTACAGCGCCTGTGGATGCACCTTGCGGCAATCACGCATCAGAATCTCCTGCTTCGGCGATCCCATCGCTACCGTCACAATGGCGGCGCCGCTGGCGCGAATACGCTCGAACAGCGCCTCTCGCTGCTCCGGCTTGAAATAGCCGTCCTGGCTGCCCACCAGGTTGACATTCCACTGGCTGCGCAGCTTCTGCTCGGTTTCCACCAGGACTTCCGGCTTGCCGCCGACCAGAAAGACCGGCGTGCCTTCCTGCCCGGCGCGCTGCATCAAGGCTTCCCAAAGATCGGCGCCCGCGACGCGCGAAACCTCCGCCGCCGGGTATTTGCGGCGGATCGAACGCACCATGCTGATGCCATCGGCGTACTTGTACTCCGCCTCATCCAGCAACGCATGCAGCGCCTGGTCCTCTTCCGCCTTCAGGATCTTTTCCGCGTTCATCGCTACCAGCGTGCCCTGCTTTACCCGGCCGCCGTCGAACAAAAAGTCCATGCAGTGCGCCATATCGCGAAAGCCCCACAGGCTGAAACCGCGCAGCTCGTACTGCGGCACCGAAATCTTTGCTTCCATCGTTCTCATTACCCTTACAAAAGACCGCTCGCCCGAGGCGGAGACGCCGGCGCGCGAGCGCGCGTCACTCTGGCCTTGATCAACCCGGCGGTATCGAACAGCCAATACAGCAACTTCGCCAGCACCAGACAGGCGCCGAAAATAATGCAGAAGAACACCACGCGCGACACGAAGGAGTCCACCCCTTCGCGCGCCAGCACGATCATGTTGAACACCGCGCCGAAGCAGAAGCCTTGCAGGATAGCCGCCTTGTAGCGGTTCGGTTCGGTTTTGCCCAACTCGTACAGCCAGTCGAACCACTTGATGATCATGCCCACCAGAATCGCACCGAGCGGAATAAACAGCGCGCCGCCCATCACGACCAGCGAACCGATCAGCGTCGGAGAAATCGCCAGCCCGGAGTGGTTGTTCAGCACTTCCCAGGTGAAATAGTTGGCCGAGTTCAGCACCACGTCCGGCCGGCCCGGCCACAGCCAGGTTGGGATAAAGACATAGAAATCGCGCACGATCGGCGCCAGTCCCTGGAAGTCGATCTTGTCGTAATTTTGCAGCAGCAGCGCCAGGTTTTCCCACGGTGAGAAGGTATCGCGAGTCAGATAGAGGAAGGTATAAAACGCTTCCGCGCCACTGACATCCAGGCTGTAGCGCTTCAACGCCAGCCAGAACATGCCGACCACGCCGAATATGCCCGCCGCCGCCAGCATCCACAGCGTGATCCAGCCGCGCACGATGCCGATAAACAGGAACAGCGCGAAGGCGATGATGATATTGGCGCGGGTGCCGCCGACGATCACATAGGTCAGAATGCCGAACGCCACCGTCGCCACCAGGAACAAGAACCAGGCGCGCAGATCCTGTCGCAGGAAATAGACCACCAGCATGGCCGGAATAAAGAAGTAGAAGAAACGCTTGAGCGCCACGCCGGACACGTCGCTGGAGAAGATCTGGCTGTAGGAATTGAGCTTGAACAGCAGGAAGCCGTTCTGCATGAAGAAGATCCCCACGGTGCCGATCGCCACCAGCGCCAGCAACACCCAGGTCATATGAGTCTCTACCCGGTTCATGGTGAACAGCGCCGCGCGCGGCTGAACGCGCCGCTTGCGCAGCCGCGTTTTGTAAGTGACGTAATAGATGGCGTAAAACGCCGTCGCCGACAGCAGGGCGTACAGCAGGAACTCCACCGGCACCACCTCGACGTCAAACTGAAACACCAGCAGGCAGGTCAGCGGGAAGCCGAAATAAAACGTCAGCAAATACAGCAGCGAGAAGAAGACGTTGAAGTTAAAGCGCACGCGCCGAAACTCCTGGTAGGTCAGCGTCAGAATAAACGTCAGGCTGACCAGATAGACGACGAACAGGCCGCCGAATTGCGCCAACGTCATGAGTGCTCTCCCGCCGCCAGCGCCAGGGCTTGCTGCCAGCCGTCGACATAGTTCGGATTGAAGAAGGCGATCGCCTGTTGATCCACCGCCGCCAGCTGGCGCTGCGCTTCGCGCACCACCGCTTCGTCCAGCGAATCGCCATAGAACAACACCGGCAGGTGCTGTTCCGCCAGATCCTGCCAGAACGGGTTCTGTCGGCTGAGCACGAAAGGCACGCCGAACTGAATCAGCAGGCACAGGGTGCCGATCCCCTGCTGGCGATTGAAAATGAAATAGCCGAGATCGCAGGCGCGCAGAATATTGAGGTAATCCTCAAACGCCACCTGCTGCGTGAGCAGCTGCAGGTTTTTCTCGCCGAACAGCGGTACCCCGGCGGCGCGCACCTGCTCGATGTAGACGTCGTTGTTGGCCGGATAGCCCATCGGCAGGATCACGCGCACGTCGGCACCAAACTGCTGATGAATCGCCTGCAGCGCTTCGATATGCCGATTGCTGCGATCGCCGGAATTGCCCACCAGAATCGTCATCGGCCCGGCCAGATTTTTTTCGACGTGAACGTCGGTCAGCGCCGGGTCCATGCGGGTCGGGAAGTACAGCAGCGAGGCCGGTACCCGCACATGGCGCTGCTGGTAGTGAATCACGTCGCCACGAGTGGCGAACACGTTCCCCACCCGCCCCTGCGCAATGCGCCGCAGCAGATAGAACAGGCGGAATTTCCAGCTGGTGGCGTCTTCATACAGATCGGCGCCCCAAATATGCCAACTGACCTGGCGCGCCTTGATCTTGCCGCTCAGCAGTGCCAGCCACAGCCCCGGGTTAAATTGGCCATGCAGGAAGAAACGCGCATCACGATCGGACTGGGCGCGGGCGATCACCGCCGCCGCCAAACTCTTCTTGTCGGCGTAAGGCTCAATATTAAGGGCCGGAAACGCCCCCAACGCCGCCACATCCTTGGCCGCCACCATAAAATGCCGCGTCTGCTCAGCCGGCAAACGCGGCGCCAGCACGTCGTTGAAGAAGCGCAGCACCGTCTGGTTATGATGCGGGATATCGGATCCCAGAACGTGAATCAGTGTGGTCATACTCGTCTACGATAAATAAGAAACACGCAGCTACAGAGCGCGAAATACACGATGTAGGTTGCCATATAGGCCTGAGCCGCCCCCAGCGCGCCGTGCAGCGGGATCAGCCAGTGCGAGAACAGCGTCAGCAGCAGAAACTGACTGACTTCTGTCAGGATATAAAAGCGCAGCGACGCTTTGGCGATCACCAGATAGCCGAACACATAAGCTCCGACTTTCAGCACATCGCCCACCAGCTGCCAGGCAAACAGATCGCGCATGGCGACGAATTTGTCCGAGAACAGCAGCCAAATGGCGAAATCGCGCAGCAACCACACCGTAAAGCTCGCCGCCGCTACCGCCGGCAGCACGAATTTCAGCGAGCGCACGATCTCTCGCGAGATAGCGCCCTTGTCCGTCAGCCGCGACAGCGTCGGCAGCAGATAGACGGTAAACGAGGCGGTGATAAACTGCAGATAGGCATCGGAAATGCTGCTGACGCCCTGCCAGATCCCCACCTCATCCCAACCGTAATGCGCGGCCAACAGGTTACGCATCATCACGTAGGCCACCGGCAACGTCACCGAGGTGATCAACGCCATGAGGGTGAATTTGCCGAGGTTGCCGGCCACCGGTTTGTCCCAGCGCGGCGCCAGATAGCGCAGCGGCAACGTTTTGCGCCGCCACAACATCAACCCTGCCGGCAACACCACCAACGCCGGCACAAGCGCCAGCCCCACCAGCGCGCCTTCATAGCCGCCCAGCTTGAAACACAGATAGTAAGCCACCACGCCGATCAGGCTGCCGCCTATCACCGCCAGCGCATTACCCATCGCATCGCGATAGCCTTTCAGCACCGCCATAAACAGGTTGGCGTAGGCGATACCCATCTGAATGAAAGCCACGGCGCGCACCACGCCGACATAATCGGCATGCCCGAACAGCCCTATGCTGATCGGCTCGGCGGCGAACAGAAACACCAGCGCCAACAAGGTCGAAAAGCCCAGCACGATGCTCGACGCGGTGCCGACCGCCAGACGCAGACGCTGCGGATCCTGGTGGTACTCCGCCACGTATTTGGTGATGCCGTTAAAAATGCCCGCTCCGGACAGCACGCCCAGCACGGTAATCAACTGACGGAAGTTACCTGCCTGCCCCACCCCGCTGGGGCCAAACGCCACTGCCAGCAGTTTCACCACCAACAACCCCACGCCGATTTTGATCAGCGTGGAGCCGGCGGTCCAGATCGATGCTTTTGCCAACGACATATCAGGCGAAGAAACTCAGTATGCTATTGATAACCGTACGCTGATTAACATCGGACATATTGTAGAACAGCGGCAAGCGCACCAGACGCGCGCTTTCCTGGCTGGTATAGCGATCTTCACCGGCAAAGCGGCCGAACTGTTCACCGGCCGGGCACTCATGCAGCGGGATATAGTGGAACACCGTCATGATCTCGGCTTCTTTCAAATAGTCGATAAATGCGGTGCGATCGTCGATATCGCGCAGCTTGATATAGAACATGTGCGCATTGTGCTTGCAATCTGCCGGCACGCTCGGCAGCTCGATGCGGCCAGCCTGCGCCAACGGCAGGAAACTGTCGTAGTACTTCTGCCACAGCGACAGGCGGCGCTGATTGATGCGTTCCGCCACTTCCAACTGGCCCCACAGGTAGGCGGCCTGCAGATCAGACATCAGATAGCTGGAGCCGATGTCGCGCCAGGTGTATTTGTCGACCTGCCCACGGAAGAACTGACTGCGGTTGGTGCCTTTCTCGCGGATGACTTCCGCCCGATCGACCAGCGCCGGATCGTTCACCAGCGTCGCACCGCCTTCGCCGCCGGCGGTATAGTTTTTGGTTTCATGGAAGCTGAAGCAGCCGATATGGCCGATGGTGCCCAATGCCTTGCCTTTGTAAGTCGACATCACGCCCTGCGCGGCGTCTTCCACCACGAACAGGTTATATTTCTTCGCCAGCGCCATGATGGTATCCATCTCGCAGGCGACACCGGCGTAGTGTACCGGCACAATCGCGCGGGTTTTATCGGTGATCGCCGCTTCGATTTTGGTTTCGTCGATGTTCATGGTGTCTGGACGCAGGTCGACGAACACCACTTTGGCGCCGCGCAACACAAAGGCGTTGGCAGTGGACACGAAGGTAAAGCTCGGCATGATCACTTCGTCACCCGGCTGAATATCCAGCAGAATGGCGGCCATTTCCAACGACGCGGTGCAGGAAGGCGTCAGCAATACTTTCGCGCTGCCGAAACGCTGCTCCATCCACTGCTGGCAGCGACGGGTAAAGCCGCCGTCGCCGCACAACTTGCCGCTGCTCATGGCAGCCTGCATATATTCCTGTTCAGTGCCAACAACCGGTGGAGCGTTAAATGGAATCATGTCTACCTCTGTAAAACCAATACGCGGTGCTTTCAATCACGGCACCCTGTCGTTGATAGAGTCGTAATGCGGCGATATTGCTTATCTGGGTCGCGACCCGCAGGCGCTGCATACCCTGGCGCCGACTCTCGGCGATCGCCGCCGCCATCAGCCGAGTGCCAATGCCCCGGCCTGATGCGCCGGGGAAAGCCGTCAGCAACCCGATGCGCATGTCCTGGCCGCCAATGTCACGCAGGCTGACAAAGCCTTCTGGTTGCCCCTGTTCGTCCAGTGCCAACAGGCACTGATGATCGAAAGTGCCTAAAACGGCCTTTTCGATCCACAAAGCATAAAACCGGCCGCTGTCATCAGCTTGATACCAAGGCGCGCGAAAACGGCTGACGGTGAACGCCTGAGCCGCCGCAGCGCGCAATGCCGAAATATCGGCCTCAGTCGCCAGACGGGAAGTCTCAGCGCCGTCACCGGATTCATTCGCTCGTCCATCCTCGAGGGCCAGGACCAGATCGACCTCGCCTTCAACCAAACGGAATCCCAACTCAGCCAGGCCATCCGCCAATGCCAATTGCTGCGCGGGGATTTTGGCCTGCACCAACGTATAAGCATCCAAATCAGCCTCGGCCACGGCTGCCACCGAGCTATCGAAATGCAACTTGGCGCTATCTAATTGGAAGAAGTCGCTCTCCCAATGCAGCGGTTCAATACTGGCGTGGACGCGCATGCAATAAATCCAGTAAGTATTTGCCATAACCGGTTTTGGCCAGCGTCTGAGCCGCGCGCTTCACGCCGTCATCATCCAGCCAGCCATTACGCCAGGCGATCTCCTCGAGACAGGCGATTTTAAAGCCCTGGCGTTTCTCGACCGTCTGCACGAAGCTGCTGGCTTCCAGCAGGCTGTCGTGCGTGCCGGTGTCCAGCCAGGCAAAACCGCGCCCCAACAGCTCGACGGTCAGCTCTCCGCGTTCCAGATACATCTGGTTAATGCTGGTAATTTCCAGCTCGCCACGCTCAGAAGGCTTCACCTGCTTGGCGAACTCCACCACTTGGCTATCGTAGAAATACAGGCCGGTCACCGCCCAGTTAGACTTCGGTTTAACCGGTTTCTCTTCGATCGACAGCGCACGGAAGCGGTCGTCAAATTCCACCACGCCAAAGCGCTCGGGATCCATCACCTGATAACCGAATACGGTCGCGCCGGTAGTGCGCGCCGCAACGCTTCTCAGTTTGGGGCTAAACCCCTGGCCAAAGTAAATATTGTCGCCCAACACCAAACAGCTTGGCTCACCGGCCAGAAATTCTTCACCGATCAGAAATGCCTGGGCCAAGCCTTCGGGACTCGGCTGTTCGGCATAGCTGAGATTGATGCCGAACTCTTCGCCGCTGCCCAAGAGCCTCTTGAATGAAGGCAGATCTTCCGGCGTGGAGATAATCAGAATATCTTTGATCCCTGCCAGCATCAGCACCGACAGCGGATAATAGATCATCGGTTTGTCATAGATCGGCAGCAGTTGCTTGGACACGCCACGAGTAATCGGATGCAGACGCGTACCGGAACCGCCGGCCAGAATAATGCCTTTCATACTCACTCCAAAGCCCGCCGTACCGCCCCAAAGCGGCGCGGCGTTAAATTAATCTGACAGCCCTAAACGCTCGCCGGCATAAGAACCGTCTTGCACCCGGCGCCACCAGGTTTCGTTGTTCAGGTACCAAACCACGGTTTTGCGAAGGCCGCTTTCGAACGTTTCCTGCGGCCGCCAGCCCAATTCACGATCGATTTTGCCGGCGTCGATGGCGTAGCGCATATCGTGTCCCGGGCGATCCTTGACGTAAGTGATCAGATCGCGGTAGTTCGCCACGCCTTGCGGTTTGTTCGGCGCAAGCTCTTCCAACAGATCGCAAATGGTCTGCACCACTTCGATATTCTTGCGCTCGTTATGGCCGCCAATATTGTAAGTTTCGCCAACTACGCCTTCGGTCACGACCTGATAGAGTGCGCGCGCGTGATCTTCGACATACAGCCAGTCACGCACCTGCGCGCCGTTGCCGTATACCGGCAGCGGTTTGCCGGCTACCGCATTCAGGATCACCAGCGGGATCAGCTTCTCCGGGAAGTGATAAGGGCCATAGTTGTTCGAACAGTTGGTCACAAGGGTCGGCAGGCCATAGGTGCGCAGCCAGGCGCGCACCAGATGATCGCTCGACGCTTTGGAAGCGGAATACGGGCTGCTCGGCGCATACGGCGTGGTTTCGGTGAACAGATCGTCGGTGCCGTGCAGATCCCCGTACACTTCGTCGGTGGAGATATGATGGAAGCGGAAGGCCAGTTTCTTCTCCGCCGCCAGCGGCTGCCAGTAGTGACGCGCCGCTTCCAGCAGGGTGTAAGTGCCGACCACGTTAGTCTCGATAAATGCCGCCGGGCCGTCGATAGAGCGATCGACGTGGCTTTCCGCCGCCAGGTGCATCACCACGTCCGGCTGATACTGGGCGAACACCCGATCCATCTCGGCGCGATCGCAGATGTCGGCCTGCTCGAAAGCATAGCGATCGCTCTCAGCCACCACCGCCAGCGACTCGAGGTTACCGGCATAGGTCAGCTTATCCACCACCACCACACTATCGCCAGTGGCCTCGATGATATGCCGCACGACCGCAGAGCCGATGAATCCGGCGCCACCAGTCACCAAGATACGCTTCAACGCCAGACTCCCTTGGTATCCACTACCCAACTTTGCTTGATCTCTTCCGGCCGGATGGCCTTGAACTGCTGGTGATCGACCAACATCACGATCACATCCGCCTGCTGCAACGCCTCGGCGATTGGCGTTAACGTCACATGGCCCGCCAGTGACTTCGGCAGCTGTTCGACGTTCGGTTCCACCGCCAGCGTTTCGCCAACGTGCCATTCGGCGATCAGGTGCGCGACTTCTACCGCCGGGCTTTCACGCAGATCGTCAATATTCGGCTTGAAGGCCAGGCCGAAGCAGGCGATTTTCACCTCAGACGCACGCTTGTCGGTGGCGGCCAGACAATCGGCCACCGCCGCTTTCACCCGATCGACCACCCACAGCGGTTTGCCGTCGTTCACCAGACGCGCGGTGTGGATCAAGCGCGCCTGCTGTGGGTTCTGCGCCACGATAAACCACGGATCGACGGCGATGCAGTGGCCGCCGACGCCTGGCCCCGGCTGCAGAATATTCACCCGCGGGTGACGATTCGCCAGGCGAATCAGTTCCCAGACGTTGATCCCCTGTTCGGCGCAGATCAACGACAGTTCGTTAGCAAAGGCGATGTTCACGTCGCGGAAGCTGTTTTCCGTCAGCTTGCACATCTCGGCGGTGCGCGAGTTGGTAACCACGCATTCCCCCTCGAGGAAAATCTTGTACAGCTCGCTGGCGCGCGCCGAACACTTCGGCGTCATGCCGCCGATCACGCGGTCGTTTTGAATCAGTTCCACCATCACCTGCCCCGGCAACACGCGCTCCGGGCAGTAGGCGATATTCACGTCCGCCGCTTCGCCCGCCTGCTGCGGGAAGCTCAGATCGCTGCGCGCCTGCGCCAACCATGCCGCCATCTGTTCGGTGGCGCCCACCGGCGAAGTGGACTCAAGGATCACCAGATCGCCCTTTTTCAGCACCGGCGCCAGCGATTTCGCCGCCGCTTCAACAAAGGCCAGATCCGGCTCATGGTCGCCTTTGAACGGCGTAGGCACCGCGATCAGGAACGCATCGGCCGCCAGCGGTTTGGTTACCGCCTGCAGGAAACCGCCGTCGACAGCCTCCTTGACCACTTTGTCCAGATCCGGTTCGACGATGTGGATCGCACCGCGGTTAATGGTATCTACCGCATGTTGGTTAACATCTACGCCCACCACTTTTTTCTTGCGGGAGGCAAACGCCGCCGCCGTTGGCAAGCCGATATAACCCAGGCCGATAACCGAAATAGTGTCAAAACTCATAGTGCCACCTGATGATTCTTTAAAGCTTCGAGGATACGCTGACAGGCATGACCGTCACCGTATGGGTTGTGCGCCCGGCTCATCGCGTGATATTCGCTTTCGTCCGTCAACAGCCGGGTCACCGCTTCAACAATTTTGGCCACGTCAGTGCCGACCAAACGCACCGTGCCCGCATCTATCGCTTCCGGGCGTTCGGTGGTGTCGCGCATTACCAGCACCGGTTTGCCTAACGACGGCGCTTCTTCCTGAATGCCGCCCGAATCGGTGAGGATCATGTAAGCGTGAGTCATCAGATAGACAAACGGCAGATAGTCCTGTGGTTCGATCAGCATGACGTTGTCGATGCCTTTCAAAATGCGATTCACCGGTTCGCTGACGTTCGGGTTGAGATGCACCGGATACACCACCTGCACTTCCGGGTGGTTGCGGGCGATCTCCGCCAGCGCGCTGCAAATTCGCTCAAAGCCGCCGCCAAAGCTTTCGCGGCGATGGCCGGTGACCAGAATCAGTTTCTTGTCAGCGTCGAGGAACGGGTAACGCTGCGCCAGGCTAGCCCGCAATGCGGCATCGCTCATCACGCGATCGCGCACCCAGAACAGCGCGTCGATCACCGTATTGCCGGTCACGAAAATGCGGTTGTCAGGCAGCAGCTCGCGCAACAGATTTTGGCGTGAGTTCTCGGTTGGCGCGAAATGGTACATCGCCAAATGGCCGGTCAGTTTGCGGTTGGCCTCTTCCGGCCAGGGAGAATACAGATTTCCGGTGCGCAGGCCGGCCTCGACATGCCCGACAGGGATGCGTTGATAGAACGCCGCCAGGCTGGTCGCCAGCGTGGTGGTGGTATCGCCGTGCACCAGCACCACGTCCGGTTTGAAATCTTCCAGCACCCCTTTCAACCCTTCCAGAATACGGCAGGTGATCTCCGTTAGCCCCTGGCCGGGTTTCATGATGTTCAGGTCGTAATCCGGCGTGATCTCAAACAACCGCAAAACCTGATCCAACATCTCTCGATGCTGTGCCGTTACGCAGACTCTTGCGTCAAAGGCCTCGTCCTGGGCCAGTGCATGTACCAGCGGCGCCATCTTAATGGCTTCAGGCCTGGTGCCGAAAACAGTCAACACTTTCACAGCGAATCTCTTTTGGTCGGTTAATCGCAGGCCCCGCCTGCGAATGGGGCGCTCACGCGCCCTGCATCAGATTATTATATTATTTTTTAACTACGCGGCCGACGCGCCAAGGCAACACCCGCGCCAACCAAAGCGCCCATCGCGCCCCACAGAATCAGCCAGAAGACCCGGCGTGGGCTGTCGCGTTTTACCGGCTCTTCCGGCGTACGTAAATAGCGATAGGTCTGGAACTTCTCATCCAACGTCGGGCCAACGTTCAGCGTCGCCAGCATCGCGCGGTTCTGATCGTAATCCAGATCGTAGGTCGGGCCGGAAGCCTGCAGGCCTTCCAGACGCGCCTGCAGCATTGGCCGGCCCAGCAGGAACAGATCCGAATCCGGCAGTTGTTCGGCCGGGGTGTCGGTTTGTGTACGGCTGATCCCCTGGCTCTCGGCGATTTTCAGCGCCTGCTGCGTGGTGTTCAGCTCACGCTTGTAAACCGACTCTGCCACCGCCTCCTGGCGCTTGACCTGCGCCTTCATCGAGGTGGTGCGAGCGGTCCAGGCGCCCTGAATTTCTTCGTTCAGGTGCAGGGCCGCGCGATGGCTGGCGAAGGCCACGTATTGGCGCAGCAGGCGGTTGGCGTCCGCAGCGGTTTCCGCCGTCAGCTTCACGCCGTCGTTCGGTACTTTCTTGTCGTCGCGCGGCGTGAACAGGATGTTGTTGATCAGCTCGTCGAGCAATGCCGCATCGGCGCGGGCATCCCCTTCCTGACGCTGCTTGTAGTAATCGCTCTGCAGCCAGAAATCGCGACGCGTATCATAAGCCGCCAGCTGCATGATGAACTCATTGTATGCTTCGTCCGCGATGCTCGGCTGATCGCCGGCCGTCGCCGGCAACGTACGCACGTCCAGATTACGCAGGAACTGCTGCTGCGAGTAGTAACCGCCCAGCGCATTCACCGTAGGTCTGTCCGTGATTGCGGTGGCGCTCCACTCTTGCTTAACCAGGTAAGAGACGATCAGCGCGACCGCCGCGAACAGCACCGCAATGCCGATAATCCACGGTTTGCCGCGCCACAGGGTGCAGCACAGGCCGCGGATATCGAGTTCGTTATCCACCGCCGGGGTATGCTTGTCAGACGTTGTTTCTGGATTCATCACAGCCAAAAAGCCTCTGGTTAAGATACTTGCTTGTTATCGCTCGAACGCCGCAAGCGGCGCTTGATACGCTTAATGTACCGCGCAACCCGCCAGGCGCGCTTGATGCAGTAGCCGTACAGGAAGAAAGCAAGCAAGAATAATGCCAACATAACCCACTCTGGGATAAAAGTCAGGCGTTCGCCGATCACGCCAACCGCCGCCAGCAATGCGGCCGCCAGGGTGATCAACACGAAAGCCTGTCGCGGCGTAAAGCCGGCGCGCATGATCAAGTGGTGAATATGTTGACGATCGGGAGAGAAGGGGCTCATCCCCTTGCGTAAACGACGATACATGATTGCTATCATGTCCATCAGCGGAATAGCGATGATCCACAGCGCGGTCACCGGGTTAATCGAGTGTGCCTTCCCCTGCGAGCTTTGCAGCAGCAGCCAAATGGCGGTAAAGCCGATCAGGGTACTGCCGGCGTCCCCCATGAACACCTTATAGCGGCGGCCGAGGATACCGAGGTTGAGCAAAATATAGGGAACGATGGTGGCGATCATCGCGAAACACCAGAACGCCAGCTCATGATGGCCGCTCAGGTACAGCAACAGGCCCAGCGCGCCGAAGGAGACACACGACAGCCCTCCCAGCAGGCCATCGATGCCGTCAACCATGTTGAAGGCGTTGATCGCCGCCCAGACCGCGAACAGCGTCACCAGATAACCGAACGGCCCCAGCAGCATCTCCCAGTCGCCCAGCACATGGCCGAAGCTACGCAGGTACAGCCCGGCGAAGACCATCATGGCAATGCCGACCAACGCCTGCACCAGGGCGCGAATTTTAACGCTGATGTCGAAACGATCGTCGAGCGCCCCCACAAACACCAGAATGCCGGCGCAGGTAAGATAAAGCTTGGCGTGCGCGATAGGTTGTTCGGAAATCCAAAACGCGAAGCACAACCCGGCATAAACGGAAATACCGCCGACCAGCGGAATCAGCCCCTGATGGCGTTTGCGATAATTGGGTTTATCTACCAGACCAATACGTTTTGCCGCCTTGCGGGCAACAAAGAGAAAAGCCAAAGAAAACAGGAAAACAAATAGAATTTCAGTACTCATAGTGAGTAAGTTCACAGTTAACAGATCTCTGTAGAAGATAAGGCAGCTTACCACGGGCAATAGCTTGTGCCATCGGCCCCCGCCACCTTTCGGTCATTTCCTATGACAACGGTGATTCATGCCTATTTTCTTCGCTTCGGCTGACAAAATGACAGCAGCAAAGCCGATCGGCGCAAAACCGACCGACAAACAAGATGAATTCTCAATAAGTCGAGGAAACAACTTACTTTTCCATTACTGCTACTTATCGTATCCGCCAAAAGCGAAAAACGCCACGACTAGGCGTGGCGTTCAGCGAATTTTTTAACGAATTATGAGCGTTTCATCATATCGAAGAATTCATCGTTGGTTTTGGTCATCGCCAACTTATTAATGAGGAACTCCATCGCGTCAATCTCACCCATCGGGTGAATGATTTTGCGCAGGATCCACATTTTTTGCAGCTCTTCGGAGGTGGTGAGCAGCTCTTCTTTACGGGTACCGGAACGGTTGTAGTCGATCGCAGGGAATACGCGTTTCTCGGCGATTTTACGCGCCAGGTGCAATTCCATGTTGCCGGTGCCTTTAAATTCTTCGTAGATCACTTCATCCATCTTCGAACCGGTATCAACCAGCGCAGTCGCGATGATGGTCAGGCTGCCGCCCTCTTCCACGTTACGCGCCGCACCGAAGAAACGCTTCGGACGGTGCAGGGCGTTGGCGTCCACACCACCGGTCAGCACCTTGCCGGAGGCCGGTACCACGGTGTTGTAGGCGCGCGCCAGACGGGTGATGGAGTCGAGCAGAATGATAACGTCTTTCTTGTGTTCAACCAGGCGCTTGGCCTTCTCGATCACCATTTCGGCCACTTGCACGTGACGCGAAGCCGGCTCGTCGAAGGTCGAGGCGATCACTTCGCCTTTCACCAGACGCTGCATCTCGGTCACTTCTTCCGGACGCTCGTCGATCAGCAGCACCATCAGCACGCAGTCTGGGTGGTTGTAGGCGATGCTCTGTGCGATGTTCTGCAGCAGCATGGTTTTACCGGCTTTCGGCGGTGCCACGATCAGGCCACGTTGGCCGCGGCCAATCGGCGCCGCCAGATCCAGTACGCGCGCCGTCAGGTCTTCGGTCGAGCCGTTGCCGCGCTCCATCCGCAGACGTGAATTGGCGTGCAGCGGCGTCAAGTTCTCGAACAGGATCTTGCTGCGGGCGTTTTCCGGCTTGTCGTAGTTGACTTCGTTGACTTTCAACAGGGCAAAATAGCGCTCGCCTTCTTTTGGCGGACGAATCTTACCGGAAATGGTGTCACCTGTGCGGAGGTTGAAACGGCGGATTTGGCTAGGGGATACGTAGATGTCGTCGGGACCGGCGAGGTAGGAACTGTCTCCAGAGCGGAGGAAACCGAATCCATCCTGCAATATCTCGAGCACGCCGTCGCCGAAGATATCTTCTCCGCTTTTCGCATGTTGCTTCAGAATGGAGAAGATAATGTCCTGCTTGCGCATGCGGGCAAGGTTTTCCAGCCCCATATTTTCGCCGAGAGTAATCAGCTCAGAAACCGGCGTATTCTTTAATTCGGTAAGATTCATAATGGTGGGTTCTTAAACTCGGGGTATGTCTCGAACTTGTATCGTGAATGGTATGGCAGCGAAATGCGTGCCTGTCTACTGGACGTTCGATCACCGGGCGCAGAGCCGTCGCGGTAAGAAATGGCTTACATCGGGCGTACGCATTGACGGTTGAAGATCGAAGGTACCTTAAAAATGATTTTGCAAAACCGTTTGATTGCCAAAACACGGGCTGAGTTCAGTTTACTTTCAACGCCAGTGGTTCAACACAGAGTATAGCTTTAGATTCAAACTCTTTAGATTTAAAACTTCGGGCAAGTTCTATATGCAGTGTGGTTAAACTTAACACGCTTCTTGGCAGGCGTCTAGCGGTGAATTGAACATCACCGCCAGCCGCCTGATATGGGGCTTCCCGCCCGATTACAGATTCGCGTTCAGGAAATCTTTGAGCTGACCTTTGGACAACGCGCCCACCTTGGTCGCGGCCACTTCACCGTTCTTGAACAGCAACAGCGTAGGGATGCCACGGATACCGTACTTAGGCGCGGTAGCCGGGTTCTGATCGATATTCAGCTTGGTGATGGTCAGCTTGCCTTCGAACTCTTCGGCAATCTCATCCAGAATCGGAGCAATCATCTTGCACGGCCCACACCATTCAGCCCAGAAATCGACCAGGATCGGCCCTTCCGCTTTCAGCACATCGGCTTCGAAGCTGCTGTCAGTCAGGTGAATAATTTTATCGCTCATGTTCTACTCCACAGGATTATGTCTACCTTGTTGGTGTAGCATTAACCAACTCAAGGTGATTTTATTGCACCGCGTTTATTTCAACGGATGTGCTTTCGTAAAGCAATAGTTAGCTGATATTCTACCACACTATGAGCAAAACACACTTGACCGAACAGAAGTTTTCCGACTTCGCCCTGCACCCGTTAGTCCTTGAAGCCCTTGAGAAAAAAGGGTTTCACAATTGCACGCCCATCCAGGCGTTAGCATTGCCGCTCACGCTCTCCGGGCGTGACGTTGCAGGTCAGGCGCAAACCGGTACCGGAAAGACGCTGGCGTTTTTGGCGTCTACTTTTCACTATTTGCTGACTCACCCGGCGAAACAGGATCGCCAGACCAATCAGCCGCGCGCCTTGATCATGGCGCCTACGCGTGAACTGGCGGTGCAAATCCACTCCGATGCGGAAGCTCTCTCCCAGACCACCGGCCTGAAACTGGGCCTGGCCTACGGCGGCGACGGCTACGACAAACAGCTGAAAGTGCTGGAAAGCGGCGTGGATATTCTGATTGGCACCACCGGCCGTTTAATCGATTACACCAAACAGAACTATGTCGATCTCGGCGCGATGCAGGTTGTCGTGCTGGATGAAGCCGATCGCATGTACGATCTGGGCTTTATCAAAGACATCCGTTGGCTGTTCCGTCGCATGCCTGCGGCCGATCAACGCCTGAACATGCTGTTCTCCGCCACCCTGTCCTATCGCGTACGCGAGCTGGCCTTCGAGCAGATGAACAACGCCGAATATGTTGAAGTGGAACCGGAACAGAAAACCGGCCACCGCATTAAAGAAGAGCTGTTCTACCCGTCCAACGAAGAAAAAATGCGTCTGCTGCAGACGCTGATCGAAGAAGAGTGGCCGGATCGCGCTATCATCTTCGCCAACACCAAGCACCGCTGCGAAGACATCTGGGGTCACCTGGCCGCCGACGGTCACCGCGTCGGCCTGCTGACCGGTGACGTGGCGCAGAAAAAACGCCTGCGCATCCTCGACGACTTCACCAAGGGCAACCTCGATATCCTGGTCGCCACCGACGTCGCCGCGCGCGGCCTGCACATCCCTGCCGTCACGCACGTTTTCAACTACGATCTGCCTGACGACTGCGAAGACTACGTGCACCGCATCGGCCGTACCGGCCGCGCAGGCGCCAGCGGTCACTCCATCAGTCTGGCTTGTGAAGAGTACGCGCTCAACCTGCCGGCGATCGAGACCTATATCGACCACAGCATTCCGGTGAGCAAGTACAACAGCGATGCGCTGCTGACCGATCTGCCGGCGCCGAAGCGCCTGTCGCGTCCGCGCGGCGGCAACGGCCCACGTCGCAACTCCGCGCCTCGTCGCGGCGGCGCGCCGCGCAACAACCGTAAACGTTCGAGCTGATCGCCATGCTCAGTTCCAGCACGCTTTATGCTGCCATCGATCTCGGCTCCAACAGCTTCCATATGCTGGTGGTGCGCGAGGTGGCCGGCAGCATTCAGACTCTGGCGCGGATCAAGCGCAAAGTGCGCCTGGCGGCCGGGCTGGATCAGAACAATCACCTGTCGCATGAGGCCATGCAGCGCGGCTGGCAGTGTCTTCGGCTGTTCTCCGAACGCCTGCAGGACATTCCGCGCGAGCAAATCCGCGTTGTCGCCACCGCCACGCTGCGTCTGGCGTCCAACGCCGATGAGTTTCTGCAGGCCGCCGAGCACATCCTCGGCTGCCCGGTACAGGTGATCAGCGGTGAAGAAGAGGCGCGGCTGATTTATCACGGTGTCGCACACACCACCGGCGGGCCGGATCAGCGGCTGGTCGTCGATATCGGCGGCGGCAGCACCGAACTGGTCACCGGCACCGGCGCGCAGGCATCGCAGCTGTATAGCCTGTCGATGGGCTGCGTCACCTGGCTGGAACGCTACTTCAGCGATCGCAACCTCGCGCAAGAAAACTTCGAGCGCGCCGAACAGGCCGCGCGCGAAATGGTGCGGCCGATCGCGCCACAGCTGCGCCAGCAGGGTTGGCAGGTTTGCGTCGGCGCTTCCGGCACCGTGCAAGCGCTGCAGGAGATCATGGTGGCGCAAGGCATGGATGAGCGCATCACCCTGGCCAAATTGCGCCAGCTGAAACAACGCGCCATTCAGTGCGGCAAGCTGGAAGAGCTGGAGATAGAAGGGTTAACGCTGGAGCGCGCGCTGGTGTTTCCAAGCGGCCTGTCCATTCTGCTGGCCATCTTCCAGGAGCTGGGCATCGAGAGCATGATGCTGGCCGGCGGGGCGCTGCGCGAAGGCCTGGTTTACGGCATGCTGCATCTGCCGGTGGAACAGGATATCCGCATTCGCACTATCCGCAACCTGCAACGTCGTTACCTGATCGATACCGAGCAGGCCGAACGCGTCAGCCAGCTCGCCGCCAACTTCTCGCAGCAGGTCGCCAACGAGTGGCAGTTGGATGCGCGATGTCGCGAGCTGCTGCACAGCGCCTGTCTAATCCACGAGCTCGGCCTCAGCGTCGATTTCAAGCAGGCGCCGCAACACGCCGCCTACCTGATTCGCCATCTGGATCTCCCCGGCTTTACCCCGGCGCAGAAAAAACTGCTGGCCACCCTGCTGCAAAACCAGAGCAACACCCTCGACCTGTCGCTGTTGAACCAGCAAAACGCCCTGCCGCCGCGTACCGCGCAGCGTCTGTGCCGCATTTTGCGCCTGGCGATCATCTTCGCCAGCCGCCGCCGCGACGACACGCTGCCGGCGGTGCGTTTACGCGCCAATCAGGATGATGAACTGACGGTGATCTTGCCGCCAGGCTGGCTGGAACAGCATCCGCTGCGTGCCGAAGCGCTGGAGCAGGAAAGCCACTGGCAGAGTTACGTCCACTGGACGCTGCGGCTGGAAGAGCAACGTTGAAATGACAAGGGCGCGATGAGCGCCCTTTCTTTTTAATTCCCGCCTTTGGCCTTGGCCAGCTGGGCGCGGATGTTGGCCAGATGGTTCTGTCCCTTCTGCATCCGCTCCTGCGGGCTCACCACTTTACGCTCGGTTTCCCATGCCAGATCGTCCTGCGGCAATTCCAGCAGGAAGCGGCTCGGCTCCGGCCGCACCAGCTCGCCGTACTGGCGGCGCTCGCGGCACAGGGTGAAAATCAGTTCTTTTTGCGCACGAGTGATCCCCACATAGGCCAGACGCCGCTCTTCATCGACATTGTCTTCATCGATACTGCTCTGGTGCGGCAGCAGGCCCTCTTCCATGCCCACCAGGAACACGTAAGGGAACTCCAGCCCCTTGGAGGCGTGCAACGTCATCAGCTGCACCTGATCCAATTCTTCTTCGCTTTCACCTCGCTCCATCATGTCGCGCAGGGTGAAGCGGGTCACGACCTGGGTCAGCGTCATCGGCTCGTCCAGATCGTTGCCCTCCAACATCTCCGTCATCCAGCCGAACAGCGTATTGACGTTCTTCATTCGCATTTCGGCGGCCTTCGGGCTGGTCGAGGTTTCAAACAGCCAGCTCTCATAATCCACGCCGCGGATCAGATCGCGCACCGCCGCCACCGGCTCACGCTCCGCCTGCTGGGCGATGCCGCCCAGCCAGTGGGTGAAACGCTGCAGCGATTCCAGCCCGCGCCCGGTCAGGTGCTGGCTCAGCCCCAGATCGAAGCTGGCATGGAACAAACTCTTGTTGCGCTGGTTGGCCCACTCGCCGAGCTTCTGCAGCGTCGCCGGGCCGATCTCGCGCTTGGGAGTATTGACGATACGCAGGAAGGCGCTGTCGTCCTCCGGGTTGGTCAGCACGCGCAGGTAGGCCAGCAAATCCTTGATCTCGGGGCGAGAGAAGAACGACGTACCGCCGGAAATCTTGTACGGGATGCGGTTCTGCATCAGCATCTTTTCAAACACCCGCGACTGATGATTGCCGCGGTACAGAATCGCATAGTCGCCGTAATTGGTCTTTTTCACGAAGTGGTGGGCGATAAGCTCCCCCACCACGCGCTCGGCTTCGTGATCCTCGTTATTGGCGGTCACCACCTTCAGCTCTTCGCCATACCCGAGTTCGGAAAACAGCCGTTTTTCAAACACGTGCGGGTTATTGGCGATCAGGATGTTGGCAGCCTTCAGAATGCGCTCGCTGGAGCGATAATTTTGCTCCAGTTTGATCACCTGCAGCGCCGGGAAATCTTCCTTCAACAGCACCAGGTTCTGCGGCCGCGCGCCGCGCCAGGAGTAGATCGACTGATCGTCGTCGCCCACCACGGTAAAGCGCGCGCGGTTGCCCACCAGCAGCTTCACCAGCTCGTACTGGCTGGTGTTGGTATCCTGATACTCATCCACCAGCAGATAGCGGATGCGCTGCTGCCAGCGTTCGCGCACCTCTTCGTTGCGTTGCAGCAACAGCGTCGGCAACAGGATCAGATCGTCGAAGTCCAGCACGTTGCACGCCCGCATATGGGCGTGGTACAGCCCGTAGCAGTGGGCGAACAGCTTGTCGCGCTCCGAGCGCGCCAGCTCCGCCGCACGCTGGGGATCGATCAAGTCGTTTTTCCAGTTGGAGATGGTCGAGATCAGCTGCGCCACCAGCGTTTTGTCACTCTCCAACCACTTTTCGGTCAGCTCTTTCAACAGCGCCAGCTGATCCTGGTCGTCGAACAGCGAGAAGTTGGACTTCATTCCCAGCGCCACGTATTCCCGTTTGATGATCTCCAGCCCCAGGGTATGGAAGGTGGAAATCATCAGCCCTCGCGCCTCTTTGCGGCCCAGGGTTTGCGACACGCGCTCTTTCATCTCGCGCGCGGCCTTGTTGGTGAAGGTCACGGCGGCGATATGCCGCGCCTGATAGCCGCAGTGGTGGATCAGGTGAGCTATCTTGTTAGTGATAACGCGCGTCTTGCCGGAACCGGCGCCGGCCAACACCAGGCAGGGCCCGGTAACGAATTCGACGGCTTGTTGTTGGCTGGGGTTTAATCGCATGGTGCTGACTTGCTCGACTGTAAAACGTGGAAGGGAATTGTAGCAGAAAGCGCCGATGAGATTTAGCGGGTATAATCAGCGCAATTTTCGCATCGACAAAGGCATTACCATGGCAAAAACGGCGTGCGCCCTGCACATTCTGGTAGACAATGAAAAGCTGGCCAACGAGCTGCTGGCCAAGCTGAAGCGCGGCGTCAGCTTCGACACGCTGGCGCGCAAATACTCGAGCTGCCCGTCAAAACGCAACGGCGGCTCGCTGGGCGAATTCAACAAGGGCGCGATGGTCCCGGCGTTCGACAAAGCGGTGTTCAGCATTCCGCTGCTCAAACCCTACGGCCCGGTCAAAACCCAGTTCGGTTACCACATCATCAAGGTGCTGTACCGCAACTAGGGGGCCTGCGCCCCCTGCTGCGAATTACTGCGCGCTGGCGTCCGTCGCCGGCACAGCCACCGCGGTGTCGGCCGGTTTGGCTTCTTCCGTCACCACCGCCGGCGCCGGCATCATGATGCCGTCATAGGTTTCCTGCAGCTGCTTCATGCTCATTTCCGGCTCGCCCTTCGGCTGCAACAGCACCAGCGTCGCCTCCTGAGACAGCTGCAGCTTCAGCGCCTGATTCAGCGTCTCCAGCGTCAGGCTGGACAAGAACTCCTGGCGCAGCTTCTGATACAGCTCCGGCGCGATATCCACCACCCCGCTCTGCTGCGAACGCAGGCGCTGGCTCATCAGCACGTCGGTGTCGGTGCGAGCATAGGTGGCGAACAGCTTGCTCAGCTGATCGTTTTTCTGCGCCAGCAGCGCATCGAATTCCTCTTTCGACAGGCCGTTGTCACGCACGTTGGCCAGCTCGCGGGCGATAAAGCCCAGGCTGCCGTTCAGGTTGTTGTTCGGCGTATCCAGGTGGATGGCGCACTGCCCGCGCTGGTACTGCACGCGGCAGTCAAAGCCCAGATGCAGGTTCTTCTGGTCGCTTTTTTCCAGCGTTTGCTGGAGATGCCAGAACAACGCCTCGCGGGCGAGATCGCCACGCCAATAGCGGAGCAGACTCTGCGAATCGCGAATCGGGTGCCACGGCGAATCCCACATGATCGACAGCGTATCCTGTTTCACCTGCTCGCTGATCAGGCTCACCGGCTGCTGCGGCAGCGGCGTCAGGGTCGGCATCGGGGCCGGAGTTTCACGCTTGCCTTGCAGCGGCGAGAACGCCTTGTTGATCTGCTCGCCCAGGCTGCGGCTGTCGACTTTGCCGACCACGAACAGCGTCATGGCGTCCGGGGTATACCACTGCTGATAGAATTTCTTCAGCTGTTCGAGATTGACCGGCCGTTTCGCCGGCTGCGCCGGATCGTGCGCCAGCAGCGTCGAGCCTTTCAGGCGGTAACGCCACCAGGCGTCTTTGGTATTGGGCGGGAACGTGCCGACCGGATTGATGCTGGAGTTCATCACCGCATGCACCGTATGCTCGTCGATCGCCAGTTTGCCGGTGGTGTCCGCCAGCCAGGCCAGCGCTTCCTTCAGCAGGTCGGGCCGGTTGTTCGGCAAGCTGAGGTTATACATGGTGAAGTCATACGAGATGATAGCCGGCGGCAGCGGTCGCTCGTTATCCACGCTCTGTTGCCACAGGGCGCGCAGCTGCGGCGCGGTGAAGCTTTCGCTGCGCGCCAACGCCAGCCGCGGCAGCAAGTGGGCGAAGCCGGTCTGTTGAGAAGACTCCACCAAAGAGCCGGTATTGACGATCAGCCGCAGTTCGACGCGGTCGCTCGGCCGCTGCGGCGTATCGAGAATCTGCCATGAAAACCCGTTGGCCAACGCCCCCTGCTGCCAGGCAGGATCGGGTTGTAGTGCTTCAGCCTGCACGCTGCTACTGGCTGCAGCCAATAGCAGCCCACCAACTATAAGATGAATTCTGGTGCCCTGCATGTGAACCCCTACTTAATGACTATCCAATTTCTTATGCAAATGCGTGTATTCCATTCAATGGAATCATAAAAATACGCCCTGAGTTTCACAGTGGGGCGGAAAGCAGAAAGTGTACCATCGTGTTAGACCGCGCGCCTTTGCGGATGTCACTCATTAGGGTGAAAAATAATGGATAGCGGGGTTTTTAATGCAAGAAATCGTTACGAGGCAGGGATAGAACCTCACCGGCCGCGGCTGCGGCCGGTGATTTACCGCCGATATCAGGCGGAAGGCAGCGTTTTGTCCGCGCCGGCGTTTTTGTTGTTCAGCGTGTCTTTCAGCTGTTGCTCATCCAGCTGATTACACCATTTCGCCACCACCACGGTCGCCACGCCATTGCCCACCAGGTTGGTCAACGCGCGGGCTTCCGACATAAAGCGGTCGATGCCGAGGATCAGCGCCAGGCCGGCCAACGGCAGGTGGCCGACGGCGGAGATGGTGGCGGCCAACACGATAAAGCCGCTGCCGGTCACGCCCGCCGCCCCTTTGGAAGAAAGCAGCAGCACCACCAGCAGGGTAACCTGATGCATGATGTCCATATGGGTGTTGGTCGCCTGCGCGATAAACACCGCAGCCATGGTCAGGTAGATCGAGGTGCCGTCCAGGTTGAAGGAGTACCCGGTCGGGATCACCAGGCCCACCACCGATTTCTTGCAGCCCAGCTTCTCCATTTTATCCAGCATGCGCGGCAGCGCCGACTCGGACGACGATGTCCCCAGCACGATCAGCAGCTCTTCTTTGATGTAGTTGACGAATTTGAAGATGCTGAAGCCGTTGGCGCGGGCGATGCTGCCCAACACCACCACCACGAACAGGATACAGGTGATATAGAAGCACACGATCAGCTGGCCGAGTTGCACCAGCGTGCCGACGCCATATTTACCGATGGTAAACGCCATGGCGCCGAAGGCCCCCAGCGGCGCCAGGCGCATGATCATGTTGATGATGCCGAAAATCACTCGCGAGAAGCTGTCGATCACGTTGAAGATCAGCTGCCCTTTCTCGCCCAGACGATGCAGAGCGAAGCCGAACAGCACCGCGAACAGCAGCACCTGCAGAATGTTGCCGCTGGCGAACGCGCCGATCACGCTGCCGGGGATGATATCCAGCAGGAACGGAATGATGCCCTGCTGCTGCGCCTGCTCGGCATAGACCGCCACCGCTTTGGCGTCCAGCGTGCCGGGATCGACGTTCATGCCGGCGCCCGGTTGCACCAGGTTGACGATCACCAGGCCGATAATCAGCGCAATGGTGCTGACGATTTCAAAATACAGCAGCGCGATGGCGCCGGTGCGCCCCACCGCCTTCATGCTTTCCATACCGGCGATACCGGTCACCACGGTGCAGAAGATCACCGGGGCGATAATCATCTTGATCAGTTTGACGAAGCCATCGCCCAGGGGTTTCATTTGGGCGCCGAGGTCAGGGTAGAAGTGGCCAAGCAGGATACCCAGCGTGATCGCCGTCAGCACCTGAAAATAGAGGCTCTTAAAAATCGTTGTTTTCATATGAACATCCTATGGGGGGAAGACACGCACCAGGCAGCAGTCTAAAAATCCAGCCTGTTCATTGCTTGCGCGGAAAATAACACCCACTTAACAACATGGAAATAATTTGTTGCACCCCAGCCTCGGGGTTGATGTGAATTTAAGAGCTGAAACGCGTCAGTCCGGGTGCAAAGCTGAAAATTGCGTAAGCCTATGTTTGCACTAACGCAAAAGAGGTAGGGAGAGAATGGCGGTTTTCGGACAGGGAAAAGTACCGGAAAGGTAACGCGGCGCTCAAGGCGCCGCGCGGCAAAACTCGGCTTCGAAGGCTTCGCGCGGCAGCGGCCGGGCGAACAGGAACCCTTGCCCGCTGCGAATGCCGTGCCGCAGCAGCCAGTCGCGCTGCTCGGCGTTTTCCACGCCTTCGGCCATCACCGGCAGCGCCAGCACTTCGGAGATCGAACTGACGATGCGCACCATCGCATCGTCGGCCGGCAGCCCCTGAATGAAGCTGCGGTCGATTTTAATCAAATCGATCGGCAGGGATTTCAACCGGTTCAGGTACTCCAGGCTGGAGTAGCCCATGCCGAAGTCGTCCAGCGCGATCGACAGCCCCAGATCGTGCAGCTCGCGCAGCAGCGCCAGCGCGCGGTCGAGATCGTCGATGCGTACCGTCTCGGTGATCTCCAGCAGCAGCTTGCGCGGATCGATCCGATACTGTGCCAGCAGACTTTTCAGATGCGGAACGAACGCCTCGTCCTGCATCTGAATGCCGGAAACGTTGACCGCCAGCGGCAGCGCAATGCCGCGCTGCTGCCAGTCCGCCAGGATACGGCAAGACTCTTCCAGCACCCAGTTGCCGAGGGGCACGATCACGCCCAGCTCTTCCGCGAGCGGGATGACGTCGGCCGGCAGGGTATAGCTGCCGTCGTACTGCTGCCAACGCAACAGCGCTTCGGCGCCGATCACCTCATTGGATTGCATGTCGATCTGCGGCTGCAGGAACAGCGTGAAATGCCGCTGTTCAATGCCGTGCAGGATCTCGCTCTCCTGCGTCAGCCGCTTCTGCGTGCGTTCCGTCAGGCTGGGTTCGAAGAACAGGATCTGATTTTTTCCTTCGCGGTGCGCGGACATCATCGCCGAGGTAGCGCTGCGCAGCAGCTGTTCCGCGCTCTCCTCCTGATTGAGGTAGTGCGCGATGCCGATGCTAGCGTTAGGCCGCAGCGCCAGGCCTTCCAGCGTCAACGGCGCGTTGATCTCCGCCATGATGCGCCGCGCCAGCTGCATGGCGTGGAACGGCCGCTCGATGCCCTTGGCCAGGATGGCGAATTCGGTATTGCTCAGCTGCGCCAGCACGCCGTTTTCGTCGATGCAGCCGCGCAGTTTCTTCGCCAGCGCCAACAGCAGGGCTTCACGCATCGCCGGGCTCATCACGCCGGAGGCCTCATGCAATGTCTCGATGCCGATCACCAGCAGATTAAAACGCTCAGGGCGCAGGCTGGAGGCGATATGCTGTTCCAGCAGCGCGTTCAAGAGCACCGCATTCGGCAGTTCGGTCACCGGGTGACGGGTGCTGAGGCGGCTCATGTCGGCATGCGCCTTGGCCAGCGTCTGTTGATTGCGGTTGTAGTTGCGCACCAGCAGGCCGAGCTCGTCGTCCTGATGCAGCGCCGGCAGCATCAGCTGGTGATAAGGCGCTTCGTCCTGCGAGATGTTTTCCAGCTCTTTGGCCATCGCGCGCAGTGGATGCACCATCAGCCGGTTCATGCACCAGGTGATGGCCACCGACAGGATCAGCGCCAGCAGCAGGTACGTCGACAGCATGGTCGACAAAATGCTGAGGATAAACTGGTACATGCGGAACGAATCGGCCTGCAGCACCAGATAAGCCAGCGGCTGCTGGTTGGCCGGCACCCGCTCCAGCGAATAAAGCGGCACGGAAATTTGGATAGGCAATTCAAACAGCCGGGCGATCAGCGTCGGCACCGGCCGCTCCGGCGGAAAATTGGCATGCAGCGCCTGAAACTCATTCGGCAAGACGATATCCGCCCGGCTCAGAATGCCGACCGGCAACAGCGTGTTCAGCACCTTTTTGGCTTCCGGCACGTCCATGCGCAGCACCGCTTCCGCCAGTGGCTGGCGCACGGAGTGGGCGATATTCTCCAGTTGCTGGGCGTAGTCATCCCTGCGCTGCTGCACAAAGTGGAATAACTGGATCACGATAAAAATGCAGATCGTGACCAGCGCCACGCCGGACACCGTCGCCATCTGCTTAATCGTTAACGAACGCCTGACCCGCAAACCTGCTCTCCGTAAAATCGGGCTGAAACAAAAAAGGGGGCTGACTCTTACCCGCCCCCTCGAACCGGGCTGAGTATACTCGATCATCGGCTGTTTTTATCTGGCTATGCCGCAGGCAGAACCAAGAAAATCGCGGGTTTCAGTCTTTTCCTAAAGCGGACAAACGCAACCCGGACACAGGGTAACAAAACTCCCCGGTGTCCGACACTCCGAATCTTCCCCCTCCCGGCTACTTGAAGTCGGCGTATGGCGTCAGCGGCTGCGGCGGCAAATCGAGATCCCCCTGCCAGCCGGCCAGCGAATAGCGCAGATAAATTAATGCGTGGCTCGGCGTATAGTCTTTCGCCTGCTGGATATCGATGCCGGCGCCGAGCGTCCAGTGCGAACTGAGGCGGCGTTCGACGATCGCCCGCAGGGTATAGCCGACGCCGCTCGAGGAACTGCCGTCCTCGACGGCGAACTTGTCGGGCAGCGAGTCCGGGATCAGGCCCTGCAGCGGATAGCGGCGCTGGCTGTCGGTTTTTGAATGGGACAACGACACCGAACCGCCCAGCTCCCACGACCAGTTCTCGGTGCGCTGGCGGTAGTTGACCGGCAGTGACAGCGACAGATATTGCTGCGGGCTGTAATAGCCGCCCTGTCCCAGCGAATAGCCGCTCAAATCCTTCTGATAGTGCCACAGCATGGTATTGAGCCCGATGCTCAGACGGCGATTGTCTTCGTTGATCAGCTTGTAGTAATAGCCGGCCATCAACCGCTGCCGCTGGTTGTCCGCCACGTTCTTGCCGGTAATCTGGTGCGCGCTGAGATCGGCCCAGACGCCGTTCGCCTCGCCGCGATCGTAGCTGGCGCTCAGGCTGACGCCGGTGGCGCGCACGCCGCCCCAGGTGACGCCGGTATTCGGGTCTTTGGCGCCGCCGAACGCCAGCAGCGAGCTGGAGATCGGCCGCCGCGAAGCCGCCAGCGTCCAGCCGATGTGGTTCCAATCGCCGCTGTAGGCCAGGCCGCCGGTCCAGTCGACCACCTCAAAGCCCATCGGCGTCGTGCCGATGTCGGCGGCCCAGCGATCGTTTTTCCAGCCGGCCGCCACGCTGGTACCGGTGGTTTTCTGGTGTTCATCGCCGCGGCACCCTTGCGTGTGGCAGGTGCCGAAGGTCTCGTAGTATTTGCCGCTGCCGTCGGTCGAGAAGCGGCCGGCATCCAGCTGCACGGTGTCGGTGCGCAAGAAGGCGCGCCCGTCATACAGCGGCATGTCCATCTGCAGCATGGTGTCGTGCGCGTTGAAATCGGAAATGCCGCCGGTGCCGCTCGAGCGCCAGTAATCGTGATCGAGCGTGACGTTCACGTCTTGCTGTCGATACAGATCCGCCGCGTCGGAGCGGATGCCGCGTTTCAGCCAGTCGTCGCTCGGATTATTGCGCGTCAAATAGGTGTAACTGTCATTGTCCTGCGGCAGCGTCGGCGTGATGCCGCTGGCCACCATCGCCTGGCGGTAATCCTGCTGCGCCCGCTCAGGCTGTTGCTGAGCCCGCTCCAGCCGGGCGGCGTCACGGTAAACCAGCGCCTTGGTCTGCCCGACGGGCTCCGAAGCCGCCGCCGTTTTCAGTCGGTCGAAGATAGCTTCGGCCTGCTGCGGATCGCCGACCGCCCCCCAGGCGTTGGCGACTCGCCGCTGGCTGTTGAGCGAAGCGTCTTGTGGCTGCGGTTCGGTTTTCAGCCGTTGCCGCGCCGCTTCCAGATCCCCCTGCGCTACATAGGCTTCAATCTCGCCCAGCTGCGCATCCGGGTTATTCGGTTCACGCCGTTTCACCCGCTGATAGTCGTCCAGCGCCGCCGCATACTCCCCGCGCGCCAGCGCCCAGTCGGCCAGCAGCAAATCGATGCGCGTGTCCGCCGGCTGCCGGCGCAGATAGGCTTCCGCCGCCGGTTCGTCACCGGCCGCCCGCAGCCGTTCGGCATGATCGATCACCGCCTGCATTTTCAGCCGCTGCGCCAGCTCGCGCATGTTGTCGTTCCACTGCGCAACAGGCAGCGTATTGAGCTGCGCCAGCGCCTGATCGTCGCGATCGCTGCCGGAAAGGTAGAGCGCATAGGCGTAGACCAACTGCGGATTAGCGTGCTGACGCTGCGCCAACTGTCGGAATAAGGCATCCGCCTGCTGCGGCTGCCCGGCCTGGCGCAGCGCTTGGGCGTAGCGGTAGGTCAGCCAGACGTCGTCGGGATCCATCGGCTGGGCGCGGCGATAGATTTCCGCCGCCTGCCGCCACTGCTGTTGCGCCGCCAACGCCTCCGCCTGCTGTTTCAGCATATCGAGCCGCAGTCCGTCGAGGGTGCTGCGCAGTTTGGCCTGCTGGCTGCCTGGCAGCCCATTAAGGTAGGCCAGCGCTTTTTCCGGCGACTGCCGTTGATAGATATTCACCAGGCCGCGCAACGCGCTGCCATTACCGGGATCGCGCCGCAGCGCCTGCCGATAAAACCCTTCCGCTGCGGCGTCATCTTTGCTCGCCACCGCCACATCGCCCAGGCCGATGAACGCGTCGCCGTCGCTGTCGTCGAGCTGACGCGCCTGCTGATATTTCTGGCGGGCCAGCGAGAGATTGCCGGCCTTCAGCGCCTTGTCGCCCTCATCGATCGCCAGCCAGTAGCCGGTGCTCTTGATCAGGCTTTGCCACTTGCCGCTGTCGTAGCCGTTCTTGTCGGCGGCCAGCGCCTGACGAAACAGCTTCAGCGCCTGCGGGCGATTGCCGGCGCGCGAATAGGCCTGGCCGAGCGCACCCAGCACCTCGGCGTCGTTCGGCGTCGCCGCCAGCGCCTTTTGCAATTCCGGAATAGCCGCCCGGCTGCCGCCTTTATCCACCTGCGCCAGGCCGCGCACCCGCGCCTGATAGGCCGGATCGGCCAACAATTTCTGCTGTCTGGCCAGCTCTTCGCGGGCGCTGGTCGCCTGATCGCCGGTGTCGAACACGCCGAGGAAACGGTTGAGCGCCGCCACGCTTTGCACGCTGACCGGCATCGCTTTGACCTTGTCCAACCACAGGTCGGCGGCATCGCCGCGCCCGGCCGGATCGGCGGCGATCTTCTGCAGCAGTTCATAAGCCTGCGCGTCCTGATTCTGACTGAACAGCATGCGCGCCAGCGACATGCGCAGCGCCACGTTGCCTGAATATTGCTGGTCCAGCGCCTGCAGCTGCTTCAGCGCCTTCGCTTCCTGCCCCGGCAAGCGCGCCACCAGCCGCCAATATTCCACCGCCAGGTCGAGCGTCGGCGGCTCGCCGTGGAACAGCGCATCGTACTGCGCCTTGGCCTCCGGCAACCGGCCGGCGGTCGCCATCAGGCGCGCCTGCTGCAGCTTTTGCCGGGTTTCCGGCTGTGTCAGCAGCATGTTCATTTGCGCCTGGCGATAGGCGCTGGATTGCGGCGCGAGGGTTTTCAGCTTATCCAGCTGCTGCTGCGCCAGCGCCATGTTGCCCTGCCGCAGCGCCAAACGCATGCGCGCGGCGATCACGTCCGGGTTGTTCGGATCCATCAGCTCGAGCCGGTACAGCGACTGGCGCACCAGATCGTCCTTGTTGCCGGCCTCGCCGATGCGCACCTGCTCCAACAGCCACTGCTCCGGGGCCACGGCCTCCGCGGCGCGCGCCTGCGGCAGCATCGCCAGACTCAGCGGAATCAAATTCAGCCAGTTTATTTTGAAGTTGTGCATTGGCCGTCCCACGAGGGTTGCAATTCACCCTGACGATTAAAGCGATAACGTTGTTGATCCCATCCCTGACCGAACAGCGTCAGCGAGGCGCTGAAATAGGCGTCGTCGCCCGGCGGATGATCGCTGATGCGCTGCCGCTGCACCGCCAGCGCTTCAGTCTGCATCGCCAGCATCGGCAGCATGGAAGCGGAGAAACCGACCGGGCCGTCGCCGGTCGTTTTGCCGCTGGCGGTATCGGTTTTCTCCGGCGGCACACCCTGTTTGGCGGTGAGCTGCGCCATCGGCTGGAAGCGTTCAAGCAGCGCCGCCTTGTGCTCATCGTCATCCGCCAGCATGCCGGCCCACAGATAGACCCGAATGGCGTCGTAACTGCCGACGTTCGGCTTGACGGTGTCCGGCTGCCAGCCGGTGCCGACCCGCCACACCACCCAGTCCGGTGAGAAACCGTGCGGCGCTGTGTCCAGCCACAGCCGCTGATTGATCTCGCGCATCGCGCGCCACGGGCCGTTCAGCGCCGCAAAGCGCGCCAACAGCTGCGGCGGCAGATAGCTGGGGTTCAAGCGCCAGCGATCTTCCGCCACGAACCCGACCTTGCCCGGCAGCAGCATCAACCCCAGGCCGGGAATGTCGGCCACTTCCTCGCGGCCGATGCGTTGCAGCAGCAGCGTTCCCAGGGTTTGATAACGCCGGCTTTTCCACAGGCGGCCGGCTTCGAGCAGGTTGTATGCTATCCACAGATCGGCGTCCGATGCCGAGTTGGCGTCCAGCACCTTCCACTGCTTGTCGTCACCTTCGCCCCACAGCCAGGCGGGCAAATGCGCGCTGAGATCGCCCGCCGCCAGGTTGTTCTCCGTCCAGGTCAACAGCCGGTCGAAGGTCGGCCGGTCGTTGGCCACCAGGGCGAAGAACAGGCCGTAACTCTGCCCCTCCGAAGTGGTGATTTTGTTCGGGCTGCTCGGGTCGATCACCCGCCCCTGCGGACTGATGTAGAACTGCTTGTACTGTTGCCAGCCCGGCCACTCGCAGGCCGCCGCCGCGCTGAAGGCGCACAGCAGCAGCATGCCGAGCGACAGGCGTTGCAGCATCGCGTTCACCGCCGTCAATCCCGATCTTCAGGCGCCAGGCGACGCCGGCTGAAGGCCTTCAGGCCGCGCCACAGCATCAGCCCCAGGATCACCACCAGCACCACCGCGATCGCCGCCAGCAGGACCGGATGGGTGGAGAGGGCATACCACAGCCGCTCCCACCACGGCAGGTGGCCAACATAGTAAACATCGCCGACGCGCAGGCTGTTGACCCCCGATTCGCGGATCACCGCCACCGAACCGAACACCGCGGCGCGCTTGCCGCTGTCCAGCAAGGCGTCATTCAGCAACTCATAGCCGCGCGGGCTGTCCGCCAACAGCGCCACGATGCTGCGCTGGTCGTTGAACGGCGACTGCACGCCGATAATCGCCGACATCGCCCCCTCTGAGCTGACGGTCGTTTTACTGTCCGGTTTGGTATCTTCCGCCAGCACTTCCGCGCTGGGCAGCGGCGGTTGGCGCATCGGCTGTTTCACCCAGCTTTGGGTGGCGTCCACCAACAGGCTGATTTTCTTATCGTCACGCAGCTCCGGCGGGATGGTGCCGACCATCAGGATATCGTCGTCGCGATCTTTGGCCTGCGACCAGTCGTCGCTGAGCGTGAAGGCCAGCGCCGGATAGCCGGTTTGCGCGCCGATCACCCCCAGCGCATTCAGCAGCGCGCTGACCTGCGCCGGCTGAGGTTTCTGGTTCACCAACACCAGCGTTTGCGACAGATCCGCCAGGCGGCTGAACGGGAAGCCGGCGTTGGCGAAGGCGCGCAGATCCGGCATCGCCATAAAGTGGCGGTAGCCGGAGAAATCGATGGTGGAAGCACCGTCGATCACCGCGTGGTTTTGCGTGAAGGAATACGTTTCGCAGCGCCCTTCGGCGCCGCTGGCCAGCAGCGTGGTGTAGTCAAAGTCAAAGCGCAGCTGGTTGGTGGCCCCCAGACGCAGCGCCGGGATGCTGACGTTCTTGTCGGAATCGAGCAGCCCCTGCGTCAACGGCAGGCGCAGCAGCTGCGCCCCCTGCTCGTGTTCCGGCACCAGCGAGTAAGCCTGCACGAACTGGTTGTTCAGGCTGACGCTCAGCCGTGAACCGTCCTGAATGCGCGGCGCGGTGTAACGGTACTTCAGGTGCATGTCGATGCCGGTGCTGCGGATCAGGAACAGGTCCGGCGGCAGGTTCATGGTCAACGAAATCGGGCCGGGTTCGATGCCGCTGGTCTGCAGCTGTTCGGCGTATTGCTGCAGTTCGGCGAAGGTCATCGGCCGATCGGTGCGCACCCAGTTCGGCGCGTCGTAAGGCTGGCGCGGCGCCAGTTGCTCCACCTTGTCCACCGTTACGTTCTGGCCGCGGAACAGGATGTTGCCCTGCGCGATGCCTTTCACTGCGGTGATCAAATCGTTGTCGTCGCGCCCCTGAATCAGCAGCAGTTTGACGTACGGATTGTCCGGGTGGCTGATCATCTCCACCGTCGGGCCGTTGACCGCCGGGTAATCGCGCAGGAAATCCGGGCGCTGCTGGTTGGTGGCGAACACCACCGCATGCTGCGTCGGCAGCGCATTATACAGCGTCGGGAAAGACTGCCCGCGCCACTGCGCCTTGCTGCCGAACCAGGAGGCCAGGATGCCCGCCGCGCGCTGCTGGGCGAGATCCGGCTGGCCGGCAAACACCATCGGCAGCGTCAGCGGCCGATTATCGCGGCTGTCGAAGAACGGCTCAGGGAAATGCGACAGTTCGTTTTTCACCGGCAGCGTCTGGAAACGCAGCTTCAGCGCGCTGGATTTGCTGACGTCGAGCCACAGCGAGGTGCTGGCCGGGTTTTCGCAAATGTTCTGATAATGACCGACAAACACCAGCCGGACGCGGTTAAAATCGGTGATATAGCGCGGATCGATCGCCATCTGAATGCGATTGGGCTTGCCCAGCTGCTCTTTGGCGATAGTGGTTACGCCCATCAACTCGTCGTTGAGGTAGACCTTGACGTGCGACTCCACCGGGATCAGCGCCGGCGACGGCGTAAACTCCATATCGAGCATCGCCTGCGAAACCACTTCATCGCTGCGCACGCCGAATTCAATCTGCCCATCCGGGCGGGTGCCGCGCAGAATAAAGGTGCCCGGCGGCGGCGCTATCTGCGCAAACGGCAGCGACACGTCGCGCACCGGCGCATTCGGATCCTGCGGCACGGCGAGCGGCGGCGCGTTCGAGGTATCGGCCGGCGCCGCAATCGGCGGCTGGGCCGCCACGGTCGGCGCGGTGGCGGTTTCGGCCTGCGACAGGGTACTGATGCCTAAGGCCAGAGCAGTTAACCAGGTTATTTTTCTCGTCATCGTATCATCATCAATGTTGGAGCCTGTTCACCGGGCGAGTGAGCGGGCGGTTGAACTCGCAGCTAACCCACTGTTTCTTGTTGACCCAAAGTCGGATCCCTGCCGACGCCGCGCGGAATAAACGACACTACCCAGGCGGTCAGCGAAGTGACCCCGACCAGCAGACCGCGCACCAGCGGCGGCGCGTAGTCCGCCATGCGCACATACCCTCGGAAACCCAGCGCCAGCACGTCGCGCAGGCTTTCGATCGGCCGGTCTTCAGGGAACCCGTCCTGCCACAGCGCCCAGGTATCGGCGCGGGCGAAGGTGCACTGAATGAAATCGATATGTTCACGGGTAGAGAGCTCGACCAGGCGCACCCCCACCTTGTTGCCGAAGGCGCGCGTCACCACGCAGGGGAAGCTGTATTCCTGCTGGCCACGTTTGAGCAACAGCGAAACCTTGTCGCCGTCTTTCAACGCATTCTCCACCCGCATCTCGATGCCCACGCCGCCATCGGAGTAATCGCGCAGCGTGCAGGGATACAGATGACCGTCGGCGCGCGCGATCGCCGCCGGCATGGCGATCTCCACGCGGTGCGCCTGGCGCACCTGTTTGGCCTCCACCGCCACCGCCACCGCGCCGCCGAGAATCGTCATGTTGTACAGCACCCACACCAGGCTGATGATCACCGTCATCACCTCGTCCGTCGGGCCATAGGCCAACCGCCAGGCGCCGAACGCCAGCCCGGCCAGATTCAGCACGACCAGGAACATGTAAGGCCGGGTGATCACCCAGTCGACGTGTTCCTCTTCCACCAGGCCGCCTTTGGCGGTGACGTTGAATTTACCCTTGTGCGGATTGAACAGCGCTACCGTCGTCGGCCGCGCGATATACCAGGCCAGCACCGTTTCATAGATCTCGCTCCAGAACGAATGGCGGTATTTACCCTGAATGCGCGAGTTGGTCAGGCTGGCGTGGATCATGTGCGGCAGCACATACAGCGCGATCGCCAGCGCCGGCGCAAAAATGATGTAGGCATGCAGCAGCAAAAACGCCAGCGGCGCAGTGAGGAAGATCAGGCGCGGAATGCCCGACAGGAAATGCAGCATGGCGTTGGCATAGCACAGGCGCTGGGCCAGTTTCAGCCCCTTGCCCAGCAGCGGGTTGTCGAGCCGGAAGATCTGCACCATGCCGCGTGCCCAGCGAATGCGCTGGCCGATATGCGCCGACAGGCTTTCGGTCGCCAGCCCGGCGGCCTGCGGAATGCGGATGTAGGCCGAGGTGTGCCCACGCCGGTGCAGACGCAGCGAGGTATGGGCGTCTTCGGTGACGGTTTCCACCGCAATGCCGCCGATCTCGTCCAGCGCGCTGCGGCGCAGAATGGCGCAAGAACCGCAGAAGAAGGTGGCGTCCCACATGTCGTTGCCGTCCTGCACCAGCCCGTAGAACAAAGTGCCTTCGTTAGGCGTCTGGCGGAAGCGGCCGAGGTTGCGCTCGAACGGATCCGGCGAGAAGAAGTGGTGCGGGGTCTGCAGCATCGCCAGCTTTTTGTCTTTGAAGAACCAGCCCATGGTCAGCTGCAGGAAGGAGCGCGTCGGCACGTGGTCGCAGTCGAAAATCGCCACGAATTCGCCAGTGGCCTGCTTCAGCGCATTGTTGATGTTGCCGGCCTTGGCGTGTTCGTGGGTCGGCCTGGCGATGTATTTCACGCCGACTTCGGCAGCGAACGCCCGGAATTCGGGGCGATTACCGTCGTCGAGGATATAGATGTTCACCTTTTCCTTCGGCCAGTCGATACCCAACGCCGCATAGATGGTGGGCTTCACCACCCCGAGGTCTTCGTTGTAGGTCGGCACCATCAGATCGATGGTCGGCCAGGTCGCGCTGTCTTCGGGCAACGGCACCGGCTGGCGGTTAAGCGGCCAAACGGTCTGGAAATAGCCCAGCACCAGCACCACCCAGGCATAGGTCTCCGCCACCAGCAGCAGCAGGCCGCATGTCAGGCTGAGCGGATCGTCCCAGTTCAGCGTGGCGGTATAGCGCCACCACAGGTAGCGGCAGGACACGGTCAGCGACAGGACGATCAGCATCAGCCCCGGCAAGCGCCCCGGCACCCGGCGCACCACCATGGCGATTCCCCACAGCAGCAGAACGAACACAAACTGCGCCGGCAGATCGAACGGCTGCGAAATGCACAGCATGGCGAGGATCGCCGCCAACACCCCGATCAGGATAAACAGCGCGCGCCGCATGCCGCGGCTCATGCGGCCAAGGCGCGCCACCGAGCGCTGCTCCACGCCGGCGTTTTCCAGCCGTTGCGGCAGGCTCTGCAGCCAGTCGGCATAGCGCTGCTGCAGGCGGCGCCAGCCGGCGAAATAGTCGCGCTGCACCGGCGCGCGGCCGCTGCGAAACAGCAGCAGCCACAGCCCTTGCAGCAGATAGCGCAGCGCATCCGCCGGACGCGGACGTTCGGCGGACAGGTGCGGGAACCAATAAGCGCGGCCGGCGCGCACGCGTTGCCAGGCCGGCGACTCGAAGCGCAGCAGCAGCCACCCCAACGCCACCAGCAGCGTGGCGAAAAAGGCGGTCAGCGCCGACGCGCCGCTGCGGCGATAGCCGCGATAGCGCGCCTGCACCGCCTGACGCACCGGCGGCACCAGCAGCAGGCTCAGCACCCGACTCATGGCGCAACGCCCGGTTTAAGATTGATCAGACACCAGTTGGCCAGCGTCAGCACTTCATCCGCCGCCAGGCTCTCGGGGCGGTACTCGCCCAACGGCTGCTTGACCGCCATCGCTTCCGCCAACGCTTCATCGCGATGGATCACCACAGGCAGCAGACCGCCCAGGGTTTGCAGCCACAGCTGATGCAGATCCTGCTGCAGCTGGCTGGCGGAGGAGTAGTGATTGACCAGGAAACGACAATCATTCGGCAGCGTCTGCTGATGGAGCCTAACCTGACAGTTGGCGTCGGGATTCAACAGCACGAACACGCTGTCGGCAAGCTGCAGCGCCTGTTGCGCCAGCGCGCCGTCCCCGACCGGAACATCCAGCAGGATCCAGCGCTGCGGCTCGCCGGCGATCAGTTGGCGTACATTGTCGCGCCAGCGCTCGGGCTGCTGCTGACATTGACGTTGCACTTCCAGCCGTTCCGCCGCATTAAGGCAGCCAAACGGTAAAAAGTCGAGGTTTTCGCAATAGCGCAGCGCGCCTTCCCGCCAGCCGCCGCCGTCATGTTCTGCGCGGGCCCAGCCGCGCGTCAGCTCGAACGGCGTGTTGAAATGCAGACGCAGCAGATTATCCGGCGTGAAATCGATCGCCAGCACCGATTCGCCCAACTGCTGCAACGCCCAGGCGAGCGCCGCCGTGACCGACGTCGTCCCCATTCCACCCCGCAACCCTTGCAGCGCGATCACCGGCATAGATCAGTGGCTCCCCGTGGTCTGCGCCAATTCGGCCAACAGAGGCCAACGCGTCATCATTTGCGTTAACCGCTCCTGCCGTGAAATATCGACATAGCTTAATTTCGGCAATGAAAAAGCCTGGCTGAGCGCCTGCAGGTCATCCTGGCTCTCCCCAGGCGCCGCTGCACGAAAATGGGTGGGTGCGTTATTCATTCTTCCGCCTTTGCGAAAATAGGCTATGTTAATTAACTATAGCAACGATACAAAAATAGAGAGGCAATAAGATGATTCTCAACAAATATTGTTGCAGAGCGTCGGAGATTTGTTATTGCCAGAGTAAAAATGGCTATCTTTAAATATAAACGCCTTTAGTCGGCTTTCAACGAAAGTAGAACACATCCTATGGCGCACTCTTTTTCTCTAGGCATTCGGCAGATTTGGGAAGAGCTGTCGGTGATGCAGGCCTCCGGCCTTTATTGGGTGAATATCGATCGGCAAAGCGACGCCGCGTTGCTGTGTCGTCAGGCCATTGCCGCCCAACCGGCCACCCACAAAGTCGCCCTGATCTGCAGCGGCGACAAACCCGATCGCCTATTGGCCGAGCTGGCATCGCCTGCCCTGCAGAAGCTGCCGCTGTATCAATTGCCGGAGAAAAAAGCCGCGCTGACGCAGTTGAGCGACGATTTGATGCGCGCCCTGCGGCCGCAAAATCGCTTACTGATCCTGCTGGCCCATGCCAGCCTGTGGCAAACCTTCACCACCGAAGAACTGCGCGAGTGGACGCGCGCGCTCGCCGCCTGGCTGCGGCGTCAGGAATGCACGTTGCTGATCCTCAGCCACGGCGGCGGTATCAATAAGCTCAAGGGCCAGCTCAGCGCGCAGCACCGCATTCTGAACGGCCTGTCCAGCCTGCAATGGCAGCAGGACAGCGCGCAATACCTGGTGAACTGGTGGAGCACCGAAAACGGCATCAACGCCAATCAGCTGCTGACGCTGTACGCCGCGGAGGGCGGCTGGCAGGGCGAGGATGAAAATAGCCAGCCCTCCCCCACCGCCCTGCGCAGCGACGAAGGCCTGTATCTGGCCGAACGCAGCATTCTGGAAGGCGCGCCGCCGCTGTCCGCCAACTGGCAACTGCTGGAGAGCAACGACGAGCTGGCGCAGCACGGCATGCTGAGACTCTCGGCGACGCTGATTTTCGCCCTGTACCAAAGCGACCAAATCGATCACCTGGCGCACCAGATCCACACCCTGCGCCGCAGCCGCGGCAACGGGATGAAAATCGCGGTGCGCGAAATGAGCGCCAGCCTGCGTTACAGCGACGAACGGCTGCTGCTGGCCTGCGGCGCCAACCTGATCGTGCCGCACGTCGCGCCGCTGTCGCGTTTTCTGACCATGCTTGAGGGCATCCAGGGGCAGCGTTTCTCACGCCATGTGCCCGCCGACATCGATGCGCTGCTGGCCGGTTTGCGCCCGCTGCAGCTGAAAGGCTACATGCGGCCGGAAGCGTTCAGCCAGGCGGTGCTCTCGCTGATGGGCAACACGCTGCTGCCCGAAGACGGCAAGGGCGTGATGGTGGCGCTGCGCCCGGCCACCGGCCTGCGCGCCGAACAGGCGATGACCCTGTGCCACCTGCGGCGTTTCGGCGACGTGATGACCGTGGTGCAGGGGCGACTGGTGCTGTTCCTCTCCACCTGCCGCATCAACGATCTGGATACCGCGCTGAAATTCATCTTCCGCCTGCCGGTGGATGAGGCCTTCAGTAACCGGGTGGTGTGGCACCAGGATGTCGATATCATTTCGGAAATCAAACGCATGGCTCAGGGGCGCTGGCAGATCTCGGCCACCGGCGCCGCCGGTGCCGCGCCGCGTCCGAACGTAGCGGCCAGCGCAGAGCCCACAGAACGGCGCCAGCCGGTCGCCTTCACGCTGCCGCTCGGCCCGCAGGAGGAAAAGCATGCTGAACCTTAACGACATCGTGCAACTGATCCTGCTGTGCGCGCTGATCTTCATTCCGCTGGGCTACGCCTTTCATCGGCGTTTTCCACATTTGCGCCAATACTGGCAAAACCTGTTGTTATCGCCGCGCTATTTGAAATCCGCCGGTTTGTGGGTGCGCACAGGCGCCTCATCTCAGATTAAACGTGATAAGAAGCAGCCATGAATTCAAACTCGAATACGCAATCCGATAACGCACTGTGGCGCTACTGGCGCGGGCTGGGCGGCTGGAACCTCTACTTTCTGGCCAAATTCGCCCTGCTGTGGTTCGGCTATCTGAACTTCCATGCGCTGCCGAACCTGGTGTTCATGGCGTTTCTACTGATGCCGATCCCCTCGCAACGCCTGCACCGCTGGCGCCATTACCTTGCCATCCCGATCGGCATCGCGCTGTTCTATCACGACACCTGGCTGCCGGGCATCAACAGCATTCTCAGCCAGGGCTCGCAGCTGACCGGCTTCAGCGCCCAGTATCTGCTGGAGCTGGTCAACCGCTTCATCAACTGGCAGATGGTCGGCGCCGCCTTCGTGCTGCTTATCGCCTACCTGTTCGTTGCCCAGTGGGTGCGCGTCACGGTGTTCACCGTAGCGGCGCTGGTGTGGCTCAATATCGTCAACATCGCCGGGCCGGCGGTCTCACTGCTGCCCGCCACCTCCACGGCCTCAAGCGGCGGTGCCAATGCACCGGCCACCTCTGCGCCGGCGGCCGGGGACGCCGCGCCGGCAGACAGCCTGCCGCCGACCAGCGCCAACCTGACGGCCTACCTGAATCAGTTCTACGAGCGGGAAAAAGGCCGCGCCACCGCGTTCCCGGCCACCTTGCCCGCCGACGCCCAGCCGTTCGATCTGCTGGTGATCAACATCTGTTCGCTGGCCTGGGCCGATATGGAGGCGGTCAATCTGCAGAATCATCCGCTGTGGTCGAAAATGGACATCATGTTCGACAGTTTCAACTCGGCCACCGCCTACAGCGGCCCGGCAGCCATCCGCTTGCTGCGCGCCAGCTGCGGCCAGCTTTCGCATCACGATCTGTATCAGCCGGTGAACCAGCAGTGTTACCTGTTCGACAATCTGGCGAAGCTCGGCTTCAAGGAACAGCTGATGCTCGATCACTCCGGGGTATTCGGCAACTTCCTGAAAGAGCTGCGCGAACAGGGTGACATGCAGGCGCCGCTGATGTCGCAGGCCGGCATCGGCAACGAGCTGACATCGTTCGACGGCGAGCCGATTTATAACGATCTCGAATTGCTGAGCCGCTGGCTGGATCAGCAGCAAAAAGGCGGCGACGGCCGCACCGCCACCTTCTTCAACATCATTCCGCTGCACGACGGCAACCGCTTTGTCGGCTCCAATAAGAGCGCCGACTACCAGCCGCGCGCGCAGAAGCTATTCGATCAGCTGAACACCTTCCTCGACCAGCTGGAGAAATCCGGCCGCAAAGTGATGGTGGTGATCGTGCCTGAACACGGCGCGGCGTTGGTGGGCGACAAGATGCAGATGTCCGGCCTGCGCGACATTCCCAGCCCGAACATTACCCATACGCCGGTCGGCATCAAACTGGTTGGCATGAAGGCGCCGCATCAGGGCAGCCCGCTGCAGATCAAAACGCCGAGCAGCTATCTGGCGCTGTCTGAACTGGTGTCGCGCCTGGTGGACGGCAAAGTCTTCAGCGAATCCAGCGTCGACTGGCAGGCGCTGACGCAGGGGCTGCCGCAGACCCCGGTCATCTCCGAAAACGACAACGCCATCGTGATGCAGTATCAGGGCAAGCCCTACATTCGCCTGAACGGCGGCGACTGGGTGCCCTATCCGCAATGAGTACGGCCTCAGCAACTCAAAGCACGCCGGCGGCGTGCTTTTTTATTTGGTTTTTATAATAAAAATAGTTAAACCGATCGACCGACAAAATGTTATTAACAACAAACCGTTAAATTCTATTATCCGATAATTATTGCCATGCGAAGATTCTTAAAAAAATAACCACCACCCGACTTACAGCAAGAAAGTCGTTAAATCGCGGGTGATGAAGATAGTTTAATGATTAACCCGTTGATTGAATAATAAAAAACGCCGGCGTTATGCCAGCGTGGGTTTACGCAGTGACCTCAGGCGCCTTACGTTCCCGGATGTTCGTCCTGATCGACCGCAAAACAGGCTACCATCTGCTCACCGTACTGTTTGAGCTGGGGCTGCAGCTGCACGCAGGTGCCAAAGGCGCGGCGGCAGCGGGCGTTGAACGCACAGCCCGGCGGCGGGTTCATCGGACTGGGCAGTTCGCCGGTCAGCTTGATGCGCTCGCGGCGCATATCCGGATTCAACCGCGGCGTCGCCGACAGCAACGCCTGGGTGTACGGATGGCGCGGGTTGTTGAAGATCGCCTCTTTACTGCCCTTTTCCACGCAGCGGCCGAGGTACATCACCATCACCTCGTCGGCGATGTGTTCCACCACCGACAGATCGTGCGAAATGAACACATAGGACAGCCCCAGCTCCTGCTGCAGATCCATCATCAGGTTCAGCACCTGAGCGCGCACCGACACGTCCAGCGCCGACACCGGCTCATCGGCGATCACCACGTCCGGGTTCAGCATCAGCCCGCGGGCGATGGCGATACGCTGACGCTGGCCGCCGGAAAACATGTGCGGGTAACGGTCGTAATGCTCGGTTTTCAGGCCGACCTTCGCCATCATCTCTAGCGCTTTTTCCCGCCGCTCGGCGGCGCTGAGGGGCGTGTTGATCAACAGCGGCTCCTCGAGGATCTGCCCGACCTTCTTGCGCGGGTTGAGCGATCCGTAAGGATTCTGGAACACGATTTGGATCTTCTGGCGGCGCAGCTTCTCGGCGGAAACGTCCGGCTTCAGCAGATCCTGCCCCTGGTAATACAGCTCGCCGCCGGTCGGCACTTCGATCATCGTCAGCAGGCGGCCGAGCGTCGATTTGCCGCAGCCCGACTCGCCGACCACCGCCAGCGTTTTGCCGCGCTCCAGGGTGAAGGAGACGCCATCCAGCGCCTTGACCAGCCGCTCCGGCGCGAACAGGCCCTTTTTCACCGGGTAATGCTTCTTCAGGTCGATCGCCTGCAGTAAAGGTTGATTCTGGCTCATACGGTCGGCCTCCCCGCATCATCCAGCGGTGTGTGACATTTAACCTGACGGCCGGGAATGCTGCGCAGTTCCGGCTCCTCGTTACGGCAGCGCTCGTTGGCGTAGGGACAGCGCGGGTTGAGCAGGCAGCCGGTCGGGCGATCGTATTTGCCCGGCACCACGCCCGGCAGCGAAGCCAGCCGTGCCTTGTCGGCGGCGAACTCCGGCAGCGCGCGCAGCAGCGCCTGGGTATAAGGGTGACGCGGAGCACGGAAAATCTCCGCCGCCTTGCCGGATTCCACCACCTGGCCGGCGTACATCACGATGATGTGATGCGCTGCTTCCGCCACCAGCGCCAGATCGTGGGTGATCAGCACCAGCGCCATATTCTCGCGCTGCTGCAGATCCAGCAGCAGTTCGATGATCTGCGCCTGGATGGTCACGTCGAGCGCGGTCGTCGGCTCATCGGCGATCAGCAGCTTCGGCCGACAGGCGATGGCCATGGCGATCATCACGCGCTGGCTCATACCGCCGGAAAGTTGGTGCGGGTACACGTCCAGCCGCGAGGCCGGATCGGGGATACCCACCTGCGTCAGCAGGTCGATGGCGCGCTGGCGACGGGTGCGGCGGTTGCCGCCCTGATGCACCTTCAGCGCTTCCATGATTTGATAGCCGACGGTGTAGCACGGGTTCAGGCTGGTCATCGGATCCTGGAAGATCATCGCCACTTCGGAGCCCACCAGCTGGCGGCGCTCTTTTTCGGAGATCTTGCGCAAATCCTGGCCGTTGAACTCCAGCTTGTCGGCCATCACCTTGCCGGGAAAATCGATCAGGCCCATGATCGCCAGCGAGCTGACGGATTTGCCGGAGCCGGATTCACCGACGATGCCGACCACCTGGCCTTGATCCACGCTGTAACTGATGCGGTCCACTGCGCGGAACGGGGTGCCTTCGTCACCGAAGTGCACCGAAAGCTTGTCTACATTCAATAACGCCATCTCTCTCGTCCTCTGTTACTGCTTGAGTTTGGGGTCGAGAGCATCACGCAAGCCGTCCCCCATCAGGTTAAATGCCAGCACCGTCAGCAGGATCGCCAGACCGGGGAAGGTCACGACCCACCAGGCGCTTTGCGCGAACTGCAGCACGTCGGAGAGCATGGTGCCCCACTCCGGCGTCGGCGGTTGCGCGCCCATGCCCAGGAAGCCGAGAGCGGCCATGTCCAGAATGGCGTTCGAGAAACCGAGAGAAGCCTGAACGATCAAAGGCGCCAGGCAGTTAGGCAGAATATTGACGAACATCTGGCGCAGCGCGCCGGCGCCCGCCACCCGCGAGGCGGTGACGTAATCGCGGTTCACTTCCGCCAGCACCGCCGCGCGCGTCAGACGCACATAGTGCGGCAGGGCGACGAAGGTGAGCGCCAGCGAGGCGTTGACGATCGACGGCCCGAAGACCGCCACCAGCACCAGCGCCAGCAGCAGGCTCGGCAGGGCCAGCATGATGTCGACGACACGCATGATCACCGCGTCCACCGCGCCGCCGAAGTAACCGGCCAGCAGGCCGAGCACCACGCCCATGATCAGCGACAGCACCACCACCAGACAGCCGACCAGCAGCGACAGGCGCGCGCCGTACATCAGGCGCGATAGCACGTCGCGGCCGACGTCGTCGGTGCCGAGAATGTATTGCCAGCTGCCGCCCTCTTGCCACACCGGCGGCTTGAGCAGCGCGTCGCGGAACTGGTCCGCCGGCGCATGCGGCGCCAGCACCCCGGCGCCGAGCGCGATCACCAGCATCAGAACGATATACACCAGGCCGACCACGGCCCCTTTATTGCGCTTGAAATAGTGCCAGAACTCCTGGAACGGGGTCATCGGCTTCGGCGCACCTTTAACTGCAGACTCAGTAACTTGAGACATGAGAGCGCCCCTTATTTCTTGTGGCGAATACGCGGGTTGACCACGCCGTAGAGCACGTCTACCAGCAGGTTAACCAGAATGATCATACAGGCGACCAGCAACACCCCGCCCTGCACCACCGGGTAATCGCGGCGCTGCAGCGCGTCGATCAGCCAGCGGCCGAGCCCCGGCCAGGAGAAGATGGTTTCAGTCAGAATGGCGCCGGCCAGCATGGTGCCGACCTGCAGCCCGATCACCGTCACCACCGGCAGCAGCGCGTTGCGCAGCGCGTGAACGACGATCACCCGCATGCGGCTCACGCCCTTGGCGCGCGCGGTGCGGATATAGTCTTCGCCCAGCACTTCCAGCATCGAGGAGCGGGTCATGCGCACGATCACCGCCAGCGGGATAGTGCCCAGCACAATGGCCGGCAGGATCATATGCATCACGGCATCGATAAAGTCGCCCGGCTCGCCCCAGATCAGGGTGTCTATCAGCATGAAGCCGGTCAGCGGATGGCTGTCGTCGAGGAATACCGTGTCGCTGATGCGCCCCGATACCGGCGTCAGGTTAAGCTGCACCGACACCAGCATGATCAGCATCATGCCCCACCAGAAAATTGGCATCGAATAGCCGGTCAGCGAGATGCCCACCGCGGTGTGATCGAAGACCGAGCCGCGTTTGACCGCCGCCAGCACCCCGACCGGGATGCCCACCAGCACCGCGAACAGCATCGCGCAGAAACCCAGCTCCAGCGTAGCCTGGAAGCGCGGAACGAACTCGCTCCAGACGGAGATGCGGCTTTTGAGTGAGGTGCCCAAATCGCCGTGCAGCACGTTGGACACGTAGGAGAAATATTGTTGATAAAGCGGCTTGTCCAGCCCCATTTCCGCCATCAGCTGCGCGTGGCGCTCGGCGGAGATACCGCGTTCCCCGGCCATGATGGTCACCGGGTCGCCGGGGATCATATGGACGAATGCAAAAGTCAGCAACGTAATGCCGATAAACGTTGGGATAACTAACCCCAAACGTCGGAGTATGAACTGCAACATATCCCGAACTCTCTGTATCAATGCCCGGCAGCTCATCGTCCGCCAGGCTTATTAACGCTCACATGCCTTTGAACGATTCGACGGCCATACGCCGGAGACTGGTCAGCAGAGGCGCAAACCTGTTGCGCCCCTGCAAGTCCATTCGTGCGTCTCCGGTAAAGCGGTCGAAATCAGTCTACAGAGACATTCTCGAAGTGATGCTTACCGAGCGGATCCACGACGTAGCCTTTCACTTCCTTACGCACAGGCTCATACACGGTGGAGTGTGCGACAATCAGCGCCGGAGCCTGATCGTGCATCACCACCTGCGCCTGTTTGTACAGTTCGATACGCTTGTCGTGGTTGGATTCGGCGCGCGCCGGTTGAATCAGATCTTCAAACGGCTTGTAGCACCAGCGGGAGTAGTTGGAGCCGTCTTTCGCCGCCGCGCAGCTGAACAGCGTGGCGAAGAAGTTGTCCGGATCCCCGTTGTCGCCGGTCCAGCCCATCATCACCGTCTGGTGCTCGCCCGCTTTGGCGCGCTTGAGGTATTCACCCCACTCATAGGTCACGATTTTGGCTTTCACGCCGATCTTGGCCCAGTCGGCCTGGATCATTTCCGCCATGCGGCGCGCGTTCGGGTTGTAAGGACGCTGTACCGGCATCGCCCACAGATCGATGCTGAAACCGTCGGCCATGCCCGCTTCTTTCAGCAGCTCTTTCGCCTTGGCCGGATCGTAAGCGTAATCCTGCACCGCGTCGTTATAGCCCCACATGGTCGGCGGGATCAGGTTCTTGGCCGCCTGGCCCGCGCCCTGATAGACCGCATCGATGATCGCCTGCTTGTTGACCGCCATGGTCAACGCCTGACGTACCTTCAGGTTATCCAGCGGCTTTTTCTCGACGTTGAACGACAGGTAGCCCACGTTCAGGCCCGGCTGTTCCATCAGGTTGATGGACTTGTCCTGCTTCATGCGGGCGATATCGGCCGGGTTCGGATACGGCATCACCTGGCATTCGTTTTTCTGCAGTTTGGCGTAACGCACGGAGGCGTCAGGCGTGATGGAGAACACCAGGCGATCGATCTTCGGCTTGGTGCCCCAGAAACCGTCGAACGCCTTGTACAGGATCTTGGAGTCTTTCTGGTATTGCAGCAGCTGGAATGGGCCGGTGCCGATCGGATTCAGGTCGACTTTCTCCGGCGTGCCGGCTTTCATCATCACGTCAGCATATTCGGCAGACAGGATGGACGCGAAGTCCATGCCCAGGTCAGCCAGGAACGGTGCCTCCGGGCGATTCAGCACAAAGCGCACGGTGTTGTCGTCGACTTTTTCGATCTTGGCGATCAGCTTAGGCATGTCCATGCCTTCGAAGTATTCGTAACTGCCGCCGGACACCTTGTGATAGGCGTTGTTGGCATCCAACTGGCGCTCAAAGGAGAACACCACGTCGTCGGCGTTGAAATCGCGCGTCGGCTTGAAATCTTTGCTGCTCTGCCACTTCACGCCTTTGCGCAGGTGGAAGGTGTAGGTTTTGCCGTCTTCGCTGACGTCCCACTTCTCCGCCAGACCTGGCTGCAGTTCGGTGGTGCCGATTTTGAATTCGACCAGACGGTTGTAGATCGGTACCGAGCTGGCGTCGTAGGTGGTGCCGGAGGTGAACAGCTGCGGGTTGAACCCTTCCGGGGAACCTTCAGAACAGTAAACCAACGTCTTGGCCTGTACGCTGGCCGCCACGGTCAGCGCGATCAGCCCAATGCCGAATTTCAGAACCCCCGATTTACCCAAGGAACGTGTCATCGTTAGTGCTCCATTGTGTGATGTGATGTGTGTAATTGCCGCCAGACCTGTATTTTTTATTGCGTGGCCTGTGCGGTCGGCGCCCGAAGGCAGAAGGTATAAGAGGAGAGAATGCCGGATGGAACGCATCGCGGCGGGGACGTCTGAGCGCGTGGAATTCACTCAAACAACTCTCGCTCTTATCCCTGAGGCTATCAAGTTGCCAACTGTTTGGGGTGTCGTCAATATAACCAGTGGGGATTTACGCAGACTGTGAGAAACAGCAAACAAACATAAAAAAAACCTTTTGTTAACAGTTCCAGCATGAAAATTTATGCTAAGCGGTCATTTTTAGCGCATTGGTCTGACCCCCACAAACTTACTGGTTTTTAACTCCGTTAAAAAACGCCAAAACTTTGTTGCTGAATGATGAATATCTGAACGGTTATTTTTGTGATCGCCGTTAAAGACAGAAGGAAATGCTGAAGGATTACCCAAAAGGGTGAGTCCGATGACCGCGTTTTGCTCGGGGCAAAGCCACAATCTGTGCGGCGTAAAAAAACTTTCGGCGGCGAAAAAGCCGGGGGCGAAAGGATATCCCCCGGCAACGCACTGCAACCGATTATTGAACGCCGGCGCTGTTGCCCAGGCTGGCGTTCATGCTGTTGAGAATATCGCCGTTATCCGCGTCGATCTCCCAGGAGAACAGGCCGCCCAACTGCTTATCCAGCACGTACTTACCTTTGGCCTGCACCGAGCGGGCATCGTCGAAGGTGATCAGATCGCCGGTGGAAGGCTTGAACACGTATGGCGCTTCCGCCGTAGCGTCGTAGGTGTACTGCCACTCGCCGCTCATGAACTGGCTGGCGATTTGGCGATAATCCACGATGCCGTTCTCCCAGGTGCCTTTGACCGGCCCGGTGGCGGTGCCGGTGAACGGAATATTGTTCTGGTAGCCGTTCACCCCGGTCCAGCCGCGGCCATACATGGCGGTGCCGACCACGATCTTGCCCGGCGTGACGCCCTGCGCCAGCAGCGCATTGACGCCGTTCACCGTGGTGTAAGCGGTGTCCGGCTTCCAGGCCGGCGCATTCAGCGCGGTCTGATGCCCCAGATTCTTCAGATCGAAGGCGCCGTAGAAGTCGTAGCTCATCAGGAAAATGTGATCCATCGAGTTCTGCGCGACGTTGTACGCCACCTTGTCGATCTTGTCCTTGCCGGCGCTGATAGCGGAGGTCAGCTCATACTTGCGGCCGGTTTCCGCCGACAGCTGATCCAGCATCGCCCGCAGCTCTTTCATCAGCAGCACATAGGTTTCCCCGTCCTGCGGGCTGCCCAGGTTCGGGTTGGCGCCTTTGCCACCGGGGAATTCCCAGTCGATATCCACGCCGTCGAAGAACTTCCAGGCCTGCAGGAACTCTTTCACCGAGCCGACGAAACGATCGCGCTTCACCTTGTCGCCCATGAAGAAGAACGGGTCAGACAGCGTCCAGCCGCCGATCGACGGCAGGATTTTCAGATCGGGACGCGCCTGCTTCAGCGCCATCAGTTGGCCGAAGTTGCCCTTGTAGGGGTCATCCCAGGCGGTCACGCCCTTCTGCGCTTTTTGCAGCGCGGCGAACGGATCGTGGATAGAGACTTTGAAGTCCTCACGCCCCTGGCAGGAGCGCTGCAGCGCCTGGAAGCTGCCTTCGATCTCTTTCAGGCTGTCGTTGATGCCGTTGCCGCCGCAGATCGGGATAAAGCCGTACAGCAGGTGGGTCAGGTTCTGCGCCGGGATCTTGTCGACGGTGAAATTGCGCCCGTAAACGCCCCACTCGACGAAATAAGAACCGACCACTTTGCCGGAGTTCTGTTTATAAGGTTTATTCTTTTCCAACAGCGGCTCTTTCAACGGCGCCAAATGACTGCCGTCGGTGTCGGCCACCACAATTTCGGTGGCGTCGCTGGCGGTGCAGCCGTCGGCATTGCACAATGCCACCTGCATTTGATAACGGCCGCCTTTATTGACTTTAAAATTCGCCGTACCGGAAGAACCGGTTGAAGGGCCGCTCCACGCCTCTTTGCCATTTAATAAAATCTTGGCCGTCGTGCCCGCGTCGCCATTCCATAAATTCCAGGAGACCGAAACGTCGGCGGCATTTTTTACCTTCACCAGATTATTATAAGCGGTGGCCGCCTGATCGACTTCGACGATGGCGAACTTGGTGTTACCCCAGGCGATGGTCGGCTTGCCCGGCGCGGCGGCCTGCGCCGCGGAACACAGCGTGCTGCCGATCAACAGCGCCAACAGCGGTTTATTAAATTTGCGCATAACTGATTCCTTTATTCCGAGAGGATAAACATAAAAGAGTTAATCATCGCGATGCATTGCCGAAGCGAAAAAATTCCGCAATAATCCACGAAGATTAAAATCAATAAATAGCAACAGCGTCTTTCCACGTGGCGAAATAATCATTCCCACCGCGTACATTCAGACTATAAATAAAAAAGGCGTGAAAACAAGAGCGCTATCAACTGGGTTTTATTCAGCAAGCGTGAATTTATTTTAATATAAATAAAAGAAAGCACGACAAATAAGGATAGTGAATTTTTTATTAAGGAAAGATAAATATTTATCAGGATTACACCACACTCTGCAGTCATGGTGTTGTCATTATTGACAACACCATGACTGTGTTGGTACTGTGAACAACACTTAAGGAAAGAGCATGCCTTCGCAGCTAATTTACCAAGACAGGATCCCCCTGGCACCTGCCGCATTTGCACAACTCATCATTTGGCGGGTAGAGCCGCCCGTCAGGGCCAGCGGCCACTGTTATAAATACCGATTTGCCTATGTAAAAGACGGCATTTGTCGACTGCGGTATGACAATGAAGCGGGCAAAGGCGATCACAAACATATCGATGGCAAAGAAGAGCCGCTTAATTTCACGACCATTGATGCCTTGCTCGACAGTTTCTGGCGCGAGGTTATGCAGCTTACAGAGGAGTCATGATGAACACAGTCACCATTCGGGTCGCTTCAGTCGAAGAAATGAAACTCGCACTGAAGGAAGCCGCAACAGGCCAGCAAAGCGCTCAAGGGCATTACATCACATTCCTGGATTGGGAGCGGCTGTGGAAAACCTTATCACCCAAGAAAATGCATATCTTGCATACCATGACCGGCGCCGGCGAACTTTCCATTCGGGAAGTTGCACGCCGAGTGAAACGTGATGTGAAAGCGGTGCATACCGATCTGCAGGCGCTGTTAGGCTGCGGCATCGTCGATAAAGGTGAACAAGGCGTGATTTTCCCCTATGACGAAATCCATTTTGACTTCGTTGTAGGCAAAGCCGCCTAAACGACAGGCGAAAAAAAACCTGCTTTAAAAAGCAGGTTTTTCGAATGGTGGTCGGCGAGAGAGGATTACGCGCATCCTTGATGCGCGCCCTGCGGGCCGTTGCTGAAGCAACGTTGTCTCGCTTCGCGAGGCTCGAACCTCCTGCGGAGGTACTCATCCTCATAAACTGCAGGCGAAAAAAAACCTGCTTTAAAAGCAGGTTTTTCGAATGGTGGTCGGCGAGAGAGGATTCGAACCTCCGACCCACTGGTCCCAAACCAGTTGCGCTACCAAGCTGCGCTACTCGCCGATGCGGGGCGCATCTTACTGCTGGCGGTTATAGGCGTCAATCACTTTTTTGCCCCCGTATTTCAAGTGGTGATAAAAGCGCCATAATGCGCTGCGCCGGGGGTTGCGCAGCGCAGGATGCTCAGGCTTTGGCGGTTTTCAGCGCCGGCGTCTGCGCACGCAGGAACGGCAGCAGGAACAGCGCCGACAGGCAGGCGGCGATGGAAATCACCACGAAGAAGCCGTTCCAATGCCAGATTTCCATCACCCGCGCGATCGGATAGCCAGACAGCGCCGCGCCCAGGTAGGCGAACAGGCCGACGAAACCGGTCGCCGCGCCCGCCGCATCCTTGTGCGAGCACTCCGCCGCCGCCATGCCGATCAGCATCTGCGGGCCGAAGATGAAGAAGCCGATGGCGAAGAAGCAGCAGGCCTGCAGCAGGTAGGTGACGCCCGGCATCAGCCACAGCGCGGCTACCGACAGGAAGATACCGATAGCGAAGATCAGGTTCATCGGGCCGCGGTTGCCGCGGAACAGCTTGTCGGAACCCCAACCGGCTACCAGCGAACCGATGAAGCCGCCCACTTCAAACAGCGAGATAGCCGAGTTGGCGGTCATCAGCGAATAACCTTTTTCCTGCGTCAGATAGAGGTTGCCCCAGTCGTTGATCGCGGTACGCACGATGTACACCAGCACGTAAGAGACCGCCAGCAGCCAGATGTACTTGTTGGTCAGCACGTAGCGCTTGATGATCTCGCGATTGCTCAGCCCCTGACCTTCCGACTCCTGCACCAGCTCCATGGCGTCGTTGCGCCATTTGCCGACGCTCGGCAGCCCCATGCTGGTCGGCTTGTCGCGCAGACGCCAGCACATCAGCAGGCCCAGCACCACGCCGATGATGCCGGGAATGATCATGCCGTAACGCCAGCTGAAGTGCAGCGAGATAAAGCCCACCAGCAGCGGGATCAGCGCGCCGCCGACGTTGTGCGACGTGTTCCAGATCGCCCACCAGCTGCCGCGCTCGGAGCGCGAATACCAGCTGGTGAGGATTTTGGAGCACGGCGGCCAGCCCCAGCCCTGGAAGAAGGCGTTGAGGATCCACAGCGTGCCCAGCATCATCAACGACGAGCTGAGGCCGAAGAAGATATTCAGCACCCCGGTCATGATCAGGCCCAGGCCCATAAAGTAACGCGGGTTGGAACGATCGCTGATCATGCCGGAAATGAATTTCGAGCAGCCGTAGGTGATGTAGAACAGCGTGCCGAGAATGCCGACGTCAGACATCGTCAGGCCCAGATCGCTCAGCATCGCCGGCATGATGAAGTTGAAGCTTTTGCGCGTGAAGTAAAACGCGGCGTAGCCGATGTACATGGTGCACATCAGCTGGATGCGCCAGTATTTGTAGCTGGCGTCGATCTGCCGTTGATCGGTGACCTGCGGCGCGTCCGGGCGGCTTTTAAGGAAAGACCACATGTGGAACCTCAGAGGATTGAATAAAGTGCCGCTATGATGCTCCTCGCGCGCGCGTGGAGCTTACGCCGGATTCCCGACGCGGCTAGGAGTTTTTCCTAGTTTTGCGCCTGCGCCGGCGAAACTGTGGGCAAGATCACACTCAAACAGGCGCCCCGCTCAGAGGTGAGCCGCAGGCTGCCGCCGAGAGCGCTGATACGCTCCTGCATGCCGCGCAGGCCGTATCCCGGCTGATGGTTATCCGCAGCAAAACCCACGCCGTTGTCACGGATGGTCAGGGCGATCTGCGGCGCGGCGCCTTTGCGCGGTTGCAGGCGCGCGTCCAACTCCAGGCGGCTGGCGCCGGCGTGGCGGCACACATTGGTCACGCCTTCCTGGCACACCCGATACAGCGTGATTTTCAGCGTTTCATCCAGCAGTTCGTCCGGTACCTGCCACTGCATGCTGCTCACCAGCGACGCGTCCTGCGGCAGCGACTCCCGCAGCATCGCCGCCACCGCCGCCGACAGCGGCAGGTTGTTCAGCGCCGCCGGCCACAGCTGGGTCAGCACATCGTGCACCCCGTCGTAGACCCGCAGCGCCAACGCATCGATGGCGTCGGCGCAGCCGATCACCGCCGGCTCCGGCGCCAGGCGCTTGACGATGCTGGCCTGAGTGCGAATAACGGTGATGGTCTGCCCCACTTCATCGTGCAGCTCGCGCGCCACCTCACGCCGGGTTTGTTCCTCCGCCGTCACCAGCGCCCGCGCCAGCTGCCGATTCTCTTCCAGCCGCAGCCTCAGTTGCTGATTCAGCTCGCGCTGGCGCTGAATGCCGGCCCCCAGCAGCAACCCGGTCAGGCTTTGGGCCAGCAACGACAACAGCAGATCGCGGTGCGACTCCGGCTGCGGCGGCTCGTTGACCATCAGCGCCACGCCGTTGAGCAGCGTCGCCAACAGCGCCCCCTGCCAGCCGTAGCGGTAAGACATGAACACGATTGGGATCGCCAGGCAGAAAGGCGCGAAACGGCGCAGCTCGGCGGCGTTAACCTGCTGCTGCAGCCAGATGCTGAACGCAAACAGCAGCAGATAGCTGGCCAGGTGACCGAGGCGCAGCTCCACCGGTTTGTGGATCAGCCCCGGCTCCAGCGGCACCCAGATTTGGCGCGCCAAATAGTGCCACAGCAGCAGGCAGGTCGGCGCGATGGTGAAACCGCCGGTCAGGCCGAGCAGCAGCGCGCGGGCGCCCTCGCCGCTCACCAGTTGCCACACCAGCGCCTGCAATAAAGCGGCAGCGGCCACCACCGCGCCCTGCAACAGCGGCCAGCGCCATTCACTGTCGCTCTGCTGATGGCGCAGCAACCACGGCGAGGCCAGCAGGCTGAGCAGCACCGTCAGTACCAGCACCGCCACCGATGCCCACAGCGCCGGGCCATAGCCGAACTGATCCGCCAGCAGCGCCATCAGCAGTAGGTCAGCCAGCAGGATCCCCGGCCAGAAACGGTACGGGCTCTGCAGCAGAATGCCCATGCGCAGGCCGAACGGGAACAGCAACAGCGCCTGCCAGGGCGGATCGATCAGCGCGGTGCCGATGCCCCACAGGCAAAACGCGCTGGCGGCATAGATGAAAAACAGCGCCAGCTGGGTGATCAGGCGCTGCGTCACAGATTCAACATCCGTCTGGCCAGCTCGACGTTGTTATTGATGCCCAGCTTGGCGAACAGGTTGGCGCGATGCACATGCACCGTCTTCGGCGACAGCCCCAGCGCAGCGGCAATCTCGCGCACCTCCTGCCCCTGCGCCAACAGCAGCGCGATCTCGCGCTCGCGCCGGGTGAGCGGATCCACCTTCACCCGCGCCAGCTGCTGGGCGATTTCCGGCATCAGGTAGACGCCGCCGCCGGCGACGGTGCGCACTGCGGTGATCAGATCTTCCGGCTTGCAACGCTTGGAGAGAAAGCCGCTGGCGCCGCGCTCCAGCGCCATTTCCACCAGCGCCGGATTATCGTGCATCGACAGCATCACCACGCGAATGCCGGAAGGAATGTCCGCCAGCAGATCCAGCCCGCTGCCGTCCGGCATCGAAATGTCGCAGATGCAGATTTCCGCCTCTAGCCCCGGCAGGCCGGCGCGCGCCTGCGCCGCGCTGCTGAATTCGCCCACCACCTGAATATCGGCCTCCAGCGACAGCAGCTGCACAAAGCCCGAACGCACAATGTCATGATCGTCGATAAACGCCACGCGCAGGGTCATGGAAATCTCCGGTTAGCAGGGAAAGTGCGCAAGTATACCGTATGCACACACCGGAATAATTGATGAAGAGAATGTATTAGGTGAAATAGCCGGGCGCACATGGCGCCCGGCAGGGGGATTACAGGCGGGCGGGCGCCGCTTTCGGCTGCGGCACATGGCACCAGTTGTTTTTATCCACGATGCCGCCGTTCGGCGAGGTGTAGCCGAGACAGCCGAGAATGGTGTCGAACAGCTCGACGTGGCGGTGCGTTCTGCCGATGCGCTGCTGCGCCTGCAGCTGCTCAAAGGCGCTGAGGTGCTGCGGATTCTCGAGGTACTTGTCCGACGCCCACACTATCATCGGCACGCGGAACTGCTCCGGCGGTGCCATTTCGCGCGGCGTGCCGTGCAGGTGTGTATTCTCGCCGATCGATTCGCCGTGATCGGCGGCGTAGAACACGATGGCCTTCTTGTCGCGCACCTGATCGATCACGTTGCTGATAAAGCTGTCGGTATACAACACGGTGTTATCGAAGGCGTTGATCAGCTGCGCCTTGGTGCAGGAGTCATCCACCCCCATACACTCCGGCTGATAGCGCGCATAGCTGCGCGGATAACGCTGCGAGTACAGGTAGTGCGAGCCTTTGGTATGCAGGATCACCAGGTGTTTGCCCTTCGGATAACGCGCCAGCGACTCCTTCATTTCATCCACCAGCAGCATATCGTCGACCGCCTTGCCGTCGTTGCGCTTCTCGGACGCGATCATCTCGCGGAACGAATAGTTGTTCACCTCGGTGTTGTTGTAAAACCACACCTCGCTCTGCATGGCGAACAGTTCGGAGGAGAAGCCCAGCTCTTTCAGTACCGCAAACACGTTCTGCTCTTTCAGCGTGCGCTGCGGGTTGTCCTCGGCACCGCCTTCACGCACGAACATGCAGCGCAGCGACAGTTTGGTGGCGGTGTCGCACGACTCGCCGCGGAACGCCACCAGATTCTTCTCTTTCGACAGCCGCGGCGTGGTATCGCGCTCGTAGCCCAGCATGCCCATGTGATCCCAGCGGGTGGTTTCGCCGATGATGAACACCACATAGGTATCGTCGATGTCGGCCGGCGGTACATAGGTGAAATGTTTGCCCGGATCGAACAGCGTGCTCTGATCCTGGCTTTCGTCATAGCGGGTATAGGCGAACAGCCCCAGCGCCGACAGCCAGTTGGACGGCAGGTACGAATGCGCCACCACGCCGCCGTAGCTCGGCAGATCGACGTTGGCGAGCTTCTCCTGCATGCTTTGTTCATCGTCCAGCATGCGCAGCGGCAGCCATACCAATGCCACCACCGCCAGCAAGACCAGCAGCGGCTTGATGCGGTGGCCGGGGGTTTTCAGCTGCTCTATCAGGGTGTGGCGCAGGCTGTTTTTCCAGATCAGCAGCAGCGGCAAGGCGCTGAGCGCCATCATCCACAGCACGAAGTGCAAGCCGACCACCTCTTTCGACAGATCGATATCGGTGGTCATCACCGACACCACGATGCCGTAGCCGATCACCACATTGAAAAACGTCATGTAGTAGCTGGCGGCAACCGAAATCAGCACCAGCAGCGAGGCGACAATGCGATAAAACAAACGGCCGCCGAGCGACACCAACCGCATGATAAAGAAAGTGAACAAAACGATAGCGATCACTTCCGTCACCGCCGAAATAAGCTTAATTCCCTGAATGCCGTGCGCGAGCGAGTCAAAACGGCGATAAAAAACGGACAGGTTTAAAAAGATGCCGATATAGATCGCTAACAATAACGATAAATTCTGCTGCGATAGCGATTTTATTTTGTTCATGTAGTGCGGTGGCTCCGGAGGGCGATAGCAGTTCTGAGTTTTTCAGACAGTCAATGCGGCTGCAGGTTCAGCCAACCGGCAATAAGCGTGATTTGGCAGGCAACAATCAAGAGAATTCTCACAAAACGGACATTTTTTGCCATTTACGTGAACTGTTTTCAGGCAGGACGGACATGAAAATGGAGGGATAAACCCTCCATTTTTTCCAAGGTGTCGGCGAAAATCTTACTTAACGTTCAGAGTGACGTCGATATTGCCGCGAGTAGCGTTGGAATACGGGCACACCACGTGCGCCTTTTTCACCAGATCTTCCGCCACGCTGCGTTCGATGCCCGGCAGCGAAATATCCAACTGCACTTCGATGCCGAAGCCGTTCGGGATTTCACCGATGCCGACGGTGCCGTCGATCTTCGCTTCGGCCGGAATTTTAACCTTTTCTTTCGCCGCGACGAACTTCAGCGCGCCGAGGAAGCAGGCGGAATAACCGGCGGCAAACAGCTGCTCGGGGTTGGTGACTTCGCCGCCGGCACCGCCCATCTCTTTCGGCACGCCCAGTTTCACGTCCAACACGCCGTCGGAGGAGGTCGCACGGCCGTCGCGGCCGCCGGTTGCGGTGGCGTGAGCGCGGTAAACCACTTTCTCAATAGACATCGTTCATTCCTTCTTGCTGGTTGGCGAGATGACTACGGCTTCCACGAGGGAAAACCGGTCACATATTTATCTTTTGCGATTAAATCGCGCACTACTTATTTTTGACACTTATTAACCAGTGTAGACCACCCGCGCCGTTCTTGCGTTCGGCGGCGACGGGTCAAATCTGATCGATCAGGCTGCCGCGCAGCTTTTCCAGCTGCTGTTTAAGCGAAACGATCTCGTCCAGGCTGCAGTCGGTGGCGCACATCACCGCCTCGGGCACCGATTGCGCCCGCTCGCGCAGCGCGCGGCCTGCTTCGGTGAGCGCGATGATCACCTGCCGTTCGTCGGTGGTGGCGCGATAGCGCACCAGCAAACCGGCGGTTTCCAGCCGCTTCAGCAGCGGCGTCAGCGTGGCGGAATCGAGGAACAGCCGCTCGCCGATATCCGATACCGTCACCCGATCGCGTTCCCACAGCACCATCATCACCAGGTATTGCGGGTAGGTGAGTTCGAGCTGATTCAACAGCTTGCGGTAAACTTTGTGCAGCGCCAGGTTGGCGGAATACAGCGCGAAACAGAGCTGCTGATCGAGCTGCAGCAGGTTCTTCGCCTTGAATTGTTCGGTATCGGTGCTTTTCATGTGTGTGAATATAGATAGCGCACGATGTAATCGCAAGCTATTTTTTGTGAGGTATGCTACATTTTTTCATGCAGAGGAAGCCCGGAGGGAAAGGAAATGACGAACACGCTTGCAGAACGCGCGCGCCGCTACGCCACCAAAGCGCATGCGGCCATCGATCAGCGCCGCAAATATACTGGCGCACCTTATATCGTCCACCCGCAGGCGGTCATGGAACTGGTGCGTAGCGTGCCGCATACCGAAGAGATGCTGGCGGCCGCCTGGCTGCATGACACGGTGGAAGACACGCCCACCACCCTCGGCGATATCGAAAGCCACTTTGGGCCGCAGGTAGCGGAGCTGGTGCGGATGTTGACCAACGTCAGCCACGCCGAGGACGGCAACCGCTTCGAGCGCAAAAACCGCGATCGGCGCCACAGCGCAAGCGCATCGCCACAGGCCAAAACCATCAAGCTGGCGGATCTGATCGACAACACCCGCTCGCTGCTGGACTACGACAGCCACTTCGCCCAGACCTACCTGATCGAGAAGCAGCGCCTGCTGGAGGTACTGACCGAAGGCGACCCGACGCTGTGGCGCCAAGCCAGCCATATCGTCGAACAGGGGCTGCTCAGACTGCAGCAGCCGCCGCACAACGTGCCGGCCAGCTGGTTCGAGCATGCCCGCCGGCGCTACCGCGAGAGCGACGCGGCCTGATCAGAAGGTCACTACCGTTTTCAACGCCGTCACCCAAGCGTCCTGCGTCTCGCTGACGCCCGCCGGGTGATGCCAATACTGCAGGCCCGGCTGCAGCTGCAGCCACGGCGTGACGTTCACCCGATAATAGAGCTCCGCCGTCACCGAATGGCCCGGTACCGGCCGGTAGTTCGGATCGTGATAATCACTGACGCCGTTGAGTTGGTTGAGATAGCGCTGATTGTCTTTATAGCGATCGCTCAGCTTCACTACCGAGACACCCAGCCCCAGCCAGTCGTCCGGCCGCGCATCGAACAGCCCGCGGTAACGGATGCCGGTCGAGGTGGACCAGTGCAGGTAGTTGCTGCGCTGATCCCCCAGCCCCAGGCTGTAAAACACGCTCAGACCGCGGTTGGCGTCATCCGCATGGCGCGTCACCTGCTGGTTGAAACCGGTGTACAGGAACCAGGTGCGATCGTGGCTGCGATAGCCCTGCGGATCGCTGGCGCCCGGCCCGCCGGATACCCCTTCATAGAGATCGCTCTGGCGCGCGTTGGTGAACAGCACGCCCAGGTTATACACCCCCGGCAGCTGGTTGACGGCGTGGGTTTTCAGCTCCAGCTCCATCGGCAACAGAAAGCCTTTGCTGCCCTTGGTGGACCAACTCCAGGCGTGGCTGCGGCTGGGGGCGCTCGGGTTCTGTTCCATCACGCCGCCCTTGAGCGTCAGGCCGTCAGTCAGTTTGTACTGCAGCGTGGTGCCCCAGTAATGCACGTTCCAGTTGTACCAGGTCAACGAGTTGGCGGACTTGCCGCCGCACAGCGTCAGCGTTTGGAAATCGCAGGGGATGATCTGATCGAAATCCTGCACCTTGTTCATCATGCCAATGCGCCACTGCAGCCGGCTGTCGAGGAAGGAACGGCTGAAGGTCAACCAGCCCAGGCGGGTAATCGACTGCCCGCCAAAGCTCTCCTGCGACAGATCGGTCAGGCCGACGCGCGGATCCTGCAGCCGATCGCGGGTCAGGCTGTTGTCATGGTTGCGGTTGACGATATTGCCTTCGATCGCCGCGTCCGGAATGCCGGTCAGCGCCTGCAGATCCTGGCTGAAGGTCAGCGAAAATTGGTCGATGTACGACGCCTGCTTATCGTGGTTGTAACCGCCGCCGGCGTTATACGACAGCTGGCTGAGGTAACCGAGATTATAGTGGAAACCGTGATCCTCCAGGATCGGCCTGATCCCCAGCATATCCCCCAATAGCCCAGGCTGCGGCGGTTCAAAACCGAGCGCCACCCCTTCCCATTTGGCGGTGGGGGCTTCGACGTCCTTGCCGGTCTGCAGCGTTTCCGCCTGCGCCTGGCTGCACCACAGCGCCAGCGCCGCCAGAGTCATAGAACGAGGTAATAAGCTTTTCATCATTATTATATTTCTCCGCATAACGGCTGACTGCGGGCAACAGCATTCCCTGGGAGAGAATTTCCCATCATGAACAGCAGCGAATAAAGGTTAATGCCCGGCGTTTGCCGCCGGGCTGAAGGGCTAGCGTCGGTCTTTCAGGCTGGCGCCGTTGCTGTGGATCACATCGCGATACCAGTAGAAACTCTTCTTGCGGCGACGCTCGAGGCTACCGTTGCCGGCATCGTCTCTGTCGACGTGAATGAAGCCGTAACGCTTCGACATTTCGGCCTTCGAGGCGCTGACCAGATCGATCGGCCCCCAGCTGGTATAGCCCATCACCTCGACGCCGTCATCGATCGCCTCGGCCACCTGCACCAGATGATCATTCAGGTAGTTGATGCGGTAATCGTCGTTGATGCTGCCGTCGGCCTCGACGCGGTCTTTGGCGCCCAGCCCGTTCTCAACGATAAACAACGGCTTCTGATAGCGGTCGTACAACACGTTGAGCAGGTAGCGCAGCCCGATCGGATCGATTTGCCACCCCCACTCCGAGCTGGCCAGGTGCGGGTTCGGCACCATGTCGAGAATGTTGCCGCGCGCCGTTTCGTACTGCTCCGGATCGGCGGTTACGCAGCCGCTCATGTAGTAGCTGAACGAGATGAAATCGATGGTTTCACGCAGCGTTTGCCGGTCTTCGTTGGTGATCTCCACCTGGATGCCGTTTTCGCGGAAGAATCGCTGCATATAGGCCGGGTAATAGCCGCGCGCCTGCACGTCTCCGAAGAACAGCCAGTCGCGGTTTTGGCGCTGGGTTTCCAGCAGATCTTCCGGCCTGCAGCTCAGCGGATACAGGATGCCGCCCAACAGCATGTTGCCGATTTTGCCCTCCGGCACGATCTCGTGACAGGCCTTCACCGCTTTGGCGCTGGCCACCAGCTGATGGTGGATCGCCTGATAGATGGCGCTCCGGTCGCTCTCCGGCGGCAAGCCGACGCCGGTGAAGGGCGCGTGCAGCGACATGTTGATCTCATTGAAGGTCAGCCAGTGTTTGACCTTGTGCTTATAGCGTTCGAATACGGTGCGCGCATAGCGCTCGAAGAAAGCGATGGTCCGGCGATCGCCCCAACCGCCGTAATTCTTCACCAGGCCGTAAGGCATCTCATAGTGCGACAGCGTGATCAGCGGCTGGATGCCATACTTCGCCATCTCGTCGAACAGCCGATCGTAAAACGCCAGCCCGGCCTCGTTAGGGGTCTCTTCATCGCCCTGCGGGAAAATGCGCGTCCAGGCGATCGAGGTGCGCAGGCACTTGAAACCCATTTCGGCGAACAGCGCGATGTCTTCCGGATAGCGATGATAGAAATCGATCGCCACGTCCTTGATGCCGCTGTCGCCCGGCATGCGCGGCGTGATGGCGCCGAAAATGCCCTGCGGCTGCAGATCGGAGGTCGACAGCCCCTTGCCGTCGGCCTGATATGCGCCTTCTACCTGGTTCGCCGCTACCGCGCCGCCCCACAGAAAATGTTGCGGAAACTTGCCGTTCATCGCTTGCTCCTCAATTAACGTAATAAAGTCAGCAGCGGCGCCTGTTCCTGCACCGGAGACAGGCCGCTGGTCAACACGTCCACGTAGTCATCGCTATTGCTGATGATGATCGGCGTGGTGGTGTCATAGCCGGCGGCATGGATCGCCGCCTGGTCGAACTCGATCAGCAGATCGCCCGGGGCGATCCGTTCGCCTTCCCGCACGTGGGCAGTGAAATGCGCCCCGTCGAGCTTCACGGTATCGATGCCGACGTGGATGAGAATCTCCGCGCCGTCGTCCGATTCGATACCGATGGCGTGTTTGGTTTTGAACAGCGACGCCACGCTGCCGCTCACCGGTGCCACTACGCGCCCCTGCTGCGGCGCAATCGCCACGCCTTTCCCCAGCAAACCGCTGGCGAAGGTGGCGTCGTTCACCTGCTCCAGCGGCACGATATCGCCGGCGATCGGGCTGAGGATCGCCTGTTTGCGGTTGAGCGGTGAAGCGGCTTCAGGCTGCGCGACGGCCTCTTCCGCCGGCGCGACGCCGAACAGATAGCTGGCCAGCGCGGCGAACACGAACGACAGCAGGGTGCCGCCGATCGCGCCCCACACCGTGGCGTCGATGCCGCCGCCGGGGATGATCTGCGCGAAGGTGAACACGCTCACCAGGCCAAACGAGTAAACCGAAGTATGGAAGTAGCCGATCACCGCGCCGCCCAGCGCGCCGCCGATGCAACCGAAGATGAACGGGCGCTTGTTCGGCAAGGTGACGCCGTACACCGCTGGCTCGGTGATGCCGAAAATGCCGGCGCCGATCGCCGACGCGGACAGCGCCCGCAGCTTGGCGTCACGGGTGCGCAGCATCACGCCCAGCGTGGCGCCGACCTGCCCCATCACCGCCGGCAGCAGCAGCGGCACCATGGTGTCACGCCCCAGCACGCTCAGGTTGTTGATCATCAACGGCACCAGCCCCCAATGCAGGCCGAAGATCACGCACACCTGCCACATCGCGCCCATAAAGGCGCCGGCAATGATCGGGTTGAAGGCGTAAATGCTCTGATAACCGTTGGCCAGCAGATGGCTGAGCCAGGTCGCCGCCGGGCCGATCAACAGGAAGGTCAGCGGCACGGTGATCGCCAGACACAGCAGCGGCGTGATGAAATTGCGCAGCGCGCTGTGGATCACCCGGTTGAACAGCGGCTCCAGGCGGCAGGACACCCAGGCCGCAAAGATGATCGGAATCACCGACGAGCTGTAGTTGATGAAGGTCAACGGAATGCCGAAGAAGTATTCGCGCACCGCGCCCGGCTGCTGCGCCGCCTCGAAGGCCGCCATCATCAGCGGGTGCGTCAGCGCGCCGCCGATCGCCATGGTGACGAACGGGTTGCCGCCGAATTTTTTCCCGGCGGTATAGCCGAGCATGATCGGGAAGAAGTAGAACAGCGCGTCGCTGGCGGCGAACAGCATTTTGAAGGTGCCGCCGCTTTCCAGCAGCCAACCGCAGGCCAGGCTCAGCGCCAGGAACCCTTTCAGGATCCCCGAAGCGGCCATCACCCCGAGCAACGGGGTGAAAATGCCGGAGACCAGATCGATAAAGCGGCTGAGCAGGTTATCCTTCTTGCCGTCCGCCTCGTCGCCATTCGGCGCGCCTTCAGCCAGCCCACCAACCCGGTTGACCGCATCGAACACCTCCGCGACGTGGTTACCCACCACCACCTGGAACTGGCCGCCGCTCTCCACCACCATGATAACGCCGGGGTTTTTCTTCAGCGCCTCGGCATTGGCATGGCTGTCGTCACGCAGCTTGAAACGCAGGCGAGTGGCGCAGTGCACCAGACTTTTCACATTGTCGCGGCCACCGACGCCGGCCAAAATCTCACTGGCTAATGTGTCATATTTCATACGGTTATCCTTAGACTTCACGTTCTGCCGAGCCCGCCCTGCGCTGGCCTGGCGCAGGGCCGAAATGCGGCGCAAAAAAAAACCTAAACCTCGCGGCCTTGCCCCATCGAGGGACAAAAACGCGAGGTTTAGGTTTTGCCTGCCGCAGCAGTAACAACCCTAAATCGGTTGAGTTATGACGTTACCACCGCGGATTTTGCCGGGGCAAGGCTTTGCGGCGGCAAATTCTCGAACTGTGATCGCGGGGGCAAAACGGCCTCAATGCGCGAAATAATGCATGCCGCCATCTACCGGGATCACTGCGCCGGTGATATATCGCGCGAGCGGGGAACAAAGAAACGCCGCCAGATAGGCCATATCTTCCGGCTCGCCGAAGTAGCCTATCGGGATATGTTGCGCAATGAACGCCTGGCGCGCTTCATCGGATGCGTATAAGCGCTCGCGGATCTGTTCGCTGTTGATGCGCCCCGGCTGTAACGTATTGACGGTAATCCCCTGCGCAGCCACGTCGCCGGCCAGCCCCTTGGCCCACAGATGCAGCGCGCCCTTGGCGGCGCTGGCGGCGCTCAGGCTGCGCGGTTCCATCGAGCCGCTGATGTTGATCACCCGCCCCCAGCCCTGCGCCTGCATGGCTGGCAACAGCGCCTGAGTCAACCGCCGGGCCGGCGTGAAGTTCAAAGCGAAAGCCTCTTCCCAACCGCGATCGCTTTCGTCCAGCGCCGTGGGGTGAAATGCGCCGACCGCGTTGATCAGAATATCGACGGTCCCCAGCTGACGCAGCGCCTGCGCCGCCAGTTGGGTTAACGCTTCGGGGTCGGTAACGTCTGCAACGGCGACCCACGGGCGCACAGCGCCTTGCCGTTCCACCTCATCCGCCAAGGCCTGCAGCCGATCGCCGCGTCGTGCGGTGGCCACTACCGTGACCCCTTGAGCGGCCAGCACCCTGACCATGCCGGCACCGATCCCTTCGCTGGCTCCCGTGACCAATGCCGTGCGTTGTTGCAATTGCAAATTCATAAGAAACCCTAATTGAATAATTCAATTTAAAAGGATGTGTTCGCACATTGAATCACGCCGTTATTCGTGTGAATATTCCTGAAAACCGCATCGTTAATGTGCAGGAATTCACCGATGTTTGACTGGCAGGATTTAAAACACTTCGTGGCATTGGCGCGCACCGGTTCGCTGTCGGCGGCGGCGCGGGAATTGGGCTGCGATCACGCCACCGTCGGGCGGCGCGTAGCGGCGCTGGAACAAGCGCTCGGCCTGCGTTTGATCGTACGTCACCCGCGCAGCACCCCGCTGACCCAGGACGGGCTGGCCATCGCCGGACTGGCGGCCGGGATCGACGCGCAGAGCCAGGCCATTATCCGCCATGCGCGCAGCGCCGGCGCAACGCCACAGGCCAGCGTGCGCATCAGCGCGCCGCCGTCGATCGCCGCGCATATTCTCGCTCCGCGCATTGCCGAATTTAATCAGGCTTTCCCACAAATCGTCGTGACGCTGGCGGGTGAATCCGCGCTCGCAGAGTTGGATCGCGGCGAAGCGGACATCGCCGTGCGCATGGTGCGCCCACAGCAGCCGGAGCTGCTGGCACAGCGCATCGGCATGATGCGTTACGCGCTGTACGCCGCGCCGGAGCATGCCGCACTGCCCGACGCGGCGCGCCGCTTTCTCGCCTATGACCCTCACTACCGACAGCAGCCGCATCAGCAATGGTTGCAGCAGCTGTTACAGGGGCGGCCGGTGATCTTTCAGGCCAGCGATCTGTTTTCACTGCAACAAGCGGCACGCTCAGGGTTGGGCGCCGCCGTTTTGCCGACGTTTGTCGCCGATAACGATCCGGATCTGGTGCCGTTGCCCACGGCGAGCGCCGCACCAACGCGCGAGCTTTGGCTGGTGACGTATCCCGATTTGGCGCGTACTGCCGCCGTGCGCGCAGTGATGACTTTCCTGGTCGAGACGCTCGGTAAAACGTGCCCATTGCCGGCATAAACCATCAGCAAAACTAATATAAATACTGGACAAAAGTCACGCAGGGGATTATTACTGGTCAACGCTTAATCGAGAGTAGGGATGACCATCATCATGGTGTTGCGTACTGATGTAGGACGGATTTTGATTACCGGCGCCGGCGGCCGGGTCGCCACGGCGTTTCGTCAGGCCATGGGCGATCGCTACGCGCTGCGCCTGGCGGAACGCGACATCAGCCTGCTGAGCGATCGGCTGCCAGGCGATGAGATCATCAGCTTCAACATTGCCGATCTCGACGCCTGCCGCGCAGCCTGCGCCAACATCGACACCGTATTGCACCTGGCCGCCGATCCGGCTCTCGACGCCGATTTTTGCAGTTCGTTGATGGACAACAACATTCTCGGCACCTTCAATATCTTCCGCGCGGCGAAAGATGCCGGCTGCCGCCGGGTAGTGTTCGCCAGCAGCGCACAGGCGGTGGAAGGTTATCCGCTCGATTACCAAATCCGCCCGGATGACGCGCCGAAACCGAAAAACCTGTACGGCGCCAGCAAGGCGTTCGGCGAAGGTATCGCCGCCTATTTCGCCCACCAGGAGGGGCTTTCCGCCCTGTCGGTGCGCATCGCCAACTTCACGGCCCTGAGCCCGGGCGATCGCCTCAGCGCCCGCGACATGAGCGCGTTTCTCAGCCATCGCGATGCCGCCGATCTGCTGGAGCGCTGCATTCGTGTCGCAGAAGTGCAATATGCGGTGGTGCACGGGGTTTCCAATAACCGCTACAAACGTTTATCGCTGGAAGAGACCAGCCGTTTGCTCGGTTACTACCCGCAGGACGATGCGTTCAGCCTGCTCGGTTTCGAGTAGCAGGCGGCAAGGGGGGAGAGAACAACGCCGGGCAGAACCCGGCGCCTGGCGGGAAATTACGGTTTTTCGGCGATTTTGCGCAGATATTCGTTATTTTTAAACGCAATGATGATCATCTCGAACGCCACGCGCACGAACACGCCGCCGACGATGATGCCGAACAGGCCGCGGAAGAACTCGCCGTAAAACATCATGCCAATACCGCTGATCAACACGCCCAACAGCGCCAGCCAGTAAACGGCGGTGATGATTTTTGGCGTCAGCATCGCATCGAAGAAGAAGATATTTCTCATGTGGATCTTTCCTTAGGCAGGTCTTTCATTATCCCAGAGGTGCCGTGCTAGCGGCCACCATGCATATACATGGGTAATGATAGCGGCTAAGACTAGATGCCGAACAGATAAATGGGGGCGGGAGTGGATAAGCGTTTATGTTTTATGCGGCTAACGGCGTGCGACGGGTAAAACCCGCCGCACGCCGTCGTTTTTAGCCGTTGGCGTAGGCCACCTTTTCGGCTCGGCGGCTGGTAAACAGCACCAACAGCAGCGCCAGCCCGGCGATAATCGCCCCCATCACCGGCACGAAGCTGTATCCCAGCCCGGCGGAGACCACCGCGCCGCCGGCGGCGGCACCGAGCGCATTGCCCAGGTTGAAAGCGCCGATATTGACCGAAGACGACAGGCCCGGTGCTTCGCTGGCGACGCGCATCACACGCATCTGCAGCGGCGGCACCACGGCGAAGGTCGCCGCCCCCCAAATCACCATGCTGACCGCCGCGCCGATTTCACTGCGCGCCAGCAACGGGATCAGCAGCATGATGGCCGCCAGCAACAGCAGGAAGCCTTTCAGCGTCGCGCTTTCGGAGCGGTCAGCAAATTTGCCGCCGAGGTAATTGCCGATGGAGAAACCAACGCCGATCAATACCAGCATCACCGTCACGAACAACGGCGTCGCCTCAGTGATGTGCTGCAATACCGGCGAGATATAGGTATAGAGCGTGAACATCGCGCCCGCGCCCAGCACGGTGGTCAGCAGCGCGGTCAATACCTGCGGCCGCACCAGCACCGACAGCTCGCGTTTTACATCGGGCCGCGCCCCGGCGCTGCCTTGCGGCAACGAGAACCACAGCCCCAGCATGGCGACCACGCCTAACCCTGCGGTAGCCAGGAACGACATGCGCCAGCCGATGGTTTCACCCAGCCAGGTCGCGGCCGGCACCCCGCCGATATTGGCGATGGTCAGGCCCATAAACATGGTTGCCACGGCGCTGGCCTGTTTCTCCTTCGGCACCACGCTGGCGGCCACCACCGACCCAAGGCCAAAGAAAGCGCCATGGTTCAGGCTGGTGATGATGCGCGACAGCATCAGGGTGGTGTAATCCGGCGCGAGGGCCGACAGCACGTTACCGAGGGTAAAGATCGCCATCAGGAAGATCAGCGCGCTTCTGCGCGCCCGGTGCGACAGCAGCAGCGTCATCAAGGGTGCGCCGACCATCACGCCAACGGCGTAGGCGCTGATCAACATGCCGGCCATCGGAATGGAAACATCCACCCCTTTGGCGATGGTTGGCAGCAACCCCATGGGGGAAAACTCGGTGGTGCCGATACCGAACGCCCCCACCGCCAGGGCTAACAAGGGATAATTCACTTTCATGCAACAACTCCGGTTTACCGCTGCCGAAGCGCGGGAACAGTTAAGATGCCGAAAGTATGACATTGGTCACAGCAAAGATAAGCCGGCGGAAGGCTAAAAGACTTTTGCGATTTTGTTAAAAGTGCGGCGGGAAGGGAAGGCTATCGGCATCCGTCACCCGGACGGGGATAAGGCATGGCGGCCCGAGTATCGGGCCGGAAGACGTCTGTCATGAGCGTGGAATCAACGCCACCTCAGGCCCTCCCGCGGCGCACCTTGCCCGCGCGCATTTCGATATTCCGCGCCAGCTCAGGCAGCCCGCCGGCCAGGAAGCAGGCTTCCGCCAGCACGAACAGCGGGCCGATGATAAGGCCCGCCACGTCGTCCATAAACGCCGGTTTTCGCCCCTCCCAGAAATGCCCGACGAACTGAAACAGCCAGCCGATCACGAAACCGCCGAGGCTGACGCTCAGCCACGCAGCCGTCGACAGCGACGCCACCCAGGCGCCGAACCCGAGGCACAGCACCAGCAACGCCAACATCATGGCGCCAAGGCGCAGATTCAGCCGCAGGTAATAGAGCGCCGAGACGATAACCAGCGCGCAGGCCGGCGAGAACGGCAGCCATCCCGCCCCCCATGCCGGCCGAGAGAGCAGCGCCAACAGGCTGACGACGATCAGCGGGATGCCGATAAAATGTGTGGCGATATTGCGCGCATCGCGATGATAGGCGGCATAAGCGGCAAGTTGATCTTCCAGACTTCGCATGTTGACCTCCGGTATGTGTGGCCTTCGTCGCCGAACGCGCGCCGCCGCATGCGGCTGCCCTTCTCCATAGCTTAGCGCGGGATCACCAATACCGGTTGACCAATCTCATCCAGCAGGCCGCGCGTGACCGAGGCGTTCAGCCAGCGCTCCAACGAAGACAGGTGGCGGTGCGAGATGATCAACAGATCGCAGTTGAACAGCGCCATCTGCTCCGGGATCACCTCGATGGGTGCCCCGGCGGCCAGCAGGCCCTGGGCGTTGAAGCCCATCTGTTTCAACGCCCGCGTCACCTGCCCGACCTGCTTTTCCGCCAGCGCCTCTTCGCGCTGGGCGGCGGGATATTCTTCGCGCTCGTCGCTGTCGAAACGCAGGCCGCTGCGGCTAAGCGTGAAGGCATTGTCCACCACCGTCAGCACGATCACGCCGCCGATGCTGCCTTGCAGACGCGCCATAAACTCCAGGGCGTTGCCGCTGTGTTCAAAGCAGTCCACCGCCAATAACACTCTCTCAATCATAACCATCCTCATTCGACCGAGTTAAATCGCGCCCTTGAAATTGGCTTCGCCCTTTTTCCAATAACCTTTGGCAAACAAGGCGGTGCGGGAGATGCCCATTTCGTTGATAAAACGCGCCTTCAGATACGCGGCGACCTGATGTTCGCAGGCCAGCCACACCTGCCCTTCCCCGGCCGGCAGTTCGCAGTGGCTGACGGCCTGCACCAGCGGGCTGTTCATCACGCTGTCGAAATGCCGGGTGCGGATTTGCCAGCTGTTCACCTGCAAAAAGGAGCAATCGACGTCCTGGATCTCCTGCGCATCGCCCACTTCGGCGAACCACAGCACCGGCAACGGATCGGAGAGCGAGGCGAGGATGGTGCGCATAGCGGGCAACGCGGTCTCATCGCCCAGCAACAAAAGCCAGCGGGTTTGCGGCTGCAGCCGAAAGCCGCCGGAGCAAGGGCCGGCGAACCCCAGCTTGTCGCCCGGCATCGCGTCACGCGCCCAGTTCGACGCCGGGCCTTCGCCGTGCAGCACCATATCGATATCGAAGGTGCGGGCGAGTTTATCGATGCCGCTCAGGGTGTAAGCCCGCCCGGCCAGCGTGTCGCGCCACGGAAAGAACACCTTGACCCAGCTGGCCGGCTCCTGAGCGCGCGGATCGGCGATAAACTTGTCCACATCGTCGCCGCTCAACGTGATGCGCCTGATCCGCGCGCTAACTTGCCGCACCGCGCTCACTCGCGCCTCCCGTTTGCGGCGGGTATCTCTTTCCAGCATCTCGTCGACCATCTTATTCAGCGTGTTGTGCATCAGCCTTCTCCTGTGGCGCCGCAGACGGATAGGTGTGTTCCCAGCCGCCGCCCAGCGCTCGATAGATATTCACCACGGCGATCGCCGTCTCCTCCTCTGAAACAATTTGCGCGGACTGCAGATCCAGCAGCGCGCGCTGCGTGCTCAGAACGTGGATAAAATCGCTGGCGCCGTTCAGATAGCTGTCGCGCGCCAGCGCAAACGCGTGTCGGTTGGCGGCCAGCGCTTCGGCCAGGTGCGTCTGGCGGCGCTGCTGGGCGCGATAGCCGGAAAGCGCGTCGTCGATCTCGTGCCAGGCGCGCAGCACCGTTTGCTGGTAGGCGATGGCCATTTCCTGCTGGCGATATTCACTCAGGCGTACCCGCTGGGTGATTTTTCCCCCGTCGAACAACGGCAGATACAAAACGGGGCCGATGGCGAAGGTATGCGTGGACCAGCTGCCCATATCCGACAAGGCCAATGCCTGGTAGCCCGCGTTGCCGGTCAGCGTGATGCGCGGGTAGTAGTCGGCGGTGGCGACGCCGATCTCGGCGGTGGCCTGATGCAAACGCTCCGCCGCTTCGCGAATATCCGGCCTGCGCAACGCCAGATCCGACGGCACCCCCATCGGCACCGCGCGCGCCAGCGTCGGCAGCGGCCCCGGCGGCGACAGCATCGCCTTCAGCGCGCCCGGCCGCTCACCCAGCAACAGGCCGATGGCGTTAATCAGCCTTTCTTGCCGGTCGGCCAACGTCGGCAGCAGGGCATCCACCTGCGCCAACTGCACCTGCGCCTGATCGATATCCAGTTCGTTGCCCGCGCCGCTTTGATAACGGCTTTGCGTCAGCTGCAGCGTGCGCAGCGCCGTGGCACGGTTTTCCTGCGCCACCGCCAGCTGCTGCTGCGTGGCGCGCAGGCGCAGATAGTCGCTCGCCACCTCCGCCACCACCGACGTCAGCAGCGCGCGCCGATTCTCCTGCGAAGCGGCGAAGCCGGCGCGCGCGCTTTCCGAGGCGCGGCGCAGCTTGCCCCACATGTCCAGCTCCCAGGCGGCACTGAAGCCGCCGCGCCAGAGGTTGTAATCCGCCTCTCCGCCGTTGCCGGACGGATCCATGCTGCCCACCGAGGTGGCGCGCTGGCGCTGATAGGCGCCGTCCAGGCTCAGATCCGGCATCAGCGCCGCCTCCGTCACCCCCAGCACGGCGCGGCTCTGCTGCAGGCGCGCCGTGGCGAGCTGCAGATCCAGGTTACCGGCCGCCACGCGCTGCACCAGCTGCGACAGCGGCACATCGTTGAATATCGACCACCAGGCCACCGGCAATGCCCCGCCGCCGGCCTGCTGACCCCAGCTCTCGGGCAATGTGTTCTGTGGCTGAGCATAATCCGGCCCCACCGCCCGGCAGCCGCTCAGCGCAATCAGCAAGAGCGGTATCACGGCTCTGTTCATTACAGCCCCCCGTCCAGCGTATTGATGCTGACGTCCGCAGACATGCCGACGCGCAGCGCGCTCAGCAAAGCGGCGTGCTCCTTGTTGATATCAAACACAATCTTCACCGGGATGCGCTGGACGATCTTGGTGAAGTTACCGGTGGCGTTTTCCGGCGCCACGGCCGAGAAACTGACGCCGGAAGCCGGCGCGATGCTGTCCACCTGCCCTTTCAGCGTTTGGCCGGGAAAGGTATCGATATGGATGTCTACCGACTGCCCGTGCGCAATGTTTTCCAGCTGGGTTTCCTGGTAGTTGGCGATGATGTACAGCTTGTCCTGCGGCACGATGGCCAGCAGCGCATCGCCCGGTTTGACGAACTCCCCGACCCGCAGGCTTTTCTTGCCGACCACGCCGCCGATCGGCGCGGTGATGCGGGTATAAGACAGGTTCAGTTCGGCCATCGCTTTCTTCGCCTGCGCCAACATCAGTTCGGCATCGCTGTCCGCCAGCTTGGCCTGCAGCACCTGCTCCATATTTTTCGCCGCTTTGAGCGTCGCCTCCGCCTGCGCCACGTTGGCGGAAAGCGTGTGCACGCGCGTCGTCGCCTGCTGCGCCGCCTGCTGCGAGCCCGCACCGCTGCTGGCCATTCGCTGGTAGCGGTTCTGCTCCTGGCGCGCAAACGCCAGCTCCGCCTGCGCCGCCTGCCGCTCCGCCTGCGCGGCGGCGATCAGCGCGCTCTGCCGGGTGAGGTTAGCCCTGGCGTCGTCCTGCCGGGCACGGGCCGATTGTTCCTGCGCCGTCGCCTGCGCCAGGGCAACGTTGAACTCACGCGGGTCGATCACCGCCAGCAACTCCCCCTGCTTGACCCACTGGTTGTCCTTGACCAACACCTGTGCAATTTCACCGGCGATCTGCGGAGAAATACGCGAAATATCGGCGCGAATATAGGCATCGTTGGTGTGTTGCTGTGTATCTTTAATAAAGAATTTATTGATTAATAATCCCAGCGTAATGGCGGTGACCGCCAATACGGCAATGGCGACTTTCTTATTAGCCATAAAAGTGACTCCATATAATAGGTATTTCTGATGATGAAATGTCAGGCGGCGACCGATCGCGGCGGATAAATACGGGTCGGCATAAATAAAATCAGCGCGGTCAGTAATAACGCCAGGCCGGCAACCAACAGATAAAGATCGGCGCTGGCCAGCACGTGGCTCTGCCGGGCGGTGAGCTGCGCCAGCTGTTCCGCACCGCCCGATGCGCTGCTGTAGGCCGAGCCGAAACCGTCGGCGATCGTGCCGGCGTGATAATCCCCGCGCTGGCGGCTGAGCAGCGCGATGGCGCCGCCGGCTGCGGTGGCCGCGAAGCCTTTCACAGCGTTGAACCAGGCCGCCGCAAACGGCCCGTCGGTCGGCAACAGCCCGCCGGTCGCCTGCATCAGCAACGGGATGATCGCCATCGGTTGAGCGACCGCCTGCAACAGCGCGATGACGCGAAACGTGTCGCCGTTCCATTCCGGCGTCAGCTGAGCCGCCAGCACGCAGGCGGTGGCCATCAACAGCAGGCTGATCGCCAGCACCCAGCGGCAATCCACCCGCGGCGTATTGCAAATTATGGCGACGATCGGCAGCGTAATTAATTGCGGCAATGCGACCCACAGCATTAAGTCGGAGGTTTGTTCCTGACGATAACCCTGAATCGCGGCTAAATATCCCGACGTGATATTAACCAGCGACACCATAATTAACAGCACGCCACCCAGCGTAATTAAGGAGAAAGACAAGTTCCTTTTGCTTAATAGCTGTAAATTAAAAAAGGGCAGCGGGTGGTACCATTCGTTAATCAGAAATAACGCCAATAATCCGCCGCCGCCCAATAATAAAACGTAGATCAGCGGCGAATTCAGCCAGTCGAGCCGCTCCCCCTGTGAAATACCCACCGTCAGCATGCCGAGCGCCATGCCGCCGAGCAGCAGGCCGCGCCAGTTGAACTGCCGCAGGCGCTCCAGCCGCAGCGGATCCTGTGGCAGACCGTAGCCGATGCACAAGGCGGCGATCGCCATCAGCGGCAGGTTCCAGTAGAAATACCCGCTCCAGCCCCAGTGAAAGGCGAAGGCGGCGGCGGTAGCGCCCAGCGTGGCGCTCCAGGCCGAGACCCAGCCGTAGGCGCCCAGCCCCAGCACCTTGATCAGCGGCGGCATAAAACGCAGCACCACTGTCATCAGCATCGGCGGCAACGCGCCGCCGGCGAAGCCCTGCAGGCTGCGCACCGCCAACAGCGCACCATACTGTTCTCCCAACCAGGGCGTCAGCAGCCCGCCGGCCAGATAAATGCCGCACATCGTCAACGCCACCCGGCGCAGCGAAAAAGTCGGCCAAAAACAGGGCGTGAACCCGGAACCGATCACAAAACCGGTGACGTAACAGGTAGTCAGCCAGCTGCCGGCATCGAAGCTCAGCAGCATGCCGCCCTGTATGTCCGCCAGCGCGAACTTGCTGGCGTTTTCCCCCACGCCGCTGGCCATCACCGCCAAAAACACGCCGAACAGCCCCAGCCAGGTGCGGCCGTTGATTTCACCGGCGCTGGCGAGCCATCGATTTTTGTGGTGCGGCGTAACAGACACCTCAACCATTCCCCACTCCTGCTGTTTCAGCCTCAATCTTTGTTGTCGTGGGCAGTATCCGGACTTATTTCGATTGTTTAAAATGAAATCATGTAATTAACTAGTTGCACAAAACGCAATCCACTACGCACACCACGACCGGAGAGGCCATGCCGCAAAAAATTGATTTCAATCTGATCTATGCGCTGAATCTGCTGCTGGAAGAAGGGAGCGTGAGCGGCGCCGCCGAAAAGATGAACCTGAGCGCACCGGCGATGAGCCGCATTCTGGGGCGCATCCGCCGGCAGTTCGACGACCCGATCATGGTCAGGGCCGGCAAGCATCTGGTGCCGACGCCGCGCGCGCTGGAATTGAAACGCCAGCTCGGCGAGATCATCGAGCAGGCCGCCGCGCTGATCGCACCGAATGATGCGTTCGAACCCGGCAAGCTGACCAGAACCTTCACCATTCGCGCCAACGACATCTTTATCGGCGCGCTGGCGGGCGGATTGCTGGAGACGCTGCGGGAATCGGCGCCGCTGAGCGGACTGAAATTCATCGCCGAAAGCGACGGCGAGGATGACGCGCTGCGCAGCGGCAAAGTGGATCTGGTGATCGGTTCCTCACGCGATTGGCACCCGGAAATCAAGACGCAGAGCCTGTTCACCAGCACCTTTCAGGCGCTGGTGCGGCCGGGGCACCCAATCATTGGTCGGGTAACGCCCGAAACCCTGACCCATTACCCGCATATCAGCGTCTCCCGCCGCGGGCGCACGCAGGGGCCGATCGACGATGCGCTGCGCGATCTCGGCCTGCAGCGCAACGTCGCTCTGACCCTGCCGGGCTTCCATTCGGCGATGATGCTGACCATGAAATCGGACTTTATCCTACCGCTGCCGCGCCACGTGCTGCAGGGGGTGAGCAACATCCACCTGCCATTGGCGGAGATCGAGCTGCCGCTCGAGCTGGAGTCGGTGTTTATCGTGCAGGCCTGGCATCCGCGCCTCGATCGCGATCCGGCGCACCGCTGGCTGCGGCAGACCATCAAGCAGTTCTTTTTGCAGAGGGAGTAAGGGGGTTATTGGCGATAAGGTGGCGGAAGATCACAGGAGTCGAACCTGCCCAGGACCGCTGGCGGCCCCAACCGGATTTGAAGTCCGGCCGCCCCACCGGGGACGAGGATCTTCCTTGGAGAAGAGAGAAGCAAGGCGCTGATTATAGCGCAGTTCGTTCGCTGCGCTAAGCGGGAAATGGCGGCCGCCGGCGATTCGGCGGCCGGGGGGAGCTACTTCAGGAAATCCTTCACGTCCAGCAGGATGAACTCGTTGTCATCCGCCATATTGGGCTGGCGGCTGGAGGAGAACGGGAAGTTGTTGTCGTTGCCGACGATGATGTGGTTGGCGTCCACCACGTCCACGTTCTCGATGGTGAAGAACGGGAAGGTCAGCACGCCGCCGTTCAGCGGCTTGCGCGCCAGCTTGTTCGGATCCTGAATGTTCATCAGGTCGATATAGCCCAGTTTTTCGACCGGTTTGCCGACGTTAGCGTCCGAGAAGGCGATTTTATATACCCGCTTGAACTTGGCTACCTGGCTGAAGCAGTTGTCGGTTGGCGCACCGGCGGCGCAGGCTTTGTCAGGCGTGCCTTCGCCGTTATCGCGCTCGATCACCAGCCCGTGGGTGGCGTCGATCATGTTGAAGTCGCCGATGGCGTTCTGGTTGTCTTCCAGCACGTACTGCCAGCTGCGGCCGGTCCAGGCCTGCCGTTTGACGTCAAACTCCAGCACCCGCAGGTAGCGTTTGCCGCCGACGTTCTCGAACTGCTCGCCGTCCCACAGCGCCCCTTCCAGCAGCGGGTACAGCTTGCTGCCGTCCGGCGAGGCGGCCATGCCTTCAAAGCCCTTGGAGCGCGCCACCTGGAAGTTTTGCTTGCCGTCCGGCGCGCCCGGCAGGGTCAGCGTCGGGTTGTCCGGCGATTTCACCACCTTGCCGTCCACCTGGGTGTCGAACACCGCCAGCACTTTGCCGTTCAGGTCGGCCTTGATCAGGTAAGGCCCGAATTCTTCGCCGATCCACAAGGCATCGTCGGCAAACTGGAAGCTTTCCGGGTCGAAATCGCTGCCGGTCAGATAGCGCTGTTCGGTGCTCTCGTTGATGATGTGGAACGGCACCTTTTTATCCGGATCGTGCAGGAACACCGTCTTCAGCGGCGCGACCGTGCCGTCTTTGAAATCGATCTTGTAGTGGTTGAGGTACAGCATGGCGTCCGGCGAGTTGGCCTTGCTGCCGAAACCGTTGTCGGTCAGCACCCAGTAGGTGCCGTCGGGCATGTGTTTGATGCCGGAGTGGCCCTGCAGCGGTTGGCCGTTGATCGGCAGGCCGATGCCGGTCAGGCGGTCGGCCGATTTGCCCGCCACGCTGCCCAGCTCGGTGACGCGTTTGCCGCTGGTATATTTGCCGCTCTGTTGCAGATCGCTCGGTGCATCTTTCGGCGTGGAAACGGCGGATTTTACCGGCAGCAGCGCATGCCCGGCCAGCGTCGCCTGCACCGGCTGCGCCTCGGCCCACAGGTTGGCGCTCAGCGCCATGCAGCCGACCAGCAGCGCCAGCCGGGTTTTGGTGTTGTGCATGTCATTGTCCCTTTTCGTTGTTATCGCCCAGAAGTAAAAGCAACGTCACTATAGGGAGCGGCAATGACAGAAATATTATTCGGCGAACGCCCGCCGGTAGCTGTGCGGGTGGAAGCGCCAGGTGATGGCGATCAGCACCACCACCAGCAGCGCATGGATCTGCCAGTCCAGCACGAAGCTGCCGCTGTAATCGCGCAGCAGGCCGGAGAGGTAGGGCGTCACGCCCGCCAGCAGAAAACCGACGCCCTGCATAAAGGCCACCAGCCGCCCGGCCGCCGCCGGCTGGTGCAG
>NZ_JCAXDO010000006.1:0-116404 GCF_059740205.1 Serratia sp. LTN-2 | reverse complement strand
CCCCAGCCCGGAAACCAGCACCCACAGCCACGGCAGCGTCTGCGGCAGGTAAATCAGGCCGATAAAGCCGATCAGTTGCATCATCAAGGCCAGCAACAGCAGCGGCCGCCGGTCATGATTGCGCGCCAGCGCCGGCAGCAGCAGCGCGCCCATCACCTGGCCGAAGGTCATCAGCGCCAGCAGCGAACCGCTGGCCTGCGGCTGCCAGCCGAGCTGCATGTAATACGGCGGCAGCCAGGCGATCAGGCTGGTATAGCCGCCGTTGATCAGGCCGAAATAGGCGCCGAGCAGCCAGGCGCGCCGGTTGCGCAGCAGGCTTGGGCCGCGGTGTTCTCCCGCCGCGCCCAGGCGAGACAGCCCGCGGCTGACCGGCCACCAGGCCAGCAGCGCCACCAGGGCCGGCAACGCCCACCAGGCCAGCGCGCTGTGCCAGTCGCGCCCCGTACTCATCAGCCATGGGGTGATTGCCGCCCCCAGACCGCCGCCCCCCATCAGCGCCGCCGACCACAGCCCGGCCACCAGCGCCATGCTTTTGAGGAAGTGATGCTTGATGATGCCGGGCATCACCGCCTGGATCACCCCGATGCCGAGCCCGCCCAGCACCGCGCTCATTAACAGTTGCACGCTGCCGGGGGCCAGTTCGCGCCAAAGCGCGCCCAGCCCGATTGCCAGCAGGCTCAACGTCACGGCGCTGCGTTCGCTGAACAGCCGATTGATGGCACCGCCCGCCAGCGCCATCAGCCCCATCATCAGCACCGGCAGCGTGGTCAACAGCGCCGCGCCGCCAAAGCTCAGCCCGGTGGCCTGGCGCAGCGTCGGCAGCAACGGGCCGATCGAGGTCAACAGCGGCCGCATGTTCAGGCCGATCAACACCAGCGCCAGCAACAGGGGGTTGAACCAGCGACGTGGAGAAGGTGAATTAACAGAATGATTTAACACGATATATTCCTGGTACTGCGAAATGAAGAGTGCGGCGTCACAGCGCGATCGCCGCAGCGTTGCGTTACTGTAGGCAACGCCGCTAGTATTGGGAAATTAAATAATAAAATAGCCAACAGTGGGAAAATGAATCGCTACCCGATGTTCAATCCGCAGCTGCTGCTCAGCTTCGTCGCCGTGTGCGACAGCAACAGCTTCACCCGCGCCGCAGAGCGGGTGTTTTTGTCGCAGTCCACCGTCAGCCAGCAGGTGCGTCGGCTGGAAGAGATGTTGGGCAAACCGTTGTTTGAACGCTCCTCGCATCAGGTGCTGCTGACTGAAGAAGGCGTCAAGTTGTTGAGCTACGCGCGCCGCATCATCGCGCTGAATGAAGAAGCCCACGACGCGCTGACCGGCATCTGGCGCGACGGCGTGCTACGGATCGGCATGCCGGAAGATTTCGCCGTGCCCACCACCGAGCTGCTGGCGGAATTCAGCCGCGAGCACCCGCACCTGCGGCTGGACGTAGCCAGCGGCCTGAGCGCCGATCTGCACAGCGCCTACGCACGTGAAGAGCAGGATCTGATCCTGGTGAAGCAGCGCCGCCAGCAACCGCCGCGCGCCGCGCGGCCGGAACCGCTGCTGTGGCTGGACAGCCTGGCCTTTCCGGCTATCGAGCAATCGCCGGTGCCGCTGGCGGTATTTCCACTCAACGGCCTGTACCGCGACGAGCTGTGCCAGGCGCTGGACAACCTCGGCAAACGCTGGCGTATCGGTTACAGCAGCGCCAGCCTGGCGGCGCTGACCGCCGCTTCCGCCGCCGGGCTGGGCGTCACCCTGCTGCCGGCCGGCTGCCGTCTGCCCACGCACCGGGTGCTGGGCGCGGCCGAAGGATTGCCGCCGATAGACAGCTTCGAACTGGCGCTCTACTACCGCGACGGCGCCCCCGCCGCCACGCTGGCGCTGGCCCAGCGGCTGGCGGTGTTTTGCGGGTTGAAGTGAGATCGGTTACGCCACTATCTGCGGATATTCGCGCTGCAGCCAGTCGATAATCCGCACCCACAGCGCATCGGTCTGCTCAAGGCAAGCCTGTACCGCCGTATCCGTCACCAAATCGCCGGAATAATCCGCCACATTGCGCTGTTTTCGCAATGCATCCAGGCAGATCATTGCCTCGCGCGGCAACCCTACGGTGAGCGGCAACGTTTGGATCATGGTCTGGTGATGACCGGGTTTGCTGGTCAGCGTCCGGTACCCCTTGGCTTGCAAAGCGGCATTAGCCATTTGCATGACCGCCTTATATGCCGTGTCGAAACGGCTCTCATTGCTGAGCTGAGTGATACCCGCATCACGGCGGTTGCGCGCGGCGGCGGCCAGCAATTTTTTAATTGCCCCCGAGTCAGGCGTTATCACCTCCAGTCCCAGTCCGACCAGATTGTCCAGCGTCATCCTTGTCTCCCGCAATCCAGAGTTGGGGTTTCCGCATAATGTCCTGTATAAACGCGGAGTTCTCGGCCAAAGCCGCCCGCCACTCTTCCGGCGAGTACAGTTTGGGGTTAATTTCCCGTCCCAGCGTTTCCTGCAGCGGATAAATAGCCTGAATCACCTGTGAAAAAGACAGTTTGCCAACGATCAACACATCGATATCGCTGGCCGCCGTCGCTTTGCCACTGGCGACTGAACCAAAAATAAAGGCCCGTTCAATAGCTGCACCAAACTCTGCCAATGTCTGCCTTAAGCGCTCCACTGGCCCGCAAGCCTTGCGGAAAATAGCCGCCAGCTCTGGGAAAATCAGGCAATCAACGTTGGCCTGATAGCAAATTTGATTGCCCTGCCGCTGCCTGAGCAAAATGCCCCCCTCAGCCAGCCTGCTCAACTCTTTATGTAAAGTACCGGCCTGAGTTGTGGTACGCCGCGCAATTTCCCGCACGTGAAACGCTCGCCCGGGCTCAATAAACAGCAGGCTTAGCACTTTTCTACGGTATTCGCTGAACAGCAGTTCGAGCATCGGATCGTGCATCACGCTAACCTCAATGTAGCTTTAATGACTACAAATGTAGCCATTAAAGCTACGAAAGAGCAAGCCAGGAAAGCCATTCAACCGATGGGCGCCGGTCATTACCAAATCGAATAGTCACCAGTGGCAAATGTCGCTGCCAACCGACCGCTTCCTCTCCTAAATTGGGGGCTGTTTTCACCCACCTCACCTCTGGATTAAGGAACCGAACGTGGAAAACCCTCAACAACCGGGCCGCAGAGCCTTCCTCAGCCAAACCGGCAAACTCACCACCGCCTGCGCGGTGATCGGCCTGACCGGCGGTGTGGCACAGGCCGCGTCTCTTGGCGGCGAGCAGTGCGCACCGGCACCGATGACCCTGACCGAACGTCACTACTACCTGAGCGAGGTGCGGCTGGAAGACGGCTTTGAATACGACGGCGACACGGTGATCGGCACCCGCACCGCGCTGTATACGCTTGAGATCAAAGACGGCAAGATCGCCGCCATTCATGCCGCCAACGCCGCGCTGCCCGCCGGCGTGCCCCGCTATAAGGCACAGGGCCAGCTGCTGCTGCCGGCGTTTCGCGATATGCACATCCACCTGGACAAAACCTTCTACAGCGGCCCGTGGCAGGCGCCGCGCCCGCGCCAGGGCAAAACCATCATGGACATGATCGCGCTGGAGCAGACGCTGATCCCGAAACTGCTGCCCACCTCGCAGCAGCGGGCGGAAAATCTGATCGCCTTGCTGCAATCCAAAGGCAGCACCGTGGCGCGCAGCCACTGCAATATCGATCCGGTCAGCGGCCTGAAAAGCCTGGAGCACCTGCAGCGCGCGCTGGAAAAACACCGGGCAGACTTCAGCTGTGAAATCGTCGCTTTCCCGCAGCATGGCCTGCTGCACTCCAGGGTCGATGCGCTGATGCGTGAAGCGATGCAGATGGGCGTGCAGTACGTCGGCGGGCTCGATCCGACCAACGTCGACGGCGCGATGGAGAAATCGCTGGACGCCATGTTCCAGATCGCCCTCGATACCGGCAAAGGCGTGGATATCCACCTGCATGAGACCAGCCCGGCCGGGGTCGCCGCCATTAACTATATGATCGCCACCGTGGAGCAAAACCCGGCGCTGCGCGGCAAGGTCACCATCAGCCACGCTTTCGCCCTGACCACGCTGACGCCGGGCGAACTGGCGGAAACCGCCACCCGGCTGGCGGCGCAGCAGATCACCATCGCCTCTACGGTGCCGATCGGCGGCCTGATGATGCCGCTGCCGCAGCTCAGCGAGAAAGGGGTGTTCGTGATGACCGGCACCGACAGCGTAATCGACCACTGGTCGCCGTTCGGCACCGGCGACATTCTGGAGAAGGCTAACCTGTACGCCCAGCTGTACCGCGGCTCCGACGAGTATCACCTGTCGCGCGCCATGGCCATCTCTACCGGCGGCGTGCTGCCGCTGGACGAGAAGGGCCAGCGCGCCTGGCCGAAAGCCGGCGATGCCGCCGAGTTCGTGCTGGTCAACGCCAGCTGCTCCGCCGAGGCGGTCGCCCGCCTGCCGGCGCGCAGCGCCACCTTCCATCAGGGGCGTCTGGTGGCCGGCCAGGTGAGCAAAGCCTAAGGTCGGTCCGCTGTTGTCATCATGATGGCCGGTTTTGGCCTTCTGCCAGAGTAAGGCACGGCGCAAGATGGTCGCTACACACACTGGCGGAGGGCCGAAAATGTCACAGAGCGCGTTATTGATCATCGATGTCCAGCAATCATTCCAGCACCGTCCATTCTGGCAGGAGGACGATCTGCCGGCGTTTCAACAGGCGCTGACCCGTCTGATCGCGGGCTGCCAGCAACGCGGCGCGGCGCTGGTCGACGTGCTGCACGTCTCGCCGCAGGGGCCGTTCTCGCTGACATCAGGCCACGTGCAGCGCCTGCCGTTCCTCACCCACCAGGCGGATATCACCGTGCATAAGCATGTGCACAATGCGCTGACCGAATCCGGCCTCGACGCCTGGCTGCGCGAGCGGGATATCAACCACCTGATCATCTCCGGCATCCGCACCGAACAGTGCTGTGAAACCACCACCCGGGTGGCGTCCGATCTCGGTTATCGGGTGACCTTCGTCACCGAGGCGACGCTGACCTTCCCGATGCGCCATCCCGACGGTGAAGTCTTTACCCCCGCGCAGCTGAAGCGGCATACTGAAACCGTACTGGTCGATCGTTTCGCCCGCATCGCCAGCGTGGATGAGGCGCTGGCGCAACTCGCACAGGAGTAACCATGCCGCAGGCCGTCTATTTTCTGCTGTTGCCCAACGTGCTGTCGCTCGACGTCAGCGGCCCGGCGGAAACCCTGCGCCTCGCCGGGTCGTTCAGCCTGCGTTACCTCAGCCCGGCGCCGCAGGTCGTCTGCTCCATCGGCATGACGCTGAGCGGCCTGCAGCCGTTGCCCGAACGCCTGGAAGACGGCGCTATTCTGGTGTTGCCGGGCGTCGGCGATTCGCAGCGCTATTTCGCCGGTGACGAGGCCGAGCAGGCCCGCCGCTGGCTGGCGACGCTGCGGCCCGATCTGCAGCGGCAGCGCATCACCCTGGTGTGCATCTGCTCCGGCGCGCTGCTGGCAGCGCAGGCCGGGCTGCTCGACGGCTATCAGTGCACCACCCACCACGACGTCATCGAACGCATCCGCCTGCAGGCGCCGGCGGCGCAGGTGAAAGAGAACCGCATCTTCGTCGAAGACCGCGGCGTCTATACCAGCGCGGGCATCACCACCGGCATCGATTTGGCACTGCATCTGGTTCACCGCCACTGCGGCTCCGGCCGGGCGCGCGACGTCGCACGCGACATGGTGGTCTATTTCCGCCGTGCCGGCGACGATCCGCAGCTGTCGCCTTGGCTGCGCTACCGCAACCACCTGCACCCGGCGGTACACCGCGCGCAGGACATGATGGCCGCCGAGCCGGAGGCCGACTGGTCGGTGCCGCAGATAGCGGAAAAGGCGCACGTCAGCAGCCGACACCTGGCGCGGCTGTTTCGCAGCCACGTCGGCATCAGCGTACGGGAATATCATGAACAGCTGCGGTTGGCGGTGGCGCAACAGCGCCTGCAGCAAGGGTATGGGTTGGAAAAGGCCGCGTTGGCGGCCGGTTTTTCTTCCGGGCGGCAGCTGCGCCGCGCCCAGCAGCGCCAGCACTCGCCGCTATGACACCAGTCGGCGGGTATCCAGCCGCTGCAGGCCGACAGACAGCAGCAGGCTGAGCCCCAGCGCCACGCCGAACACCCAGAAGATATCCAGCAGCGGGTGGCCGGTGAAATCCAGGTGCCGATTGCGCATCATGTTGACGATAAGGGCGTGAAAACCGTAGATCGCCAGCGAATGGCGGGAAAACACGCCCAACCAACCGATCGGCTGCGGCAGGCAATGTTTCACCCACACCAGCAGCGCTACCGCCGCCATAAACACCAGCGGGCCGCTGTAGATATAGTAGGTATCGGCGAAGTTGCCGTTGATGAACAGCTGGTGCTTGGTGCCGCGCGCGATCAACGCCACGCACAGCGCAAATCCCACCGCCGCCAGCCAGCCCACGGCACGCCCGCGCGCCTCCATCATGCCCATCGCCCGCCCGGCCAGCGCATACAGCAGGTAGTAGAAGGTATCGCCGTAGATATACAGGTTAACCGGCAGCAGGTGCGCGTTGCCGAAGGTCAGCTTGTCGGTATTCGGGTTGGCGATCACCGCCAACACCACCAGCACGGCGGCCAGGTAACGGCGCGACACCGGCTTGACGCCGATCAGCGGCGACAGCAGGTAAATCACCGCGATGGCGTAGAAAAACCACAGATGATAGAACACCGGCTTTTGCAGAATGCCGCGCAGCGACGGCCAGAAACCGATCTTGGTGAAAGCCGCGATATAGATCAGCGCGATGGCGCTGTAGAACAGAATGCAGCAGGCGATGCGGGTGAAATGCCGGCGGCCGGCGCTCTTTTCGCCGAAGAACAGGTAGCCGGAAATCATGAAGAACAGCGGCACCGACACGCGCGACAGCGAATTCAACACGTTGGCGATATCCCAGTTATGCAGCCCTATCGCCGCGCCGTTGGTGACGTAATAAGTGGTGGCGTGGATCATCACCACCATCATGCACGCTATCGCCCGCAGGTTGTCTATCCAGCCGATTTTCTCGCTCAAACGCTCGCTCGATCTTGTGTCATATTGGTATGTTAATAAGAGGTTATCGGGCGCAGCGTTCGGCGACAACCCAAAAGCGAAATATCAGAATGCACTTAAACCGCACCTTATGATTGCGAAGGTGAACAATTGGCGGCAAAATAGCCGCCATAACTCGCTCAGTTTGCGCTTCCCGCCCTGGCAGTTCCTTTTTCTCTTTTACTATCAGTACAATAATATGAAAACAACATTACCACCTGCGGCACGTTTGGGCCGGCAGGCGCTTTTATTCCCTCTTTGTCTGGTGCTGTTCGAGTTCGCCACCTATATCGGCAACGATATGATTCAGCCGGGCATGCTGGCCGTCGTGGCAGATTTCAACGCCGGCGAAGAGTGGGTGCCCACCTCGATGACCGCCTATCTGGCCGGCGGCATCTTCCTGCAGTGGCTGCTCGGGCCGCTGTCGGATCGCCGCGGCCGTCGCCCGGTGATGCTGGCCGGGGTGGCGTTCTTTATCGTCTCCTGCCTGGCGATCCTGCTGGTCACCACCATCGAGCAGTTTATCGCCATGCGTTTCCTGCAGGGCATCGGCCTATGCTTTATCGGCGCGGTCGGCTACGCCACGATCCAGGAGTCGTTCGAGGAGGCGGTGTGCATCAAAATCACCGCCCTGATGGCTAACGTGGCGCTGATCGCCCCGCTGCTGGGGCCACTGGCCGGCGCGGCGCTGATCCACGTCGCGCCGTGGCAGAGCATGTTCGTGCTGTTTGCGGCGCTGGCGGCCATCGCCTTCTATGGCCTGTGGAAAGCCATGCCGGAAACCGCCACGCTGCAGGGCGAGGCGTTTTCCGCCGCCAACCTGTGGCGCGACTACCGCCAGGTGTTGGGCAACCGCCGCTTCCTGTGCGGCGCCCTGGCGATCGGTTTCGCCAGCCTGCCGCTGCTGGCCTGGATCGCCCAATCGCCGGTGATCCTGATCAGCGGCGAGTCGCTGTCGACGTTGGACTACGGCCTGCTGCAGATCCCGGTGTTCGGCGCGCTTATCCTCGGCAACCTGACGCTGGCGCGCCTGACCGGCAAGAACAGCGTGGAGCGCCTGATCAAGCTGGGCGCGGGCCCGATGCTGCTGGGGCTGCTGATCGCCGCACTGGCGACCCAGTTCTCCAGCCACGCCTACCTGTGGATGACCGCCGGCCTGAGCCTGTACGCCTTCGGCATTGGCCTCGCCAACGCCGGGCTGTACCGCCTGACGCTGTTCTCCAGCAACGTCAGCAAAGGTACTGTGTCCGCCACCATGGGCATGCTGAGCATGATGGTGTTCACCGTCGGCATCGAGCTGGCCAAGGTCGCCTACGTCTGGGGCGGCAGCGGGCTGTTCAACCTGTTCAACCTCATCAGCGGCCTGTGCTGGCTGACGCTGGTGGCGCTGTTCCTCGGCAAACGCCGCAACGGCGACCCCACGCCGCAGCCGAACGGCGCGGCTTAAACATGACGATAAACGCCGGTCCGGTTTTCCGACCGGCGTTTTTTATGCGGCTTCAGCCGAGCAGCCCCCACAGCGCATACCCCGTTCCCACCACCGCCACCACCAACAGCAACGCTGCCGACAGAATGGAAATCGTCCGGCGCGCGCGCTGCAGCACCGAGCCCGACAGCAGAATGATATAGGCCAGCAAGATGGCGAAGTCCGCCAGCACCCACAGCGTGGTCAGCAGCGTCAGGCTGGCGCCGACCGAGGGGGTGACGGCGATGAACTGCGGAAAAAAGGCGACGAAGAAGATGATATCTTTCGGGTTGGCGATGCCCACCAGAAAGCCGTTCACGATCGCCGAGCGCTTGTGCGGCCCCGCTGGGCGCGGCGCGCTCGGTGCCTCGCTAAATGAAGATAAATCCTCATAGAGTGAGACAATCGCCATGCGGGCGATGAACAGACAGCCCAACAGGCTTATCCACTGCAGCATGCGCATATCCACGGCGAACAGCCCGGTGATGATCAGCGCCGCGATGCCGATCAGCAGCAAGGAGGCCCAGTTGCTGCCGAGCGCGGTCAGCAGCGCGCGCCGGGCGCCAAAGCGCGCCGCGGTGTTGGCCACCATCATCACCACCGGCCCCGGGGTGGCGATCAGCAGGAAAATGGCGGCGAAATACGCCGCCAGCAACGACAGGTTCATCTTTATTTCACTCACATTCAGGCGGTTGGCTTCGCGCCATTATCATCCCGCCGCCCCCGCCTTGAAAAAGGAGTAATCCTGTCGTTTACTGTGAGCCATACTCATCTTGAGAGACGCCGCGATGGCCAGTTCCCTTCCGCCGCTTTATGCCCTGCGCGCCTTCGAAAGCGCTGCCCGTACCGGCTCGTTCACGCAGGCCGCCACCGAGCTGCACCTCACCCCCAGCGCCGTCAGCAAGCACATCAAAACGCTGGAGCAGCACTTCGGCTGTCGCCTGTTCCAGCGCAATGGCCCGCGCATCGAGGTCACGCCGCAGGGAAAAATCTTCGCCGCCGAGCTGCAGCAAGGGTTTGGGCGCATCGAACAAGCCTGCGAGCTGTTCAAGAGCCACCGCGATCTGCTGCGGCTGAAGGCGCCTTCCACCCTGACCATGCGCTGGCTGCTGGACTGCCTGAGCCGGTTCCGGCAAACGGCGCAGGCGTTCGAGGTGCAGGCAGCCAGCGTCTGGATGGACATCGACAGCGTGGATTTTTTCAGCGAACCCTACGACTGCGCCATCCTGCTCGGCAACGGCTATTTCGGCGCCAACACCGCCGCCGTAAAGCTGTTCGACGAATGGCTGATCCCGATTTGCGCCCCTGCGCTGCTCGCCGACGGGCAGCGCAACCTCGCCACCTGCCCGCTGATCCATCCGTCGCCCGATCGGCGCGACTGGCGGCGCTGGCTGCAGAAAAGCGGCATAGCGGCCCCGATCGATCTCGCGCGCGGCCAGGTATTCGACTCGCTGGAACAGGGCAATGCGGCGGCCATCGCCGGGCACGGCATCTCGATCGGCGATCTGGCGCTGAGCCTGCGGACCATTGAGGAGGGGTTATTGGCGCTGCCTTGTGACGCCGCCGTGCGCACCGGCGACGGTTATTATCTGGTTTGGCCGGCGGAGTCGGCGAAGCGGCCGCTGATCGAACGCTTACAGGCGTTTCTCGCCGCCCAAACACCCGACGTGAGCCGGGCCGCCGTCAGATTTATCGGGTAGGGGAATTCGGCCTATCGCTCTTCGCGGGTATGCCAAATACGCAGAACATAAATCGCTGCCGGCTGCACCTGGTAACGTATCTCATAGCGGCCGACCAGAATACGCCTCACTTCCTGCGGTAAAAACTCGTCCAATCTTTCACCCAGGCGGGGATTATCGAGCAACGCTTTAGGCGCGGCGACCAAGGCCTTCACCGAATTCGCTGCCGCAGTGCGGTTAGCCAAGGCAAGAAACTCAAACAAACGCGCCAAATCCGATAGCGCCTTACTCGTCCATTTTAATTTCATCAGCGCGGTACCGGCAGCGGCTCGTCACTGTCCAGGCTGGCCGCCCAGGCTTCTACCGACTCATGATCGATAACGTTTTGCTGTTCGACATCGGCCAGCGCCGCCAGCGTTAATCGACGGCGCTCCTCCTCTTGCTCGAGCCAGGCGGCGAGGGCTTGCTTCACTATCCATCCCCGCGAGCGTTCAAGTCTGGCGGCCATTTCGTCTACCTTTTCAGCCAAAGGCAGCGGCACATGAGCGGTGATGACTTTCGTATTCATCTTCTTGCTCCTCAGTACAATCAACATCAATCAAAGTGATTAAAGCTGATTATACCGTCATCAGAGAACAAAAAACACGCAATCAGTTGCCGAACAGCCCGCCGTCGCGCAGCAGATGCTCGTTGCCCTTGCGGCGGGTAAAGCCGCTGCGATCGAAGAACTCCAGCACCTGGATCGCCAGCTTGCGCCCGACGCCAAGCCGATCGCGGAAGTCGGCGGCGTTGGCGCCACCCCGCTCCGCATCCAGCGCGCGGATCAGCGCCGCAAATTGCTCGATGCGTCGGCTGAGGTAATAGCGATCCACCACCACCGCCGTCACATGGCCCAGTTGGGCCGCCTTGCGCAGCAGCGTTCGCACCCGGCTCTCCTCCTCGCCCAATTCGAGCGCCAGATCGCGCACCCACCAGGGTTCGTCGCCGAACAGCGGTTCGATGCGCGCCCACAGCGGCGCCTCTTCGGCGCTGAACGCCAGGCCGTGCTCCGGCAGGTGCAGCCAGCCGCGCGTATTGCGCAGCGCACCGGCCTTCAGCAGCCGATCGATCATCATAAACACAAGCGCTTCAGGCTGCTGCGGCAGCGCCATGCGCCGCAGGCGGGCGCGCCCTAAGCCCAGCTGATCGGCGTGCTGTTGGTGATATTCCGTCAGCACCTGCAGCAGGCGGCTTTCCGCCTGTTGCACCTGATCCAGCGCCAGCGCCCGGTCACCGACGATCAGCAGATCGCCGTTCGCCAGCAGATCGTTCAGACCATCGTCCGTCAATTGCCGCGCCCAGGCGAACGCCGCCAGCGACAGCGCGCCGTGCGGCAACTCAAGCGCCAGCGCCTGCGCATCGTCTTGCGCCTGCGCCAGGGCCTGCAGCCATGCCAGATAGTCCGGCTGACGCTTGCCGCGCTTGGGCGCATTCAGCCTGAGCACCCGGGCCGCGCCCAGCGTTTGCCGTGCGCCGATATCGCGCAGCACCAACCGATCGTTCTGCGCCAACCACAGCGGGCGATCGAGGATCAGTTCCGCCAGCCCGTCGTTCAGCAACGAAATGCGCCCGGTGATGTGGCTGGCGGCATGGTGCAGATGCAGCGGCTGCCAATGGCGGATCGGCCGATCCGTCTCCAACGCCACCAGAATGCGTTCCGCCGCTTCGGGCGGACGCTGCGCCAGCAGCCAATCGCCGCGCGCGATCCGCTCTTTATCGACATCGCCGCTGATGTTAAGCGCAATGCGCTGCCCGGCCTGCGCCTGCTCCACGGTCTGATTCTGGGCATGCAGGCCACGCACCCGCACCGGCGCGTCAGCACCGGTCAGCCACAGCGTATCCCCCACCTTCACCCGGCCGCCGAGCGCGGTGCCGGTCACCACCAGCCCCGCCCCTTTGACGCTGAACGCACGGTCTACCGCCAGGCGAAAACGGCGCGTCAGCGCATGTTCAGCGGGCGACAACGCCAGCAAATGCGTGCGCAGCGCCTCGATGCCCTCGCCCGCCGCCGCCGCGGTCACGAACAGCGGCGCATCGGGCCACCCCTGGCGCGCCAGCTCGTCGCGCACCTGGCTACGCACTTCATCGACACGCGCCGCGTCCACCCGGTCGGCCTTGGTCAGCGCCACCGTCAACGCCGGGCGCCCGCTCAGGCGCAGGATCGCCAGATGCTCGCGGGTCTGCGCCATCACGCCATCGTCGCAGGCCACCACCAGCAACGCATGGTCGATGCCACCGACGCCCGCCAGCATATTGGCGAGGAATTTCTCGTGGCCGGGCACGTCGATAAACCCCAGCACCCGGCCGTCCGGCTGCGGCCAATAGGCGTAGCCCAGATCGATGGTCATGCCACGGCGCTTTTCTTCCGGCAGGCGATCCGCGTTGATCCCGGAGATCGCCTGCAGCAAGGTGGTTTTGCCATGATCGACATGGCCGGCAGTGGCGATGATCATGATGCGCTCAGCGCTGCGATCAGCGCCCCTTCCTGTTCCAGGCAGCGCAGATCCAGCCACAGCCTGCCGTCGCCGAGGCGGCCGATCACCGGCTGCGGCAGGCGGCGCCAGCGTTCGGCCAGCGCTTCCAGCGTGGCGCCGCGGCCGTCGCGCGGCGTGAAGGTCAGGGCATAGCTGGGCAGGCGATCCACCGGCAGCGAACCGCTGCCGATCTGCGACCAGCACGGTTCGGCGCGCAGGTCGAAATCAGTGGTGAACTGCGGCGTCAGCGCCGCCAGCAACCGCTCGGCCGCCTGTTGCATCTCCTGCTGCGGGCGGGTCAGCAGCCGCAGCGTCGGCAGCTGCTCAGCCAGTTTTTCCGGCTGCAGATAGAGCCGCAGCGTGGCCTCCAGAGCCGCCAGCGTCAGCTTGCCGACGCGCAGCGCGCGCTTGAGCGGATGCTGCTGCAGGCGAGAGATCAGCGCCTTTTTGCCGACGATGATCCCGGCCTGCGGGCCGCCCAGCAGCTTATCGCCGGAGAACGTCACCAGATCGACGCCGGCGGCCAACAGCCGCTGCGGCATCGGTTCGGCGGGCAGACCGTACTGCGCCATATCGATCAGCGAGCCGCTGCCCAGATCGGTGGCGGTCGGTACGCCCCGTTCGGCCCCGAGCTGCGCCAGCTCGGCCTCGTCGACCGCTGCGGTAAAGCCCTGAATGCTGTAGTTGCTGGTGTGCACCTTCATCAACAGGCCGGTCTGCTCGTTGATGGCGTGCTGGTAATCTTTCAGATGGGTGCGGTTGGTGGTGCCGACCTCCACCAATTGGCAACCTGCCTGGCGCATCACGTCAGGAATGCGGAACGCGCCGCCGATCTCCACCAGCTCGCCGCGCGACACCACCACCTCTTTGCCGGGGGCGACCGCCGCCAGCATCAGCAGCACCGCCGCCGCGTTGTTATTGACGATGCAGGCGTCTTCCGCGCCGGTCAGCTGGCACAGCAGACTCGCCACCGCCCGATCGCGATGGCCGCGCCCGGCGCCGTCCAGATCGTACTCCAGCGTCACCGCCTCCCCCATCACCGCACTCACCGCATCCTTCACCGGCTGCGCCAGCAGGGCGCGCCCGAGGTTGGTGTGCAGCACGGTGCCGCTGAGGTTGAACACCGGCAACAAAGCCGGGCGTTGCTGCCGGGCCAGCTCGGCCCGCAGCGCCTGCGGCCAGTCGTCGCACCAGGCCGGTAAGCGTTGCTGTTGTTTGATCGCGTCGCGCGCCTGGGCCTGCAGCCGGCGCAGCAGTTCGCCGATCAGCGTCTGGCCATGCTGCGCCACCAGCGGTTCAATCGCGGGTTCACGCAGCAGGCGGTCGATGGCGGGCAGTTGGCTGTAAAGAAGGTGGGATTCAGTGCTCATGGTCGCTCGGTTTTCAGTTTAGACGTATCGGCATAGCAAAACCCCGCCGCGGCGGGGGAGAAAAGAAAGCTCAGGGCGGCGCAGTGCGGGCGAAGCTTTCGCGGGCGAACAGGCGTTCAGCCAGCTTGACCAGCGCCGGGCGCTGGACGCACCAGTTGGGCAGGATGCGACGGAAATTGAGGTAGCCCAGCGCGCAGCCGACGGCGATATCCGCCAGCGTCAGCCGCTCGGCATTGAGCCACGCTTTTTCCCGCGCCAGCGTTTCCAGCGCGTCCAGGCCGTGCGTCAGCTTGTCGCGCTGGCGCAGCATCCAGCTTTCGTCCTGTTTTTCCGGCGCGCGCCGGCTTTCGCGAAACAGCGTCGCCGCCGCTTCGGTCACGCCGTCCGCCAGCGCCGCCACCTGACGAACGCGCAGCGCAGCGGCGCGCTCGACCGGCAAAAACGCCGGTTCCACCGCCAGCAGCTCAAGGTATTCGGCCACGATCGGCGAGTCGTAAAACACCTCGCCGTCATCGGCGATCAGCACCGGCACCTTGGCGAGCGGGTTCCATTCCTTCACCCGGCTGCCGGGCTCATACGGCGGATCGTTGACGAATTCGAACGCGATCCCCTTCTCCAGCAGCAGCACGGAAATCTTGCGCACAAAGGGGCTGGTGTAACTGCCGATAAGTTTCATCCGTTCTCCTCCGCTTCGTCCTGGCCGCGGCGCGGCGCCCTTACTTCACAGTCAGAGTATCGATAATCCGCTGCACCAGCGCCTGATGCACCTCCGGCGTTTTGGCCGGCGACAGCATTTGCAGCGTTACCACCCGCTTGTTGAACACCGTCAACACCAGCGTGGAAACCACTTTTTGCCCGTTGACGGTCTGCTCGGTATCTACCCGGCGAAACTTCTGTTTGCCGACGGTGAAGTTCTCTTCTTTGGTGGTCTGGATGTTCTGATAACGCTCGGCCAACACCGTGATGGCGCTCTGCGCCAGCTCTTTCAGCATTTTGTCGCTGGTGTTGAGCTTCATGTCATCCGGCGGGATCACTTCGGACGAGACCGCACTCTGGCGCGACTTGCCGTCGAGGAAACGCTGGATGGTGGAGGTGCTGTCGTTGATGATGCCGCTGTTCAGCGTCTGATCGCTGAAGCCCGGCGGCAGTTCGAAGGTGATTTTGCCCTTCTGCAGCGACACGTTCAGCCCCGGCGGCGCAGGTGGCGTCTCTACCGGCGCAGGCGGCGGCGGTGGCGCGGGCTGCGTCACGGTCGGCTTGGTATCGGGTGGCGGCACCGCCGGTTTGGTGTCGTCCTTGTTGTCGCAGGCCGCCAGTCCGAACGCCAGTACGGCGACCGCAGTCAGTTTTGCCAGGGTGTTTAACATCGTGGTTCCTTTCGCTTGGCGCGTCATGGCCTAAACGTAGCAACTCGCCCGGGCGAATGCCAGAAGCCCGTTCTGAAATTGCTCATTCGGCCCCGCGCGAACGGGGCCGGGCGGTTACTCCGCCGGGAACAGGAACGGATTGATGCTGCTGCGGCCGAAGCCTTCTTCTTCCATACGGGCGTCCAGCACCAGTGAAGCCAGATCGTCGGCCACCGCTTCGACCTGCGGGTCTTTTTCCTGATAGAGGATCTTCAGGTAAGTGCCGCAGTCGCCGCAGCTTTCCGCCTTCACCGCCGCCTGCTCGCTGTCCAGCGACCAGTAGTTGAGATCGCGGGTCTGCTCGCAGTTGCTGCACTTCACCCGCACCACGTGCCATTCGCTTTCGCACAGGTTGCAGTGCAGGTAGCGCAGGCCGTTGACGGTGCCGATGTGCACCATGCTGGAGACCGGGATGCTGCCGCACACCGGGCAGAACTGGCGCTGCTCGCCGTATTCGGCGCGCGCCTTGCCGGGGATCAGGCTGGCCATCTGCGCCCAATAGAGCGACAGCGCGGCCCAGAGGAACGGCGCCTTCTCGCTGCCCACCTTGCCGAACTCGCGGTTGAGCAAGGCGTCGGCCATCAGCTCCAGCTCGTGCGCCGAGGCCTTCTCCAGGTTGTCCAGCACCGCCAGAATGTGCTCCGGCGCCTGTGGGCGCAGCTCGGCGATCAGCGACGTCAGCAGCTTGCGCCAGTGCTCGCTGCGCGGAAACGCGCTCAGATCGAGCGGCGGTTTGCCGCTGGCGGCGCCCTGCGCCAACGCTTCGCTCAGATCGAGCTCCAGCGGATTGTCGTGCAGCGCATGCTGCTGCGCCTGCGCCAGCTCGGCGGCGAAGTTCAGGTAGTCGCCCAGCGGGTTGTCGACCGCCAGCTGACGCAGGCGTTCGGCGCGGCGGCTGTAGAGGCTTTTCAGGTTGGCGAAAAGTAACGGCGGGATGTTCTCCGCCGTTGTGGACTTCTCACGCTGTGCCCCTAACTGCTCTTTAGGAACGATGCGGATACTCATCAGGGTTTGTCTTCCTGTCGTTTCTCGCGGACCTCACGGTACCAGCGCGGATGATGTTTCTTGGCCCAGGCCGCCGGCACCCAGCCTTCCACCATCGCGGTAATGGTGCCTTTTACCCACAATGCGGCGTAAATGTGCACCATAATCACGATGATAAGGCCGACCGCGGCCAGCGAATGCACCAGCAGCGCGATGCGGATCAGCGAGATGGAGAACGACGGCGCAAAATACGGCCGCCAGATCACCACGCCGCTGGCCAGCAGCAGCACCAGGCTGATAATCGCCGCCCAGAACACGCACTTCTGGCCGAAATTATAGCGCCCGGTATCACCCACTTCCTCGTTCATGGCGATTTTGTGGATGTTCTTGGCCCAGACGATATCTTCCCGGTTGATCAGGTTATGCTTCCAGTAGCGCAGGAACATCAGCAGGAACGCGGCAAACATGATCACCCCGACAAACGGGTGCAGAATGCGCGCCAGTTGCGGCGTCCCGAAGATGTTCATCAACCAGTTGAAGGAGGGGAAGAAGAACCCCAGCCCGCTGATGGCGGCGAACACGAAGCAGAACGCCACGATCCAGTGGTTGATGCGCTCCGGTGCGCTGTAACGCTGAATGGGCTTTTCCTTTCTCATTTGCGCGTCTCCTCGTCATGCGACTCGTCGTGCTCGTCCTCATCTTCGACGCGGTTAGGCCCGACGCCGACATAGTGGAACACGCTCGCCGCGAAGGTGGCGGCAAAGCCGATGGCCGCCAGGGGTTTCCACACGCCCTTCCAGAAGGTCACCGCCGGGCTGATGCTCGGGTTGTCCGGCAAACCGTGGTACAGCTGCGGTTTGTCGGCGTGGTGCAGCACATACATCACGTGCGTGCCGCCCACCCCCGCCGGATCGTACAGACCGGCGTTCTGGTAGCCGCGGGTGTTCAGCTCGCTGACGCGATCCGCCGCCACCTGCTTCATCGCTTCCTTGGTGCCGAAGTGAATCGCGCCGGTCGGGCAGGTTTTCACGCAGGCCGGTTCCTGGCCGACGTCCACGCGGTCGACGCACAGGGTGCACTTGTACACCCGGTTGTCGTCCTTGTTCATGCGCGGTACGTCAAACGGGCAGCCGGCGATGCAGTAGCCGCAGCCGATGCAGTGCTCGGACTGGAAGTCGACGATGCCGTTGGCGTACTGAATGATCGCGCCTTCCGACGGGCAGGCCTTCAGGCAGCCCGGATCGGCGCAGTGCATACAGCCGTCCTTGCGGATCAGCCATTCCAGCTTGCCGTTTTCCTCCACCTCGGAGAAGCGCATCACCGTCCACGACTTGGCGGTCAGATCGGCGGGGTTATCGTACACCCCGACGTTGTGCCCCACTTCGTCGCGGATGTCGTTCCATTCGGAACAGGCCACCTGACAGGCCTTGCAGCCGATACAGGTGGTGACATCGATCAGTTTGGCCACTTCTTCCTGGTGGTCACGGGCGCGCGGCGCCGGCGTGAAGCCATTGGTGGCGGATTTACGAATGATGTCTTGAGATTGCATGGCCATAATTCGTCTCCGTTACACCTTTTCCACGTTGACCAGGAACGCCTTGAACTCCGGCGTTTGCGTATTGGCGTCGCCGACGAACGGCGTCAGCGTGTTGGCGATAAAGCCTTTCTTCGCCACCCCTTCGTAACCCCAGTGGATCGGGATGCCGATGGTGTCGACTTCCTGGCCGTGCACCTGCAGCGTGCGAATGCGCTTGGTCACCACCGCCTTGGCCTTGATATAGCCACGGTTGGAGCTGACTTTCACGGTATCGCCCTGCTTGATGCCTTTCTTCTCCGCCAGCTTCTCGCCGATCTCCACGAACTGCTCCGGCTGCGCGATGGCATTCAGCCGCGCGTGCTTGGTCCAGTAGTGGAAGTGCTCGGTCAGACGATAGGTGGTGCCGACGTACGGGAACTTGTCGGATTTGCCCATCGCCGCCAGATCGTCCTTGAACACGCGCGCCGCCGGATTGGACACCACGTTCGGGTGCAGCGGGTTGGTGCCGAGCGGCGTTTCGAACGGCTCGTAGTGTTCAGGGAACGGCCCTTCCGCCATCTTGTCGGTGGCGAACAGGCGGCCCATGCCTTCCGGCTGCATGATGAACGGCCCGACGTCGCTGCCCGGTGCTGCGGTGCTGTAGTCCGGGATATCGGCCCCGACCCACTTGGCGCCGTCCCACTCCAGCAGCTGGCGTTTCGGATCCCAAGGTTTCCCCTGTGGGTCCGCCGAGGCGCGGTTGTACAGGATGCGACGGTTGAGCGGCCATGCCCAGGCCCAGCCCAGCGTATTGCCGAGGCCGGACGGATCGGCGTTGTCGCGCCGCGCCATCTGGTTGCCGGCCGGCGTCCAGCTGCCGGCGAAGATCCAGCAGCCGCTGGCGGTGGTGCCGTCGTCGCGCAGCTGCGCGAACGAGCTGAGCAGCTCGCCTTTTTTCACCAGCACTTTACCGTCGGCATCCAGCAGATCCGCCAGCGCCTTGCCGTTGTTCTCCTGCGCCACCTCTTCCGGCGCCGGGTTGTCCGGCGTCAGGTAGTCCCAGCGCATGTTCAGCACCTGCTCCGGCACCGCACCGCCGTCGCGCGCATACATCTCGCGCAGGCGGCTGAAGATGCCCGCCAGGATCTCGCCGTCGTTCAGCGCTTCGCCCGGGGCGTCCGCGCCTTTCCAGTGCCACTGCAGCCAGCGGCCGGAGTTGACGATCGAGCCGTTCTCTTCGGCGAAGCAGGTGGACGGCAGGCGGAACACTTCGGTCTGGATCTGCGACGGATCCACTTCGTTGAACTCGCCGTGGTTCTGCCAGAAGTTGGAGGTCTCGGTGTTCAACGGATCGATGGTCACCAGGAACTTCAGCTTGGACAGTGAAGCCACCACCTTGTTTTTGTTCGGGAACGACGCCACCGGGTTAAAGCCCTGGCAGAAGTAGCCGTTGACCTTGCCCTGCGCCATCATCTCGAAGTACTGCAGCACGTCGTAGCCTTTGTCCCACTTCGGCAACCAGTCAAAGCCCCAGCTGTTGTCCTTCTGCGCCTTATCGCCGTAGAAGGTCTTCATCATGCTGACGAAGAATTTCGGGTAGTTGCCCCAGTAGTTCACCTGGCCCGGCAGCAGCGCCTTCGGCGTGTTGGCCTTCAGGTAGGTATCGAGATCGGTCTGTTTCTCCGACGGCAGCGTCATGTAGCCCGGCAGGCTCTGCGACAGCAGGCCGAGATCGGTCAGACCCTGGATGTTGGAGTGGCCGCGCAGCGCGTTGACGCCGCCGCCCGCCATGCCCATGTTGCCGAGCAGCAGCTGGATCATCGCCATGGTGCGGATGTTCTGCGCGCCGACCGAGTGCTGAGTCCAGCCCAGGGCGTACAGGAACGACGCGGTTTTATCCGCCACGCAGGTTTCGGCGATGTATTCGCACACCTTGAGGAAATCGTCCTTCGGCGTGCCGCAGATGTTGGTCACCACGTCAGGGGTGTAGCGGCTCACGTGCTGCTTCAGCATGTTCCACACGCAGCGCGGATCCTGCAGCGTGACGTCGCGCTTGGCGAAGCCGTTCTCGTCGAACTGGTAGTTCCAGGTGGTTTTGTCGTACTTGCGGTTTTCCGCGTCATAGCCGCTGAACAAGCCATCTTCGAAGGCAAAGTCTTCCCGCACCAGCAGGCTGGCGTTGGTATAGGCCTCGACGTACTCGCGGTTAAATTTGTTGTTGGTCATCAGATACAGCAACACGCCCGACAGGAAAGCGATGTCGGTCCCGGAGCGGATCGGCGTGTAGAAGTCCGCCACCGATGCGGTTCGGGTAAAGCGCGGATCGATCACGATCAGCTTGGCATTGTTGTGTATTTTGGCTTCCATCGCCCAGCGGAACCCCACCGGATGCGCTTCCGCCGCATTACCGCCCATGACGATAATCAAATTCGCGTTCTTGATATCAACCCAGTGGTTGGTCATCGCACCGCGACCAAATGTTGGAGCAAGACTTGCTACCGTTGGTCCGTGTCAGACACGCGCCTGGTTATCTACGGCAAGCATGCCGAGAGCGCGACTAAATTTTTGCGACAGAAAACCGGTTTCGTTGCTGGCGGCCGAGGCGCACAGCATGCCGGTGGTCAGCCAACGGTTGACGGTAACGCCCTGATCGTTGGTTTTGATGAAGTTGGCGTCACGGTCTTCTTTCACCAGCTTGGCGATGCGGGTAAAGGCGTCGTCCCAGCTGATGCGCTGCCATTTGTCCGACCCTGGCGCCCGGTATTCCGGGTACTTGAGGCGGCTTTCGCTGTGGATGAAGTCAACCAGGCCGGCACCTTTCGGGCAAAGCGCGCCGCGGTTTACCGGATGATCCGGATCCCCTTCGATATGGAAAATGCTTTCTTTGGCGTTTTTGGCGCCATCACCAAGGCTGTACATCAACAGCCCACAGCCGACGGAACAATACGTACAGGTATTACGGGTCTCGCGGGCGCGCAGCAGTTTGTACTGCCGGGTTTCCGCCAACGCCACTTCAGGGGCAAAGCCCAGCGCGGCCACCGTCGTTCCTGCCATACCGCCAGCGCAGATCTTAAAGAACTGCCTTCTGCTGACCTGCATGGGGGTCTCCTTTACTCTCGATTGTCACATTGTTCAAATGGCGCTCTTCGCCAAAACGGCAGAGCGCTAATGTCACTGTTGTTATGCTGATACGCGACGCGGCGATATTACCACAGCGTGCTTGTGGTTGTTACACACTCGTGCTCATTCAGTGAACGCATTGGCACATTTCGATACATTTCGGCGTCTGTACAGGCCCGGCGCTCTCTACAGTATAGAGAGTAACCAACATGTCGGCGCGAGGGCATCAGGTGGCGCTCAAGGCCTCTTTTCTATCAGTCTGTTAACGCAGCGATTTGTTCATTAACCACACACTTCACAGGGCATTGATAATCATTTTCAATATCATTTAATTAACTATAATGATCCGACTGCTTACGCGGTGCTCGCCCTTTGCGCCGCCCATACACCACTGGAGATGATGATTATGAGTTATTCACTGCCATCCCTGCCGTACGCTTACGACGCACTGGAACCGCATTTCGACAAGCAGACGATGGAAATCCATCACACCAAACACCACCAGACCTATGTCAACAACGCCAACACCGTGCTGGAAGCCTACCCTGAGCTGGCCAAATACAGCGTTGAAGAGCTGATCCAGGATCTGGATAAAGTGCCTGCCGACAAACGCACCTTCATGCGCAACAACGCCGGCGGCCACGCCAACCACAGCTTCTTCTGGAAAAACCTGAAAACCGGCACCACGCTGGGCGGCGATCTGAAAGCGGCCATCGAGCGCGATTTCGGCAGCGTTGAGAAATTCCAGGAAGAGTTCGAGAAAGCCGCAGCCACCCGCTTCGGTTCCGGTTGGGCCTGGCTGGTGCTGAAAGACGGCAAACTGGCCGTGGTGTCTACCGCCAACCAGGACAGCCCGCTGATGGGCGAAGCCGTCGCCGGCGCTTCCGGTTTCCCAATCATCGGTCTGGACGTATGGGAACACGCTTACTACCTGAAATATCAGAACAAACGCCCTGACTACATCAAGGCGTTCTGGAACGTGGTCAACTGGGACGAAGCGGCCGCACGCTTCGCTGCGAAGAAGTAATTCGCCCCCGCTGATGAAGATGCCCGCCGCCGGCGGGTATTTTTTTGCCTGAAATCCGCTAAAGTTTGACCACTTCTTGCCGATGGTTTGTTCAATTGACGTTCGCCCGGAGAAGGAAAAACGCTATGGCGGCATTGCAAGCATTGGCAGGAAAGTTCACTCATCTCACCGTAGGTAAAAAGCTCGGTCTCGGCTTCGCGCTGTTGCTGCTGTTGGCGGTCGTCATCGCCGGCACCGGAGCGCAATACCTGCACATCATCGAATCCCGCGCCGATCGCATCGACTTCAGCAACCGGCTGAACGAGGAGATCAATCAGGCCAAATACAACCGCGCCATGTATGGCCAGACCTACCAGCCGGAATATATTCAGAACAATCGCGCCAATATCGACAACGCCGTCAAACTGATAGACCAGGGGCAGGCGTTGGACTGGGACGCCCAAAGCCGCAAGGATCTGCAGCGTCTGGTGACGCTGATCGGGGAATACCAGCAGCAGCAAAAAGTCTTTGAGCAGGCGGTGGCAGCCAAAGATGCGGTGCGCCAGAGCTGGAACATGTCGGAAGTGCAGGCCAGCCTGAGCCAGGTGGAACGTCAGCTGACCAACGGCGATCTGCAGCTGGCCTTTATCCAGCTGAACCAAAAGCTGACCCAGGTGCGCTACGGCGCGCGCGGCCTGCTGCTGAGCCTGAACAAGGAAACCGAGGCGCCGCTGATGGCGGCCATTGACGACGCGCGTGACGCGGCCAACGCCCTGAGCCGCCGGGTCAGCGACGCGCAGCGCCCGCAGCTGCAGCCGCTGCTGGCCGCTTTGGACGATTACAAAAACCGCATTGCGGCCTACCTGCCGGCCTATGAGCACGAGCAGCAGATCAGCCGGCAGCTCGGCGAACGCGCGCAGGCGATCGGCACGCTGGTGAACGCCTTTATGCAGGACGAGCTGGTGCAAACGCGCAACAACATCAATCTGGCGCAGCTGCAGATGGGCATCACCACCCTGATCGCCATCATCGCCGGGGTCCTTATCGCCTGGCGCATCACGCTGCAGATCACCCGTCCGCTGCACAGCACGCTGGCGATGGCGGAACGCATCGCCAGCGGCGACCTGCGCCAGGCGCAGACCAGCACCCGCCGCGATGAGCTGGGGCAGCTGCTGAACGCGGTGGCGGCGATGAGCCAAAATCTGCGCACCATGATTGAAAAGATCCAGATGGGCGTCAGCCAGGTTTCCACCGCCTCGGCGGAAATCGCCGCCGGCAACACCGATCTCTCTTCCCGTACCGAACAGCAGGCGGCAGCGGTCGAGGAAACCGCCGCCAGCATGGAACAGCTGACCGCCACGGTGAAACAGAACGCCGACAACGCCCATCACGCCAATCAGCTGGCCACCGACGCTTCGCAGACCGCGCAGCAGGGCGGCAAGCTGGTGGAAAACGTGGTCAGCACCATGCGCGATATCTCCAGCAGTTCGCAGCGTATCGCCGAAATTACCACCCTGATCAACGGCATTGCCTTCCAGACCAACATCCTGGCGCTCAACGCCGCTGTCGAAGCGGCACGCGCCGGCGAACAGGGCCGCGGCTTCTCGGTGGTCGCCAGCGAAGTGCGCAGCCTGGCGAGCCGCAGCGCCCAGGCAGCCAAAGAGATCGAAGGGTTGATCGCCGAATCGGTCAGCCGGGTGAAAACCGGCACCGAACTGGTAGAAAGCACCGGCAACACCATGGAGCAGATCGTCCGCTCGGTTACCCACGTGCGCGACATCATGGCCGAGATCGCCGCCGCCTCCGATGAACAGACGCGCGGCATCGCCCAGATTGGCCAGGCGATCGTAGAAATGGACCACACCACCCAGCAGAACGCCGCGTTGGTAGAAGAGTCTGCCGCCGCCGCCGATTCGCTGGAAGAGCAGGCGGAGATGCTGCTGCAGAGCGTTTCGGTGTTCCGCTTGGCGGAACAGACCGAGCCCGTCGCCGCCAAAGCCGCCGCGCCGAAAGCGCCGACCGTCAAACCCGCGGCCGCCAACGCCGCAGCGGAAGAGAACTGGACCACCTTCTGACGCCCTCAGGCGAGGAATATCCGTTCCTCGCCCTATCTTTGTGGCAACAGGTGGGTCGCGACTCCCCAATTCAACAAATTAAAACCAGAGGCGGTCGCATCAAGCATTGCGTAGCCGCAATTGCGATGACCGTATCTGCGGAGGTCCTCCTGCGGGTCAGCCCCTTTAAGCCACCAAATCAGTGCCTGCAGAGCATGGCCGTGCGTAACCACACCAAGCGTTTGATTTTGTCCATCGACAGCCAGATCGGACAGACAAGCCATCAGGCGCCAGGCAACCTCATAAGCATTCTCCCCTCCCGGAGCCGACGCCTCTGCCTTACCGGCAAAGAGGCACTGCGTCGCTTCAGGATAATCGCGCATGGCCTGCGCATAAGATAATCCTTCCAGTCGGCCAAAATCTTGCTCCTGCAAACGCTTATCCATTTGCACAGTGCAGCCACATCTCTCAGCCAACGTCTCCGCTGTCGTAAAAGCCCGGCCAGCCGGTGAACTGATCAACAAAGTGACCGATAACATTTGCAAGCGAGCGCCAAGCCCAGCGATTTGACGTCGCCCCTCTTCTGTCAGCGGACTGTCACTTCGCCCCTGAATAATCCCCGAGCGGTTCCATTCTGACTCCGCATGCCTCAATACAATGAAACGCATGGTTTTTTCTCGACGATAAAAGCCTAAATATAGACAGGAAAAACACATCCTTCCGTACAGGTAAACGCCGGGTAGTGTACGGGAACAACTCAGGCTATGCTGAGCCCTCGACGCGAGACACGGAGGCGTACATGCATCACCCAGACGTTTACATCGGCAGCATTCAACCCTATGAGGGCGGGCGCCCCAGCGCCATCGCCAAACGCCAGGTGGATGGCGCCATCCGGCTCACGCCGCTCGGGCTGGAAGGCGACGAACAGGCCGAAAAAAGCTACCACGGCGGGCCGGACCGCGCGCTGTGTCACTACCCGCGCGAGCATTATGCCCACTGGCGCGAGCAGTTTCCGGCGCAGGCCGAGCAATTTTGCGCCCCGGCCTTCGGCGAGAACATCTCCACCGAAGGGCTGACCGAACACAATGTGTTTATGGGCGACATCTTCCGCTGGGGCGAGGCGCTGATCCAGGTCACCCAGCCGCGCTCGCCGTGCTTCAAGCTCAATTATCACTTCGCCATCGAGGACATTTCGGTGCTGATGCAGCAAAGCGGCCGCTGCGGTTGGCTGTATCGGGTGGTGTCGCCGGGCGCGGTCAGCGGCGATCGTCCGCTGGCGCTGGCGGCGCGCAACAGCGATGTGTCGGTGGCCGAAGCCATCGCCATCGCCTGGCACATGCCTTTCGACGCGGAACAGTATCGCCGCCTGTTGGCGGTGGCCGGCCTCTCCGCCAGTTGGAGCAAGACCATGCTCACGCGGCTCACCGAAGGGCGCCTTGAGGATTTCAACCGCCGCCTGCTCGGCCATTGAAAGCGCGGGCGGAAAAATGAAAAACGTGCGCCGAATGCCGCGTTAACTCTTTTCTTCCGCCTATACTGTAGCCGCACGTTTTTTCAGCCAGGAGCCAGGTTATGACCACCCCGACCCATTCGATTCATCACGCCGCCGCCGAGGGCTATCAGGCCAATGCCGATCGCTATGTGAAAGGCCGGCCGGATTACCCACCGGAAATCGCCGACTGGCTGCGTGACGTCATCGGCCTGCACGCCGGCATGACGGTCATCGATCTCGGCGCCGGCACCGGCAAGTTCACCCCGCGCCTGCTGGAAACCGGCGCGCAGGTGATCGCCGTCGAACCGGTGCCGCAAATGCTGGAAAAACTGTCGGCGGCGCTGCCGCAGGTGAAAACGCTGGCGGGCACCGCCGACGCGATCCCGCTACCGGACGAGTCGGTGGATGCCGTGGTCTGCGCCCAGTCCTTCCATTGGTTCGCCACGCCGCAGGCGCTGGCGGAAATCCAGCGCATTCTCAAGCCCGGCGGCAAACTCGGCCTGGTGTGGAACATGCGCGATGCGCGCGTCGGTTGGGTGCGTAAACTGAATCAGATCGTCGATAGCCACGAAGGCGATGCGCCGCGCTTCTATACCGGCGAATGGCGCAAGTTCTTCCCGTTCAAAGGCTTTGAACCGCTGCAGGAGCAGGTGTTTATGCTGGGCCACCGGGGCGCAGTGGAGGACGTGATCTACAACCGCGTGCGTTCAACCAGCTTTATCGCCGCGCTGCCGCAGCCGCAACAGGAGCAGGTTATCGATCAATTGCGCCAACTGGTGGCGGAAGAAGAGGAGCTGCAGGGCCAGGACACGGTCACCGTGCCCTATCAGACCAAGGCGTATTTCACCACCAAGGTCTGACGCCCGGGGTTCAGAACGCTTTCTTGGCGTAGCCGGTGACCGCTTTCAGGCCCATCTCGCGGCCCAGCGCGGTCATCGGGTGCACCACGATCAGCCCGCGCGCGCTTTTCTTCAGCGCGCCCATATCGGCCTGCTCTTTCTTGGTGATTTCACGGCTGAACGGCAGCTTGCTCAGCTTCTGCGCTTCGGCGCTCAGCTTCTCGCCGCGCACGTTTTTCAGGCGCTCGATCTCCGCCGCCAGCTTCTCTTTTTCTTTGGTGTGCTGCGCGATCAACTCAGGATTGCCCTGTTGGATCACGGTGACGTCTTTGTGGTTCAAGGCGTCCAGCAGGTCGCTCAGGCGCTTGATCTCTGCCTTTTCTTTCTCTTTCATGGTCTCTGGCCCGTTGTGCCCAAAATGGCACGCTAATCAACAATACCGGCATTGTAGCAAAAGGCGCGCGCCGTTACCCGTCCTGCGCAATACCGGGCGGCAGGCCGCCCATCTCGCAGGCTTTGGCGCCCAGCCGGGCCAGCGCCTGGGTGTAGCGCGCGTTGAACGGGTAGCAGCAGGAGAGCCGCAGCGCGTTGCGGTAGCGCCCGCTGGGGGAATACAGGGTGCCCGGCGTCAAACAGATCTGCTCCTCCAGCAGCTGATGGAACAGCGCCACGCTGTCCACGCCGGGGGGGAATTCGACCCAGAACACGAAGCCGCCCGCCGGCTGCGTGGCCAGCGTGCCGCGCGGGAAATGCCGGGCGATCAGCGCCCGTGCCTCGTCCACCTGAGCGGCATAGCGCTTACGCAGGTTGCGCAAATGGTGATCGTAGCCGCCGCTCTCCAGGAAGGTCGCCAGCGTTTCCGACAGCAGCTGTGACTCGGACATCGACGACACCGCCTTCAGCTTGCGCAACGCCTCATGGAAACGGCCGCCGCAGATCCAGCCGACGCGAAAATCCGGCGCCAGCGTTTTGGTGAAGCTGGAGCAAAACAGCACCCAGCCGTCGCGATCGAACGCCTTCACCGCCGGCGACAGCGCCCCGCCGAACTGGATCTCGGCATACAGCCCGTCTTCAATCAACGGCACCTGATGATCGTTCATCAGCCGCGCCAGCCGCTTTTTCGCCGCCAGCGGCATGGTGCAACCCAGCGGGTTTTGCACCGTCGGCATGGCGATCACCGCATTCAGCCGCTTCTCGTTCAGCAGCAGCTCCAGCGCGTCCAGCGACAGCCCCAGCTGGGGATCGGTAGGGATTTCCAGCGCTTTCAGCCCCAGGCTGGCCAGCAGCGGCAGCAGATAAAAGTAGGTCGGCGACTCCAGCCCGACGCAGTCGCCCGGTTTGGTGGTGACGCGCAGCGCCAGCTGCAGCGCCTCCATGCAGCCATGGGTCAACACCACGTCGCCCGGCTCCAACAGCATGCCGAGCGTCATTGAGCGGCGGGCGATCTGCTGACGCAGCCGCAGGCTGCCGGGCGGCAACGGATATTGTCCGATCAGATCCGGCTGGCGGCGCAGTTGGGAAGACAGCATGCGCCCCAGTTTGCCGCCGGGATAGAAATCGCTGGTCTGCGGGCAGGCCAGCGCAATGTTGGTGAAGGCCGGGTTCTGCTGGGCGGCGAACACCGTATCGATCAACGCCAGCACGTCGTCCGCCGGCGGCTCGATGCGGCCGCTGGGCGCCGAGGCCATCTTCAGCGCCGGCAGCGTGCTGCGGACATAAAACCCCGACTGCGGCCGCGCTTCGATCAGCCCGCGATCCTCCAGCGTGCGGTAAGCCGACACCACGGTATTGATGCTGACGCGATGGGTTTGCGCACAGCGCCGCACCGAAGGCAAGCGGTCGCCGGGCTGCAGCGTGCCGCGGCGAATGGCTTCGGCCAGCGTATCCGCCAGCTGCAGGTAACGGGTATCCGGGGTTTCATCGAGCAGGGTCACAGTTTCTCTCCAGGCAATGGGTACAGTTTACATTTCATACAACTGTAACCATGACAATATCCGATTTGTGATTCTGTCACCATCCCATCGCAGCGATTATGCTGATCCTCTCGTTATTACCGTCATTTTCACGTTCAAGGAACCTGCCATGCTGGACTCCGCCTTTGTCAGCTACGTCACCGTCATGTCAATCACCCCCGGCCCCAATAACCTGCTGCTGGCCTCGTCGGGCGTTAACTTCGGCCTGCGCCGCACCCTGCCGATGCTGTTCGGCATCTGCGTCGGTTGTGCGGTACAGCTGGCGATCATTATCCCGCTGCTGGCGCTGGCGTTGAGCTGGGCCGGCGTCATCCGCTTCCCGCTGGCGGTGATCGGCTGCGCCTACCTGCTGTGGCTGTCGTGGAAACTGTTCCAGGCCGCCTCGCCGGACGCCAAAGAGCAGGCGCAGCCGATGAGCCTGCTCAACGGCGCGCTGTTTCAGGCGGTCAATCCCAAGGCCTGGCTGATGGTGATCAATGTGGCGATCCTGTTCACCCCGCGCGAAGGCGCCACCTTTGTCCATACGCTGTCGGTCATCGCCGGTTTCGCGCTGCTGAACTTGCCTTGCGTGCTGCTGTGGGCGGTGCTGGGCGATCGGTTGCGCAACGCGCTGCGGGTCACCTGGAAACTGCGGGTGTTCAACGGCGCGATGTCAGGCCTGATGGCCGCCACCGCGCTGTGGTTGCTGTTCGACGAGTGGCGCGCGGCCTTTGCTTAGCCGCGGCCGAGAGGAGAAAGCCGGGAGGGTTGTTTGGCGCCGATACCGGCGATCAGATCGGTAATGGACAGCACCATGGTGGAGCGCACCATCTGCTGATAGCGCTGGCGCTGCATGGCGATCAGCGCTTCATCCGCCTCACCCGGCTGCAGGAAGGTCGGCACCGGCGGCAGCGCAGCCACGCAGTGCAGCTCGCCGAACGGTCCGAGGATTTCGTCGTCAACGAAGCGGTATTCCGAACCGTCATGGTTCAGCTCTTCCCGCATCGCCATCAGCAGCTCGGCGTCTTCATATTCGTGGCGGGAAATCACCCCCAGCCCGTACATCAGCTTCAGGCGCACCGACAGCTCCCCCAACGGGCCGCTGCCGGACAATAGCGGTTCGACGGCATATTTCACCGCGTAGTCGTCCTTGCGAAATACCTGCACCACCAGCACGTTGAGCGCTTCCGCCAGCAGCTCTACCGCCGCGATCAGGAAGCTGCGCACCGTTTTGCCCGCGTTCAGCTTTTCCAGAACCTGGTTTTCAAATGCCTGTGCTTCTTCCATCGTCGCTTTTCGAAAGGCGTGGGGAGGGCCGTCGATGCCGAACTCGGGTTGCAGGAGCGCAGCAAGCTGCGCTCGGGTGTTCATCATCACGGATCTACTTGTGCATGGCGTTATACACAGCAACGGCCTGTTCTACAACCTCGCTTTCCGCCGGCAAGCCGGAAATTTGCGCCAGCGCGGCTTTCGGCCCCAGGGTGCTCAGCAGTTCCGCCAATTCCAGCGCCTGCGGATCCTGTTCGCTGCGGTAACTCATGGCGGCGGCGATGCCCTGGATCAGGTTGGCGTGCGGCAGGCCATATTCCAGCGTGCCCAGCAACGGCTTGATCAGGCGATCGCCGGCGCTCAGTTTGCGCAGCGGCTGGCGCCCTACGCGCTCGACGTCGTCATGCAGATACGGGTTTTCAAAGCGGCCGAGGATTTTATTGATGTAGGCGGCGTGCTTATCGGCGTCAAAGCCATAGCGCTTGATCAGCACCGCGCCGCTCTCTTCCATCGCCCCTTTCACCACGCGGCGGATCGCCGGGTCAAGAATGGCGTCGCGAATGGTTTGCAACCCAGCCAGCTGGCCGAGATAGGCGATGATGGCGTGACCGGTGTTGAGGGTGAACAGCTTGCGCTCGACGAAAGCCATCAGGTTATCGGTCAGCTCCATGCCGGCGATCGCCGGAGGCTGGCCTTTAAACTGCGTCTGGTCGACGATCCATTCGCTAAAGGTTTCCACTGTGACTTCCAGCGGATCGCTGCTGTCCGCCGGCGGCACGATGCGGTCGACCGCCGAATCGACGAAGCCGACGTGCTGCTCAACCCATGCTTGCTCGTCCTGCGGCAGCGCGGCAAACACGTGCTGCTTCAGCTGGCTGGTGCCGCGCACCATGTTCTCACAGGCGATGATGTTCAGCGGCTGCGCATTGCCCTGCTGATGGCGCAACACCAACCCTTTGGCGATCGTGCCGGCGATTTTGGCGAGAATTTGCGGGCCCACGGCGGTGGTCACCAGATCCGCCTCGGCGATCAGCGCTACCGCGGCTTCGCTGCCGCTGTTGACGGCGCTGACGTTGTTGACGCTCTCTACGCGCTCTTGCTCGCCCACCACGTGCACCTGGTAGCTTTTACGGCTGTTCAGCAGATCCAGCACCGTTTGATTGACGTCGGCGAAGGTCAGCTCAACGCCCGCGTCCGCCAGCAGCTTGCCGATAAAACCGCGGCCGATGTTCCCTGCGCCAAAATGTAATGCTTTCATAACTCTACCTTCTTAATGTCGAAGGGTGCAGCAAGCTGCACCCTTTAAAATGATTCTGTTATCCGGCTTTTTTGCCGCCGAGCAGGTCCAGCACTTCCTGGACGCTGGTGGTATTCGCCAGCCGCTCGATCACGCTCTCGTCATCCAGCGCGTTGGTCAGGCTGGTGATCACCTGGATATGTTCGTTGTTGCGCGCGGCAATGCCGATCACCAGGCGCGCCACTTCGTCCTCTTCATCGCCGAAGCGCACGCCCTGCGGGTATTGGCAGAACACCACGCCGGTACGCAGCACCCGGTCTTTAGCCTCGATGGTGCCGTGCGGCACGGCGATCGACTCGCCCAGGTAGGTGGACGTGAGCTTTTCGCGCTCCAGCATCGCCGGCACGTATTCCGGCTCAACGTAGCCGCCCTTCACCAGCTGCTCGCCGGCGAAACGGATCGCCTGCTCTTTGTCGCTGGCCTGCAGGTTGAGGAACACGTTGCTCTCGCTTAGCTTGAACAGCCCCTGTTCGCCGGCCTCTGCAGCCGCGTGCGCGCCGCTCTGCGGGGCCGCTGCGGCAGCGGTATTCACCGCCAGCAAACGCTCGACCAGATCGCCATACAGCTTGCTGTCGAGGAAGTTGGTCAGTGAAATGTGCTGGGCCTGCGGCGCATGGCGCATCGCGCGTTCTGTCAGATCGCGGTGGGTGATCACCAGGTCCACATCGTCCGGCAGACTGTTGATGGCGCTGTTGGTCACCGAGATGTTCTTCAGCCCGGCGTCGGCCACTTTCTTGCGCAGCACCCCGGCGCCCATGGCGCTGGAGCCCATGCCCGCATCGCAGGCGACGATGATTTTGCGCACGGTGCTCAGATCGCCATCGACCGCCGACGGCGCGGCCGCGCCGCCCTTGGACTGCGATTTCATCTCTTGCACGCGACGGGTCGCGGCTTCCAGATCGTCATCCTCTTTCACCTTGGAGGTTTTCAGCAGGAAAGCGGACACCACGAAGGAGACGGCAAAGGCTGCGAACACCGCTGCAATGTTGGCGAAATAGGCGCCTTTCGGGGTCATCGCCAGCACCGCCAGAATCGACCCAGGGGAAGCCGGAGACACCAGGCCACCGTTCAGCATCGTCAGGGTAAAGACGCCGGTCATGCCGCCCAGGATCACCGCCAGCAGCAGACGTGGGTTCATCAGCACGTACGGGAAGTAGATTTCGTGGATGCCGCCCAGGAAGTGAATGATCGCTGCACCGCCGGCGGATTGCTTGGCGCTGCCGCGGCCGAAGAACATGTAGGCCATCAGCACGCCCATGCCCGGGCCTGGGTTGGCTTCAATCAGGAAGAACACCGACTTGCCGGCTTCCGTGGCCTGCTGAATGCCCAGCGGCGAGAAGATGCCGTGGTTGATGGCGTTGTTCAGGAACAGGATTTTCGCCGGTTCAACGAAGATGGACGCCAACGGCAGCAGGTTGTTCGTCACCATCACGTGCACACCCGCCGCCAGCAGTTTGGAGAGCACCTCCACCAGCGGCCCGATGCCCAGGAAGGCCAGGATCGCCAGCAACATGCCGATGATGCCGGCGGAGAAGTTGTTCACCAGCATTTCAAAGCCGCTTTTGATCTTGCCGTCCACCCAGCGGTCGAAGTGCTTGATAGCCCAGCCGCCCAGCGGGCCGGCGATCATCGCGCCGAGGAACATCGGCATGTCGGCGCCGACGATGACGCCCATGGTGGTGATGGCGCCGACTACGCCGCCGCGATCGCCGCCTACCAGTCGCCCGCCGGTGTAGCCGATCAGCAACGGCAGCAGGTAGGTGATCATCGGGCCGACCAGCTTGGCTAAGGTTTCATTCGGCAGCCAGCCGGTTGGAATGAACAGTGCGGTGATAATCCCCCAGGCGATAAAGGCGCCGATGTTGGGCATCACCATGTTGCTCAGGAAGCGGCCAAAGTTTTGCACTTTAACCTTGATGTCTGGTGAAAACATAAAACACACCCCTATTGTTACGCGCTGACAATAGAGCGCGTGATTATTGTTGTGACGATCCAGCCGTGTTGCCGCTGTATGCGAAACGGACTCTATCACGCTGTTTTTGTCACGCGAACTTCACGAATTTTTTGTGATACAAATCACATACAACACCCCAACAAACCACCACTTATAGTGATACTGATCACAATTATGGCGTGTAAAAAAAGCACAGTGAGAAAGAAATCGCCTTAAAACCCGCAATAAAGTGATACGCATCACATTTTTAACTTGGTGTTTTGTTTTTAAATTGTGACAAACATCACAATTTATTTTTGGCCGCCGCGCCCGATAACAACGCGCTGTTTGATCTTCCCTGTGAGCACTCATCCCGCCGGGAACTAGCGAAGTGATGAGTGAAAGAAAACTACATTGCTTAATGAATGGATTAATTGAAGTGTAGTACAGAAGCCTGCGCAATAAGCCAGCAAGTTATTGGAAACGCTGAGGGGGGAAATAAAACAGGCCGGCAATGCCGGCCTGTCTCTCGTGCGCGGGGGCGTTATTGCGTCACGCTTTGAATGGTTTTCTGCGCGTTCACCAGGTTCTGCTGTTTAGCCACCAGATTCGACATCATGGTGTTGTATTGCGCCACCTGTTGCGCGGTGCGGAACTGCACGCCGTTGTTGTTAAAGCTGACCTGATTGCCCTGGCTCTGCAGGAAATCGCCAACCTGCACCAGATCCTGCACGAAGCTGGCGGTGGTCGGGATCGCCGGCATCAGGGCGTTGGCCGGCGCGGTGACGATCTTGTCATAGGCCTGGTTGTACACCGCCTTCAGATCGTCGGGCTGCTTCAGCGCCGCACGGGCGGTATCCGCCTGCGATTTGGCGGACTGGATCTGCTGGCCCAGCAGGTTCAATGCTCCGACCGACTGCTGCAGCGCGTCGCGTTTGTTCAGGTAGTCCTGCGCGGTGCGGATCTGGTTAATCTGGTCCAGCGCCGGCGTCAGGCTGGCGCCGACCGATTTGGACAACTGCTGGGAAAAACCGACCAAAATCGCGTAATCGCCGGCATAGTTGCCGAACTTCTGTTTCTGGTCTTCGCTCAGCGTGGGGATGTTCGCCCCGCTGCGCATCACGGTATTCTGTAAGTAATCAATGAATGCTTTGCGCTGTTCCGGCTCTTTATCGCCGCAGGCGGTCAATTGCATGACCACCAACAATGCCAATACCGGTGCCAACCAACGCGCGAAAACTCTGCTCTGGATCCCTACCGCCATGTGACATAACTCCTGTTATAAACCTGCTTTTTCATTGGACTCCGCCCCTTTTTCCGCACTCCGTGCGCCTATAAGAATAGATCAACTGGCGGCGTTCCGATACGCGATTCCGCTTGCGGTGAACATTGTCTGGTTAAAAACGGCGTACTGCGTGTACCACGTACGCATGGTACACTTTTCCAACGTTTATCGCCGGGCCAACTTGCTCATGTCCTCTTATCAACCGCCGTTGACCATCACCCCCTCCATTCTGCATCTGGCGACAGACGTAGGGGCAGCGTTGGCCCGTTTGACAATGCAAGCGGAACAAGAGCATGCGTTGCGGCTAAGGCGCATCAATCGGATCCGTACCATTCAAGGTTCGTTGGCGATCGAAGGCAATACCCTGAGCGAAGAGCAGATCACCGCTATCATCGCAGGTAAACGCGTCATCGCCCCTCCGCGAGACGTTCAGGAAGCGATGAATGCCATCCATTGCTATACCAACCTGAATCATTGGCATCCCGAAAATGAACGCGATCTGCTTGCCGCACATGGGATGCTGATGAACAGCTTGCTACCTGATGCCGGCCGCTATCGTCAGAGCGGCGTCGGCGTGATGAACGGCAACGTCGTGATCCATATGGCTCCCCCGGCGGAACGCGTACCGTTGCTGATCCGCCAACTGCTCATCTGGCTGCAACAAACCGATCTGCCACCGCTGATCGGCAGCTGTGTATTTCACTATGAATTCGAATTCATCCACCCGTTTGCCGATGGAAACGGCCGCATGGGACGGTTGTGGCAAACGCTGATTTTGTCACGCTGGGATCCTTTGTTCGCCAACGTGCCGGTTGAGAGCCTGGTGCATGATAACCAGTCCGGATATTACCAAGCGCTGAATGCCAGCAACCAAAAAACCGATTGTTCACCCTTCGTTGAATTCATGCTGGAAATGATTCTAAAAGCGCTTGAGCTGAGTATTACCCCCCAAGTCACCCCCCAAGTCACCCCCCAAGTCGATGACTTGCTGGCGGCGCTGCAAGGTGAGATGTCGCGAGAAGCACTCCAGAATGTTCTACAGTTGCAGGATCGAAAATCTTTCCGCGAACGCTATCTCCAACCGGCCTTGAATGCCGGTTGGATTGAAATGACGTTACCGGATAAGCCCAAGAGCCGTTTACAACGCTATCGCTTGACCGCAGCCGGTATCAAACAGTTACGCCAGCCATAAAAAAGGCGCCCGCAGGCGCCTTTTCACAGCACAGAGCCGTTTTACTGCAGTACGGAGATATCCGCCACCTGCAGGAACAGTTCACGCAGTTTGCTCAGCAGCGTCAGACGATTCACGCGCACTTCCGCATCGTCCGCCATTACCATCACGTTGTCGAAGAACGCATCCACCGGCTCACGCAGCGCAGCCAGTTCCACCAGCGCTTCCTGGTAGTTGCCCGCCGCGAAGTACGGCTGCAGCTTGTCGCGCAGCACCACCAGGTGGGTCGCTAACTGGATCTCCGCCGCGTCCTTCAGCACCGAGGCGCGCACGCTGTCGTTCAGCGTTTCGGTAGATTTGGCCAGGATGTTGGAGACGCGTTTGTTGGCCGCAGCCAACGCCGCCGCTTCGTCCAGCGTGCGGAAGTGGGATACCGCCTTGACGCGTGCGTCGAAGTCGGCCGGCTTGGTCGGACGGCGCGCCAGCACCGCCTGAATGGTATCGACCGCGTGGCCTTCTTCCTGATACCAGGCGCGGAAGCGGCCCAGCATGAATTCCACCACCTCATCGACCACTTTGGCGTTGGTCAGCTTGCTGCCGTACAGGCGCACGGCCTCTTCGGTCAGAGTCTGCAGATCCAGCGGCAGGTTTTTCTCGACGATGATGCGCAGCACGCCCAGCGCGGCGCGGCGCAGCGCGAACGGGTCTTTATCGCCTTTCGGATGCTGCCCGATGCCGAAGATGCCGGCCAGGGTGTCCATTTTGTCGGCGATCGCCAGTGAACAAGCCACCAGCGACTGCGGCAGCGCATCACCGGCGTAGCGCGGCTGATACTGCTCGTTCAGCGCAACGGCGACGTCTTCCGCCTCACCGTCGTGGCGCGCGTAGTGCATGCCCATCACGCCCTGGGTGTCGGTGAATTCGAACACCATGTTGGTCATCAGGTCGCACTTCGACAGCAGGCCCGCACGGGTGGCGTGGTTGACGTCGGCGCCGATCTGGCCGGCAACCCAGCCCGCCAGCGCCTGAATGCGATCGGTCTTGTCGCGCAGGGTGCCCAACTGCTGTTGGAACAGCACGGTTTCCAGGCGCGGCAGATTGTCTTCCAGACGTTTCTTGCGGTCGGTGTTGAAGAAGAACTCGGCGTCGGCCAGACGCGGACGCACCACCTTCTCGTTACCGGAGATGATCTGCTGCGGGTCTTTCGACTCGATGTTGGCCACGAAGATAAAGTTCGGCAGCAGTTTGCCCGCGGCGTCGTACACCGGGAAATACTTCTGATCGCCCTTCATGGTGTACACCAGCGCTTCCGCCGGCACCGCCAGGAATTTCTCTTCGAATTTGGCGGTCAGCACCACCGGCCATTCCACCAGCGAGGCCACTTCTTCCAGCAGGCTGTCGCTCAGATCGGCCTTGCCGCCAATCTTCTGCGCCGCCAGCTCGGCGTCGCGCTTGATGAGCGCTTTACGCGCTTCATAGTCGGCGACCACTTTGCCACGCTCCAGCAGGATCTGCGGGTATTGGTCGGCGTTGTCGAGGGTAAACTCGGCTTCGCCCATGAAGCGGTGGCCGCGCACGGTACGCGCAGAGTCGATGCCCAGCACGGTGCCCGGGATCAGATCGGCGCCCAGCAGCATCGTGACGGTGTGCACCGGACGCACGAACTGCACGTCAGAATCGCCCCAGCGCATCAGTTTCGGGATCGGCAGCTTGCCGAGCGCGGTGCTGACCATGCCGGCCAGCAGTTGCTGCGCCGACTGGCCTTTGACGTGGGCGCGGTACATCAACCACTCGCCCTTGTCGGTCACCAGGCGTTCAGCCTGATCGACGGTGATGCCGCAGCCGCGCGCCCAGCCTTCGGCCGCTTTGCTCGGTTTGCCTTCGGCGTCGAACGCCTGAGCGATCGCCGGGCCGCGTTTTTCAATTTCGCGATCGGCCTGCGCCGCGCTCAGGTTGGCCACTTTCAGCGCCAGGCGGCGCGGTGCAGCGAACCAGCTCACTTCACCGTGTTCCAGGCCGGCGTTATCCAGCTCGGCAGTGAAGTTGGCGGCGAAAGATTCCGCCAGGGAACGAAGAGCCTTCGGCGGCAGCTCTTCCGTGCCGATTTCCACCAGGAAAGTCTGTTGAGTCATGGCTGCCTCTTAGTTCTCGTTCTTCTTGTTGCACATCGGGAAGCCCAGCGCTTCGCGGGAAGCGTAGTAGGCTTCGGCAACGGCTTTGGTCAGCGTGCGGATGCGCAGAATGTAGCGTTGACGCTCGGTCACCGAAATCGCCTTGCGCGCGTCCAGCAGGTTGAAGGTATGACCCGCCTTCAGGATGCGTTCGTAGGCCGGCAGCGGCAGCGGTTTTTCCAGCGCCAGCAGCGACTGGGCCTCTTTCTCGTACTGCTCGAAGCAGGAGAACAGGAAGTCGACGTCGGCGTATTCGAAGTTGTAGGTGGACTGCTCCACTTCGTTCTGGTGGAACACGTCGCCGTAGGTGGTGACGCCCAGCGGGCCGTTGCTCCACACCAGATCATACACGCTGTCCACGCCCTGGATATACATCGCCAGACGCTCCAGACCGTAGGTGATCTCGCCGGTTACCGGCTTGCACTCCAGGCCGCCGACCTGCTGGAAGTAGGTGAACTGCGTCACTTCCATGCCGTTCAGCCACACTTCCCAACCCAGGCCCCAGGCGCCGAGCGTCGGGTTTTCCCAGTTGTCTTCCACGAAGCGGATGTCGTGGATGGTCGGATCCAGACCCAGCTCTTTCAACGAGCCCAGGTAGAGTTCCTGAATGTTGTCCGGCGATGGCTTAATCACCACCTGGAACTGGTAGTAGTGCTGCAGACGGTTCGGGTTTTCGCCGTAGCGGCCGTCGGTCGGACGGCGGGATGGCTGCACGTAGGCGGCGGCCATCGGCTCCGGCCCCAGTGCGCGCAGGCACGTCATCGGGTGTGAGGTTCCCGCGCCGACTTCCATGTCCAATGGTTGAACGATGGTGCAGCCCTGGCGCGCCCAATAATCCTGCAGTGTCAGGATCAGGCCCTGGAAGGTCTTGGTATCAAACTTTTGCATGTTGAATTCGCACGCGATACAAGTGGATTTAGATGGAATGAGCCAGTATACCCGTTGACCGTAAGATATACAGCCAGAATCCGGCAACAAGTGCGAATCGGGGCGAGAAGCGCTGGATTTTCGCGCGCGGTGCGCGCAGGACAGGACGCCGGTTAGCCGGCTTATTTCACCGGCGACGAACGTGGCGAAAATACGGCCCGCCAAAAACATTAGAATAACTTAACAAAAAACGAGACTAATCGTTGCTTAAATCGTCACTTATTCGCCCACAGCACCTGTTCTCATCAACCCTATTTATGCAGATTGAAATGCACACATGCTTATATTTGCCACAGGGTAAAGTTACGCCAATGTTATTTTTGTTAATTTTATCAACTAAAAAACTCGCCTCACCGGCAGATAATGTGACTAAGCGCCAAATTATTTCTTATATCGTGAAAAATAAGGCGATATCACGCGACGGGCCGCTGCAGCGACTCGAGGAGAAACAAGCGGATATGTAATACGCCAACAATGAGCCACAGAAACCCATTGACAGTTAATCTTTGGTTATACAATAATAATTAAAATTTTCCCTGGTGTTGGCCAAGTGGCTACCTGATCCTTTCATAGGATCAGTTTTTTTTTGTATTTCCGTCAGCGTCATGACGGCCCGCATAATTAATTCCCGTCCGCTTCCTCTTAATTAGCTTCCCTTATACGAACGTATCGCTTACGCAATGCCATTTAGCGCGCCTTTGGCAAACGCGCTCTGCAGAACCCATTCAAAAGCGCGCGCTGACGCCGACGTTATACATAAACTGCTCGCCGCTGCTCAGCCCGCCGGTTTGCGAGACGGTGGCGAAGGCCGATACCCTGTCCGTCAACGGCATGTTGGCCCCCAGCGTGACATCCACCCAGTTTTTGTCCTGGCCCGCACTGTCACGGGTAAACGAGGTTTGCGTCGATTTCAGACCGCCGCCGGCGCGGTATACGTCGTCGCCGAACTGATGCTGATAGCTCACTTCCGCATAAGGGTTAAATACGCCGAATTGCGTATCCAGCCGCCAGCCCAGCGCACCGATCTGCGAGTGGTAGGTTTGATCGTTGAAGCGCATGGCGGTGCTGTCATCGCCGTCTTCGCTGTAGCCGGAAACGCGGCTGTAATCCCAGGCGAACTGCGCCACCGGCCCGGTGGTCAGGTAAGAAGCGATCGGGAAGTCATAGCCGGCGGTCACGCGCGCGCCCCACTGCTTGCCGGAAGTCGAACCGGTTTCGGTACGCGTCAGCGGCCCCAGCCGCATGCTGCGGCGAATATCGTCATACTCCATCGCCGCATAGTGCAGATCGGCGTTGACCCAACCGTGCTCGAATATCGCCAGCGAACTGAAGGCCGACAGCAGCAGCCCACGCGCCTTGTAATCATAACGGCTGGAAGGATGCTGATCGTCGTTGGAACCGGCGATCAACGCACCGATCAACCAGCCGTCGGTCAGCTGATAGTCCACGCCGACGGTCAGGTTGTGGGTGGTGGCGTTGCCGTCCCCCGCCGCCCGGTTATCGGCATAGTCGTAGTGCTGGCCGGCGTAACCGCCGAACACGCCCAGCGAGCCCTGCGGGTTTTCGCCGTGGCGCAGCTGCTGGAAGCGGCTGTCGAGCGTGGCGCGGCTGTCGCGCGCCATCGCCGCCGTCGCCTGATTCAGCGCCACCACCTGCGCCGGGCCATCCAACACCGCCTGGATATAATCCGCAATCAGCAGGTGCGCCTGCGGGCTCGGGTGGAAGTGGTCGGAGAACAGATAGGATTGGCTGGCATCGAAGCCGGGCATGTCGGAACGGCAGACCGCCGAGGAAACGCCCGGCGGACAAGCCATGCCGGCGGTGTTGGCGAAGCCGAACTGCGCCGGATTGGCAATCGCTTCGGCAAACAGTTTGTTGACGTCCACCCGCACGATATTGCCGCCGCCCTGCGCCAGCAAACGGTCTTCACTTTGATTATAGAAATCGGTCAGCTGACCGGCCTGCGCGCTCAGGCTGTCATACGCCGCGATGAGCTGGGTGGCGATCGCCTGCTGCACCTGAGGAATGGCGCTGCCCTGCTTCGCCGCAGCGGCCAACGCCGCGTGGATCGCCTGCGTGCGCGACGCGTTGTCCGGCGTCGCCAGCGAATTGAGCGTGGCGTAGGCCGCCTGGATCGCCGCCCCCTGCACCGGAGACAGCGCCTGTTGAATGATCAACTCCATCAGCTGCGGCGTGGAGCCGATGTTCGGCACCGTCGGCACGATCACCGTGCCGGCGCCGGCGTTCAGCAGCGAATGCACCTGCGCGGCGGCGGCCGCCGCGCTGTTATAGGCCACGCCGGGTGCGGCGGCGGCGTTCAACGCCGCCGCCGCCAGATCGTTACCGCCGATCCAATGAATGTACAAACCGTCGCCATCGGCCTGGCCGTTAACCCGGTTCAGATAGCGCTGTACCTGATCCTGGGTATTATCGACCGGATTCAGGCCCGGCACCGCCACGGCGCCGCCGGCGGCATAGTTTTCACCGCCGTTGTCCGAAGCCACCAGCGCCGCGCCGATGCGCTGCGCCAACGCCTCGTCGTACAGCAGATGCTGGCTGCCGTCATAGGTGAACCGGCCGTTGTTGCCGGTATCGCTCAGGCTGTCGCCAAAGACGTAGAGTTGGTCATACGCCTGAGCCGGAAGGGTCACACTGCAAAGTAGCGCCACTGCAAGCGCCGCCGGGCGGGGCATGCACGTTATTTTTAGAGGCATGAATCGACTCCTGAGAGCCTGCAAATGAAGGCAATATCGTTTTTATCGTTGACCGGTTTTCCACCGGCCATGTAGTAACTATTGTCGGCTTTTCCGTCACGTCAAGCGGGCTGATGACAAAACAATCAGAGGCTTGCCAAGTTCGCCGCTTCGAGCGATGATTACTGTTCATAAATACAGCACAAGGACATTCAGGATGGCAGACGAACGTTGCGGTTGGGTGACGGCCGATCCGTTGTATCTCGAGTATCACGACAAGGAATGGGGCGCGCCCACCACCGACGCGCGCGAGCTGTTTGAAATGCTCTGTCTGGAGGGGCAACAGGCCGGCCTTTCCTGGATCACCGTGCTGAAAAAGCGCGAGAACTACCGCCGCGCTTTCCACCAGTTCGATCCGCAGCGGGTCGCCGCCATGAGCGAGCAGGACGTGGAACGATTGCTGCAGGACAGCGGCATCATCCGCCATCGCGGCAAGATAGAAGCCATTATCGCCAACGCCAGGGCCTATCTGGCGATGGAGGAGGCCGGGGAGAATTTCGTCACCTTCATTTGGGATTTCGTCGGCGGCCAGCCGCAGCTCAACCGCTGGCAAGCGCTAAGCCAGGTCCCGGCTAAAACCGAGCAGTCCGACGCCATGTCCAAGGCGCTGAAAAAGCGCGGCTTCAAGTTTATCGGCTCCACCATCTGTTACGCCTTCATGCAGGCCAGCGGGCTGGTGAACGATCACCTGACGGGGTGCATGTGCTACCCAAAGCCACGGTGATCCGCCCCAGCGGCCTGGAGGATATCGACCGGCTGATGGCGCTGTGGCTGCCCAGCACCATCGCCGCCCATCCGTTCGTGGCGGAAAAATACTGGCGCGAGAGCGCCGCGCTGGTACGAGAAAACTACCTGCCGCGCGCGCAAAGCTGGGCCTGCTGGCATGACGACGAGATCGTCGGCTTTATCAGCGTGCTGGACGAGCAGTTCATCGGCGCGCTGTTCGTCGATCGGGCGTTCCACGGCCGCGGCGTCGCCCAGGCGCTGATGGCGCATGTGCAGCAGCGCTACCGCCGGCTCAGCCTAGAGGTTTATCAGCAGAACCTGCGCGCCTGCGCGTTCTACCACAAGCACGGTTTTCAGGTGACGCAGCGCCTGTTCAACGACGAAACCCTGGCCTATACGCTGATCATGAACTGGCCGGCAATCGAAAATTCAACCGGTTGCGGTTAAAAAAGGCGCATTCACACCCCGGCGGCGCGCAATTAGGAATCCGCTGCATGGCGCCGCCCGGCATTTTGTCGCATAACACCCCCCAGCACTCCCCCGCGCTCATCATTTGTCACGCTTTTCTCCGGAACTGCCGGCGAACCAGCGCGTCATAGTAGCGCGGTGGCGCGGGCTTCCCGCGGCGCCCATTTTTTGCGCCCCCGTTTTGGGCCGGCGCGTACAGATTTTGATGCCATTAAGGACAAGAACATGAAAAAACGCATTGCCATTATTGCCGGCGCAGTGAGCGTAGCGCTCACCCTGTCGGCCTGTACCACCAACCCTTACACCGGCGAATCCGAAGTCGGTAAATCCGGTATCGGTGCAGGCCTCGGGGCCGCACTGGGCGCCGGCGTCGGCGTGCTGTCCTCCTCCAAGAAAGATCGCGGCAAAGGCGCGCTGATCGGCGCGGCGGCCGGTGCAGCGCTCGGCGGCGGCGCGGGTTATTACATGGATGTGCAGGAAGCCAAACTGCGCGACAAGATGAAAGGCACCGGCGTCAGCGTCACCCGCCAGGGCGACAACATCGTGCTGAACATGCCGAACAACGTGACCTTCGACAGCAGCAGCGCCACGCTGAAACCGGCGGGCGCCAACACCCTGACCGGCGTCGCCATGGTGCTGAAAGAGTATCCGAAAACCGCGGTCAACGTGGTCGGCTACACCGACAGCACCGGTTCTCGCTCGCTCAACATGAACCTGTCGCAACAGCGCGCCGACGGCGTAGCCAGCGCGCTGATCACTCAGGGCGTGGCGGCGAACCGTATTCGCACTACCGGCGCCGGCCCGGACAACCCGATCGCCTCCAACAGCACCGCGGAAGGCAAGGCGCAGAACCGTCGCGTCGAGATCACCCTCAGCCCGCTGCAGTAATCCCGTGCGGGGCGCAACCGACGCCCCGCCGCTTCCTCCCGACTTTCTCCTTATCCTTCAACATTCCCGCTCGCACATCGGGTATGGTAGTCTCCTTGGCAATTAACCGCGGGAGAGATCGGCTGTGAGCACAGGCAAGGCAACGCGCGCCTCAGGACGCGCCACCATCAGCGATGTGGCAAGCATCGCCAAAACCGGCAAGACCAGCGTGTCGCGCTATCTGAATGGTGAACAGCACCTGCTTTCCGACGATCTCAAACAGCGCATCGAACAGGCCATTCAGCAGCTCGACTACCGGCCAAGCCAGATGGCGCGCAGCCTGAAGGGCGGCCAGACTCGCCTGATCGGCCTGATCCTCGCCGATATCACCAACCCCTATTCGGTGGACGTGATGCGCGGTATTGAAGCCGCCTGTCGACAGCACGGCTTTACCCTGCTGGTGTGTAACACCAACAACGAAGTCAATCAGGAGCAGCACTATCTGCAGCTGCTCAGCAGTTATCGGGTGGAAGGCATCGTGGTCAACGCGGTCGGCATGCGCGAGGAAGCCTTATCCACGCTGCAACAGTCGATGCTGCCGATGGTGCTGATCGACCGCAAGATCCCCGACTTCGCCTGCGACGTGGTGGGCCTGAACAACCGCGAAGCCGCCACCGTCGCCACCGAACATCTGCTGCAACAAGGTTTCGAAGCGATCCTGTTCCTCAGCGAGCCGCTCGGCACGGTCAACACCCGTCTGGAACGCCTGCACGCCTTCAGGCATACCATGGCGCAGCACCCCGCGCTGTTGGCGGAGCAGGCCGAAACGCCGCTCAACGATCGGCAGAAGCTGGAGCAAGTGTTGAGCGATTTCAGCGGCCGCCATCGCGGCATGCGCAAGGCGGTGATCTCCGCCAATGGCGCCCTGACGCTGCAGGTGGCGCGCGCCATGCGCCGGCTGGGCATCCAGTGGGGCAACGACATCGGCCTGCTGGGCTTTGATGAACTGGAGTGGGCGGAGCTGGCGGGCGTCGGCATCACCACGCTGAAGCAGCCCACCTACCAAATGGGGCACGCGGCGCTGGAGCGGCTGGTGCAGCGCATTCAGGGCCTGGCCGCCCCCAGTGGCGATCAAATGTTCTCCGGCGAGCTGATCGTCCGCGGCTCCACCACCCGCTGACTGACTTTCCCATGGGCCGTTGACCGCCCCTCCGCATCGGCTGTTTTTTGCTCAGCTTCGTGATTGCGATCATATTTTTACACTCTGTCGCTTTTCGCTGGAACCGGTTCCATTTAACGTACCGGTAACAGCAGCGGCGGCGACAATGCCGCCTCAGGAGTCAAAATGAAAACAGAAATCATCGTGGTCACCGGCGCCTACGGCACCGATACCGTCAAACAACACGGCGGCCAGCGCGCGCTGTTGCCCCTCATCGCCGGTGCCGGCGCCGACGGCGTCGAGATCCGCCGCGAACTGTTCGCCGCCGGCGAGCTGGACAGCCTGCCGGCGCTGGCGCAGGAGATCGAGCGCCAGCAACTGTTCGCCGTCTATTCCGCCCCTGAGGCGCTGTTCACCCCGCAACATACGCTGAACCCCAACCTGCAGGCGCTGCTGGCGGAGGCACAGGCGCTGAATGCGCGCCAGCTGAAGCTGTCCCTCGGCCATTTCCGCCCCGGCTTCGACTTTACCGAGCTGAAAGTGGCGCTGGAACAACACCCGGTCAAACTGGTGGTAGAAAACGACCAGACGCCGGACTGCGGCATTTTGTCGATGCTGAACGCCTTTTTCCATGCGGCGGAAGATAGCCACCTGCCGGTCAGCATGACCTTCGATATGGCCAACTGGCTGTGGGTGGGGCAAGACGCCTTCGCCGCCGCCGATCGCCTGGCCCGTCACGTCGGTTACGTGCACGTCAAAGCCGCCACCCAAGGCCCGCGCGGTTGGCGCGCCGTGGCGCTGGACGATACCGACGGCAGCTGGCGCGATCTCTTGGCCCGCCTGCCGCACGACGCGCCGCGCGGCATCGAATTCCCGTTGCAGGGCGATGATCTGGAAGCCGTCACCCGCCATTACGTCAATATTTTGCGTGCGGAGTAACCCCATGATGACAACGTTAACGGCAACGACGGCGCAGCAGGCGCCCCTGGATGTGGTCACGCTGGGCGAAGCCATGGCGATGTTCGTGGCGGCACAGACCGGCGATCTGGCGGAGGTGGAAACCTTCACCAAACGCATCGCCGGCGCCGAACTGAACGTGGCGATCGGCCTGGCGCGCCTGGGCATGAACGTCGGCTGGGTCAGCCGCGTCGGCAACGACTCGTTCGGCCGCTTCACCCTGCAGCAGTTGAAAAAAGAGGGCATCAACTACCGGCAGGTCACGGTTGACGGCCAGTATCCGACCGGTTTTCAGGTGAAGTCCAAAACCACCGATGGTACCGATCCCAGCGTGGAGTATTTCCGCAAAGGCTCGGCGGCCAGCCACCTATCGGTCGCCGATTTCAACCGTGAGTATTTCGCTTCAGCGCGCCACCTGCACCTGAGCGGCGTAGCGGCGGCGCTGTCCAGCCAATCGCTGGCGCTGTGCCACCATGCGGCGCACGAGATGCGCGCCCTGGGCAAAACCATTTCGTTCGACCCCAACCTGCGCCCGGTGCTGTGGCCCAGCCGCGAGGTGATGATCGAGCAGCTCAACCAGCTGGCGTTCGCCGCCGATTGGGTGCTGCCGGGGCTGAAAGAGGGGCAGATCCTCACCGGCCAATCGACGCCGGAAGGCATCGCCGATTTCTATCTGGAGCGCGGCGTGCAGGCGGTGATCATCAAAACCGGCCCGGACGGCGCCTGGTTTAAAACCGCCGCCGGCGATAAAGCAGCAGTAGCTGCGGTCAAGGTCGACAACGTGGTGGATACCGTGGGCGCAGGTGACGGCTTTGCCGTCGGCACCCTCAGCGCCCTGCTGGAAGGCAAAACGCTGAAACAGGCGGTGCAGCGCGGCAACAAAATCGGCTCGCTGGCGATCCAGGCCATCGGCGACAGCGAAGGCTTGCCGACCCGCGCGGCGCTGGCCGAATAATAATAAAAAATACGACTTCTCCGCATGACGTCAGCCTCTGGCCCTACAACCGGGACGCGTCGGGAGAGCATCTGCCCCTTCTTCTGGCATGCCGGCGAAGGGGATGCAACACCACTGAAGGATACTGAACATGAACAAAGCGACTGTCGCGGCCAAACGCTGGTGGTACATCATGCCCATCGTGTTTATCACCTACAGCCTGGCCTATCTCGATCGCGCCAACTTCAGCTTCGCCTCCGCCGCCGGCATCAATGAAGATCTCGGCATCACTAAAGGCATGGCCTCGCTGCTGGGCGCGCTGTTTTTCCTCGGTTATTTCTTCTTCCAAATTCCCGGCGCCATCTACGCCGAACGCCGCAGCGTCAAAAAACTGATCTTCTGGTGCCTGATCCTGTGGGGCGGCTGCGCCTCGCTGACCGGCGTGGTCAGCAATATCCCGATGCTGGCCGCCATTCGCTTTATCCTCGGCGTGGTGGAGGCGGCGGTGATGCCGGCGATGCTGATCTACATCAGCAACTGGTTCACCAAATCGGAGCGGTCACGCGCCAATACCTTCCTGATCCTCGGCAACCCGGTGACGGTGCTGTGGATGTCGGTGGTGTCCGGCTACCTGATCCACGCCTTCGGCTGGCGCGAAATGTTCATCATCGAGGGCATTCCGGCGGTCATCTGGGCGTTCTGCTGGTGGGTGCTGGCGAAAGACAAACCGGCGCAGGCCGGCTGGCTGAGCGCCGATGAGAAACGGGCGCTGCAACAGCAGCTGGACGAAGAGCAGAAGGGCATCAAGGCCGTGCGCAACTACGGCGAAGCCTTCCGCTCGCGCAACGTGATCCTGCTGTGCGTGCAGTACTTCGCCTGGAGCATCGGCGTGTACGGCTTCGTGCTGTGGCTGCCTTCCATCCTGCGCAGCGGCATGCAGATGGGCATGGTGGAAGCCGGTTGGCTGTCGGCGGTACCTTACCTGGCGGCGACCATCGCCATGATCGTGGTCTCCTGGGCGTCGGACAAAATGCAAAACCGCAAACTGTTCGTCTGGCCGCTGCTGCTGATCGGCGCGCTGGCGTTCTTCGGTTCTTACGCCGTCGGCACCAACCACTTCTGGATCTCTTACGGCCTGCTGGTGGTCGCTGGCGCCGCGATGTACGCCCCTTACGGGCCGTTCTTCGCCATCATTCCGGAAATGCTGCCGAAAAACGTCGCCGGCGGCGCCATGGCGCTGATCAACAGCATGGGTGCGCTGGGTTCGTTCTTCGGTTCCTGGTTCGTCGGCTATCTGAATGGCGCCACCGGTAGCCCGGCGGCCTCTTACATGTTTATGGCCATCGCACTGGTGGTGGCGGTGGTGCTGACGCTGATCGTCAAACCCGCCCGCAACGAGATCCAGCCGCAATTGGCTTGATCCGGTTATACTTTTTATCTGTTAACCCAACCGGGGGGGCGCCAGGCCCCCTTTGGCCCAGCTGGAGTTCGTGATGAAGCCTTCTATCGTATTGTACAAAAGCCTGCCTGCCGACCTGCGTGAACGCCTGGAACAGCACTTCACCGTGCACGCCTTCAACGGCCTGCAGCCGGAGAACCGCGACGAACTGCGCCAGGCGCTGCAGCAGGCCGAAGGGATCATCGGTTCCGGCGGTAAAATTGACGAAGCCTTCCTGCAGCAGGCGCCCAAACTGCGCGCGGCCTCGACTGTTTCCGTCGGCTACGACAACTTCGACGTCGAGGCGCTCAACGCGCATAACGTGTTGCTGATGCACACCCCGACGGTGCTGACCGAAACCGTCGCCGACACCATCATGAGCCTGGTGCTGGCGACCGCGCGCCGGGTGGTGGAAGTGGCCGAACGGGTCAAGGCCGGCGAATGGCGCGGCAGCATCGGGCCAGACTGGTTCGGCGTCGACGTGCACCACAAAACCATCGGCATCCTCGGCATGGGCCGCATCGGCCTGGCGCTGGCGCAGCGCGCGCACTTCGGCTTCGGCATGCCGGTGCTGTACAACGCCCGCCGCACGCACGAAGAGGCGGAACAGCGCTTCAACGCGCGCCGCTGCGATCTGGATACCCTGCTGGCCGAGTCGGATTTCGTTTGCATCACGCTGCCGCTGACCGAGCAAACCTTCCACATGATCGGCCGCGATCAGCTGGCGAAGATGAAGAAAAGCGGCATTCTGATCAACGCCGGCCGCGGGCCGGTGGTGGATGAGCAGGCGCTGATCGAAGCGCTGCAAAACGGCGTGATCCACGCCGCCGGGTTGGACGTGTTCGAGAAAGAGCCGCTGCCGGCCAACTCGCCGCTGCTCAGCATGCCGAACGTGGTGGCGTTGCCGCACATCGGCTCCGCCACCCATGAAACGCGCTACGGCATGGCCGCCTGCGCGGTGGATAACTTGATCGCCGCATTGACCGGCACGGTGAAAGAAAACTGCGTCAACCCGCAGCTGTTGCAGAAATAACTTAGCGCGGCCGGTGGTCTGCGGATAACCGGCCGTGTTGCTCTTCCTGCTGCGGCGCGAACAGCGCCTGCAGCTGATGTTCTTCGGCGAAGTGCTGCAATTCGGCATCCTGAATTGCCTGAACGATCTCTTCCCGCCAGTTTTTGTCCGTCATCGCTAACCTCCTTTGATGTTCATCGTTTAATCTGCCGCAGCGCACGCGCAAAGCCAAGCCGAATCAATCCGAAAACGCTCCGCCCTCCCTCTCCTCCCCGAAAAAAAACCGCAGGGAGGAGGCCGTTTTTTCACCGTTTGCCACACTGGGCGCTACCCTGCGACAAAAACGCTTCCTGCCGCGCGTAAGGAGAGCCATGAAACTGTTACCCCTGCCCTTGTTGATGCTGTTGTCGCCAGCAGCGCTGGCCGCCTGGACGCTGCCCGGCTTTCCGGCCTTCGACGAAACCGCCGCCGGGCTGTTCATCAGCCAGGCCCCGCTGCCTAAAGGCCAGCGGCCGCTGCAGCTGTATCAGGATAACCAATGCTGGCAGCCGGCCGAGGCGGTGAAGCTTAACCAGACGCTGTCGCTGCAGCCCTGCGGCGTCAACCCGCCGGCCAGCTGGCGGCAGTTCCGCGCCGGCGACTATCAGGCGCACATCGACACCCGCAGCGGTACCCCCACGCTGCGGCTCAGCCTGCGCAGCGCGCCGGAAAGCGCCGCCGTTGCCATCCGCAGCTGCCCGCGCTGGGACGGCAAGCCGGTCACGGTCGACGTCGCCTCGACCTTCGCCGAAGGCGAAACGCTGCGCGATTTCTATTCCGGCCAAACGGCGCAGGTGAGCCAGGGTAAAATCACGCTGCAGCCCGCCGCCGTCAGCGGCGGCTTGTTGCTGCTGGAATCCGCCGCCACCACTAAACCGGCGGCGTTCAGCTGGCATAACGCCACAGTTTATTTCGTGCTGACCGATCGCTTTGAGAACGGCAATCCCGCCAATGACCACAGCTACGGGCGCCGCAGCGACGGCCTGCAGGAGATCGGCACCTTTCACGGCGGCGATCTGGCTGGCCTGACGCAGAAGCTGGATTATCTGCAGCAACTCGGCGTCAACGCCTTGTGGATCAGCTCGCCGCTGGAGCAGATCCACGGCTGGGTCGGCGGCGGCGCCAAGGGCGACTTCCCGCATTACGCCTATCACGGCTATTACGCGCTGGACTGGACCCGCCTCGACGCCAACATGGGCACCGAACAGGAACTGCGCACGCTGGTCGAGCAGGCGCATCAGCGCGGCATTCGCATCCTGTTCGACGTGGTAGTGAACCACGTCGGCTACGCCACGCTGGCGGATATGCAGACGTTTCACTTCGGCTCGCTGTATCTGCAGGGCACGGAGGTGGAAAGCATCCTGGGGAAAAACTGGGGTGACTGGCGTCCTGGGCCGGGGCAAAACTGGCACAGCTTCAACGACTACATCAACTTCAGCGACAAGGCGGGCTGGCGCCAATGGTGGGGAAAAAACTGGATCCGCACCGATATCGGCGACTATGACGCGCCGGGCTACGATGATCTGACGATGTCGCTGGCCTTCTTGCCGGACATCAAAACCGAAGCGCCCGGCGCCAGCGGCCTGCCGCTGTTCTACCGCCATAAGCCCGACACCGCCGCACACGATATCCCCGGTGCCACTACCCGCGATTACCTGACCGTCTGGCTCAGCCAGTGGGTGCGCGATTACGGCATCGACGGTTTCCGCGTCGATACCGCCAAACACGTGGAGAAACCGACGCTGGTGCTGTTGAAGCAACGCGCCACGGCGGCGCTGGCGGCGTGGAAAGCGGAACACCCGCAGCAGGCGCTGGATGACGCACCGTTCTGGATGACCGGCGAAGCCTGGGGGCACGGGGTGATGAAAAGCGACTATTACCAGAACGGTTTCGACGCGATGATCAACTTCGACTTCCAGGACCAGGCGTCACAGGCGTTGGGCTGCTTTGCCGACATCGACGCCACCTACCGGCAGATGGCCGAGCGGCTGCAGGATTTCAACGTGCTGAGCTACCTCTCGTCGCACGACACCCGACTGTTCTTCGCCGACGATGCCAAAGGCTCGCTGTCGCGGCAACAGCGGGCGGCGAACCTGCTGCTGCTGGCGCCGGGCGCGGTGCAGATTTACTACGGCGACGAAAGCGGCCGCCCGCTCGGCCCGACCGGTTCCGATCCGCTGCAGGGCACCCGCTCCGACATGAACTGGCGCGAACTGCAGGGGGAGAAAGCTCCGTTGCTGGCCCACTGGCAGCGGCTGGGGCAGTTTCGCGCCCGCCACCCGGCGATCGGCGGCGGCGTGCAAATCCCGCAGCCGCACGCCGCTTACTATGCCTTCAGCCGCCGGCTCGGCGACGATAAGGTGATGATAGTGTGGGCCGGCGAACGGTCACAATAATTCAGCGTAATATGCTACCAATAGACTATTGAGTAAAACTTATGCCCAGTGGTCTATTTTTCGGCCGCATTGCAGCGGGATTTATCTGGCGGTATGGTGGGTGATTACCTGCTAAAAAACAGTACTGCTGCACCTATGACTTTCTCACTTTTCGGCGACAAATTTACCCGTTATGCGGGCATCACCCGTTTGATGGACGATCTGAACGAAGGCCTGCGCACCCCCGGTGCCATCATGCTCGGCGGCGGCAACCCCGCGCAGATCCCAGAGATGGAAGCCTACTTCAAACAGCTGTGCCAGGAGATGCTCGATCAGGGCAAACTGACCGAAGCGCTGTGCAACTACGACGGCCCGCAAGGCAAGGACGCGCTGCTGAAAGCGCTGGCCAATCTGCTGCGCGACGAGCTCGGCTGGGAGATCTCGCCACAGAATATTGCACTGACTAACGGCAGTCAGAGCGCGTTTTTCTACTTGTTCAACCTGTTCGCCGGCCGCTACGCCGATGGTTCACGCCGCCGCGTGCTGTTCCCGCTGGCGCCGGAATATATCGGCTATGCCGACGCCGGGCTGGACGAAGGGCTGTTCGTCTCCGCTAAACCGAACATCGAGCTGCTACCGGAAGGCCAGTTCAAATATCACGTTGATTTCGAGCACCTGAATATCGGCGATGACATCGGCATGATCTGCGTTTCGCGGCCGACCAACCCAACCGGCAACGTGATCACCGACGAAGAGCTGATAAAGCTCGATCGGTTGGCGCAACAGCGCGATATCCCGCTGGTGATCGACAACGCCTACGGCGTGCCTTTCCCCGGCATCATCTTCAGCGACGCCACGCCGCTGTGGAACCCAAACACCATCCTGTGCATGAGTCTGTCCAAGCTCGGCCTGCCGGGCTCGCGCTGCGGCATCGTGATCGCCGACGAGAAGGTGATCACCGCGCTGACCAACATGAACGGCATCATCAGCCTGTCGCCGGGCAGCATGGGGCCGGCGATGGCGACGGAAATGATCGAGCGCGGCGATCTGCTGCGCCTGTCGAACGAGGTGATTCGCCCGTTCTACAAACAGCGTGTCGAACACACCATCGAGATTATCCGCCGCTACCTGTCGCCGGAACGCTGCCTGATCCACAAACCGGAAGGGGCTATCTTCCTCTGGCTGTGGTTCAAGGATCTGCCGATCACTACCGAGGTGCTGTATCAGCGCCTGAAAAAGCGCGGCGTGCTGATGGTGCCGGGCCACTACTTCTTCCCGGGGCTGGAGCACGACTGGCCACATACCCACCAGTGCATGCGCATGAACTACGTGCCCGACCCGGAGAAAATCGAGCGCGGTGTGGCTATTCTGGCGGAAGAGATCGAACGCGCGCATCAGGAAGGCTAACGCCGGCTGGTTGAAAATCGACCGATAAAGATATACGATGCATATATCGTATATCTTTTTTTAGGAGAGCCAGCTATGACTCGCATCGTGATCGATTTACCTGAAGAAGACCTGCGGCAGCTCGACAATCTGAAAAATATCCGCCACGTTCCCCGGGCCGAAATCATCCGTCAGGCCGTCTCCCGCTATCTGACGGAGAACCACGTGGAAGATCCCAGCAATGCTTTCGGGCTCTGGTCCGGGGTGATGGGAGATGGCGTGGACTACGAAAATCGTCAGCGCGAGGAGTGGGAATAATGGTGGCTCAACGGGCGTTATTTGACACCAATATTCTGATCGATTATCTCAACGGCATTCCTCAAGCCAAAGACGTTCTGACCGAATACCACATTAACCCGGCTATTAGCGCCATCACCTGGATGGAAGTGATGGTGGGTGCCAAAAAGCAGGGGGCGGCGCTGGAGCTGAAAACGCGCCAGTTTTTAGGGCAATTTCTGCTGCTGCCTATTACCGATGAAGTTGCCGAACGCGCCGTAGAACTGCGCCACTCACAGCATGTGAAGCTGCCGGACGCCATTATCTGGGCCACCGCGCAGGTGGGGTTCCGGACGCTCATCTCCCGCAACCCCAAAGATTTTGGCACTGACAACGGCGTGTTAATGCCTTATCGGCTGTAGTCGAGCAGCGTTACAGCGTCCAGAACAGCACCGCCAGCAGCTGCGGCGACATGATGCGCAGGAACATCGCCAGCGGATAAACGGTGGCGTAAGACAGCGCGGCGGCGCCGCTGGTCGGGTGCAGGCCGTTGGCGAAGGCCAGCGCCGGCGGATCGGTCATCGACCCCGCCAACATGCCGGACAGCGTCAGGTAGTTCATCTTGCCCACCGTGCGCGCCAGAATACCGACGCTCAGCAGCGGAATGGCGGTGATCAACGCGCCGTATCCCACCCACGTCAGCCCCTCGCCGTGCAGCAACGTCTCGATGAAGTTGCCGCCCGACTTCAACCCGACTACCGCCAGAAACAGCACGATGCCCAGTTCGCGCAGCGCCAGGTTGGCGCTCGGCGGCATAAACCAGTACAGCTTGCCGATACTGCCGATGCGCCCGAGGATCAGCGCCGCCACCAGCGGCCCGCCGGCCAGCCCCAGCCGCAATGCCGCCGGGAAGCCGGGCACGAACAGCGGAATGGAACCGAGCAGCACCCCGAGGCCGATACCGATAAACACCGGCAGCATCTGCACCTGCTGCAGTTTTTGTTGGGCATTGCCGACGATTGCCGTCACCGCGTCGATGGCCTCCGGCCGACCGACCAGGTTGAGGATGTCGCCGAACTGCAGCGTCACGTTGCTGCCGGCCACCAGCTCGACGCCGGCGCGGTTGAGGCGTGAAATCACCACGTCATACTTTTGCTTCAGGTTCAGATCGCGGATTTTTTTACCCAGCACCTGCTCGTTGGTCACCACCGCCCTCACCACCTGCAGCGCGGTGCCGCGCGTCGAGAGCGACGCGTCTACCTCTTCGCCGATCACCAACCGGGCATTCTCCAGGTCTTCGCGCTTGCCCACCAAATGCAGGTAGTCGCCAAGCTCCAGCCGCTCGTGCGGCGCCGGCACCATCAGCAGCTCCCCACGCTTGAGGCGTGAACAGACGATCGCTTCACCGTTGAGCAGCGGCACCTGCTTGATCGCCATGCCCTGCAGATTGGGATTGCGTACCGCCACGTTCATGGCGTGCAGCAGCTCGCGCTGATTGCCCAGGCTGCTTTCAAACGCCTGCGCCTCGCGCTCGATATTGATGCGGAAAAACAGTCGGATCAGCCACATCACCAGCAGAATGCCGCAAATGCCGAACGGATAGGCCATGGCGTAGCCCATGCCCATGCCGTCCACCAACGCCGGATCGGAGCCGAGATCGGTCAGAATCTGTTGGCCGGCGCCCAACGCCGGGGTGTTGGTAACCGCGCCGGAGAACACGCCGAGGATGATCGGCAGCGGCACGTCGAACAGCTTATGTACCGCCGCTGCCACTACGCCGCCGGTCAGCACCAGCAGCACCGCGAAGGCGTTAAGCCGCAAACCGGAGACGCGCAGCGAAGAGAAGAAACCGGGGCCGACCTGAATGCCGATGGTATAGACGAACAGGATCAGGCCAAACTCCTGGATAAAGTGCAGCATGTCGCCGTTCAGGCTGATTTGCCCACTCTGGGCGAAGTGCCCGACCAGAATGCCGCCGAACAGCACGCCACCGATGCCCAACCCGACGCCGTACAGCTTCCAGTTCCCCATCCACAGCCCAATGACGGCCGCCAGCGCCAACATGCTGACGGTCAGGGCGATATCGCTCATAGGTCACATCCTTGCCAAAGTTGAACAATGGGTTTGCGGCCAAAGACACACAATTAACAAGGATTATGACATCGGGCTGACGGGGGGTCTGTGGCGTGCGCCACATAACGCAACGGGGGAGATCCGTCTGGATCTCCCCCGCATGATGATGACCGTTTTTCAGTCGGTTATTTGGCTTCCAGCTCCGGCGTCGCGCCGATGGCGATGCGCTGCGGCTGCAAGGCTTCCGGCACCTGACGCACCAGATCGATGTGCAACAGGCCATTTTCAAATTTGGCCTCGGACACCTGCAGATGCTCCGCCAGAGTGAAGGTCAACTGGAACTCTTTGCACACCAGGCCCTGATGCAGGTATTCGACCTGTTTTTCCGGCGGTGTGGGTTTACCGCTGACGGTCAAGCGCGGCCCTTCCACTTCGATATTCAGTTCGCTCTGCCGAAAACCGGCCAGCGCCAGAGAAATGCGGTAGTGATTGTCATCGCTTTTCTCGATGTTATACGGCGGGAACCCCTGAGGCTCCTGGCCCCCCATTGAGCTGGCCAATTTATCAAAACCAATCCATTGACGCAGAAGCGGGGATAAATCGTAATTACGCATAGGAACAACTCCTTTCATTAAGCGAGATGTGTTTATTCAGCCCCCTGACGGCGGGCGTGTCATGACTGCATATTTACCGGCAGCGTAACTGCCGGCGAAACGGGAATTATTTAATTTCGATGCGGCGCGGTTTTAATGTTTCCGGCACGATGCGTTGCATGTCGATATACAGCAGGCCGTTCTCCAATTTGGCGCCTTTAATTTGAATATGTTCGGCCAGCTGGAATTTACGCTCGAAATTACGTTCGGCGATGCCCTGGTATAAATAGGTTTTCTCTGCCGGTTCATTATTGTGCGCCCCGCGCACGATCAGCAGATTATCTTGCGTGGTGATCTCCAGCTCCTGCTCGGCAAACCCGGCTACCGCGATAGCGATGCGATAATGATTTTCGTCCACCAGCTCGACATTATAAGGCGGATAACCGCCGTTGCCCTGGCTCTGGCCGGCCTCCAACGCGTTGAACAGGCGATCGAAACCAATGGCGGAACGGTATAGCGGGGAAAGATCAAAATTACGCATAAAACAGCCTCCTAAGGCACTTCAGCGAGGTTGAAATAAATACGCCTTCCATTCTGGACAGGCTAATTAAGCCAGAATCCCCTTACGGCGAATTCTCAATTCGGCTCTGATGATAAAATGGGGGTTGATTTCGTCAATTCAACAGGCGAGGATCAAAAAAAGCTCATTCCGGTTAGGTGAAAGTTTTTTTACCACTTACACTAAAGTGAGAGAGCCGCCACAGAGCGGGATTTTGCTTCTTTTCAAGCAGCAACAGGATGTTATAAATCGGCTTAATTAAGGGGCACAGCAACCCTGCAGGATGGATTAATGACGACGATGAAAGCGATAGCGACGGGCTGCATGCTGTTGGCGACCAGCGGTTGCTCCAGCGTGATGAGCCATACTGGCCCGAATCAGGGTTACTATCCCGGCACCCGCGCCAGCGTGGACATGCTGAAGGACGACAACACCAGTTGGGCGATGATGCCGCTGGTGGCGCTGGATCTGCCGTTCTCCGCGGTGATGGATACCGTACTGTTACCTTACGACTATCTGCGTTCCGGCGATGACGCCACCGCAGACTCGCCGAAAGCGCGTATCCTGCGCAGCGAGCAGCAGAATCTGGCGGCGACCGGCAATCCCGGCGAGGGTAACGACAGCGCCGCCACGCATTAATCACGCACGCTGCGGGCCGTCAGGCCCGCCTTACGCCTCAACCACGAAGATCTGGTTGAACCCCGCTATCTCACGCATAAACGCCACTTTCTTGCCATCCGGCGAAAATACCACGGCATCGCCCGACGGCGGCTGCGCGCTGCGCTGCGTCAAACGCTGCAGGCGGCCGCTGGCGACCTCGCACAGCATCACGCTGTTATCGCACACCAGCGCAATCGTCCCGCCCTGCGGGTGCCAGCTGAACGCCGACTGAATGTCATGCTCGCTGCGGCTCACCTGGCGCGGCTCGCCGCCGTTCGGCGACACCGTCCACAGCTGCACCACGCCGCCGTCATCCTTCATCAAAAACGCGATCTGGCTGCCATCCGGCGAGCTGCGCAGCCAGTGGCGCGGCGCGCCGGCTACGCCCGGAAAACGGCGTTCCCCGGTAAAGGTCACCCGCCGTTGCCTGACGCCCAGCGGCGGCGCGGGCAGCTCGCTTTCCGTCCCCTGCAGCGGCAGAGCGCCCGCAGCGGCGTAGTCGGCGTCGTTTTCCGGCAGATCGACGATAAACACCTCCGGCAGCTTCTCGCCGGCGGCGGACAGCGTATCGCCGATGAACGCCAGCGCCCAACGCTGCCGGCTGCCGTCGGCCTTGCGGTAACCTTCGCGGCCAATCCAGCCTTCTTCGTAGGCGCGATTGATCTGATCGCTGCCCGGCTGCGGCTGCGGTACGGTCTCGCTGACCAGCACGCAATAGTGGCTGCCGTCATATTCGCGCGGGTGCTGTTTCGGCGGATTAACCCCGTGCAGCGGCACAGCCACGCCGACGTTGCGCAGATCGCGCGCCGGATCGCGTTCATGCATCACATGGTCGTTGTAGGTAAAGCTGAGGCGGCTGCCGTCCGGGCTGAAAACGTGCACATGGCTGCCGCCGCGCAGCGCGCCGGGCGTATAGGGCGCGGTGATATCCAGCGCGTCGAGGGTGATGGCCAACTCGCGATCCGGTTCGCTGACGATCACCCCGCGACGGTGGTGAAAATCATACTGCCAGGCGCTGTCCGGATGCTCCGGGCCATGGATGAATACATAGCGCGCCGGCGCATCGGGGCTGGCCGTGACCACGCCGACGTGCGCGCCGTGCTGGGCGCGATATACCACTTCCACCGCGCCGCTGGCGACGTTGACCCGCTCGATGCTCAGGCCGGTGAAAGAGGCGCCGCGCGGGCGCACGTCATAAGCGAGCCATTGGCTGTCCGGCGTCCAGACGTTGATATTGGTTAACTGATGCCCGCGTGGGTCGAAAGTCAGTTGTTTTTCCCGATGGCTCATGACGGCTCTCCTGCGCATGCTGGCACTGAGCCGCCATCTTACCGGATCGACGGCGGCGTTTCACATAGCCAACAAGGGTAGCCCAAAGGGCTTTTTCGGTGCGGAATTACGCCAGACTTTTCCCCTGTCTTATCATTGAAGGCTATCGGCGGCACCGGCAGGAAATAAGCGCCCGATTAGCCGGCCATATGCCTGGCGGAGAAACTCAACGGCGCCAATGCGGTATAAGTGAATGAGACGAGCGCTATTTTTTCATTCTCATTTCCCTCATAAGAATAAGGCAGTGGCGGCGCCTTACTTAACGCAAATAAATAAAAAATCATGCCGCTAAGCGATAAATTAATGATTATTTTCACCGCAAACGCGATGCCGTTTCCCCTGCCTGGCCGGTTAGCCAGACGCCCGGGCGACGGGGTTTACAACCAATACAAAAAAGTACAAACTGGATTTTTAAGTCCAACAAAATTCTGGAGCCGGTATGAACCCCCTCTTCGATGCCATTGTTTCTGCCCATCAGCAACTGCGCCCTCAGGTGCGGGTCACGCCGTTGGAGCGCAGCGTGCTGCTTTCACAGCAGTTGGGCTGCGAGCTGTATCTGAAGTGCGATCATCTGCAGCACACCGGTTCCTTTAAATTTCGCGGCGCCAGCAACAAGCTGCGGCTACTGGATAGCGAACAACGCCGGCGCGGCGTGATCGCCGCCTCAACCGGCAACCACGGCCAGGCGGTCGCCCTAGCGGGGCAGCTGATGGGCGTTGGCGTCACGGTTTATGCGCCGGAGACGGCGGCGAGCATCAAGCTCGACACCATCCGCGCGCTGGGCGGCGCCGTGGAACTGGTGCCGGGCGACGCGCTGAACGCCGAACTGGCGGGGGAACAAGCCGCACGCCAGCAGGGGAAAACCTATATCTCGCCGTATAACGACGAGCAGGTCATTGCCGGCCAGGGCACCTGCGGCATGGAGCTGGTTGAACAACTCGCCGAACTGGACGCGGTATTCGTGGCGGTGGGCGGCGGTGGCTATATCGCCGGCATCGGCACCGTTTTGCGGCAATTGTCGCCGAACACGCAGCTTATCGCCTGCTGGCCGGAAAACGCCACCAGCATGTACAGCGCGCTGGAAGCGGGCCATATCTTTCCGGTGGCAGAGCAAGAAACCCTGTCTGACGGCACCGCCGGCGGCGTCGAGCCGGGCGCCGTGACCTTTCCACTGTGCCAGCAGCTGATCGACCGCAAAGTGCTGGTCAGCGAGGCGGAGATCAAGCATGCGATGCGTCTGATCGCCGCCAGCGATCGGTGGATTATCGAAGGTGCGGCCGGCGTGGCACTGGCGGCGGCGATCAAACTGGCGCCGGAATACCAGGGGAAAAAGGTGGCGGTGGTGCTGTGCGGTAAAAACATCGTGCTGGAGAAATACCTCAAGGCCATCGCCGATGCGCATCCTTAACCGGCAGCAAATCCTCGCCGCGTTCGACGCCGAGGCCATTACGCCGCTGCTGAAGCAGGGGTTTATCGCCTACTCGCAGCGACGGGTGCAACAGCCCCCAGTGCAGCATTTCAAGTTCGATCGGGCCGCCGGCGACTGCTGCATCAAATCCGCCTGGCTGGAAGGCGACGAGCTGTTCGTGGTCAAAGTGTCCGCCGGTTTCTATCGCAACGCCGAGTACGGTCTGGCCAGCAATCAGGGGTTGATGATGGCGTTCTCCGCCCAGACCGGCGAGCCCCGCGCGCTGCTGCAGGATGAGGGGTGGTTGACCGCGCTGCGCACCGCTCTGGCCGGCCGCATCGCCGCCGAGCTATGCGCGCCGCCGCATATTCAGGCGATCGGCATGGTCGGTACCGGGCTGCAGGCACGGCTGCAGCTGCAGTGTCTGAAACCGGTGACCGATTGCCGCGAGGTATGGGTATGGGGCCGCAACGAACAGGCGCTGGCGGCGTATCGGCGCGATGCCGAAGCCGAGGGATTTCGGGTGTGGGTCACGCAGGATGCGGCAGAGCTGGCGGCGCACTGTCAGCTGATCGTGACCACCACGCCCAGCTGCGAACCGATCTTGCAGGCGGCGGATATCCGGCCCGGCACGCACATTACCGCCGTGGGCGCCGACGCGCCCGGCAAGCAGGAGCTGGCGACCGATCTGGTGGCCAAGGCGGACACGCTGCTGGTCGATGCGCTGGCGCAATGTGCTGACTATGGCGAAATCGCGACGGCTTATCGGCAGAACAAGCTGACTTCAACGCCGCTCGTCGAAATTGGCACCGCATTGGCGCAGGGGGAGCAGGTGCGAAGCGAGCCGCAGCACATCACCATCGCCGATCTTACCGGGCTGGCGACTCAGGATCTGCAGATCGCCAAAGGGGTGCTGGCGGCAATATAAATGGGCGCCGCAGCGCCCCGTTTTCTCAGGCGTTGAGCACAAATTTCTCGATGGCGCGCGCCACGCCGTCTTCGGTATTGGCGCTGGTGACAAACTGCGCCACCGCTTTCAGCTCGGGAATGGCGTTGCCCATCGCCACGCCGACGCCGGCATATTCGATCATCGCCGTATCGTTGGCCTGATCCCCCAGCGTCATGATATTTTCCCGCGCCACGCCGAGGTGCTCGGCCAGCATTCTCACCCCGGCGCCCTTATCGACGTTCTTATGCAGGATCTCGAGGAAGTAAGGCGCGCTTTTGAGGATGGTGTAGCGCTCGCGCGTTTCCGCCGGGATGCGCGCAATGGCGCTGTCCAGCAGCTCCGGCTCGTCGATCATCATCACTTTCGGGAAACGCATCTGGCGATCCATCTCTTCCACGCTGCGGTATTTCAGCGGGATGCCGGTCATTGCCGCCTCGTGGATGGTGTACTTGCCGATGTCCTTGTTCGGGGTATAGAGGGTATCGAAATCAAACGCCTGGTAGTGAACGCCGAACTCGCGCGCCATCTGCTCGAAGTGCAGATAATCCTCGAAGCCCAGGGTTTCCTGCAGGATGCAGGCGCCGTCGGCCGCACGCAGCACCAGCGCGCCGTTGTAGGTGATGCAAAAATCGCCGGGGCTCTGAATGTCCAACTGGCGCAGATAGTCCTGCACGCCGACATAAGGCCGCCCGGTGGCCAGCACCACATGCACCCCTTTGCGCCGCGCCGCCGCGATAGCCTGCTTTACCGCCGGCGTGATTTGGTGCTGCGGATCCAGCAACGTGCCATCCATGTCGATCGCAATCAGTTCAATAGCCATTCAACGCTTCTCCCAGTGGTTTTTTTCCATGCTAACGCGTTTCAGCCTCGGCTGTCAGCGCCAAAAAAGGCGTAAAAAAATCCGCGCGGGTCGCCCGGCGCGGATTTTCACAGCCATTAACGCATCAGATATCGATGTTCGCCGCTTTCAGGGCGTTTTCTTCGATAAAGGCGCGACGCGGTTCAACCGCATCGCCCATCAGCGTGGTGAACAGCTGATCGGCGGCGATGGCGTCCTTGACGGTCACGCGCAGCATGCGGCGGCTTTCCGGATCCATGGTGGTTTCCCACAGCTGTTCCGGGTTCATCTCGCCCAGACCTTTATAACGCTGCACCGACAGACCGCGGCGCGACTCTTTCACCAGCCACTCCAGCGCCTGTTCGAAGCTGTCTACCGGCTGACGGCGTTCGCCACGCTCGATAAACGCACCCTCTTCGATCAGCCCGCGCAGCTTCTCGCCCAGCTGGCAGATCTTGCGGTATTCGCCGCCGTGGATGAAGTCGAAGTCCAGCTTATAATCGGTATCCACGCCGTGGGTGCGGATGCGCAGCGCCGGTTCGAACATCTGGCGTTCACGGTTCTCGAAGATCACGAAGTCATAGCTGCTGCCATGCTGTTCTTTGTCGTTCAGCGCCTGCACCAGCGAAGCGATCCAGGCTTTCACCTTGGCTTCATCGCTGAGATCGCCTTCGTTCAGCGTCGGCTGGTAGATCAGGCTGTTCAGCAGCGCGCGCGGGTAGCGGCGCTCCATGCGGCCAATCAGCTTCTGCACGCTATAGTGCTCAGCCACCAGTTTCTCCAGCTGCTCGCCGCCGAGCGCCGGCGCGCTGGCGTTGGTGTGCAGCGTAGCGCCGTCCATCGCGATGGCGATCTGGTACTGATCCATCGCCTCGTCATCTTTGATGTACTGCTCTTGCTTGCCTTTCTTCACCTTGTACAGCGGCGGCTGCGCGATGAACACGTGGCCGCGCTCGATGATTTCCGGCATCTGGCGGTAGAAGAAGGTCAACAGCAGCGTACGGATGTGCGAACCGTCGACGTCGGCATCGGTCATGATGATGATGCTGTGGTAACGCAGCTTGTCCGGGCTGTACTCGTCGCGGCCGATGCCGCAACCCAGCGCGGTGATCAGCGTCGCCACTTCCTGCGAAGAAAGCATTTTGTCGAAACGCGCTTTCTCGACGTTGAGGATTTTCCCCTTCAGCGGCAAGATAGCCTGGTTCTTGCGGTTGCGCCCCTGCTTGGCAGAGCCGCCCGCGGAGTCCCCTTCCACCAGGTACAGTTCGGACAGCGCCGGATCGCGTTCCTGGCAGTCCGCCAGCTTGCCCGGCAGGCCGGCCAGATCCAGCGCGCCTTTGCGGCGGGTCATCTCACGTGCCTTACGCGCCGCTTCGCGCGCGCGCGCCGCGTCGATGATTTTGCCAACCACGATTTTCGCGTCGCCTGGATTCTCCATCAGGTAATCCACCAGCTTCTCGTTCATCAGCGTTTCAACCGCGGTTTTCACCTCGGAAGAGACCAGCTTGTCCTTGGTCTGAGAGGAGAACTTAGGATCCGGCACCTTCACCGACACTACGGCGATCAGGCCTTCACGCGCGTCATCGCCGGTGGCGCTGACCTTGGCCTTCTTGCTGTAGCCTTCCTTCTCCATGTAGCTGTTCAGCGTGCGGGTCATCGCGGTACGGAAACCGACCAGGTGCGTGCCGCCGTCGCGCTGCGGAATGTTGTTGGTGAAGCAGTAGATGTTTTCCTGGAAACCGTCGTTCCACTGCAGCGCCACTTCCACGCCGATGTCGTCTTTCACGGTGGAGAAGTAGAACACGTTCGGGTGGATCGGGGTTTTGTTCTTGTTCAGGTACTCGACAAACGCCTTGATGCCGCCTTCGTAATGGAAGTGGTCTTCACGGTCGGTGCGCTTGTCCTTCAGGCGGATGGACACGCCGGAGTTGAGGAAGGACAGCTCGCGCAGACGCTTGGCCAGAATGTCGTACTCGAATTCGGTCACGTTGGTGAAAGTCTGGTGGCTCGGCCAGAAACGCACCATGGTGCCGGTCTGTTCGGTTTCGCCCACCACGTTCAGCGGCGCCTGCGGCTCACCGTGACTGTAGGTTTGTTCGTGCACCTTGCCTTCGCGGCGGATCACCAGCTCCAGTTTCTCCGACAGGGCGTTAACCACCGAGACGCCCACGCCGTGCAGGCCGCCGGAAACTTTATAGGAGTTGTCGTCGAATTTACCGCCGGCGTGCAGCACGGTCATGATGACCTCTGCGGCTGAAACCCCTTCTTCCGGGTGAATGCCGGTCGGAATGCCGCGGCCGTCATCCTGCACCGATACCGAGTTGTCGGCATGGATGGTGACCTGAATGTCACTACAGTGGCCCGCGAGCGCTTCGTCGATAGCGTTGTCCACAACCTCGAATACCATGTGGTGCAGACCGGTGCCGTCATCGGTGTCGCCGATATACATGCCCGGGCGCTTGCGCACCGCATCCAGCCCTTTTAATACCTTGATACTTGAGGAGTCATAAGAATTCGACATCAACGTTTCTCGCTCATTTTAGTCCTGTGGTTGAACCTCTATTTTACCCTGTTCCACGCGGAACATCTTGCCCTTTTCACCGGCCATGTCGGTCACTTGTTCAGCGCTGACCGCGCTGACAAAAACCTGGGCCTGGGTGGCTTTCAGGCGATCGGCCAGCAACCGGCGACGGCCGGTGTCCAGCTCGGAGGCAAAATCATCAATCAGATACAGGCAACGCCGCCCGCTCTGCCGGGTGAGAAACTCACCCTGCGCCAAGCGCAACGCGCACATCAGCAGCTTAAGCTGACCGCGCGATAACAAATCCTCTACCGGCGTGCCGTCGGCACGAATGCGAAAGTCCGCTTTATGCGGCCCCACCGCGGTATAGGTCAACGCCCTGTCGCGCTCGAACTGGCGCTCCAGCAGCTCGCCATAGTCGCTCTCTTTGTCCCAGCCGCGCTGGAAGGAGAAGCTCAGGGCAAATTCAGGCAGAAACTGCGCGCAGGTCGCGGTGATATCCGCGGCGATCGCGTCGCTGTATTCCGCCCGCCATTCGCTGATGCGCTCCGCGAGCGGGATCAGTTCCTGATCCCAGGCGCGGATCTGCGCATAGCGACTCACCTGGCGCAGCGCGGCATTGCGCTGCTTCAGTAACCGTTTCAGGTTGCTCCAGGCGGTGAAAAAACCGGGTTCGTTATGAAAACAGCCCCAGTCCAGGAAGGCGCGCCGGAATTTCGGCCCGCCGTTCAGCAGGGTAAAACCTTCGGGGGTGATCAGCTGCATGGGCAGCAGCTGCGCCAGCTCGGCCACCTTGTGGCCGTCGCTGCCATCGATGCGTACTTTGCTGTCACCCTGACGGCTCTTGCTCAATCCTACCGACAGCTCGCGCTCCGCGCCTTCGATGCGGCCGTGCAGCACGAACTCCGGTTGGTCGTGGCGGATTACCCGCCCGGCCTGCAGGCTGCGAAAGGCGCGGCCATGGCCGAGCGTATACACTGCTTCCAGCACGCTGGTCTTGCCGCTGCCGTTGGCGCCGACCAGGAAGTTGAATCCCGGCGCCAGCGCCAAATCCGCCGCCTCGATATTGCGGAAGTCTTTAATCAATAAACGCGTCAGAGCCATGCAATCTCTTTACCGATGACGGTGCTGTAATTCAAGGTAACGAGACTACAACCGCATTGGCATGACAACGTAGGCCGCCGCCTGGCTGGCGCCGTCTTCGATCTGCACGCTGGAGACCGAGTCGGTCAACAGCAGGCGCACGTCTTCACACTTGAGCGCGTTCAACACGTCCAGCACGTAGCTGACGTTGAAACCGATCTCCATCTCCGCGCCGTCGTAGCTGACGTCGAGGATCTCTTCCGCCTCTTCCTGCTCCGGGTTGTTGGCGGTGATCTTCAGTTGGTTCTGGCTGACGTACAGCCGCACGCCGCGGAATTTCTCGTTCGAGAGAATGGCCGCGCGGGCGAACGCCTGCTTGAGCAGATCGCAGCCGGCTTCCAGCGTTTTGTCCGGGTTCTTCGGCAAGACGCGGCGATAGTCCGGGAAACGGCCGTCAACCAGCTTGGAGGTGAAGATGAAATCGCCGACGTGGGCGCGGATGTTGTTGCTGCCGATCTGCAACTGCAGCAGCGAATCGCCGCCGTCCAGCAGACGCACCAGCTCCATCACCCCTTTACGCGGCACGATCACCGAATGCGACGGCAGCTGTTGGCCGATCGGCATCGAGCACACCGCCAGGCGGTGGCCGTCGGTCGCGACCGTGCGCAGCTCTTCGCCTTCGGTTTCAAACAGCATGCCGTTCAGGTAGTAACGCACGTCCTGATGGGCCATCGAGAACTGGGTGGCTTCGATCAGGCGCTTCAGCGTCGCCTGCGGCAAGGTGAATTCCACCTCGCTCTGCCAGTCGTCCAGGTTCGGGAAGTCCGCCGCCGGCAGCGTGGAGAGCGAGAAACGGCTGCGGCCGGATCGCACCAGCATGCGCTCGCTTTCCAGCGTGACGGCGATCTCCGCCCCTTCCGGCAGGCCACGGCAGATATCAAAGAATTTGCGCGCGGGCACGGTGGTCGCGCCCGGCTCATGCGGCTGGGACAGGGCGACGCGCGCCACCATCTCCATCTCCAGATCGGTGCCGGTCAGCAGCAGGGAGCCTTCCGTCACCTGCAGCAGCAGGTTGCCCAGGATCGGCAAGGTCGGGCGGCCGCCCAGCGGGCTGCTCACCTGTTGCAGCGGTTTTAGCAGATGCTCACGTTCAACGATAAATTTCATAGCGCTATGAAGATAATGTTCTGATTAAATTGGAGAAATCTTCTTTGATGTCGTGACTTTCCTCACGCAGCTGCTCGATCTTCCGGCAGGCGTGCAACACCGTGGTATGGTCGCGGCCACCAAACGCATCGCCGATTTCCGGCAGGCTGTGGTTGGTGAGTTCCTTCGCCAGCGCCATCGCCATCTGGCGCGGGCGGGCAACGGATCGCGAACGCCGCTTGGACAGCAAATCCGCGACTTTAATCTTGTAATACTCCGCCACCGTCTTTTGAATATTGTCGATGGTGACCAGCTTTTCCTGCAGCGCCAGCAGATCGCGCAGCGCTTCGCGCACGAAATCGATGGTGATGGCCCGGCCGGTAAAGTTGGCGTTGGCGATCACGCGGTTCAGCGCCCCTTCGAGCTCACGCACGTTGGAACGCAGGCGCTTGGCGATGAAGAACGCCACTTCGCCCGGCAGGCGAATGTCGTTTTCGTCGGCCTTTTTCATCAGGATCGCCACGCGGGTTTCCAGCTCCGGCGGCTCGATCGCCACCGTCAGCCCCCAGCCGAAGCGGGACTTCAGACGATCTTCCACCCCGTTGATCTCTTTAGGGTAGCGATCCGAGGTCAGGATGATCTGCTGATTGCCTTCCAACAGGGCGTTAAAGGTATGGAAGAACTCTTCCTGCGAACGCTCCTTGTTGGCGAAGAATTGGATGTCATCGATCAGCAGCGCGTCGACCGAACGGTAGTAGCGCTTAAACTCTTCGATGGCATTGTTCTGCAACGCTTTGACCATGTCCTGCACGAAGCGTTCCGAGTGCATGTAGACCACTTTGGCGTTGGTCTTGCGCGCCATGATGCCGTTGCCGACCGCATGCAGCAGGTGAGTTTTACCCAGGCCGGTGCCGCCATACAGGAACAAAGGGTTGTAGGCGCCGCCCGGATTGTCCGCCACCTGGCGAGCCGCCGCGCGCGCCAGCTGGTTGGACTTACCCTCGACGAAGTTGTCGAAGGTGTGTTTAGGGTTGACGTTGGAGCGGTAAGAGAGCTCGGGCTGCGCCGCCGCGTTGTCCCAGCTCGGGCGCGAAGGCGCGGCCGTGCGCGCCGCCGGAGCCGCAGGAGCGCTGCTGACGCTGGCGGCCACGGTCTGGCTTATCACCTGCGTGATCGGCTTGCTGCCGACTTCAAAACGCAGCAAAGGCGCGTCCGTGCCGCAGAAATCATTCAGCAGACCATTGATGTTGTTTAAGTACTTATCGCGAACCCAATCCAGCACAAAACGGTTAGGCGCATACAGCGCCAGGGTGTTGTCACTCAGTTCCGCCTGCAATGGGCGAATCCACATACTAAATTCTGTGGCAGGTAACTCATCCTGCAATCGGGCAAGACACTGCTGCCAAAGCGAAAGTGACACGGCGGACTCCACTCGAACAAGATCAATAAAGAAAAGAAACGGGCAACTTTTTTATAACTCATGATTTTTGACACATACCCGGCATCGGCTGTTTGCCTGTGGGGGATGCGAACCGCCTTTCACGGTTTGTGTCCCTCACGATCCCGGCATGAGGGATCGCGATCGGAATGACGGATCATAGCGCAATCCGCGCAAGAGATCCTCCCCTTCCTCACAGATTAGATCCATTTTATCCACAGGCCGCGGCCGGCGGCGATCTTTTCACCGCTGCGGCCGCACGACCGTGCAGATCCCGGCCGCTGCGCCGCGTTTTTTACATTGTCAACCGGTTATACCCTGTTATCCACGCCGGATCCTGGGATCGCACGCAAAGGATCTCACGGGGATCCTTGCGATTTCACCCCGAGTCCGTATAATCTTCGCCCTACGTGTGATACCTGGTTCCTTATGGTGCGTCATTAGCCAGACAGGATTCTGCGGTGACCACGGGCCAAGACCGGATTTTGTTCCGTTATTGGCAGACAACCAGGTAGGCTGGCGCGATGCGAATTGACTCAGGACTGTACAATTATTACAATCCCGCTTCTTTATGTATTGCGATTGAGGCGTCGGTCATCTTCACGCCGAGTAGCCAAACGCGTTTACTGATCAGTAATTATTTTAAGTTTAGGTAGAAATCGCTATGAAACGCACTTTCCAACCGTCCGTATTGAAGCGCAACCGTAGCCACGGTTTCCGTGCTCGTATGGCCACCAAAAATGGTCGTCAAGTTCTGGCCCGCCGTCGTGCGAAAGGCCGTGCTCGTCTGACTGTTTCTAAGTAATAAAGCTAACCCGCTGAGTGGTTAAGCTCGCTTTTCCCAGGGAGTTACGTTTGTTAACTCCCACTCATTTCACTTTCGTCTTCCAGCAGCCACAACGGGCTGGCACGCCGCAAATCACCATCCTCGGCCGCCTGAACCAGCTGGGGCATCCCCGCATCGGTCTTACCGTCGCCAAAAAACACGTCAAACGCGCGCACGAGCGTAATCGGATCAAACGCCTAACCCGCGAAAGCTTCCGCCTGCGCCAGCACGAATTACCGGCGATGGATTTTGTCGTGGTGGCCAAAAAGGGGATAGCGGATTTGGATAACCGCGCGCTGACGGAAGCTTTGGATAAATTATGGCGTCGCCACTGTCGCCAGGCTCCCGCATCCTGATCGGGCTGGTGCGAGCCTATCAGCTCGTCATCAGTCCGCTGCTAGGGCCTCGTTGTCGCTTCCAGCCGACATGCTCTCATTACGCAATTGAGGCATTAAGCAGGTTTGGCATGATAAAAGGCAGTTGGTTAGCATTGAAACGCGTATTAAAATGCCACCCTTTGAACCCAGGTGGCGATGATCCGGTGCCGCCAAAAACCGACGATAACAGAGAACACTAACGATGGATTCGCAACGCAATCTTCTCCTCATCGCTCTGCTGTTCGTGTCTTTCATGATCTGGCAGGCATGGCAAACGGACAACGCTCCGCAGCCGGCCGCACAGACCACGCAACAGACTTCGAACGCAGTAGCCGGTGATGCCGCCAGCCAGGCCGTGCCAGCCAGTGGTCAGGGTAAGCTGATTACCGTGAACACCGACGTGCTGTCGCTGACCATCAACACCCGTGGTGGCGATATCGAGCAGGCTAAACTGTTGGCCTACCCGGATACTCTGGGTTCATCGACTCCGTTCCAACTGCTGGAAACCACCCCGTCGTTCGTCTATCAGGCGCAAAGCGGCCTGACCGGTAAAAACGGCCCGGACAACCCGGCCAACGGCGAACGCCCGCTGTATCAGGCGGCACAAGACAGCTACACCCTGCCGGAAGGCCAGGACGAGCTGCGCATTCCGCTGACCTACACCGATAAAGACGGCGCGGTCTACACCAAGACCTTCGTGCTCAAACGCGATCACTATGCGGTCGGCGTGGATTACAGCATCGACAACAAAGGCGCGACGCCGCTGGAGCTGACCCTGTTCGGCCAGCTGAAGCAGACCACCGAATTGCCTAAGCACCGCGACACCGGCAGCAGCAACTTCGCGCTGCACACCTTCCGCGGCGCGGCGTACTCGTCCAGCGAAGACAAGTACCAGAAATACGCGTTCGACAAAGACGAAAACCTGAGCGTCACCACCAAAGACGGTTGGGTCGCGATGCTGCAACAGTACTTTGCCACCGCGTGGGTGCCGGCGACCAAGGGTGACAACACCTTCTACACCGCCAAACCGGGTGACAACCTGTCCACCATCGGCTTCAAGTCTACGCCGGTTGTGGTGCAGCCGGGCGCTCAGCAACAGCTGAACGCCACCCTGTGGGTCGGTCCGGAGCTGCAGGACCAGATGGCCCAGCTGGCGCCGCACCTGGACCTGACCGTGGATTACGGTTGGCTGTGGTTCATCTCCCAGCCGCTGTTCAAACTGCTGAAGTTCATCCACGGCTTTATCGGCAACTGGGGCTTCTCCATCATCATCATCACCTTCATCGTGCGCGGCATCATGTACCCGCTGACCAAGGCGCAGTACACCTCGATGGCGAAAATGCGCATGCTGCAGCCGAAACTGCAGGCGATGCGCGAGCGTATCGGCGATGACAAACAGCGCATGAGCCAAGAGATGATGGCGCTGTACAAGGCGGAGAAAGTGAACCCGCTCGGCGGCTGTCTGCCGCTGATCATTCAGATGCCGATCTTCCTGGCGCTGTACTACATGCTGATGGGTTCGGTCGAGCTGCGCCACGCGCCGTTCGCCCTGTGGATCCATGACCTGTCGGCGCAAGACCCGTACTACATCCTGCCAATCCTGATGGGCGTGACGATGTTCTTCATTCAGAAGATGTCGCCGACCACCGTGACTGACCCGATGCAGCAGAAAATCATGACCTTCATGCCGGTGATCTTCACAGTGTTCTTCCTGTGGTTCCCGTCCGGTCTGGTGCTGTACTACATCGTCAGCAACCTGGTGACCATCCTGCAGCAGCAGCTGATTTACCGTGGTCTGGAAAAACGCGGTCTGCACAGCCGCGACAAGAAAAAAAGCTAAGCGTATTGTAGGGGTTCGGCGCGCCGACCCTTGCAGTCACACCAAAGGCGGTCATTAGACCGCCTTTTTGCATCTTAATCGTCAGAGAGAACCGTTATGAGCACCACCGATACCATCGTAGCCCAAGCCACCCCGCCGGGACGCGGCGGCGTCGGCATTCTGCGCATTTCCGGAAGCAAGGCCAAAGACGTCGCCCAGGCGTTGCTCGGCAAGCTGCCGAAGCCGCGCTACGCTGACTATCTGCCGTTCCGCGACGCCACTGGTGACACTCTCGATCAGGGCATCGCGCTGTGGTTCCCCGGGCCGAACTCCTTTACCGGCGAAGACGTGCTGGAGCTGCAGGGCCACGGTGGGCCGGTGATCCTCGATCTGCTGCTCAAGCGCGTGCTGGCGCTGCCCGACGTACGCATCGCACGGCCCGGCGAGTTCTCCGAACGCGCGTTTCTCAACGACAAACTCGATTTGGCGCAGGCCGAAGCGATCGCCGATCTGATCGACGCCAGCTCCGAACAGGCGGCGCGTTCGGCGATGAACTCGCTGCAGGGCGCGTTCTCCACCCGCATCCACCAGCTCGTGGAAGCGCTCACTCACCTGCGAATCTACGTGGAGGCGGCGATCGACTTCCCGGACGAGGAAATCGACTTCCTGTCCGACGGTAAAATCGAGGCGCAGCTCAATGACGTGATGGCGGATCTGGACAACGTGCGCGGTGAAGCGCGCCAGGGCAGCCTGCTGCGCGAAGGGATGAAGGTGGTGATCGCCGGGCGTCCTAACGCCGGTAAATCCAGCCTGCTCAATGCGTTGGCCGGGCGCGAAGCGGCGATCGTCACCGATATCGCCGGCACCACCCGCGACGTTCTGCGCGAACACATCCATATCGACGGCATGCCGCTGCACATCATCGACACCGCCGGCCTGCGCGACGCCAGCGACGAAGTGGAGCGCATCGGCATCGAACGTGCATGGAACGAGATCGAACAGGCCGACAGAGTGCTGTTTATGGTTGACGGCACCACCACCGCCGCCACCGAGCCAGCCGAGATCTGGCCGGAGTTTATGGCGCGCCTGCCGGACACGCTGCCGATCACCGTGGTGCGTAACAAGGCCGACATCACCGGCGAAACGCTGGGTATGACGGAAGTGAACAACCACTCGCTTATTCGCCTGTCGGCCCGCACCGGCGAAGGCGTCGATGTGCTGCGCGATCATCTTAAACAGAGCATGGGCTTCACCAGCAACATGGAAGGCGGCTTCCTGGCGCGCCGTCGCCACCTGCAGGCGCTGGAACTGGCGGCGCAGCATCTGGTGCAAGGCAAAGAACAGTTAGTGAGCGCTTACGCGGGCGAGCTGCTGGCCGAGGAATTGCGCCAGGCGCAGCTGGCCTTGAGCGAAATCACCGGCGAATTCACCTCCGACGACCTGCTGGGCCGCATCTTCTCCAGCTTCTGTATCGGCAAATAACGCGCTGCCAGACGCCTTCACGGCCGGGGCACCCTGTTCCGGCCGTTTTTCTTTCCCGCTCTCGCTCTGCGCGCTGGCTCACAGCGCCGCCGCAACGGCCCGCGATATACTGGACGGTCAGGTGTCTTTCTCAGGAACGAGTCAACATGGCGTTAACCCTCAAGGTATTGCTGGAAAACCGCCGCGCCGCCGGCGCCAACCCGCTATTGCAGGCCAAGGCCGGATTAAGCCTGCTGATTGAGGACGAGACGACCTCCATACTGTTCGACACCGGCCCCGACGACAGCTTCCTGCGCAATGCGGCGCTGATGGGCGTCGATCTCTCCCGCATCACCGCGACGGTGCTCTCCCACGGCCACTATGATCACTGCGGCGGCGTCGCCTGGCTGCCGGACAACAGCCGCATCATCTGCCACCCGCAGGTCGGCGATGAGCGCTATGCGGCGCTGAAAGTGCTGGGCCACACCCACAAAATCAAAAAGCTCTCTTTGGACATCGACTACTCGCGCCATAACATGCACTACAGCCGCACGCCGCTGGCGATCGGCGATCGCTTTATGTGGTCAGGTGAAATTGCCGTGCCCGCACCGCGCGCCTACGGGGTGATTACCGGGGAAAACGCGGCGGTGGATTACGTTATCGACGAAGGGGTGCTGATTTACAAATCGGATCGCGGTCTGGTGATCGTGACCGGCTGCGGGCATCGCGGGATCGTGAATATTGTGCGCCACTGCCAGAAAATCACCGGGATCGATCGGATCCACGCCTTGATTGGCGGTTTTCATCTGCGTTGCGCTTCTCCGCGTACCCTCTGGCGCGTCCGCCGTTTTTTAAAGCAGCATCAGCCGGAAAAGATCATGGGCTGCCACTGTACCGGCGCGTGGGGTCGGCTATGGCTGCCGGAAGGGATCGCGCCGGCCACCGGCGATAGCTGGATCCTGGAATAACGCCTGCGCCGCTCATCACTGAAATTGGCAACAAATCGGATAAAACGCATAGTGTTTTTTGATGATAAATCCTCAACTTAGTCTTAATCTAACACCCCTGCGTTCTTAGCGACCCTCTGTAATGGAGTGAACAATGGCGTGTCATTTTGCCCGATGGACCCCGGCCTCCGCCGTCCTGGATACCCAGAGACTCTCCGACGAAGTGATTGCCGCCACCCGCACCTTTTCCGTTAAACGCCGCACGCGCTACCTGCAAGGGCGCATTCTGCTCGCCGAAATGATGTTCTATCTGTACGGCCTGCCGACGCTGCCCCCCATCGCCACCACCCCGACCGGGCGCCCCTGCTTCGCCGATCATCAACTGCCCGATTTCAGCCTCGCTTACGCCAGCAACACCGTGGGCGTGCTGCTGAGCGACGAAGGCAAAGTTGGCCTGGATATCGAAGTGATGCGCGCGCGCGGCACCCGGCAAAGCGCGTTGCAACACGCGCACCAGACGCCGGCGGAAAACGCCTGGATCGGCGCACAGGACGATCGGCTGGAAGCGGAGACTCAGCTGTGGAGCATCCGGCAAAGCGTGCTGAAAATTTCCGGCCTCGGCAACAGCGGCCAATCGACGCTGCGTCTGCATCCCTTCTCCGGTCACCTGCGCTCCAGCGCCACGCCGGACGTTCAGGTGATGAGCGACGCCGACGAATACCTGAGCTGGGCGTGCGCCGGCAGCCCTAGCCTGGATCGCCTGCTGTGCTGGCGCTACGAAGAGCGCCACGGTTTGCGCAAAGACGGGGAGATCTCGCCGCGCAGTCCGGCGGCGTCCTCGCGTTTCGTCAAATTGACGGGCCTGACGACGCCCGGTTAAGGCGGTGCAAAGCGGACAGCACTTGTCTTTGCCGCACGAGTTTCTGCATTAAATTGTAAAAACAGCTAAATGTTGAGCAATCGCCTATTCTCGACCCGAGCTTTAGCCTACTATTCGCCCATGTTGTTCGCTGAATCTGCTCATTCGAAAGGGAGAATCACCATGTCAGACCAAGCCTTAAAAATCGTCACTCTGCTCGGCAGCCTGCGCAAAGGCTCCTACAACGCCATGGTGGCCCGCGCCTTGCCAGGCCTGGCTCCGCAGGGCGTCACCATTGAAGCGCTGCCTTCCATCCGCGATATCCCTCTGTACGATGCCGACCTGCAGCAGGGTGAAGGTTTCCCTGCCGCGGTCGAGGCGATCGCCGAGCAGATCCGCCAGGCCGACGGCGTGATCATCGTTACCCCCGAATACAACTATTCCGTGCCCGGCGGGTTGAAAAACGCCATCGACTGGCTGTCGCGCTTGCCGAATCAGCCGCTGGCCGGTAAGCCGGTCGCCATTCAAACCAGTTCGATGGGGCCGATCGGCGGCGCGCGCTGCCAATATCACCTGCGCCAGATCCTGGTGTTCCTCGATGCGATGGTAATGAACAAGCCTGAGTTTATGGGCGGTGTGATCCAGAGCAAGGTGGATGAACAGGCTGGTGAACTGAGCGATCAGGGAACGCTGGATTTCCTGACTGGCCAGCTGTCCGCATTCAGCGATTTTATTCGCCGCGTGGAGTGAAGGTCTCGCGGCGCCTGCCGGGCGCCGCAACAGGACATGAAGTCCGTCAATTCATTAGAAATTAAAGCCATAGCATCATGTATTTTTTCATTTTAGCGTTATTTTTTGTTGCCATCACCAGTCCCGCTTTCGCCGCAGACATGCGTTATCCCGCCGGTGAAGAGCCGCTGGAGCTGCCTGCGCACAGCGCGCTCAACGCCCAACTGTCGCGATCCGCGCAAAACCAGGAAGATAAAAAGCTCGGCGCCATGTCGCTGTACCTGACGCTGATGCGCGAAGACGGCCGCAACGTCTGGGCACCCTACCAACTGGCGGTGTCGTCGGCGGAGAAAGGGCAAACCGAGCTGGCGGAGCGTTACCTGCAGCTGAGCGCCGACCGCGGCCTGTGGTACTACTACAACCTGCTGGAGGACGACGCCTTCAACAGCATCCAACACTCCGCCACTTACCAATCCATTTTGGCCGCCACCAAAGCGCGCTATCTGCAGCACGCACGCCAGTATGAAGGCAAAGCCAGCTACGCGGTGCCGGACGGCGAAGCGCCGCCCGCAGGTTGGCCAACGGTGATCTTCCTGCATACCTACGGCAAAGCCGCCGCCATCAGCCCCGAGGAGCGGCTGCTGTTCGGCGAAATGGGCGTGGCCTACATCGAGATCAACGGCACGCAGATGCTGTCGGAAAACAGCTTCCGCTGGTCAAATTACAGCGACGAGAGCACCCAAACCGCCCTGCAGCGCACGGTGCAACAGCTGGCCCCGCAGCTAAAGCTGAATCCCCAACGGATTTACCTCAGCGCCCGCGGCCAGGGCGCGCTGCACGCCGCTAACCTGCTCGCGAAATACCCGCAGTTTTACGCCGGTGCGCTGCTGATCGCCCCCCACGGCGAAATCAAACCCGCCCAGCAGTCGCTGGCGGCGCAAAAGAAAATCGTGATGGCGTATTACGATCGGCAAAACTTCAGCGAACAGGCGCTGGCGCTACATTTCGCCAATCTGTTCGGGGAGGAGAATCAGGTGCAGACGCTGCACTTCGCCCAGGGAGAGGATGCCGCCGGCAGCTGGCAGGCGCGCTTCAGGCGGCCATTGCAGTGGGTGTTGGATCAGGCGCCGGATGCGACGCCGGGCGTCTAGGGATTCAGGGCCGACCGCAGTCGGCCCTTTAGCGATCAATGGCCGTCGACGAAGACGATCTTCAGCACGAACAGCAGCGCCACGACCACCACGCACGGACTGATTTCACGCCAGCGGCCGGTACCCAGCTTCATCACGCAGTAGGAGATAAAGCCGAGCGCGATGCCCTCGGTGATCGAGAAGCTGAACGGCATCATCACCGCAGTAACAAACGCCGGAACCGCTTCGGTCAGATCGTCCCACTTCACCCGCGCCAGGCTGGAGGTCATCAGCACGCCGACGTAGATCAGCGCGCCGGCGGCGGCGTAAGCCGGCACCATGCCCGCCAGCGGCGACAGGAAGATCACTAGCAGGAACAGCAGGCCGGTGACCACCGCCGTCAAACCGGTGCGGCCGCCGACGGCGACGCCGGACGAGCTTTCGATGTAAGCGGTCACGGAAGAAGTGCCCGCCAGCGAACCAGCCACTGAGCTGATGCTGTCTACGTACAGGGCCTGCTTCATGCGCGGGAACTTGCCCTGGTTGTCGGTCAGACCGGCTTTATCGGTGACGCCGATCAGCGTGCCGGAGGAGTCGAACAGGTTCACCAGCATAAACGAGAAGATGACCCCGGCCAGCCCGATGTTCAGCGCGCCGGCCACGTCGACCTGGCCCACCACCGAGGTAATGCTCGGCGGCAGCGAGAACAGGCCGCCGTATTTCACGTCGCCCAGCATCCAACCGATCAGGGTAGTGACCACGATCGACACCAGCACTGCCGCGTGGAAGTTACGCGAAGAAAGCACGGCGATGATGAAGAAGCCGAGCGCCCCCAGCAGCACGTTGTGCGAGGTCAGGCTACCGATGGTCACCAGGGTGTCCGGGTTGGCCACTACGATGCCGGCGTTTTTCAGCCCCATCATGCCGATGAACAGGCCGATGCCGCTGGTGATGCCGACCCGCAGGCTGACCGGAATATTGGCGATCATCCAATAGCGAATGCGGAAAATGGTCAGCAGCAGCAGGCCGACCGCTCCCCAGAAGATGGCGCCCATGCCCACCTGCCAGGAGATGCCCATCGCCCCGACCACCACGAAGGCGAAGAAGGCGTTCAAGCCCATCGCCGGCGCCAGCGCCACCGGCAGGTTCGCCAGCAGCCCCATGAAGATGCTGCCGAAGGCGGCGATCAAACAGGTGGTGACAAATACCGCCTGGGTATCCATGCCCGCCGCGCCCAAAATTTGCGGGTTAACGAACACGATATACACCATGGTGAGGAAGGTGGTGATACCGGCAATCGTTTCCGTACGCGCCGTCGTGCCATGTTGCTTGAGTTTAAACACGCGCCCAAGCAAGCCTTGCTCAGCGTCAAGGCCAGATACTGGTTTGGTCATTATCAGAATTCCGAAAATGGGAATGGACAGTCGCCGGCTATCCTATAACAAAAAGTGGGGCTTTTGACGCCGAACACCGGTTTTTTTCGCCGTCTTTACGGCTAAACGTGTCAACGGCTTGTATTTACAGACATTCATCCCCTGACCGCCCATTGCGTTGCCGTTTGTCGGCACGGCCGATAAAATGGCCTATCGCCCCCTCTTTCCTCATCCGTTAAGAAACAGGAACCCGCATGTCTTCGACCTTTATCGATAAGCTCGCGTTGATCGCGCTGAAAGATGACAAAGTGGCGCTGGTGCGCTCACACAATAAGACGCTGTTTTATATGCCTGGCGGAAAGCGCGAAGCGGGTGAAACCGACGAACAGGCGCTGTGCCGCGAAATCGACGAAGAGCTGACCGTCGCGCTGCAGCCGAACTCCATCGCGTTTTACGGCGAGTTCTCCGGCCCGGCAGACGGCAAGCAGGACGGCACCCAGGTGCGCATTCGCTGCTACCAGGCCGGCTTTACCGGGCAGCTGCAGCCGGCCGCCGAAATCGCCGAACTGAGATGGTGCGACAGCCGCGATCTGCCGCATTGCTCACATGTCGCCGCGCTGATTTTGCACGATCTCAAGGCGCGTAACCTGATCAAGTGATCGCTGAGCACCGCCAGCGGCGCTAACCCGAAGGAACCTGTCCCGCATGAATCAGATTGACTGCATTTTGTTCGACTGCGACGGCACGCTGGTGGACAGCGAAGTGCTGTGCAGCAAAGCCTATGTGCACATGTTCGCCCACTACGGCATTCATCTGTCGCTGGAAGAGGTGTTCAAGAAATACAAAGGGGTGAAACTGTACGAGATCATCGATCGGGTCAACGCCGAGCAGGGCACCGATCTGGCAAAAGAGACGCTGGAACCGCTGTATCGGCAGGAAGTGGCGCGGCTGTTCGACAGCGAGCTGCAGCAGATCGCCGGCGCCCGCGAGTTGCTGGCGCAGGTGACGGTGCCAATCTGCACCGTCTCCAATGGGCCGGTCAGCAAGATGCAGCACTCGCTCGGCCTGACCGACATGCTGCCCTATTTTGATGACCGGTTGTTCAGCGGCTATGACATTCAGCGCTGGAAGCCGGATCCGGCGATCGTGTTTCACGCCGCCGAACAGATGCAGGTGCCGGTGACGCGCTGTCTCCTGGTAGACGACTCGCCCGCCGGCGCGCAGGCCGGGATCGCCGCCGGCATTCCGGTATTTTACTTCTGCGCCGATCCGCATAACCCGCCGATCGACCACCCGCTGGTGACGACGTTCGACGATTTGGCTCAGCTGCCCGCGCTGTGGCGTGAACGCGGCTGGCGGCTGACGGCCGATTAACTGGCCGGCAACGGCGGTTTGTTGCGCCACCAGCGCCAGGACCGCTTCAGCGCGCGGGTTTGTGCGCCGAAGCGGCGGTTGACCGCGTTGGCCAGCAGGTCGAGCGCCAGGCAGAACACAAAATAGACCAGCGCCACGAACAGGAACACTTCCATCGGGTAGACCATGCTGCGGTTGTTGACCTGAGTCGCCAGGAAGGTCAGTTCGCCAACGCCGACGATATAAGCCAGCGAGGTGTCTTTGATCAGGGAGATCCACTGGTTGATGAACGACGGCACCATCATGCGCAGCGCCTGCGGCAGCACGATCATGCGCAGCGTCTGCCAGCGGGTCAGCCCCAGAGAGAGCCCGGCCTGCCACTGGCCGGGGCCGATGGCGGCGATGCCGGCTTTCACCGCGTGGGCCAAATAGGCTGAGGCGATCAGCGCCAGCGCGCACACCACGGTGGTGATTTCCGGGATCTCGACGCCAAACACCATCGGCAGCAGGAAATAGGTCCAGAAGATCAGCATGATGACCGGAATAGCGCGGAAAAAGCCCAGCAGCGCCGCCAGCAGCCCGGCGGCCACGCCGCGCGACATCGCCAGCGCCACGCCGAGTAAGGTACCGAGCACCGCCGAGGCTACGCCGGCCATCAGACTGATCGCCAACGTCAGCGCTGCGCCACCCAGCGGCCCGTCCGGCCAGGTGCCCCACAGCAGATAGCCCAGGTTATCGTGAATCACGCTGAAATCCATCTCAATGTCCTCCCAGCGGTTTACGCTGTTGGCGCCACATGCCCCAGCCTTCCAGCAGCGCGATAATGGCGATATACAGCACCGTCGCCACGCCAAACGCCTGGAAGGTGCGCAACGTTTCGGTTTCGACCTGACGCGAAGCGTAAGAGAGTTCGGCAACGCCGATCGCCATGGTCAGCGACGAGTTTTTGATTACGTTCATGTATTGGCCCAGCAGCGGCGGCAGCGCGATTTTCAGCGCCTGCGGCAGCACCACGTAGCGCATCGCCTGCCAACCGGTCAGCCCCAGCGCCTGAGCGGCATATTTCTGCCCGCCGGCGACGCCGCGAATGCCGGAACGGATCTCTTCGGCGATAAAGGCGGTGGAATAGAGCGTCAGGCCGAAGAAACCGGCGAGAAACTCGAACGACGGCCACTCAAGCGGGCCGACCTGATGGGTGCTGTTCAGCCACTGCATGGCGGCGGAAGGCAGGATCTGCCCGGCGGCGAAGTACCAGAAGAACAGCTGCACCAGCAGCGGCGTATTGCGAAACAGCGAGCTGTAGCCCATCGCCAGCCAGCGCAACGGCCGCAGGCTGCTGTCGCGCATCGCCGCCAGCACAAAACCCAGCAACGTGGCCGCCAGGCCCGCGCAGGCGGAAAGCCACAGCGTCAGCAGAAAACCGTGCCACAGCCAGCTCAGGTATTGCGGCGCCAGCAGCCAGTCCAGGTTCATGTTCAATCCTTGTCTTGCAGAATGCATCAGGGGCGCAGCAAGCTGCGCCCCTCCGTACCGATCTCACCGCGCGCGGTTACATCAGGCTTTCGGTTGCTGATCCAAAGGCGCGATTTTGAAATCGCCGCGCGGCTGGGCGGATTGGGTTTCCGGCCCGAACCAGCGATCGTAAATCTTAACCGCTTCACCGTCTTTTTCCAGCTTGATCAACGTCTCGTTCACCGCGGCGGTCAGGCGATCTTCGCCTTTGGGAATACCGACACCCTGATACTCTTTGGTCAGGCTGAACGGCGAAATCTCAAACTCGGCCTTCTGTGCCGCCGGCAGATTGCCGAGCAGGCCAACCAGCTTGGCGTCGTCCTGAGTGATCGCCTGTACGTTGCCATTGCGCAGCGCCACGAACGCCAGCGGGGTGTCATCGTAGGAGATCACTTTCGCCGTCGGGAAACGCTCGCGCAGGGTGATTTCCTGCACCGTGCCCTTGTCCGCGCCGATGCGCAGCTTCTTGATGTCTTCCGGCGTTTTCAGCACGCCTTTGCGAGCGATGAATTTCTGGCCGGTGGCGAAATACGGCACGCTGAAGTTCACTTCCTTGGCGCGCTCGTCGGTAATGGTGAAGTTGGCGGCGATCAGGTCAACCTTCTTCGACACCAGCAGCGGAATGCGGTTAGCCGGGTTGGTGGCGCGCAGCTCCACTTTCACGCCCAGCGCTTTGCCGATCGCGTCGGCGACATCCACATCGTAACCCACCAGCTTCTTGCTCTGCGGATCGATGTAGCCGAACGGCGGGTTGCTGTCGAACACCGCGATGCGCACCACGCCGGCTTGCTTGATATCGTCAAGTTTGTCCGCGTGCGCGGCGCCGGCGGCGAGGCCGGTCAGACTGGCTAACAACGTTAAGGCCAAAGCGCGATGTTTCATAGAGAGCTCCTAAGTGGTTGATGTCCTGCTGGCGGATAAGCTAGCAAGCGCCACATAGGTCAGGAAATAATATAAAAAGCTATATTTATAACCTTTTTATCTTTACGCGCTGAAGATGGAATAAAGGCGCGGGAAACCGCGCCTTCGAAGGATATTACCCGGAAAGGGTTAGTCGTCCTTTTCGTCTTTACCGCCTGGAGACAGCAGCTTTTCCAAGGCGTCGCCGCCCAGATGACGGAAATCCTGCCCTTTGACGAAATAGAAGATAAATTCGCAGATGTTCTGGCAGCGGTCGCCGATGCGCTCGATAGAACGGGCGCAGAACAACGCGGTCAGCACGCTCGGAATGGTGCGCGAGTCTTCCATCATGTAGGTCATCAGCTGACGCACGATGCCTTCGTATTCCTGGTCGACCTTTTTATCTTCGCGGTAAATACGGATCGCCTCGTCCAGATCCATGCGCGCAAAGGCGTCCAGCACGTCGTGCAGCATCTGCACGGTGTGGCGCCCCAGCGACTCCAGGCTCACCAGCAGCGGCTGGTGCTGGTGCGAGAACTTCTCCAGCGCAGTGCGGCAGATTTTGTCCGCCACGTCGCCGATGCGTTCCAGCTCGGAAATGGTTTTGATGATCGCCATGACCAGGCGCAGATCGCTGGCGGTCGGCTGGCGTTTGGCGATGATGCGCACGCAGGCTTCGTCGATCGCCACTTCCATCATGTTGACCTTGGCGTCGCCTTCGATCACGCGCTTGGCCAGCTCGCCATCCTGATTGTGCATCGCGGTGATGGCGTCGGTCAGCTGCTGCTCCACCAGCCCGCCCATGGTCAGCACCTGGGTGCGGATATGCTCAAGCTCTGCGTTGAACTGGCCGGAAATGTGTTTGTTTAAATTCAGGTTATCCATGATGCTTCCTATCAACCATAACGGCCAGTGATGTAGTCTTCAGTCTGCTTTTTCTGCGGCGCAGTGAACAGGTTATCAGTATCACTGAACTCGATCAGCTCGCCCAGGTACATAAATGCGGTAGAGTCGGAGCAACGCGCCGCCTGCTGCATGTTGTGCGTCACGATCACCACGGTGTAGTCGGCCTTCAGCTCGCTGATCAGCTCTTCAATCTTGCCGGTGGAGATCGGATCCAGCGCCGAGCAAGGCTCATCCAGCAACAACACTTCCGGACGAATGGCGATGCCGCGGGCGATGCACAGACGCTGCTGCTGGCCGCCGGAGAGGCTGTAGCCGCTCTGGTGCAGCTTGTCTTTGGTTTCGTTCCACAGCGCCGCTTTGGTCAGCGCCCACTGTACGCGCTCGTCCATATCGGCGCGCGACAGCTTTTCAAACAGGCGAACGCCGAAGGCGATGTTGTCGTAAATCGACATCGGGAACGGCGTCGGCTTCTGGAACACCATGCCGACCTTGGCGCGCAGCAGCGCGATATCCGAGTTGTCGGTCAGGATGTTCTGGCCATCCAGCAGGATGCCGCCTTCCGCACGCTGTTCCGGGTACAGCTGGTACATCTTGTTGAAGGTACGCAGCAGGGTGGATTTGCCGCAGCCGGACGGGCCGATAAACGCGGTGACCTTGTTCTTGGCAATATCCAGCGTGATGTTCTTCAGCGCATGGAATTTGCCATAGTAGAAGTTCAGATCGCGTACCTGAATTTTGCTGCTGGAAGCGTCAGTAACCATACTCATCAAGACTTCTCTCTTTTCATCAGCGCCGCCAAAGCGGCGCTCAAAATTTTATGAATGCTTTTTCTTGGCGAAAATCACGCGCGCCAGGATATTCAGTAACAGTACGCACAGGGTGATCAACAGTACCCCGGCCCAGGCCAGCTGTTGCCATTCGGCGAACGGGCTCATGGCGAATTTGAAGATGGTCACCGGCAGGTTGGCGATCGGCTGCATCAGGTCGGTGCTCCAGAACTGGTTCGACAGCGAGGTGAACAGCAGCGGCGCCGTTTCCCCCGCGATGCGCGCAATCGCCAGCAGCACGCCGGTGATGATGCCGGACACCGACGCCTTCAGCGTGATGGCGGAAATCATGCGCCATTTCGGCGTGCCCAGAGCGTAGGCGGCCTCGCGCAGCGTATCCGGTACCAGCTTCAGCATGTTCTCGGTGGTGCGAATGACGATCGGCACCTGCAGCAGCGCCAGCGCCACGATGCCGGCCCAGCCGGAGAAGTGTTCCATCTTCGCCACCACGATGGTGTAAACGAACAGGCCCACCACGATCGACGGTGCGGACAGCAGAATGTCGTTGATAAAGCGGATCACTTCCGCCAGCCAGGATTTGCGGCCGTATTCCGCCAGATAGATGCCGGCCATGATGCCGAGCGGCGTACCGAAGATGGTCGCCCACAGGATCAGCAGGCCGCTGCCGGCGATGGCGTTGGCCAGGCCGCCGCCCGCGGTGTTCGGTGGCGGGGTCATCTCGGTGAACAGCGCCAGCGACATGCCGTCGAAGCCTTTGGTGACGGTGGCAATCAGGATCCAGATCAGCCAGAACAACCCGAACGCCATGGTCGCCATCGACAAGAACAGCGCGAGGCGGTTTTTCTGCCGGCGCCAGGCCTGCATTTTGCGGCGGCTTTCCGCCAGCACGACTGCGTTTTGCATATCCATCGTCGCCATGTTAACGCCCCTCATTCTTGGCCAGACGCATGATCATCAGTTTCGACAGCGCCAGCACGATAAAGGTGATAACAAACAGAATCAGGCCCAGCTCCATCAACGCGGCGGTGTGCACGCCGGACTCGGCTTCGGCGAATTCGTTGGCCAGCGCCGAGGTGATGCTGTTGCCCGGCATATACAGCGAAGCGCTGTCGAGCTGGTAGGTGTTGCCGATGATAAAGGTCACCGCCATGGTTTCCCCCAGCGCGCGGCCCAGGCCCAGCATTACGCCGCCGATAACGCCGTTTTTGGTGAACGGCAGCACGATGCGCCAGATGACTTCCCAGGTGGTGCAGCCGATGCCGTAGGCCGACTCTTTCATCATCACCGGGGTCTGTTCGAACACGTCGCGCATCACCGCGGCGATGTAAGGAATGATCATGATAGCCAGGATCACCCCGGCGGCCAGGATGCCGATGCCGAAGGCCGGGCCGGAGAACAGCTCGCCGACGATCGGAATGCCCGACAGCACTTCGCCCACCGGCGTCTGGAAATATTCGGCGAACAGCGGGGCGAACACGAACAGGCCCCACATGCCGTAGACGATGCTCGGAATGGCCGCCAACAGCTCAATGGCGATGCCCAGCGGCCGCTTCAACCAGTTCGGCGCCAGTTCGGTCAGGAACAGCGCGATGCCGAAACTGACCGGCACGGCGATGATCAGCGCGATAAGCGAGGTGACCACGGTGCCGTAGATCGGCACCAGCGCGCCGAACTGCTCCGCCGGCGCATCCCACTCTTTGGTCCACAGGAAAGCGAAGCCGAATTTCTGCATGCTTGGCCAGGAGGCGAAGATCAGCGAAACGATGATGCCGCCCAGCAACAATAGGGTAATCAGCGCAGCCAGTCTCACCAGCGCGCTGAAAATGATGTCACCGTTTTTGCCCGGTGCTTTGATGGTCGGCTTGTACTCAGCCATAGATTACTCTCTGTTTGAACCCTGGCAGCCCCAACCGGGATTGGAGCCTGAAGAACTTGTGGGGCGCGGCGAACCCGCGCCCCTGCGTTGTTAGTACAGCGCTTTACCTGAACTGTCTTTTACGTTGGTTTTCCAGGCTGCACGCACCTGCTCAACCACTTCTTTCGGCAGGGTGGCGTAATCCAGCTCGTTAGCCTGTTTGCCGCCGGTTTTGTAGGCCCAGTCGAAGAACTTCAGCACTTCGGCACCCTGAGCAGGATTTTTCTGCTCTTTGTGCACCAGAATGAAGGTGGTGGAGGTGATTGGCCACACGTTGTCGCCTTTCTGATCGGTCAGATCCTGAGCGAAGGTTTTGCTCCAATCCGCGCCTTTGGCGGCGTTGCTGAAGCTCTCTTCGGTCGGGCTGACCGGCTTGCCGTCGGCGGAAATCAGCTTGGTGTAAGCCAGGTTGTTCTGCTTGGCGTACGCGTATTCTACATAGCCGATAGAGCCAGGCAGACGCTGAACGAAGGCGGCGATGCCGTCGTTGCCTTTGCCGCCCAGACCGGTCGGCCAGTTAACGGTAGAACCGGCACCAATCTTCTCTTTCCACTGCGCGTTGGCCTTGGACAGGTAGCTGGTGAACACGAACGAGGTGCCGGAACCGTCGGCGCGGCGCACCACGGCGATGTTCTGGTCAGGCAGTTTCACGCCAGGGTTCAGCTTGGTGATAGCCGGATCGTTCCATTTTTTGACGTTGCCCAGGTAGATATCACCCAGGGTTTTACCGTCCAGAGTCAGTTCGCCGGATTTGATGCCCGGGATATTCACGGCCAGCACCACGCCGCCGATCACGGTCGGGAACTGGAACAGGCCATCGGCCGCCAGCTTGTCGTCAGACAGCGGGGCGTCGGAGGCGCCAAAGTCAACGGTGTTGGCCACGATTTGCTTCACGCCGCCAGAGGAGCCGATGCCCTGATAGTTAACTTTATTGCCGGTTTCTTTCTGATAAGAATCTGCCCACTTGGCGTAAACCGGAGCGGGGAATGTCGCACCTGCACCGGTCAGGCTGGCAGCAGCGAACGCGGACACGGCGGTCAGGGAGAAGGTCGCTGCCACAATACTGGCGACGGTGGTACGCATCAGTTTCATAATCCCTCCTAATGGGATATTTAAAATCGACTTCGAGTCGTTTTAATCAGAGTAAGTATTGCTGCAGGAGGGAAAATAGGACAGTTTGGTGACAGAAAAATGTACGCAATATGACAGTTATATTACAGCCTATCTGGGTGGTGTTTGTTTACTTACAAATCAATTCGTTAGATTAAAAACAGCGCAATTGCCAAACAATAAAAAAACCGTTTTGGCGCGACCTATCCGCTTGAATATGACAACCTTTATCGCCGAATCAACCTCGCCGTCATCTTTTACGCTGCTCATGAAAAAAGCCGGCGCGAAGGCCGGCTTTTGCAGTTTACCTGCGGCAAATTACTCTACGGTGACAGACTTCGCCAGGTTACGCGGCTGGTCAACGTCGGTGCCTTTGATCAGCGCCACGTGGTAAGACAGCAGCTGCAACGGCACGGTGTAGAAGATAGGCGCCACGATTTCCTCGACGTGCGGCAGAGGAATGATGGTCATGCCTTCGCTGCTGACGAAACCGGCGTCCTGATCGGCGAACACGTACAGCTGACCGCCGCGCGCGCGCACTTCTTCAATGTTGGACTTCAGCTTTTCCAGCAGTTCGTTGTTCGGCGCCACGACGATCACCGGCATATCGGCATCGATCAGCGCCAGTGGGCCGTGTTTCAACTCGCCCGCCGCATAAGCTTCGGCATGAATATAGGAGATCTCTTTCAGCTTCAGCGCCCCTTCCATGGCGATCGGATACTGATCGCCGCGGCCGAGGAACAGCGCATGGTGCTTGTCGGAGAAACCTTCCGCCAGCGCTTCGATCTGTTTATCCATCGACAGCATTTGCTCGATACGCGCCGGCAGCGCCTGCAAGCCGTGCACGATCTCTTGCTCCACGCTTTCCGCCATGCCTTTCAGGCGGCCCAGGCGCGCCACCAGCATCAACAGCACGGTAAGCTGAGTGGTGAAGGCTTTGGTTGAGGCGACGCCAATTTCCGTACCGGCTTTGGTCATCAGCGCCAGATCGGATTCGCGCACCAGCGAAGAGCCGGCAACGTTACAAACGGCCAGCGAACCGAGATAGCCCAGCTCTTTGGACAGACGCAGCGCCGCCAGGGTGTCGGCGGTTTCGCCGGACTGCGACAGGGTGATGATCAGGCTGCCCGGACGCACTGCCGATTTGCGGTAACGGAATTCGGACGCGATCTCGACGTCGCACGGCACGCCGGCCAGCGCTTCGAACCAGTAACGCGCCACCATGCCGGAGTGGTAAGACGTCCCGCAGGCGATGATCTGCACGTGCTGCACCTTGGCCAGCAACTCGTCGGCGTGTGGGCCCAGCTCGCTCAGGTTGATTTGGCCATGGCTGAAGCGCCCTTCCAGGGTGTTTTTCAGCGCCAGCGGCTGTTCGTAGATCTCTTTTTGCATGTAGTGGCGGTAAGCGCCTTTGTCGCCGGCGTCATACTGCACCTGGGATTCGATCTCAGGGCGCTCGATGGCGTTGCCCTGCTTGTCGAAGATGTTGACGGTGCGGCGAGTTACTTCCACCACGTCGCCCTCTTCCAGGAAGATGAAGCGGCGAGTCACCGGCAGCAGCGCCAGCTGATCGGAAGCGATGAAGTTTTCCCCGACGCCGCGGCCGATAACCAGCGGGCTGCCGGAGCGCGCAGCGACCAGCACGCTCGGATCGCGGCTGTCCATCACCACGGTGCCGTAGGCACCGCGCAGCTGCGGGATCACACGCTGAACCACTTCCAGCAGCGTACCGCCCTGCAGCTGTTCCCAGTGCACCAGATGGGCGATCACTTCGGTATCGGTTTCAGAACTGAAGCGGTAACCGCGTTCGATCAGCAGTTCGCGCAGCGGTTCGTGGTTTTCGATGATGCCGTTATGCACCACGGTAATGTAATCGGAAACATGCGGGTGCGCGTTCGCTTCGGTCGGTTCACCGTGCGTTGCCCAACGGGTGTGAGCGATGCCGGTACCGCCGTGCAGATCGGTCTGCTCCGCCGCTTCGGCCAGTTTTTGCACCTTGCCTACGCGACGCAGGCGACTGACGTTGCCTTGCTCATCAACCACCGCCAGACCGGCGGAGTCGTAACCGCGGTACTCGAGACGACGTAAACCTTCCAACAGAATTTCTGCGATATCACGTTGCGCTACTGCGCCTACAATTCCACACATTCAGTTATATTCCTAATGAACGCCCTTCATGGGCGTTTTCGATGCCTTGACCTGATTTTTGCCGGTTTTTACCGTGCAGCCCCGAGCCTGTAGATGGTGGGGATTATTATGTTTTGTATTGGGCTCGTGAACGGAGCCCAACGCAAAACACACTATGACTTCTTCTTCACCGGACGTTGCCAGCCCTGAATGTGCACCTGCTTGACGCGGCTCAGCACCAGTTCGTTCTCGGCGATATCGCGCGTCACCGTGGTGCCGGCGGCGATGGTGGAGCCTTTGCCGACCGACACCGGCGCCACCAGCTGAGTATCGGAACCGACGAACACGCCGTCGCCGATCAGCGTCTTGTGCTTGTTGGCGCCATCGTAGTTGCAGGTGATGGTGCCGGCGCCAATATTCACGTCATCGCCAATTTCGGCATCGCCCAGGTAGCTGAGGTGACCGGCCTTGGAGCCTTTGCCCAGACGCGCCTTCTTCATTTCCACGAAGTTGCCGACGTGAGCACCTGCCGCCAGCTCCGCGCCAGGGCGCAGGCGGGCGAACGGCCCCACGGTGCACTCGGCTGCCAACACGCTGTCTTCCAGCACGCTGTAAGGGCTGATCTCGCAGTCATCACCGATCACGCAGTTTTTCAGCACGCAGCCGGCGCCGATTTTCACCCGGTCGCCCAGCTTGACGCGGCCTTCGATAATCACGTTCGCATCAATAGTGATGTCGCGACCGTGAACAAGTTCCCCGCGCAGATCGAAACGCGCCGGATCCAGCAGCATCACACCGGCCAACAGCAGTTTTTCAGACTGTTCCGACTGGAATACACGCTCCAGGCTCGCCAGCTGCAGGCGGTTGTTCACGCCTTCCACTTCGCTCAGACGCGACGGGTGCACGGCTTCGATTTTCTTGCCGTCGGCATGGGCCAACGCAATGATATCGGTAATGTAAAACTCGCCCTGGGCGTTGTCGTTATTCAACATTCCCAGCCAGCGTTTCAGATCTCGACCATTCGCCACCAGGATGCCGGTATTGATCTCGTTGATTTGACGCTGCGCTTCGCTGGCGTCTTTATGCTCTACGATGCCCACCACGTCGCCGTTCTCGCGAACGATGCGGCCATAGCCGCTCGGGTCATCCAGCTTGACCGTCAGCAGGCCGATGCCGCCCTGCGGCTTGGCCGCCAACAGGCGTTGCAGCGTATCGACGGAGATCAACGGCACGTCGCCGTACAGCATCAGCACGTCTTCATCGTCGGCAAAATGTGGCGCGGCCTGCTGCATTGCATGACCGGTACCCAGTTGCTCGGCCTGCAGTACCCAGTTCAGCGCGCCGTCAGTCAACGTGCTTTTCAACAGATCGCCGCCGTGGCCGTATACCAGGTGAACCTGTTGCGCACCCAGCTTCATCGCGGCGTCAATGACGTGCTGCACCATCGGCTTACCGGCCAACGGGTGCAACACTTTGGGAAGATCGGAATACATGCGCGTACCCTTGCCCGCGGCGAGGATAACCACGCTCATTGCGCTGTTCGACATAAGCAACCTGATAACTCCATTTTGATAGACGAAAGTAAAACCGTTTAGCGACGATATTACTACATATTTCTCTGCACGAACCCGGCGCAGACCGCGTGGGCCTTGGCCTGCCGCTATCGCGGCCAATTCGGCGCCGGGGCGAAAAAATTGTCGGCGATCGGCGACGTTTCTTTCCCGATATCAGGGGTTATACACCACTCTGCACGCCGGGCTGAAATGCTTATTTTAAAGTAAAAAAAAAGCGACCCTATAGGCCGCTTTCTTAAAGTTGGGTGCTAAGCACCCAAACATTACATCGCTTTTCTGGTGAGCTCGATAACGCGCAGTTTTGCGATCGCTTTCGCCAGTTCAGCGGATGCCTGAGCATAGTCGACATCGCCATGAGAGCTGCGAATGTGTTCTTCAGCTTTACGCTTAGCTTCCAACGCTCTCGCTTCGTCGAGGTCAGTACCACGGATAGCAGTGTCCGCCAGCACGGTAACCACGCTCGGCTGCACCTCGAGGATGCCGCCGGACAGGTAGATGAACTCTTCTTCACCGTGCTGCTTAACAATACGCACCATGCCAGGCTTGATGGCAGTCAGCAGCGGCGCATGGCCAGGGAAGATCCCCAGTTCACCTTCGCTGCCTGTCACCTGGATCTTCTGCACCAGGCCGGAAAACATCTGTTTTTCCGCGCTGACTACATCCAGATGGTAAGTCATAGCCATATCACCCTCCTCTCAAGGCGTTACAGTTTCTTGGCTTTTTCCACTGCTTCTTCAATGGTGCCAACCATGTAGAACGCCTGCTCCGGCAGGTGGTCATAGTCGCCGTCCATAATGCCTTTGAAACCACGGATGGTGTCTTTCAGCGATACGAACTTGCCCGGAGAACCGGTGAAGACTTCTGCCACGAAGAACGGCTGAGACAGGAAGCGTTGGATCTTACGCGCACGGGATACGACCAGTTTGTCTTCTTCAGACAGCTCGTCCATACCCAGGATCGCGATGATATCTTTCAGTTCCTGGTAGCGTTGCAGAATGGACTGCACGCCACGCGCTACGTCGTAGTGCTCCTGGCCAACTACCAGCGGATCCAGCTGACGGCTGGTGGAATCCAGCGGGTCAACGGCCGGGTAGATACCCAGAGAAGCGATGTTACGGCTCAGTACCACGGTTGCGTCCAAGTGCGCAAAGGTGGTGGCTGGAGACGGGTCAGTCAAGTCATCCGCAGGAACGTAAACGGCCTGTACGGAAGTGATCGAACCGGTCTTGGTCGAAGTGATACGTTCTTGCAGAACGCCCATCTCTTCCGCCAGCGTTGGCTGATAACCTACCGCGGATGGCATACGGCCCAGAAGTGCGGACACTTCGGTACCAGCCAGGGTGTAACGGTAGATGTTGTCAACGAACAGCAGAACGTCGCGGCCTTCGTCACGGAATTTCTCCGCCATGGTCAGACCGGTCAGCGCAACGCGCAGACGGTTACCTGGTGGCTCGTTCATCTGGCCGTAAACCAGGGATACTTTGTCCAGAACGTTGGAGTCGGTCATTTCGTGGTAGAAGTCGTTACCCTCACGAGTACGCTCGCCCACGCCCGCAAACACGGAATAACCGGAGTGCTCGATCGCGATGTTACGGATCAGCTCCATCATGTTTACGGTTTTACCTACGCCCGCACCGCCGAACAGACCGACTTTACCGCCCTTGGCGAATGGACAAATCAGGTCCATTACCTTGATACCGGTTTCCAGCAGTTCTTGGGAGCTGGACAGCTCTTCGTAGCTTGGTGCCGCGCGGTGAATCGCCCAACGCTCTTCTTCGCCGATGTCGCCTTTCATGTCGATCGGTTGACCCAATACGTTCATGATACGGCCCAGGGTCGCTTTACCCACCGGCACTTCAATCGGGTGGTCCAGGTTGTTCACTTTCAGACCGCGACGCAGACCGTCGGAGGTCCCCATTGCGATACAGCGAACCACGCCACCGCCCAGCTGTTGCTGAACTTCCAACACCAGTTTTTCGGTGCCGTTTTCTACCTCAAGGGCATCGTACACTTTTGGTACGGCATCCTGAGGGAACTCGACGTCCACCACGGCGCCGATTACCTGGATAATCTTTCCAGTAGCCATCTTGAATCCTCTACGTAATTCGTAAACCTAGCTTAAACCGCGGAGGCTCCCGAAACGATCTCGGTGAGTTCCTGAGTGATGCTGGCCTGACGCGCCTTGTTGTATACCAACTGCAGCTCTTTGATCAGGCTACCGCCGTTATCGGTTGCGGCTTTCATCGCGACCATTCGTGCGGCCTGCTCGCTGGCCAGGTTTTCCACGACGCCCTGATAAACCTGCGACTCCACATAGCGGCGCAGCAAGGTATCAAGCAGCACTTTTGGATCGGGTTCATACAGGTAATCCCAAGGCGTTTTCTTCAGCTCTTCGTCATCGGCTGGCGGTAACGGCAGCAGCTGAAGCACCTGCGGCTCTTGGGACATCGTATTAACAAATTTGTTGCTGACAATGTACAGCTTGTCCAAACGACCTTCGTCGTAGGCCTGCAGCATCACTTTCACCGGCCCGATCAGATCCGACAGGGAAGGTTTGTCCCCCATGCCGGTCACCTGGGCAACTACGTTGCCGCCCACGGAACCAAAGAAAGAGGCCGCTTTAGAGCCAATCAGCGCCAAATCGGTTTCGACGCCTTTTTCGGACCAGGCTTTCATCTCCGCCAGCAGCTTTTTGAACAGGTTGATGTTCAAGCCGCCGCAGAGACCACGGTCAGTAGACACCACCAGATACCCGACGCGCTTAACGTCACGCTCATCCAGGTACGGGTGCTTGTACTCCAGATTCCCTAACGCAAGGTGACCAATCACTTTGCGCATGGTCTCTGCATAAGGACGGCTGGCCGCCATGCGATCCTGCGATTTACGCATTTTGGAGGCGGCGACCATTTCCATCGCTTTAGTGATCTTTTGCGTGTTTTGCACGCTAGCGATCTTACTACGTATCTCTTTTGCGCCGGCCATCTCTGCTTCTCCTCAGTGCCAGACGGCCTGCTGTCTTTCAACAGCAGGACCGTTCGGCGTTACCAGGACTGGGTTTTCTTGAAGGTCTCGAGGATGTCTTTCAACTTGCCCTCGATCTCATCATTGAAGTTGCCAGTTTGGTTGATGTGGTTCAGCAGCTCGGCGTGCTCGCGGTCCGCATAGGCTACCAGCGCGGCTTCGAAGCTCACCACTTTGGCGACTTCGACGTCGTTCAGGTAACCGCGTTCTGCGGCAAACAGCACCAGAGACTGTTGTGCGACCGACATCGGCGCATACTGTTTCTGTTTCAGCAGCTCGGTCACTTTCTGACCGTGGCTCAGCTGTTTGCGGGTCGCGTCGTCCAGATCGGATGCGAACTGGGAGAACGCAGCCAGTTCACGATACTGCGCCAGCGCGGTACGGATACCGCCGGACAGTTTCTTCATGATCTTGGTCTGCGCGGCGCCACCAACACGGGATACGGAGATACCCGGGTTAACTGCCGGACGAATACCGGAGTTGAACAGGTTGGATTCCAGGAAGATCTGACCATCGGTAATCGAGATTACGTTGGTCGGAACGAACGCGGAAACGTCACCCGCCTGGGTTTCAATGATCGGCAGAGCGGTCAATGAACCGGTTTGGCCTTTAACTTCACCTTTGGTGAAGGCTTCAACGTATTCGGCGTTAACGCGCGCTGCACGCTCCAGCAAACGGGAGTGCAGGTAGAATACGTCGCCTGGGTAAGCTTCACGACCTGGCGGACGGCGAAGCAGCAGGGAAATCTGGCGGTAAGCAACGGCCTGTTTGGACAGGTCATCGTACACGATCAGCGCATCTTCACCGCGGTCACGGAAGTATTCGCCCATTGCGCAACCGGCGTATGGCGCCAGGTATTGCAGTGCAGCAGACTCGGAAGCGGTCGCCACTACCACGATGGTGTTGGCCAGTGCGCCGTGCTCTTCCAGTTTGCGCACCACGTTAGCGATGGTGGACGCTTTCTGGCCGATAGCCACGTAAACGCATTTGATGCCGGAGTCGCGTTGGTTGATGATCGCATCGATCGCCAGCGCGGTTTTACCGGTCTGACGGTCACCGATCACCAGCTCACGCTGGCCACGGCCGATTGGAATCATGGCGTCAACGGATTTGTAGCCAGTCTGAACCGGCTGATCAACGGACTGACGCTCGATAACGCCTGGCGCGATAGCTTCTACCGGAGAGAAACCGTCGTTCTCAATCGGGCCTTTGCCGTCGATTGGTGCGCCCAGGGTGTTAACTACGCGGCCCAGCAGACCACGACCGACTGGAACTTCCAGGATACGGCCGGTGCATTTCACCTTCATGCCTTCGGCCAGATCCGCGTACGGCCCCATGACCACGGCACCGACGGAGTCGCGCTCCAGGTTCAATGCGATTGCGTAACGGTTGCCAGGCAGCGCGATCATTTCGCCCTGCATAACTTCGGCCAGGCCGTGTACGCGGATGATCCCGTCGCTGACGGAAACGATAGTACCTTCATTGTGAGCTTCGCTCACTACATTGAACTGAGCAATGCGCTGCTTGATCAGTTCGCTGATTTCGGTGGAATTCAGTTGCATGCTCCAGTCCCCTTAAGACTGCAAGACGTCTGTCAGGCGTTCAAGACGACCGCGAACGCTGCCATCAATCACCATATCGCCGGCGCGAACAACGATGCCGGCCAGTACAGACTTGTCAATTTTGCAATTCAGCTTAACTTTGCGTGACAGACGTTTTTCCATCGCAGCGGCGATTTTCGCCTGCTGTTCGTCGCTCAGCGCGCTCGCAGAGAGCACTTCGACTTCGACGGTGGATTCCAGCGAGGCGCGCAGTTCGATGAACTGCTGCAGCACGGCAGGAAGAACCAGTAAACGTCCATTTTCGGCCATTACACGGATAAAGTTCTGGCCATGTTCGTCGAGCCGATCGCCACAAACCGCGATGAACGTCTTGGACAGCGTTTCTGGCGCAACCGCGCCAGACAGCAGTTCAGAAATCTGTTCATTGCGAGTGACTTCAGCCGCAAACGCCAGCATGTCCTGCCAGCGCTCTACGCTTTGGTGCTCAACGGCAAAGTCAAAAGCTGCTTTGGCGTAGGGGCGAGCTACAGTTACAAATTCAGACATCAGCCCCTCCCTCCTTACAGTTCAGCGACCAGTTTATCAACGATGTCGCTGTTAGCAGCTTCATCCACGGAACGTTCGATGATCTTCTCGGCGCCGGCAATTGCCAGCATCGCGACTTGCTTACGCAACTCTTCACGAGCGCGCTTACGTTCGGCTTCGATCTCAGCCTGAGCCTGCGCCACGATTTTGTTACGTTCCTGCTCGGCTTCGGCTTTCGCTTCATCCATGATCTGAGCTTTGCGTTTGTTCGCTTGCTCGATGATCACCTGAGCTTCTGCTTTAGCAGTTTTCAGCTGGTCGGTCGCATTGGCTTGCGCTAAGTCCAGATCTTTTTTGGCACGCTCTGCAGAAGCGAGGCCGTCAGCGATTTCTTTCTGACGTTTCTCGATGGCAGCCATGATCGGCGGCCATACGTACTTCATGCAGAACCAGACAAACAGAACGAACGCGATGGCCTGGCCGAGGATTGTTGCGTTAAGATTCACAGCACAATGCCTCTTTAAAAGTTAATAGTTTGGTTACGTCGTAGAGGGTTGCTCTACTTACGCGACGGCGAACATCACGTACAGACCCAGACCTACAGCGATCATCGGGATGGCGTCGACCAGACCCATAACGATAAAGAACTGTGTACGCAGCAGAGGAATCAGGTCAGGCTGACGAGCAGCGCCTTCCAAGAATTTACCACCCAGGATGCCGATACCGATCGCAGCACCGATTGCCGCTAAACCCATCATCACAGCGGCAGCCATGTACAGCAGATCCATACTCAGGTTTTCCATGACAGTCTCCAGTTTGTTTCAGTTTAAAAGTGCAAGTGTTTTAAGAAAATCAGTGCTCTTCAGACGCCATCGACAGATAGACGATCGTCAGAACCATGAAAATAAAGGCTTGAAGCGTAATGATCAGGATGTGGAAGATAGCCCAAGGCAAGCTCAGGACCCACTGTGACCACCACGGCAACAGGCCGGCAATCAGGATGAAGATCAACTCACCCGCATACATGTTGCCGAACAGTCGCAGACCCAGTGAAACAGGTTTGGACAGCAGGCTGACACCTTCAAGAATCAGGTTGATAGGAATGAATACAGGGTGGTTGAACGGCTGCATGGTCAACTCTTTAACGAACCCGCCAACGCCTTTCATTTTGATGCTATAGAACAGAATCAGGATAAACACGCCCAGCGCCATAGACAGCGTGACGTTCACGTCGGCGGTAGGCACTACGCGCAGCGCAGGCAGACCGAGAACGTGAGTGCCGAGATAAGGCAGGAAGTCTACCGGAATCAGGTCCATCAGGTTCATCAGGAACACCCAGACGAACACGGTCAGTGCCAGCGGCGCAATCACCTTGCTCTTGCCGTGGTACATGTCGCGCACGCTGCTGTCGACGAAACCGACCACCAGCTCCACGGCGGTTTGCAGTTTACCCGGCACGCCGCTGGTGGCGTTTTTGGCCACTTTGCGGAAGATCACCAGGAAGAGCGCCCCGAGGACGACGGAGAAAAACATCGAGTCGAGGTTAATCGACCAAAACCCAGTCCCGACCTGAAGCTGCGTCAGGTGGTGACCGATATACTCCTGTGGAGTCAAGACTTCTCCTGCAGACATGATGCCTCTTACCCTTATTTAGTTAAGTTCGGTAACTGTTAATCACGGCCGGTGCCACTATCTGCACCACTAACACCGCTAAATAGGTCAGGCCAAGCGGTATAAACTCCGCCTTGAACACCCCCAGCGCCACGATCAGCAAAACGATGGTGATCACGACCTTTAGCCCCTCGCCGATGGCGAACGACCAGGCAACCCTACCGGGCGCCGGCGTTTGCGCCTGATGGCGCAAGGCAAACAGCATAAACATTGCACTCGGCAACCAGGCGGCAAGACCGCCCGCCAGCGCCGAAGCGCTCCATTCCGGGCTTTTCAGCCAGAAAGCAACGCTGATCAGAACAAAAGTCATTAACTGCAAAAACAGCAGTTTGCGTGCGACTTTCCCGCTGTATAGGGACACAGACATGACGTTTGTTCTCTCCGTACCCCAGGGGGGTATGCTGAGTGACGTATACAACTGTTTTTGCTGTCCTGAGTCAAGCAGCAAAAAACGAGCAAATTATACGGGGCATACCAACGAATTCAATCGATAAGTAGCGAAAAGGTGAACAATTATTTAAATTTCCCTATTCCAGCCTATTTTCACAAGAAAACGGTCGGAATAATAGGGCGCATTTAATTGTCTGATTATTCCAGCGTTGCGTTTAGAAACGCGAAGCCGATCACAGTAATGTCCCTTCCTGATTTATAGCCGATGGTCAATCAAACAGTCTTTAGCAATTTGAGCGATCAAAAGATTATATAAATCAAAACATTATCAGTTAACTGTTCAAAAACAATCCGTATACCCGATGAAAACCTTTTATTGACAAGCAGCGGGGCAATATTCCAACAGCCAATTAACATTAGCAGCAAAGGCAAATCTTTCGCACATGATTGCTAACGTGACTATTTCCAAATGCAATTACTCTATTGTCGCTAATTAGCCGCGTTTTTTGTGTTAATAGAAAGTAAATTAACTAAAAAAAGCGACCAACTAATTAGCCTGCTTACCTTTACTCACCGTACTACCGTTAATTCACGCTTGTTTGATCAAAAACAAACTCAGTTTGCCTTAAGAACCACCAGATGGCGTTCGCCTTCCAGTTCTGGCACCTGCAGCCGCACGATGGACTCCAGGCTGATGCCTGCCGGCAGCTGCGCCAACTCTTCATCCGGGCGCACGCCTTTCAGCGCGTAAAAACGCCCCTGCCCTTTCGCCGGCAAATGGTGACACCAGGACAGCATATCCTGCAGCGAAGCGAACGCCCGGCTGATCACGCCGTCGAACGGCGGCTCGGCCGGAAACTCCTCAACGCGGCTCTGCACCGGCTCGATATTGTTCAGGCCCAGCTCATGCTGCACCTGGCGCAGGAATCGCACGCGCTTGCCCAGGCTGTCGAGCAGCGTGAAATGCGCATCCGGACGAACGATCGCCAGTGGGATGCCCGGCAAACCGGGGCCGGTGCCAACATCGATAAAACGCGATCCCTGCAGATGCGGGTTGACCACGATACTGTCGAGGATGTGGCGCACCAGCATTTGCTGCGGATCGCGCACCGACGTCAGGTTATAAGCCTTGTTCCACTTATCCAGCATACCGACATAACCCAGCAGCTGCTGTTTCTGCTGATCGGGCAGCTCAATGCCTGCTGCCGCGAGCAGCGAGTCTAATTTTTTTTGCACAACGGATCCTCTGGCAGGCGCTGAACGACCAGCGGATGGTCAGCTGGCGCAATGAGGCGACTATGATAATTCAGGGCACATGTGATGTCAGCGGCCGTTTGGCTACGGGATGAGCAAACGGCCGCCTGGATGCGGGATTTATGCGCTGCGGCGCAGCAGTCCCTGCTTTTTCAGCCAGATCAGCAGAATTGAGATCGCCGCCGGCGTAATGCCGGAAATGCGCGAAGCCTGGCCGATGGAGTTCGGTTTGTGATCGTTCAACTTGGCGATCACCTCGTTCGACAGCCCCGACACCTGACGGTAATCGAGATCCAGCGGCAGCACGGTGTTCTCGTTGCGCTGCTGTTTTTCGATCTCTTCCTGCTGGCGAGCGATATAGCCTTCGTATTTGACCTGGATCTCGACCTGTTCGGCAGCCTGCACATCCTCCAGCGGCGGCGCGAAGGCGTCGATGCCGGTCAATTGCGCGTAATCCATCTCAGGACGGCGCAGCAACTCTTCGCCGTTCGCTTCACGCGACAGCGGCGCTTTCAGCAATGCATTGACCTGTTCTACGTTCTCGGCGTGCGGATGCATCCAGATGTCGCGCAGGCGTTGACGTTCACGTTCGATTCGCTCCAGCTTCTCGCTGTAACGCGCCCAGCGTACGTCGTCCACCAGACCGAGTTCACGGCCTTTTTCCGTCAGACGGAGATCGGCGTTGTCTTCACGTAGCATCAGACGATACTCGGCGCGCGAGGTAAACATGCGATACGGCTCTTTGGTGCCGAGGGTGCTGAGATCGTCCACCAGCACGCCCAGATAGGCCTGATCGCGACGCGGTGCCCAGCCCTCTTGTTCGTCGGCAAAGCGGCCGGCGTTCAGGCCGGCCAACAGGCCCTGTGCGGCGGCTTCTTCATAGCCGGTAGTGCCGTTGATCTGGCCGGCGAAGAACAGGCCTTGAATAAATTTGCTTTCCAGCGTCGGTTTCAGATCGCGTGGATCGAAGAAATCGTACTCGATGGCGTAACCAGGGCGAATAATACGCGCGTTCTGCATCCCTTCCATTGAACGGACGATCTGCATCTGTACGTCGAACGGCAGGCTGGTGGAAATCCCGTTAGGGTAAATCTCGTTGCTGGTCAGGCCTTCTGGCTCGAGGAAGATCTGGTGCGCGTTGCGATCGGCAAAACGCATGACCTTGTCTTCGATCGACGGGCAGTAACGTGGACCGATCCCTTCGATGATCCCGGCATACATCGGGCTGCGATCGAGGTTATTGCGGATCACGTCATGCGTTTTTTCATTGGTGTGGGTGATGTAGCACGCCATTTGTTCCGGGTGCTGGCTGGCATTGCCCAGGAACGAGAATACCGGCACCGGCGTATCGCCGTGTTGTGGTGCCAGTACGCTGAAATCGATAGTGCGGGCGTCGATGCGCGGTGGGGTACCGGTTTTCAAACGGTTGACGCGCAGCGGCAGTTCACGCAAACGCTGCGACAGCGAGATCGACGGAGGATCCCCGGCGCGGCCGCCGCTGTAATTTTCCAGGCCGATATGGATCTTGCCGTCCAGGAAGGTGCCTACGGTCAATACCACCGCCTTGGCGCGGAATTTCAGCCCCATTTGGGTTACAGCGCCCACGACGCGATCGTTTTCGACGATCAGATCCTCAACCGGCTGTTGGAAGATCATCAGGTTGGGCTGATTCTCCAGCGCGGTGCGGATCGCCTGGCGATACAGTACGCGGTCAGCCTGAGCGCGTGTGGCGCGAACCGCAGGACCTTTGCTGGCGTTTAGTATCCTAAACTGAATGCCGGCATGGTCGATCGCCGTCGCCATCAGGCCGCCTAGTGCATCAATTTCCTTAACCAGATGCCCTTTACCAATACCGCCAATCGCCGGGTTGCAGGACATCTGCCCCAGCGTATCGATATTGTGTGTCAATAATAAAGTCTGACGTCCCATGCGCGCCGCAGCCATGGCGGCCTCGGTACCTGCATGACCACCACCGATGATGATGACGTCAAATTGATCTGGATAAAACATGGAACTGCACCTCGCCGTATTGCGAACGATCGTATTTGCCCTGGGGTTGGGGATTCTACTCAAGTTTAGACGATCGACCAAGTGGTCAGGATCGTCGGTAATTAAAAGAAGATCTTTTTTATTTAAAGATCTCTTTATTGGATCTCTTATTAGGATCGCGATCCTCTGTGGATAAGTGACTATTCACGATGAAGATCAGCAGATTAAGGAGGATCGTTTGCTGTGAATGATCGGTGATCCCGACGCAGATAAGCTGGGATCTAAAAGGCTTGTTATGCACAGGACAAAAAGCGACCTACGGTTGTTATTTGGATAACTACGGCTTTTACCCTGCTTTTAAGCATAGTTATCCACAATCGTTCGCGCGATCTTTCGCCGAATTAGAGTAAATTAATCCAGTTTTTTACCCATTCCTCTGCCGGATCCTCGGGAATTTCATGCTCGGTCACGTCGATCTCGAGACGATCGCCGATCCTTTTCGCGCCTCTGGCGATCAACAGATCGTCGATCAGTTTGATCGCGCCGCAGAAGGTGTCGTATTCCGAACTGCCCAAACCGACGGCGCCGAACTGTACCTCGGAGAGATCCGGTTGCTGTTCGGCGATCTGTTCCAGCAGAGGCTGAAGGTTATCCGGCAATTCGCCGGCGCCGTGGGTGGAGGAAACCACCAGCCAGCGGCCGCTCAACGGTAGTTCATCCAGTTCAGGGCCGTGCAGCATCTCGGTAGAGAAACCCGCGTCTTCCAGCTTTTCAGCCAAATGTTCAGCCACGTATTCGGCGCTGCCAAGCGTACTGCCACTGATCAGAGTAATGTCTGCCATGAACCAACGATCCCAACCTTCTCACTCAAAGTGGCTGCATTGTACGCTGTGAATCGGCTGGGATCTACCTGTGGACAATGTGGGTATGCAATTTGGCGGGTTACGGCACGATGGTACGCATGATGGGGTTCTGCAGCGAGATCAGCGTTTCTGTCGACTGGATCTCGTCGATGGTCTGGATCTTGTTGATAAGTACCTGTTGCAGCGCATCGATCGATCGGCACATCACTTTAATGAAGACGCTGTAGTGGCCGGTGGTGTAATAGGCTTCCACCACTTCCTCCAGGCTTTCCAGTTTCTTCAGCGCCGAAGGATAGTCCTTGGCGCTCTTCAATATGATGCCGATAAAGCAGCACACGTCGTAGCCCAGCTGTTTGGGGCTGACGTCGATGCGCGCGCCGGTGATGATCCCGGCCTGCTTCATCTTCTCCACCCGCACATGAATAGTGCCTGGGCTGACGGCGAAGTTTTTCGCCAGTTCGGCGTACGGCGTACGCGCGTTGTCCATCAGGGCGTTGAGGATGCCGCGATCGAGATTATCGATCTGATAAATTTCCGCCATTTAATCCCCCATTAATTAACGATTGTTGAATTCTGTCCGGGTAAAAATGAACGATTAAAAGTGAAAAGGCAATATTGATTATCGGATATTGAATTGATGCATCATTTTGTTGCTTAATCGATGGAAACAGAGACAGGTTTACAAGAGATACGGCAATGAAAAAACAGTTTATCCAAAAACAACAACAAATCAGCCAGGTCAAATCCTTCTTCTCCCGCCAGCTGGAGCAGCAGCTCGGTCTGATCGAAGTTCAGGCTCCGATCCTCAGCCGTCTGGGCGACGGCACGCAGGATAACCTCTCCGGCAGCGAGAAAGCGGTGCAGGTCAAAGTCAAAACCCTGCCGGACGCTACTTTCGAAGTGGTGCATTCGCTGGCGAAATGGAAACGCAAAACTCTGGGCAGCTACGACTTTGGCGCCGGCGAAGGCCTGTACACCCATATGAAGGCGCTGCGCCCGGACGAAGATCGCCTGACGCCAATCCACTCGGTGTACGTCGATCAGTGGGACTGGGAGCGAGTGATGGGCGATGGCGAGCGCGGCCTGGATTATCTGAAAAGCACCGTGCGCAGCATTTACGCTGCCATCAAGGCGACGGAGGCGGAAGTCAGCCGCGAACACGGCCTGACCCCGTTCCTGCCGGATCAGATCCAGTTCGTGCACAGCGAAACCCTGCTGCAGCGCTATCCGGATCTGGACGCCAAAGGGCGCGAACGGGCGATCGCCAAAGAGCTGGGCGCGGTGTTTCTGATCGGCATCGGCGGCAAGCTGTCGCACGGCAAATCGCACGATGTACGGGCGCCGGATTATGATGACTGGACCACCCCTACGGCGGATGGCCTGGCGGGCCTGAACGGCGATATCGTGGTGTGGAACCCGGTGCTGCAGGACGCTTTCGAGCTGTCTTCTATGGGCATCCGCGTCGACGCCGCCGCGCTAAAACATCAGCTGGCATTGACCGGCGATGAAGAGCGTATGAAGCTGGAATGGCATCAGTCGTTGCTGCGCGGCGATATGCCGCAGACCATCGGCGGCGGTATCGGCCAGTCGCGTCTGGTGATGTTGCTGCTGCAATTGTCGCATATCGGCCAGGTGCAGTGCGGCGTGTGGTCGCCGGAAGTGCGCGAGGCGGTCGAAGGCCTGCTCTAATCCCGCCTAGCGCCGCCAGCGGCGCATCAAACGGCTTTTCAACCCGGTATCGAAGCGCCAGATATGATCGAAGATGCGCATGATGCCGGGTTTGCCGTAGGCGGACATCGCCACCGCGTGGAAACGCTGTTGGTGGCTCTGCTGTTGCTGTTTTACCTTCTTTATTACCTCCTCCGGCAACCGCTGGGCGATAAAATCGGAAATGATCACCGCATCGGCGTCGAACCAGCCGCTCTCGGCCATTTTGGTGACGGTGGCGTTCAGACAGGCCGCCAGATCGGTGCCGCCGCGAAACTGCTGGCCGAGAAAGCGCACCGCCTGCTCGATGCCGCTGGCGGCGGTGAGTTCGTAATGTACGATCTGATTGGCGAACAGCATGATGTAGCAGCGGCGGTTGTCCGCCAGCGCAATGCGCAACAGCGCCAGGCAGAACGCCTTGGCACACTGTTCGTTGAAGCCGCCCATCGATCCTGAGGTGTCCACGCAGACGATAAACGGCCCGCGTGGCTGTTGATCCTGCTGCTGGTGGGTGACCTGACGGATCAGGATCTGTTCCTGCCAGACGTCGCCCTGCAGGCGGTAGCTCAGCAGCCGCTTTTCCAGCAGGCGGCGATAAAACTCGAATTCCAGCTCTTCAATCCCCAGCGTGGCCAGCTCCGGCGGCAGCAGACGCAGGATGTCGTCGCTCTGATGAATGCCGCTCACTTCTTCCGGCAACGTGGCCGGCACCTGCACCATGACCCTGAACGGTTCCGGCTGCGCGTCCTGTTGTTGTACCGCTTTGGCCTGATAGCTGCGGCCCAGTTGCTGCGCCAGTTTTTTCAGCTCCGGCTGCTGCTGCAAGAAGTTGCCGTATTCCACCAGCCGCTGATAGTCGCCGCGCTGCAGCTGGCCTTTGCTCATGTCCCACAGCCTGCCGGCGGCGGTGTCGTTTTCCGACAGCAGCGGCTCCAACGCGCCGCTCAGCGCCAGGCGCTCCTGCAGTTCCGCCATCAGCTGCTCGCGTTCTTGTTCCAGCAGCTGGTGGTGCAACATGGTGGCCTGCAGCGTCAGGCTGATGCGCCAGCGCTGCAGGAACAGGGTTTGAAAGCTGTCGTCCAGCGGATGATTGGGCAGATCGGCGGCGTCCACCAGCGCGCGCGCCTGTTCATAAAACGGTGAGACCAGCTGGCGCAGCAGCTCCATGGTGTCGTTGAGGTTGTGATAGAACTGGGTGTTGTTCTCCAGCTGGCACTGCTGGTAGCGATAGAATTCCTGCGCCAGCGCCGGCGGCACCATGGCCTCCTGCAGACGCTCCTTGAGCTGCAGCTTCCAGCGCGGCAGATCGCGATCCAGCGCCCGGCGAATGGCCGGAAACTTTTTAAGGAACACCGACAGCTGCGGCGCCGCCAGCATGCCGACGATCATCTCCTCGATCATCTCGCCTTCGGTGATCGCCAGCAGCAGATCGAGTGTCTCCAGACTGAGCATGGTTACTGGCCGCGCATTTGCTGCTGTTGCTGTTTAACCTGCTCTGCCACCTGCAGCAGGCTGGCTTCGATCTTGGCCAGACCGGCGGCGGGCGTGAACAGGCAGGGCTGATGTTGGCTGAAGGCGCGGCGCTGCTCCGCCAGGCGCTGGGCCAACGCATCCATTTCATCCAGCAGCGCCTGCGGCGTGGCGGTGGCCTGTTTGCCCGGCAGCGCCAGCAACGACGGCTGGCGGCTGACGTCCAGCACCGTCAGGTGCAGCTGGTCGTCCACTTCCAAATCGATCGGCTGCGCGAAGCCGATGCCATTTAGCTTGGCGCGCACGTCGCCGCCTTTTTGCAGCCAGTTGTCCAGCGCGCTGCTTTCGATGCTCAGATGGTTGACCTGAATGTCATGCAGCTGCAGCGGCTTTTGCAACAGCAGGGTGAGGGTGCCGCCGGCGAACGGCGTGGCCGGCGCGTATTGCGGTTTGCGGCTGAACATGCCGCCTTTTTTCACCAGGCTGATGGCCTGCCGGTCGCTTTGTTGTTGCTGATCCTGCAGCCAGCGGGTATGGATCTGTTGCAGCTGGATCAGCATCGACTGCTGCTGATAGGCCGATTCGGTCAGCAGCTGGTCGATCTGCTGTTGCAGCAGCTTCAGCGAGGTGAGATCGTGCCACAGGCAGTCTTTCAGCAGCATCAGGTCGAGCGGGGCGATGGCGTCGCGCCCGCTGAAGAAGGCGCAGGCCTGCAGCAGGCGCAGGGCTTTTTTCCAGCGCCGGTCAGAGACGTACGGCGCCTGTTCCAGCGCGTCCAGCCGCTGGCGCAGCTGGAAAATCAACTCGAAGCAGGCTTCCGGCAGCGCCACCTTATCGATCTGCGGTTGCCACTGCAGAAACTCTTCGTCGCTGACGCTCAGCGCCGCCGGCACCGGGTTTTGGCTTTCGCTCTGGCGGTTGACCAGCAGCGAGCGGAAATTCTGCTTATCCTGCACCTTGTCCAGCCACAGGCGGATCAGCATGCGGTCATACAGGGCTTCGAGGCTGCTGTCCGCTTCGGGCAGTTCGTTGGAGGCGGTGACCAGCAGGCGCAGCGGGATCGGCTCTTCGCTGTTGCCGTTGCGAAAGCGCCGTTCGTTGATCGCCGTCAGCAGGGTGTTGAGGATCGCCGGGCCGGCCTTCCAGATTTCGTCCAGAAACACGATCTCCGCTTCCGGCAGATAGCCGGCGGTCAGGCGCTGGTAGCGCCCTTCGTCTTTCAGCGCCTGAATAGAGAGCGGGCCGAAGACCTCTTCCGGCGTGGAAAAGCGCGTCATCAGGTATTCAAAGGAGCGGGCGTTGCGGAAGGCAAACTTCAGCCGGCGCGCGATCAGGCTTTTGGCGATGCCGGGCGGGCCGAGCAGGAATACGCTTTCGCCGCTCAGCGCCGCCAGCAGGCACAGGCGGATCGCTTCTTGCCGCTCATAGAGACCGCTCTCCAGCGCGCTGCTGAGGCGGGAAATTCGTTCTGCCAGAAGGGATGATGGCGTCATATAATCGTCGTATTGTCCGAGAGTTAGCCAATCTTGATCGATAATTCGATGATAAACCACCATTATTTTTAGTGGTATAGCTCGTTGATTAGTAAAAATTTTCTCAGTTCAATCGGATATTCGGTTCACATTTTGTTTATTTTTCGGCTCTGATATAAGGGTAGGCAAGCGGTATAAATGGTGCATACTGTGCGGCTTTCTGGTGGGCGTGACGGATCTTTGAGCCCGTATTTTGCCTGATGCGGATGCATCGCTAACGGATGTTCTGATAAAGAAACGAATTATGAGCGCAGAGCATAAACAGTCCTTATCGGCGGTAACCCTGGCGGCCATCGGCGTGGTTTACGGCGATATCGGCACCAGTCCTCTTTATACGCTGAGAGAGTGTTTCTCCGGCCATTACGGCTTCGACGTGCGTCCAGACGTGGTTTTCGGCTTCCTGTCGCTGATTTTCTGGATGCTGATCGTGATCGTTTCCCTCAAATATCTCACCTATGTGATGCGCGCGGACAACGCCGGCGAGGGCGGCATTCTGACGCTGATGTCGCTGGCCGGGCGCAATACCTCGGCGCGCACCACGGCGGTGCTGGTGATACTGGGCCTGATCGGCGGCAGCTTCTTCTATGGCGAGGTGGTGATCACCCCGGCGATATCGGTGATGTCGGCGATAGAGGGGTTGGAAATCGCCGCCCCTGCGCTCGACGCCTATATTGTGCCGCTCTCCATTCTGGTGTTGACGCTGCTGTTCGTCATTCAAAAGCACGGCACCGGCAGCGTCGGCAAGTTGTTCGCCCCGGTGATGCTGCTGTGGTTCATCGTGTTGGCGGTGCTGGGCGCGCGCAGCATCATATCGAACCCGGAAGTGCTGCAGGCGCTGAACCCCAAATGGGCGCTCAACTTCTTTATGGAATATAAGAAGGTATCGTTCTTTGCGTTAGGTGCGGTGGTGCTGTCGATCACCGGCGTTGAGGCGCTGTATGCCGACATGGGGCACTTCGGCAAGTTCCCGATCCGCCTGGCCTGGTTCACCGTGGTGCTGCCTTCGCTGGTACTCAACTATTTCGGCCAGGGCGCGCTGCTGCTGAAAAATCCGGAGGCGATCAAAAACCCGTTCTTCCTGTTGGCGCCTGACTGGGCGCTGATCCCGCTGCTGATTCTGGCGACCCTGGCGACGGTGATCGCTTCGCAGGCGGTGATTTCCGGCGTCTTCTCGCTGACTCGCCAGGCGGTGCGCCTGGGTTATCTGTCGCCGATGCGCATCATTCACACCTCGGAAATGGAATCCGGCCAGATCTACATTCCGGTGATCAACTGGACGCTGTACATCTCGGTGGTGTTGGTGATCATCGGCTTCGAGCACTCCAGCAACCTGGCGGCGGCGTACGGCATAGCGGTCACCGGCACCATGGTGCTGACCAGCATTCTGGTCACCTCGGTGGCGATCAACAACTGGCACTGGAATCGCTTCCTGGCGATCGGCATCGTGACCATCTTGCTGATCATCGACGTGCCGATGTTCTCCGCCAACGCCCTGAAACTGTTCTCCGGCGGCTGGTTGCCGCTGACGTTGGCGCTGGTGATGTTCATCATTATGACCACCTGGAAGAGCGAGCGCTTCCGGCTGCTGCGCCGCCTGCATGAACACGGCAACTCGCTGGAGGCGATGATCGCTTCGCTGGAGAAGTCGCCGCCGGTGCGGGTGCCGGGCACCGCGGTGTTCCTGTCGCGCGCCACCAACGTCATTCCTTTTGCGCTGCTGCATAACCTGAAACACAACAAGGTGCTGCATGAGCGCGTGGTGCTGCTGACGCTGCGCACCGAGGATGCGCCTTACGTGCACAATGTGCGCCGGGTGACCATCGAACAGCTGTCGCCGACCTTCTGGCGGGTGGTGGCCAGCTACGGTTGGCGCGAAACGCCGAACGTCGAGGAAGTGTTCCACCGCTGCGGGCTGGAGGGGTTGCCGTGCCGCATGTCGGAGACCTCGTTCTTCATGTCCCATGAGTCGCTGATCCTCACCAAGCGGCCGTGGTACCTCTACCTGCGCGGCAAGCTGTTCGTCGCCCTGAGCCGCAATGCGCTGCGCGCGCCGGATCAGTTTGAGATCCCGCCGAACCGGGTGATCGAGCTCGGCACGCAGGTCGAGATCTAACCCACCTGATTAAGGGGCTCAGCATGGCTGAGCCCCTTTTGTTTGCGCTTTCTCCGCGCGTGAACGAAACGTTTCGATAGCGATCACACTTCTGCATTGTCCCGGTTGCCTTCCCCTGTCGTTTTTTTAAACTCCCCATCAAAGAGCGAAACGTTTCGCTAGCGGAGTGAGAAGATGAAAAAAGGCGTATTACTGAATTCTGACGTGTCTGCCGTGATTGCCCGCCTGGGGCATACCGATCAGCTCACCCTGTGCGATGCGGGCCTGCCGATACCGGCGGCGACGCAGCGCATCGATCTGGCGCTGACGCAGGGTGTGCCGACCTTTATGCAGGTGTTCGCGACGGTCACGCAAGAGATGCAGGTAGAAAGCGCCATTCTGGCGGAAGAGATCGTGAAACAGAATCCGCAGCTCCATGAAACCTTGTTGGCTGAACTGAGCGCGTTGGGCCAACGCCAGGGCAATACCATCAATGTGCGTTATATCAGCCATCAGGCGTTTAAAGCGCAAACCGAGCACAGCCGGGCGGTGATCCGCAGCGGGGAGTGTTCGCCTTACGCGAACGTGATCCTGTGCGCCGGCGTAACATTCTGAGGCGTTTATGCAACCTTTACTGCAACTGAAAGGGATTGATAAAGCCTTTCCCGGCGTGAAGGCGCTTTCCGGCGCCGCCCTCAGCGTCTATCCCGGCAAGGTGATGGCGCTGGTGGGGGAAAACGGCGCCGGGAAGTCCACCATGATGAAAGTGCTGACCGGCATCTATCAGAAAGACGCCGGCAGTCAGTATTTTCTCGGTAAAGAGGTGGCGTTCAACGGGCCTAAGGATTCGCAGGAAGCGGGCATCGGCATTATCCACCAGGAGCTGAACCTGATCCCGCAGCTGACGATTGCGGAAAACATCTTCCTCGGCCGCGAATTCGTCAACCGTTTCGGCCGCATTGACTGGAAGCGTATGTACGCCGAGGCCGATCGCTTGCTGGCGCGCCTCAACCTGCGCTACAGCAGCCACCGGCTGGTGGGCGAGCTGTCGATCGGCGATCAGCAGATGGTGGAGATCGCCAAGGTGCTGAGCTTCGAATCGAAAGTGATCATCATGGACGAACCAACCGATGCGCTGACCGACACCGAAACCGCCTCGCTGTTCAAGGTGATCAACGAGCTGAAGGCCGAAGGGCGCGGCATTGTGTATATCTCGCACCGCCTGAAAGAGATTTTTGAAATCTGCGACGACGTGACCGTGTTCCGCGACGGGCAGTTTATCGCCGAGCGGCCGGTGAGCGAGCTGCAGGAAGATTCGCTGATAGAGATGATGGTCGGCCGCAAGCTGGAAGAACAATATCCGCGTCTTGATTTGCCGCGTGGGGAAAAGCGGCTGGAAGTCAGCCACCTTTCCGGCCCCGGCGTTGAAGACGTCAGCTTTACGCTGTACCGCGGCGAGATCCTCGGCGTGGCTGGGCTGATGGGCGCCGGGCGCACTGAATTGATGAAGATCCTATACGGCGCCGCGCCGCGCAAGGCCGGCACCGTCAGCCTGGACGGCCGCGACGTGGTCACCCATTCGCCGCAGGACGGGTTGGCGAACGGCATCGTCTATATCTCGGAAGACCGCAAGCGCGATGGCCTGGTGCTGGGCATGTCGGTGAAGGAAAACATGTCGCTGACCGCGCTGCGCTACTTTAGCCGCGCCGACGGCAGCCTGAAACAGGCCGACGAGCGGCAGGCGGTGGGGGATTTCATCCGGCTGTTCAATATCAAAACGCCGTCGATGGAGCAGCCTATAGGTCTGCTTTCCGGTGGCAACCAGCAAAAAGTGGCGATCGCCCGCGGCCTGATGACCCGGCCGAAGGTGCTGATCCTCGATGAGCCGACGCGCGGCGTCGATGTCGGGGCGAAAAAAGAGATCTATCAGTTAATTAACCAGTTCAAGCAGGAAGGGCTGAGCATCATTCTGGTGTCTTCGGAAATGCCGGAGGTGATGGGCATGAGCGATCGCATTCTGGTGATGCACGAAGGGCATCTCAGCGGCGAGTTCCCGATTGAACAGGCCACCCAGGAAGCGTTGATGGCGGCAGCCGTCGGCAAGCAATACGGCGTAAAGCAGGAGTAATCAGATATGAGTTCCCAGACTATCGCAGCTAAGCGCTGGTTCAGTAAAGAGTGGCTGTTAGAGCAGAAGTCGTTGATTGCTCTGCTGGTGCTGATCGCCGTGGTCTCTTCCATGAGCCCGAACTTCTTCACCCTGAACAACCTGTTCAATATTCTGCAGCAGACTTCGGTAAATGCCATCATGGCGGTGGGGATGACGCTGGTGATCCTCACGTCCGGCATCGATCTGTCGGTAGGATCGCTGCTGGCGCTGACCGGCGCGGTGGCGGCGTCGATTGTCGGCTTTGAGGTCAACGCGCTGGTAGCGGTGGCGGCGGCATTGGCGCTGGGCGCTGCGGTTGGTGCCTGCACTGGGGTGATCGTCGCCAAAGGCAAAGTGCAGGCCTTTATCGCCACGCTGGTGATGATGCTGCTGCTGCGCGGCGTCACCATGGTGTACACCAACGGCAGCCCGGTCAACACTGGTTTCACCGACGTGGCCGACACCTTCGGCTGGTTCGGCATCGGCCGTCCGCTGGGCGTGCCTACGCCGATCTGGATCATGGCGATCGTGTTCATCGCCGCCTGGTATATGCTGCACCATACGCGCCTGGGCCGCTATATTTATGCCCTGGGCGGCAACGAGGCGGCGACTCGCCTGTCCGGCATCAGCGTCGATAAAGTGAAGATCATTGTCTATTCGCTGTGCGGCCTGCTGGCGGCGCTGGCTGGGGTGATTGAAGTGGCGCGCCTGTCGTCGGCGCAGCCGACCGCCGGCACCGGCTATGAGCTGGACGCCATCGCCGCCGTAGTGCTGGGCGGCACCAGCCTGGCCGGCGGCAAGGGCCGCATCGTCGGCACGCTGATCGGGGCGCTGATCCTTGGCTTCCTGAACAACGGTCTGAATTTACTGGGTGTTTCTTCCTACTACCAAATGATCGTGAAGGCAGTGGTGATACTGCTGGCGGTTCTGGTAGATAACAAAAGCAACAAGTAACCTCCCCCTACAGGAATCACGATGATGAAAATGAAAAAATTGGCAACCTTAGCCTCCGCCATCGCGCTGAGCGCCACCCTGAGCGCCAATGCCATGGCCAAAGACACCATCGCGCTGGTGGTGTCCACCCTCAACAACCCGTTCTTCGTCTCGATGAAGGATGGCGCGCAGCAAGAGGCCAACAAGCTGGGCTACAACCTGGTGGTGCTGGACTCCCAGAACAACCCGGCGAAAGAACTGGCCAACGTGCAGGATCTGATGGTGCGGGCGCCTAAACTGCTGCTGATCAACCCGACCGACTCCGATGCGGTGGGCAACGCCATCAAGATGGCCAACCAGGCGAAAATCCCGGTCATCACGCTGGACCGCGTGGCGAGCAAGGGGGATGTGGTGAGCCATATCGCTTCGGACAACCGCGTGGGCGGCAAAATGGCCGGTGATTTCATCGCCAAGAAAGTGGGCGCCGATGCCAAGGTAATTCAGCTGGAAGGCATTGCCGGCACCTCCGCCGCGCGTGAACGCGGTGAAGGCTTCAAGCAGTCGCTGGATCAGAATAAATTCAAACTGTTGGCCAGCCAGCCGGCCGATTTCGACCGCACCAAGGGTCTGAACGTGATGCAGAACCTGCTGACCGCCCACCCGGATGTGCAGGCGGTGTTCGCCCAGAACGATGAGATGGCGCTGGGCGCGCTGCGCGCGCTGCAAACCGCCGGTAAAACCGACGTGATCGTGGTAGGCTTCGACGGCACCGCCGACGGCGTGAAAGCGGTCGAAGGCGGCAAGCTGGCGGCGACCGTGGCGCAGCGCCCCGATCAGATCGGCGTGATCGGTGTGGAAACCGCCGACAAAGTGCTGAAAGGCGAAAAAGTGCCGGCGACCATTCCGGTCGATTTGAAACTGGTCACTCAGTAAGTCATACCAGCGCCATCGGGACGGGGCGTTCACGATGGCGCGCAATTCAGGAATCAATGCGATGGAAACAGGTAAGCTGGTGGTTCTGGGCAGCATCAATGCCGACCATATCCTCAATATTGAACAGTTCCCCCATCCGGGCGAAACGGTGATCGGGAAGCAGTATAAGGTGGCGTTTGGCGGCAAGGGCGCGAATCAGGCGGTGGCGGCCGGGCGCAGCGGGGCGGAGATCGCCTTTATCGCCTGCGTGGGCGCCGACGATATCGGCGAACGTGTCCGCCGGCAGCTGGCGAGCGATCGCATTGATACCCAACCGATTGAAGCCATCGCCGACAGCACTACCGGCGTGGCGCTGATCTTCGTCAACGCCGAGGGCGAGAACGTGATCGGCATCGATGCCGGCGCCAACGCCGCGGTGACGCCGGATTACCTGGCACGCTACCAACAAAAAGTGATCGACGCCGACGCTCTGCTGATGCAGCTGGAGTCGCCGCTGGAGACGGTGATCGCCGCTGCCCGCCTGGCGAAGCAACATCAAACGAAGGTGATCCTCAATCCGGCTCCGGCGCGTGAGCTGCCGGACGAGCTGCTGGGCATGATCGATATGATCACCCCAAATGAAACCGAAGCGCAGCGCCTGACCGGCATCGCCGTGGACAACGACGCCGATGCGGCGCGCGCGGCGCAGGCGCTGCACGATAAAGGCATCGCGACGGTGATCATCACCCTCGGCAGCCGCGGCGTGTGGCTGAGCGAAAACGGCAACGGCAAACTGGTGCCCGGCTTCAAGGTGCAGGCGGTGGACACTATCGCCGCCGGCGATACCTTTAACGGTGCGCTGGTGACCGCCCTGCTGGAAGGTAGAATCATGGCCGACGCGGTGCGTTTCGCCCATGCGGCGGCGGCGATCGCCGTGACCCGCCCCGGCGCGCAGCCTTCGGTGCCCTGGCGTGAAGAGATCGACGCCTTCTTGCAGCAACAGGGGTGATCCTTTGGCCACCATGAAAGATGTCGCCCGCCTGGCGGGCGTTTCAACCTCTACCGTTTCGCATGTGGTCAACAACAATCGCTTTGTCAGCGACAGCGTGCGCGACAAGGTCATGGCGGCCGTAGAACAGCTGAACTATGCGCCTTCTGCGCTGGCGCGCAGCCTGAAGCTCAATCAGACGCGTACCATCGGCATGTTGGTGACCGCCAGCAACAACCCGTTTTATGCCGAAGTGGTACGCGGCGTGGAGCGCAGCTGCTATGAGCGCGGCTACAGCCTGATCCTGTGCAATACCGAAGAAGACGCCGCGCGCATGAACCGCAGCATGGAGACGCTGCTGCAAAAGCGCGTCGACGGTTTGCTGCTGATGTGCACCGAAAACCATCGGCCATCGCAGGACGCCCTGAGCCGCTACCCGTCATTGCCGATCGTGATGATGGACTGGGCGCCGTTCGAGGGCGCCAACGACATTATTCAGGATAACTCGCTGCTGGGCGGCGAGATGGCGACCGATCATCTGATCGCCCGCGGTTATCGCAAGATCGCCTGCATCGCCGGTCCGCAGGACAAAACTACCGCTCGTCACCGGCTGGAAGGCTATCGCAACGCGATGCGGCGCGCCGGATTGCCGGTTCCGCCAGGGTATGAAGTGCATTGCGACTTTGAGTTTGAGGGCGGGGTAAACGCCATGCGCCAGCTGCTGGCGCTGGACGAGCCGCCCCATGCGGTGTTTGCCGGCAACGACGCGGTGGCGGTAGGCGTTTATCAGGCGCTGTATCAGGCCGGACTGTCGGTGCCGCAAGATATGGCGGTGATGGGCTACGATGACATTGAGCTGGCGCGTTATCTGGCGCCGCCGCTGAGCACCATTCATCAACCGAAGGATTCGCTGGGCGAACTGGCGATCGATGCGCTGATCAACCGCCTGCAGAACCCGGAGCGTGCGCCCCAGGTGCTGGTGCTGACGCCCGAGCTGGTGGAACGTGCCTCGGTGGGCCGCCGTTAACTCGCCGCCTTCGCTTCTTTCTTGCTTTCCTGGCCGCTGATCAAATTGCGGCCATCCTTCCTTCTCAGCAACATAAATACCAGCGCCGACGCCACGGTGACGACCCCCATGGTGATAAAGGTGTAGTGGAAGTGGTCAATCATGGTGCCTAACGACAGGGATTCGTAAAAACGCAGCACCGCCGCGCTGATTGCCACGCCGAAGCTGATGGACAGCTGCTGGGTGACCGCCAGGACGCTGTTGCCGGCGCTGGCGTTGGCGTCGTTCAAATCCGCCAGGCTGATAGTGTTCATCGCTGTGAACTGGGTGGACATCGCCATGCCCAGCACGAACAGCGGCAGGATCATCAGCCACAGCGGCATACCCGGGCTTTGCAGGGCGAACTGGGCGATCAGCACCCCGATAATAACGGTGATGCCGACCAGCGTTTTACGGTAGCCGAACCAGCGCAGCACCTGAGTGACGGTGGATTTTGCCATCAGCGAACCGATGGCGGTCGGCGCCATCATGCAGCCGGCGACGATCGCCGTGTAGCCGAAGCCTACCTGCAGCATGAGCGGCATTAAAAACGGCACGCAGCCGGTGCCCAACCTGGAAGCGACGTTGCCGGCGATGCCGACCGAGAAGGTACGGGTTTTGAACAGGTCGAGACCGATCAGCGGCTGAGGATGACGGCGGGCGTGCGCGATGTAGCCGAACAGCATCACGAAACCGCTGAGCAGAATACCCAGCGAAACGTAGCTCGCCAGTACCCGCTCGCCAAACAGTTCCAGCCCGGTGGAGATCAGCACCAGGCTCAGGCCGAACAGCATAAAACCAAGAAAATCGAAGCGGCGTTTGGGCGTGGTGAAGTCCGGCATGTATTTGCGCGCATAGAAGATGCCGAGCAGGCCGATCGGGATATTGATCAGGAAAATCCAATGCCAGGTGGCGTAGGTCACCAGCCAGCCGCCCAGCAGTGGCCCCAGAATCGGCCCGACCAGGCCAGGCATGGTGACGAAGTTCAGCACCGGCAGCAGTTCGCTGCGTGGGTAGGCGCGCAGCAGCGCCAGCCGCGCGACCGGCATCATCATCGCGCCGCCGATGCCCTGCAGTACGCGAGAGGCAACCAGCGCGCTCAGCGTGGGGGACAGCGCGCACAGCAGCGAGCCGAGGGTGAATAACGTGACGGCGAAGATGAACACGCGCCGGGTGCCGAAGCGGTCCGCCAGCCAGCCGCTGACCGGGATCAGCATCGCCACCGTCAGCGTGTAGCTGATGACGGCCGATTGCATCGCCAGCGGCGAACGCCCCAGGCTTTGGGCGATCGCCGGCAGCGCCGTGTTGAGGATGGTGGCGTCCAGCGCCTGCATAAAGAACGCCATTGCGGCGATCCACGGTAGTCCTGCCATACTGCGCGCGGATTGAGTCATGGTCGGTCCTGGTTAAATGGTCGTCTGTCCCTCGTCTCTTTCTTCTATATATAAGCGGGGAGCGTGTCTAGTCTTTCTCTTTCAGCAGCACCTGGCAGGCGACAAGCGCGCCGGCGCTGTCCCCGGCGAGTATTGCATCGACGATGGCCTGATGATGGCGCAGCTTGATCACTTCATTGCCGGTGATGGCGCGGAAGTAGCTTTGGTACACCGAACTGAACAGGTTGGCGAACGAGGTCAGGAACGGGTTGCCGCTGGCCTCGTAGATAAGCTGGTGGAATTGGGTATCGACCAGGATCCAGCGTTCGCGGTCAAACTGGGTATGCAGCGCGCGCATTTCCGCCATCAGTTCCGCCAGCAGCTTGGTTTGCTGCTGGCTGGCGTGGCTCGCCGCCAATGCGCAGGCCTGCGGCTCCAGCGAGGTGCGCAAGATAAGAAAGTGTTGCATCACCTGATCGAAGTTTTCCCGCGTCATCCACCAGGTCAGTAAATCCTGATCGAGAAAGTTCCATTGGCTTTGCGGCATTACGCGGGTGCCGATCCGCGGGCGCGGCAATAACATGCCTTTGGCGGCTAACATCTTTACCGCTTCGCGCACCGCAGTGCGGCTGACGCCGAATTGCTCGCCCAGTTCCATTTCACCGGGCAGGATGCTGCCGGCCTGATAATCGCCCGCCAGAATTTGTTGGCCGAGTTTCTCTGCAAGCAGATAAGAAAGATTGCGTTGGGCGGCCTGTTGTTGCGCATTTAATGGCATGGCTGCGGGTCCTTACTGACATCGTTAATTCTATTTTACTCCAGTGAACGCCAGCTTTTACGGCTGTTTGCCTGAAAAAGTGACATTAATTCGCCGCTTTTTCGCCCTTTTGCCGAAAAAAACCGCGCTTGAAAAGTTTTTTGCAATTAGGGGTTGCGGCCCGCCGAGAACTCCCTATAATGCGCCTCCACTGACCGGGAACAACGACTGACAAGCCGCCGGGTCAGCGAGAGAAAAGCGAAATAAACGCTTGACTCTCCGGGTGAAAAGCGTAATATACGCCACCTCGAGTTAGCAAGCGAAAGCGCCTAACTCACTGCTCTTTAACAATTTATCAGACAATCTGTGTGGGCACTCCACAAGACGATATCCAGCATCTTCGGATGCAAAAAAATATCAAGTCTTGAAGAGTGACTAACTGAAGTAAAATTCATGCAGTAAATCTTTGAGCATCGCTTCTCGAGTGGAAGCAAATCAAGCTTTTAATTGAAGAGTTTGATCATGGCTCAGATTGAACGCTGGCGGCAGGCTTAACACATGCAAGTCGAGCGGTAGCACAGGGGAGCTTGCTCCCTGGGTGACGAGCGGCGGACGGGTGAGTAATGTCTGGGAAACTGCCTGATGGAGGGGGATAACTACTGGAAACGGTAGCTAATACCGCATAACGTCGCAAGACCAAAGAGGGGGACCTTCGGGCCTCTTGCCATCAGATGTGCCCAGATGGGATTAGCTAGTAGGTGGGGTAATGGCTCACCTAGGCGACGATCCCTAGCTGGTCTGAGAGGATGACCAGCCACACTGGAACTGAGACACGGTCCAGACTCCTACGGGAGGCAGCAGTGGGGAATATTGCACAATGGGCGCAAGCCTGATGCAGCCATGCCGCGTGT
>NZ_JCAXDO010000059.1:0-1436 GCF_059740205.1 Serratia sp. LTN-2 | reverse complement strand
GGAGAATGAGATGAACGCATCCCAACTATTTGAGAGCGGCGAAGGGTTCGGCAGGTGAGGTGTGGATCCTCGCAGACTTTCGGCATCATGGTGCCCAATACGGGATGCATAAAGCTCCCTGATAACTGGAGGATCCACGACATGAAATATACCCCTGTTGGCGTCGATATCGCAAAGCATCTGATGCAGGTTCACTTCATTGATGAGCATACCGGTGAAGTTATCGACAAGCAGATAAAGCGCGCCGCGCTGCTGGAATACTTCAGCAATCGTGAGCCTTGCCTGATTGGCATGGAAGCCTGTGGCGGCTCTCAATATTGGGCGCGTGAGCTGGAAAAACTGGGGCATAAAGTCAGGCTACTCCAGGGCAAATTCGTCAAGGCCTTCGTGATGGGTAACAAAAATGACGTTATGGATGCCCGTGCTATCTGGATGGCGGTTCAGCAGCCGGCTAAAGCCGTCGCTGTTAAAACCGAGGAGCAGCAGGCGGTGCTGTCGCTGCACAAGATGCGGCGACAGTTGGTGAAGTTCCGCACCGCGCAGATCAATGCGCTGCACGGCTTACTGCTAGAGTTCGGCGAAACGGTGCGTAAGGGCCGGGCGTCATTGGACAAGGCAATGCCAGAGGTACTTGAGCGCCTGAAGGAAAAGCTGCCGCCTTTCCTGATTTACCAGATTGAAGACCAGTATCGGCGGCTCAGTGACCTTGATATGCAGATAGATGGCATCGAAAAGCAGCTTGCAGCCTGGGCGAAACAAAATGAGGCCTGTCAGCGGATCATGGATATCCCGGGCGTCGGCCCGTTGGTCGCCACAGCAGCGGTCGCCATTATGGGCGATGCAGGAACCTTCCGCTCAGGGCGAGAGTTCGCGGCCTACATTGGCCTGGTGCCAAAGCAAACAGGCACTGGCGGCAAAGTACGGCTTCTGGGTATCAGTAAGCGCGGCGATGCCTATATGCGGACGCTGTTTATCCATGGAGCCAGGGCGGCCGCATTACAGGCGAAGGAGCCGAATCCGTGGGTGACAGAGCTGCTGAAAAGACGGCCGACCAGCGTTGCTGTGGTGGGGATGGCCAACAAGATAGCGCGTACGGTGTGGGCCTTGGTGGCTCATAACTGTACCTACGACAAAAAACACGTCAGCGTCAGGCCGTTCTGAACGACGAATGCTGGCAAAACATTAACTCTTTTAACAGAAGGGTGAATGCTGAAAGGTTGCTTGGGCAGCCGTAGTGATGACAACGACAGGTAAGACCGGGACTCACTAAACCTGGATTCAACCCTGAGCTTAAAGCTCGTCAGGAGAATAAGGCGTGAGTCAGCGAATCTCATCGAGGCCCGCAGCACTGGCTGCAATAAGGCCGGATATAGAGCTGCAACCTACCGTCAACGTCAAAGCCACGGAAGCCTTGCAAACGGGATGCGTTCATATAG
>NZ_JCAXDO010000058.1:0-1591 GCF_059740205.1 Serratia sp. LTN-2 | reverse complement strand
ATGGTTAGGAATCTCAAAAGCATTTTTTTGGGATCCCTAACCATTAACCGTAGCGCGCAACTTCTCCTGTTGGTGCGGTATCGCGATAGATTATGCGTGAAAATGCCGGTTTTGCTGTGTTTTTACTCTAAACCCCATTTTTCAGGCGCACTTATCCAGTAACGGGGTCTGAAGCCATCGCTTTTTCGCCATCCGATTCAGTCTGTCAGAGAGCATTTTTGTAGCGTGTTCACCCGCTACGGCGCCGGCAAAACGTAGCCGACCTTTGCAGAGGATACACTGGTACGGATCGGTGCCCAGGAAGCCTTTCATCAGCACCGAAAACCCAGGACGTTTTGGTTTTTCCCGTACCGTCATCTCCAGCGCGTCGTAAACCTTCGGCAGCAGCGAGCCCCGCTTGCGGTTGGCCAGAAAACCGTAATAGCGCACCATCTTAAAATTCCGCGCCGGAATATGGCTGACGTAGCGCTGCAGCATCTCCTCCTGGCTGATTTTCTGGCGTTTGTGCTGCTGCGTGCGGTGGTCGTAATACTGATGCACCACGGCACCGCCGCGGTAGTGGCGCAACTGAGAAGCTGCCACCGGCGGGCGCTTCAGATAACGGCCCAGGTATTTCACGCTGCGCCAGGCACCGCGGGTCTTTTTGGCAAAATGCACTTTCCAGCAACGTCGGTATTGGGCATGCAGATAACGGTGCCACCGGTCTTCATTACGGATATGACCGAGGCCCTGCAGGGCGCCGGGGTTGATTTGCGCGTAGTTGTCGCGCAGCAGGTAAACTACGGCGTTGCGCCAAATTTGCTCTACCTCTTTCTTTTTAAAGAACAGCGGCCGCCAGGTGCCGTGTTTGATGTCGAGGCCGCCGCGGGTGACAGAAACGTGGATATGCGGGTGCTGATTGAGCTGCCGGCCGTAGGTATGGAGCGCACAGAAGATACCGACTTCGATCCCCTGTTGGCGCGCCCAGCGGAGCATGGCGCGGGTGGCGCAGCGAAACAGGTCATTGAGCAGGGGCCAGTTGTTGTTGAAGAACGGCCACAGCAAGTGAGGCATGGTAAACGTAATGTGCTGCCAGTCGCAGTCGGGCAGGATGTGCTGCTGTTCGGCGATCCACTGCTCGGTGGCCTTGAGGCCACAACTGCTGCAGGCTTTGGACTTGCAGCTCTGGCAGAAAAAACGGGAATGGGTGCAGTCCGGTGAGGCGCAGCAGTAACGGCGCACGCCCATGGTGCAGGTGCCGCAGGCGAGCATGCGCTCGACGGCGAGTTTGGTCCAGTCGCTGAGGGTGTCGCCGTGTTTGTCGAGATAGCGGCTCCAGCCATCATCGTGCTGGAACAGCAGCTTTGCCGGCCGGGGAATATACATGGTGCAGAGTCTACAGGGAGGCAGGGGACAGGAAAAGGGCGTCGGCGCCAGCCGGCTCACGTCGCAGGCGTGCTCATTTTATGTCGGTGTCAGCGCGACGGTGGAGGATGCGCCACCGTGCGAGCCGCCGAGCCGTCAGGCGGCACCGATGTTGATGTGAGGCTGGGGCTTAAAGACGGTTGAGGCAGCAACGCTGCCGTGCTCGCACCGCAGGTGCGCTACGTTC
>NZ_JCAXDO010000057.1:0-1617 GCF_059740205.1 Serratia sp. LTN-2 | reverse complement strand
ACTAAAGCCGGAGCACAAAAGTATGCGGCTGAACATAAAGTCATTATTGTTGCACCAGATACCAGCCCACGTGGAGAAGATGTACCAGATCATGCAGATTATGATTTAGGCCAAGGTGCAGGATTCTATGTGAATGCAACACAAGCACCTTGGTCACAGCATTTCAAAATGTATGATTATATTGTGGAAGAGCTCAGAAATCTGATTGACCTAAATTTTCCGACCAATCAAGTCCAAAGTATTATGGGTCATAGCATGGGTGGTCATGGTGCATTAGTAATTGGGTTAAAAAATCCTGAGCTGTATAAAAGTATTTCTGCTTTTGCACCGATTGTTGCACCTAGCCAAGTACCTTGGGGGAAAAAGGCTTTCACACATTACCTAGGTGAAACCGAAACTTTATGGAAAAGCTATGATGCGATTGAATTAATCAAAAACGCTGAAGTTCATATACCTATTTTAGTCGATCAGGGAACAGCTGATGATTTTCTTGAAGAACAGTTAAGGCCTAAGCTTCTTAGTGATATGTGTTTGGAACAAGAATATCCTCTTACACTTAACCTAAGAGAAGGGTATGACCATAGCTATTACTTCATTGCGAGCTTTATAGAGAAACATATAGAGTTTCACAGCAAACTCCTAGCTAAATAACTTTGATAGATATGAGGATGTACATGTTGTTCTTGAATGCTTCTTGAGCAATATAATTTTCAGATGAAGAGGTCAGCTTATAAATCTAAGGTAGAGTCAATTGATCCTTATATAACTAAGATTGAATTTAACCATCTCATATCTTAATTTTTTGATTCAAATGTTAATGATATTAACTTGAATAAATTCATAGCATTATGTCGGAATAAAAAAACAGATTTTGGCTCAGCTATGGGATTTTTTTTTAACTTTTATACAACAAAACTTTCTGACATGCATACATTAGCAATGTCAGAATCAGTTTTAATTCTAGTCAATTGTGGAGTTTTAGTCATGCTTAAAACAGCTTTATATGTCCGCCTTGAAGCTAAACCGGGTAAAGAAGACGAAGTGGAAGCTTTCCTTAAAGCCGGTTTACCTATTGTAATGGAAGAACCTGCGACAGTTGCGTGGTTTGGCCTACGTCTTGGTCCTACAACATTTGGTATATTTGATGCATTTCCTGATGAGGCGGGTCGCCAAGCACATCTATCTGGCAAGGTTGCAGCTGCTTTGATGGCTCAGGCCGATGAGCTATTTTCAGAGCCACCGTCTATTGAAAAAGTAGATGTTTTGGCGAGTAAACTACCAGCTTAAACCGACGCTTAAATGTATGAGTGTGCTGCCTGAAATTTGGCACTGTTGCAAATAGTGATTTGAGTCGATGATGTTCCCTTTAAAAAGTGCTTAGAGACCGAAAACCCTGTTGATTAGACACACTTCACCCTGAGGCTGACCATAATAAAATGACGATGCTTGTCCTTTACGTAGTGCACGCATGACTTCAATACCTTTAATTGTGGCATAAGCAGTCTTCATAGATTTGAATCCTAATGTGGCCCTGATGATTCGCTTTAACTTACCATGATCACATTCAATGACATTATTTTTATACTTAATCTGCCTGTGCTCAATATCTACTGGACA
>NZ_JCAXDO010000056.1:0-1645 GCF_059740205.1 Serratia sp. LTN-2 | reverse complement strand
CGGCTCCAGTCCAGCCGCCTGTCGGTCGGCTGGCCGCTGCCGGTCTGGTGGCTGAGGTTGCCCTGCCAGTCGGCCCGCAGACGCCAGGCTCCCAGGTTGGCACCGGCGGTGCCGTTGCCGCTCAGGCTGTAACCGCGACTGCCGCTGCGCTGCTGGTGCTGACTCTGGGCGTTGACGTTGTAGTCGAACAGCAGCCCCGGAATGCCTTCGTCCCAGCGCGACGGCGGGTCCCAGTTCTCGGCGGTGTACTCGAGAAACGCCTGCGGAATGTTCAGGTACAGCGACGAGGTGGCCAGGTCGCCCCGCGTCTCCATGCCCGCCACGCTGCGCTCGTCCAGGCACTCGCCCTGGTGCCACCAGCGCAGGTCCTTCATCACGCCCTCTTTGAGCCCCAGCTGCTCCACCAGCGCCTTGCTGATGCAGGCCCGGCTGCCGTTCGGGTCGTCCTCCGGCGGGTAGAACGGGATTTGCTGCTCCGGCAGGTCGTTCTTGTTGATGTGCACCACCATGCCGTAGGTGCCCGGCATGATGTAGCCGCCGCGCGAGAACTGGCTCAGGTCGATGTTCTGCCGGTCATGCACGTCCAGCACGTCGGTGTTGAACTGAATATCATCGGCAGCCAAAAGCAGAGTAGGGAGAGCACCGAGCGCCAGCACAATGCATAACCCCAGCGCATTAATACGGCCTATTTTTGCTACCGGCGAAATCATCATTATCCCATTCCCTTATCATTATATTTTCCCTGTCCCGGCATGCGGCCACTCAGAAATAATCCAGTTTGAAACGAATAGCGGAAAAATAATCGCCGGCTTTCAGCGCATGGCGGTTGGCCACCAGCTTCAGGTGATAATCCAGCCGCATATTGCCGGGAATAATATTTTCAAGCGGCAGCGGCGTCCCGGGGGTGGCGATATGGCCGGAACTGTCGCTGATTTGCAGCGCAATGCCCGACGCCTCGCCGCGCACGCCAAATAAGCCGCCTTCGGCGTCGCCGTCAAACGTCACCTGAAAGTGTTTCCAGTCCGGCAAGGTATTATTGGCGCGTTCGAACGTGCAGTTCACCAGCTCGATGGCGAAGGGTTTTATTTTCCCCTGGCCGTCGCGAATAATGTCCGCCAGCGGCACCACTTCCATATCGATGGTCTGGTCGCGGCTCTCGACGGCAATGGCGCAGGCGGTGTCGATAATGGCGCCTTGCATATTTACCCTGCCCCAGCCCTGAATGGCGCCGGCCGCCTGCGCGGTCACAGCCGTGAAGGTAAATAGGCAAACTGCCAGCGGAAACAACAGAGTTTTACGCCACATAACGGTATTCCCTGATAATACGTTCCTGAAAAATGCATGCGGGCGCCCCGCATGCATCAACATGGTTAATTCACTTCAATATTGAAGAAATTAATGCGGCTTAGTTATACGCCAGGGTAAAGTCGGCCACCGCCTGGAAATCACCTTCGGTGATGGTGGCGTTGGACGCGGTATCACCCTGCAGGTAAGCGGCGAAGTTCAGGGTATTGTTGCCATTCTGCAGCTCCTGAGTTTTGGTGGCTTTGCCCAGTTTAATCACCGCGCCGGAGCCGTCGGTGATGGCCACGGCGGCGCCCTTGGCGTTGCCGGTGATGCCCAGCAGACCGTTGTTGGCCTGGGA
>NZ_JCAXDO010000055.1:0-2041 GCF_059740205.1 Serratia sp. LTN-2 | reverse complement strand
TCTCGTAAAGAGCTTGCCAACGCCATCCGCGCACTCAGCATGGACGCCGTACAAAAAGCAAATTCCGGCCACCCGGGTGCCCCTATGGGCATGGCGGACATCGCCGAAGTCCTGTGGCGTGACTACCTCAACCACAACCCGACTAACCCGCACTGGGCTGACCGCGACCGTTTCGTGCTCTCCAACGGCCACGGCTCCATGTTGATTTACAGCCTCCTGCACCTCACCGGCTACGACCTGCCGATGCGCGAGCTGGAGAACTTCCGTCAGCTGCATTCCAAAACCCCGGGCCACCCGGAGTACGGCTACACCCCGGGCGTTGAGACCACCACCGGCCCGCTGGGCCAGGGCATCGCCAACGCCGTCGGCTTCGCCATCGCCGAACGCACCCTGGCGGCGCAGTTCAACCGCCCTGGCCACGACATCGTCGACCACCACACCTACGCCTTCATGGGCGACGGCTGCATGATGGAAGGTATCTCGCACGAAGTCTGCTCCCTGGCCGGCACCCTCAAGCTCGGCAAGCTGACCGCTTTCTACGATGACAACGGCATCTCCATCGACGGCCACGTCGACGGCTGGTTCACCGACGACACCGCCCTGCGTTTCGAAGCCTACGGCTGGCACGTGGTGCGCAACGTCGACGGCCACAACCCGGACGCCATCAAGGCGGCGATTGAAGAAGCCCGCAAGGTGACCGACAAGCCGTCGCTGCTGATGTGCAAGACCGTTATCGGCTTCGGTTCGCCGAACAAGGCCGGTACCCATGACGTGCACGGCGCTGCGCTGGGCGCCGCCGAAGTGGCCGCCACCCGCGAAGCGCTGGGCTGGAAATACGCCGCCTTTGAAATCCCGCAGGACATCTACGCCCAGTGGGACGCCAAAGAAGCCGGTCAGGCCAAGGAAGCGGCCTGGAACGACAAGTTCGCCGCCTACGCCAGGGCCTTCCCGGAGCAGGCTGCCGAGTTCAAGCGCCGCATGAACGGCGAGCTGCCGGCCGACTGGAAAGCCGACGCCAAAGCGTTCGTGGAAAAACTGCAGGCCAACCCGGCCAACATCGCCAGCCGCAAGGCGTCGCAGAACGCGCTGGAAGCGTTCGGCAAGGTGCTGCCGGAGTTCCTGGGCGGCTCCGCCGACCTGGCGCCGAGCAACCTGACCATGTGGTCCGGCTCGAAAGCGCTGAACGTTGACCCGGCGGGCAACTACATTCATTACGGCGTGCGCGAGTTCGGCATGACCGCCATCACCAACGGCATCGCGCTGCACGGCGGCTTCCTGCCGTACTCGGCGACCTTCCTGATGTTCGTGGAATACGCCCGCAACGCGGTGCGCATGGCGGCGCTGATGAAGCTGCGCAACGTGTTCGTCTACACCCACGACTCCATCGGTCTGGGCGAAGACGGCCCGACCCACCAGCCGGTGGAGCAGCTGGCGAGCCTGCGCGTGACCCCGAACATGAGCACCTGGCGCCCGTGCGACCAGGTGGAATCGGCGGTGGCGTGGCAGTACGGCATCGAGCGCAACGACGGCCCGACCACCCTGGTGTTCTCGCGCCAGAACCTGATCCAGCAGCCGCGCACCGCAGAGCAGCTGGCGAACGTGTACCGCGGCGGCTACGTGCTGAAAGACTGCGCGGGCACGCCGGACGTCATCCTGATCGCCACCGGCTCCGAAGTGGGCATCACGGTGGAAGCGGCGGACAAACTGACCGCGGCGGGCCGCAAGGTGCGCGTGGTGTCGATGCCGTCGACCGATGCGTTCGACAAGCAGGATGCGGCGTACCGCGAGTCGGTGCTGCCGGCGGCGGTAACAGCGCGCGTGGCGGTGGAAGCGGGTATCGCGGACTACTGGTACAAGTACGTGGGGCTGAACGGTGCCATCGTGGGCATGACCACCTTCGGTGAGTCGGCGCCGGCGGAGCAGCTGTTCGCCGAGTTTGGCTTCACCGTGGACAACGTGGTGGCCAAGGCGCAGGCGCTGCTGAAGTAAGCCGCCTGGCGTCAGCCGATAAAAAAGCCGGTCATCATGACCGGCTTTTTTT
>NZ_JCAXDO010000054.1:0-2645 GCF_059740205.1 Serratia sp. LTN-2 | reverse complement strand
CCATCACCACAGGAGAAAACCAGGATGCACACACGAAACGTCAACGTCAAAACCGCCGCTCAAGAATCTTCCAGGAAGATAGGGGGAAAAACCGTGTCGTACACGATCCTCGTCGCTGAGCAGAAAAAAAACTCAGCGGAGGAACCCGATGTTCTGGAGTTCAGCAGCCTTGCTGAGTTGAAGAAACTGCGCAGACGCTGCCCAGAAACGATGCGCTGCACCTATTTCTACGCCCTCAGCAGCGGCGTCGATAAACAGTTCCGCCATATCCATGTGGCAGAAGCTGACCACTTCAAACAGTTTGTGCACCTGATCGAGCGCGCTGGTATCGCCATTTAAACCCGGTTTCACCCCGTGCGGCAGCCGCCGCACGGAACCTAATCAGACAGGAGCCTGAAAGATGAACGTTAACCCTCCGACCGCCGCACCAATGGCCTTTTTCGTTCCGTCTCATAACGCCGTTTATGACCGCGCAACACAGCTGGAAGGGCAGTGGGTGACTCAGCGTGAAGCGATAACGCTGGAATCCCTGCGCCGTCTCTATCCGGATGCGGAGCTGATCCCCGCGACTCTGGTACAGGAAAAGCAAAATGACGGCTATCGCCGTCCCTGGGTGGAAATCACCGAGGCCCGGTACATCGACCAGCTGGAAACGCTGCCGCCAATGGACTGGTGCAGAGGGTATGGCGGGGAGTCGTTCAAATCGATGGAGTTTACGGGCGGGGATGTGACCGCGATTTTCGTCCGGTATGGCGCGCGTTTCTTTGAGTGCCATGACCTGCACACCCTCCATCACCGGGAGCTGATTGGGGACGTGATCGCCCGTTTCTGTCTCGATGCACCGCTGAATTCAGCGCATTAAAAAAGCAGGGTTGCCCCTGCTTTCTCAACGCCGGGTAGCCGCAGCAACGGTGAACCGGCAATCACAACCAAAGTAAGGAGATTGATCGTGAAATTTGACCCGCAAACTGTCGCACAGGCGAAGGCATTTGTAAATGCCCTCCGCGCCGGAAAACGCGCACGCGTACCCGCGCTGCGTTTCTCACAGTGGCAGCCGTTCCTGTCCGTGGTAAATGCCGAAACGGGCTACGCCGCCGATGCTGACTGTGGTCTGGCTGTCAGCGTCTACCCGGCGCTTGGACTGGCTTAACAGGAGACGGCCGCCTGCGGGCGGCCGGTAAGGAGAAACCATGTCACAACTGAGTTTTGAATCCCTGTTCCTGTCTGACCAGGTAGAGGCGCTGCCGCGGGCTTCTGCTCCTGCCCGAATGTTGTCGCCAGCTGAGGCGCGTAGAGAGTTCGCCAGTGTCTTCCGTCAAACCGCGAAACATATGCGCCGTTCAGAAGTGTTCCGCGACTTTATCCAGCTTGCTGCTAGCCAGCTGGATGTGGCTCGGGTGCGCACGCCAGAGGGTATGGAAAGTAACTATCTGATCTGCAAATGTTATGAACCGTCCGATTTAGACGCCATGAACCAGCTGTTCTGCCTGTTGGTGGAGGGACTGGCGGGTGAAATGCATGATTTCCTCGGCGCTCTGTATATGGAGCAGGAGCTGGGCGCGGACGAAATGGGGCAGTATTTCTCTCCGTCCTCCATCTCCCGCCTGATGGCCGGATTACTCATGCCCGGCGCTCAGGAGACGATAAAGCGTGAGGGGTGGATGACGCTCGATGAGCCTGCCTGTGGTAGCGCCGGTATGGTCATTGCCTTTGCATACTGGATGACCGAAGCGGGATATAACCCGTCAGAACAGCTGTATGCCACCTGCACAGATATCGATCCGATGGTAGCTGATATGGCCTTTATCCAGCTGTCACTACTGGGTATCCCTGCGAAAGTCGTGACCGGTAATACGCTGACCCTGAAAGCAAATCGCGTGCGTTATACCCCCGTTTATTACTTCAATGACTGGCAGGGACGTCTGGAGTTCCGCAGCCGTTTCGAAGCTATGAAAAACTTTCTGGCCACCGTGGCCGCCTGACTGACAGAGCGGCAGGGCAGACCTGCCGCAGGGAGAGATAAAATGACAAGCAACACACTAAACGCTGTTCCGGCGACCGTGCTGGAGACGCTGGCAGAACGCCTGAAAGACCAGCCTGAACCGCTAAAAATCCGCAGCAACGATGATCACGCCGCGCTGGCCGCAGATGTGCTCTGGAAGTTCGCCCGTAAAACCGGGCTGAACAGGGAAAGCGAAAGCGTGCAAACCGTCATCACGGATTTTCTGGCCAATCTTCTGCACCTGTGCGAACAGTGCGATCCGGACGGGGCGGGTATCGATGGATTTAATGCCCTGCTGAATATGGCCGTGATGCATTATGAGCAGGAAAATGGGGGTGACAGCGAAGAACCGATCTGAACGGGAACCTTAGCCCCGGTGCATATCATCGGGGCAACCGCAAAACGTTACCCCTTCGGGGAAACGGGGAGGGCGAAAGCGCCTCCGGCGCTCATGCCATTCCCCGTTGCAGTGCATCTCTCCTTACCTGCGATCATAACCGGCGTCCTGCTGGTTAACTTGCTCAGCTGAAGCTGCGTGGCCATACCCCGAAAACAGGGCAGGGCGATGGCCCCCTTCGGCTCCCGGCCAGCGCTGCTGTCCGGTCGTCGAGCCCCACTCCGCCAGGGCGGCCGCTGCGCACCC
>NZ_JCAXDO010000053.1:0-2715 GCF_059740205.1 Serratia sp. LTN-2 | reverse complement strand
TGTCTGAATATGGGGGGACCATCCTCCAAGGCTAAATACTCCTGACTGACCGATAGTGAACCAGTACCGTGAGGGAAAGGCGAAAAGAACCCCTGTGAGGGGAGTGAAATAGATCCTGAAACCGCATGCATACAAGCAGTGGGAGCACCTTCGTGGTGTGACTGCGTACCTTTTGTATAATGGGTCAGCGACTTATATTCAGTAGCGAGGTTAACCGTATAGGGGAGCCGTAGAGAAATCGAGTCTTAATAGGGCGTTTAGTTGCTGGGTATAGACCCGAAACCAGGCGATCTATCCATGAGCAGGTTGAAGGTTGGGTAACACTAACTGGAGGACCGAACCCACTGTCGTTGAAAAGCCAGGGGATGACTTGTGGATAGGGGTGAAAGGCTAATCAAGCCTGGTGATAGCTGGTTCTCCCCGAAAGCTATTTAGGTAGCGCCTCGGACGAATACCATAGGGGGTAGAGCACTGTTTCGGCTAGGGGGTCATCCCGACTTACCAAACCGATGCAAACTCCGAATACCTATGAGTACTATCCGGGAGACAGACTGCGGGTGCTAACGTCCGTAGTCAAGAGGAAAACAATCCAGACCGCCAGCTAAGGCCCCAAAATCATAGTTAAGTGGGAAACGATGTGGGAAGGCATAGACAGCTAGGAGGTTGGCTTAGAAGCAGCCACCCTTTAAAGAAAGCGTAATAGCTCACTAGTCGAGTCGGCCTGCGCGGAAGATGTAACGGGGCTAAAACTATGTGCCGAAGCTGCGGATGTATACTTTGTATACGTGGTAGGGGAGCGTTCTGTAAGCCGATGAAGGTGTGTTGAGAAGCATGCTGGAGGTATCAGAAGTGCGAATGCTGACGTGAGTAACGACAAAACGGGTGAAAAACCCGTTCGCCGAAAGACCAAGGGTTCCAGTCCAACGTTAATCGGGGCTGGGTGAGTCGACCCCTAAGGCGAGGCCGAAAGGCGTAGTCGATGGGAAAATGGTTAATATTCCATTACTTCTGTGTAATGCGATGAGAGGACGGAGAAGGCTAAATCAGCCTGGCGTTGGTTGTCCAGGTGAAAGGATGTAGGCATGTATCTTAGGCAAATCCGGGGTACTCTATGCTGAGATCTGATAGCAAGCTGTACTTGTACAGCGAAGTGGTTGATGCCATGCTTCCAGGAAAAGTCTCTAAGCTTCAGTTACACAGGAATCGTACCCGAAACCGACACAGGTGGTCAGGTCGAGTAGACCAAGGCGCTTGAGAGAACTCTGCTGAAGGAACTAGGCAAAATGGTACCGTAACTTCGGGAGAAGGTACGCTGTTGTTGGTGATGGAACTCGCTTCCTGAGCTGACGACAGCCGCAGAAACCAGGCCGCTGCAACTGTTTATTAAAAACATAGCACTCTGCAAACACGAAAGTGGACGTATAGGGTGTGATGCCTGCCCGGTGCTGGAAGGTTAATTGATGGGGTTAGCGTAAGCGAAGCTCTTGATCGAAGCCCCAGTAAACGGCGGCCGTAACTATAACGGTCCTAAGGTAGCGAAATTCCTTGTCGGGTAAGTTCCGACCTGCACGAATGGCATAATGATGGCGGCGCTGTCTCCAGCAGAGGCTCAGTGAAATCGAAATCGCTGTGAAGATGCAGTGTACCCGCGGCTAGACGGAAAGACCCCGTGAACCTTTACTGCAGCTTGACACTGAACTTTGACCTTACTTGTGTAGGATAGGTGGGAGGCTTTGAAGCTGGAACGCTAGTTCCAGTGGAGCCGTCCTTGAAATACCACCCTGGTAATGTTGAGGTTCTAACTCTGTCCCGTGATCCGGGACGAGGACCGTGTCTGGTGGGTAGTTTGACTGGGGCGGTCTCCTCCTAAAGAGTAACGGAGGAGTACGAAGGTGCGCTCAGCGTGGTCGGAAATCACGCGTAGAGTATAAAGGCAAAAGCGCGCTTAACTGCGAGACCCACAAGTCGAGCAGGTACGAAAGTAGGTCTTAGTGATCCGGTGGTTCTGTATGGAAGGGCCATCGCTCAACGGATAAAAGGTACTCTGGGGATAACAGGCTGATACCGCCCAAGAGTTCATATCGACGGCGGTGTTTGGCACCTCGATGTCGGCTCATCTCATCCTGGGGCTGAAGCAGGTCCCAAGGGTATGGCTGTTCGCCATTTAAAGAGGTACGCGAGCTGGGTTTAGAACGTCGTGAGACAGTTCGGTCCCTATCTACCGTGGGCGCTGGAAATTTGAGAGGATCTGCTCCTAGTACGAGAGGACCAGAGTGGACGAACCTCTGGTGTACCGGTTGTGACGCCAGTCGCATCGCCGGGTAGCTATGTTCGGAAGGGATAACCGCTGAAAGCATCTAAGCGGGAAGCCTACCTCAAGATAAGATTTCCCTAGGACTTTATGTCCTCTAAAGAGCCGTTCGAGACTAGGACGTTGATAGGTTGGATGTGGAAGCATAGTGATATGTGAAGCTGACCAATACTAATTGCTCGTGAGGCTTGACTATACAACACCCAAGCAGTTGTATATGAAGCATCAATCGATTCATAAACATGCAAAGCAACTTGATTTAGTTATACCTCTAGCTAAAATGAACAGATAAAGTAAGATTCAATCAGCCCAGTCTGTTACAGATTTGGAAAACGCTTCGGCATTAAATAAGACCTAAGCAAGTATCCATAAACAGTTGTGCTGGCGACCATAGCAAGAGTGAA
>NZ_JCAXDO010000052.1:0-2767 GCF_059740205.1 Serratia sp. LTN-2 | reverse complement strand
TGTTGATGTGAGGCTGGGGCTTAAAGACGGTTGAGGCAGCAACGCTGCCGTGCTCGCACCGCAGGTGCGCTACGTTCGCCAGGCTGGATACCCCTTTTTCGATCCGTCTTTACAGCTGGCTGGTCAAGGCACGTAACCTGACCCGGTATCGGAACCACGGGACCATAGAAGTGACCCTGGAGATCGAATGGATGCGAGAGAAGGCTAACCTGCAGGGGAAATACCAGGATTACCGGGACTTCAGGCAAAAACTGCTGCAACCTTCTCTCGATCGGATCAATGCCTCGACCGATATCTCGGTGATTTGGGAGCCGGTGAAGATTGGTCGTTCCGTACACGCCATCAAGTTTACCTACGTTGATGAGTCCGCGCCGGAAGCGGTGAAACCGATGCGCCCACGTCTGCCACGCCGCCCTCATGTGACCGCGGGATCCTCTGCTGAAGGGGAGTGGGCCAGAAAATGTATTGCGCTACTGACCCAGTATATGGCTCAGCTGGATGCCTATGATCCTAATGAGAAGGTGAGTGTGCCTGACTTACGAAAACTGGCTGGCTGGTACAAGAAAGTAGGACACCGTGACCAGGAAAGAGAAACGCTGGACGCCATCAAAATTCGGGCTCAACGCCAAAAAAAAACCAAGTGACCAACGTTTTCGAGTGTGGTTACGCGGTCGCTAGCACGATGGGGCTCGGGAATATCAGACTGATTTTATTGTGTAAAATTTTAATATGTACCGCCTATCTTCACATTTACGCAGTGTCATGTGACCCACTGAAACCGGCGGGAGGGCGTTCAGTAAAAGGATCCTTCAGGTCGTAATAGCGCACTGAGTGTATAGAGGGTGTCTAGCCTTAGAGAGACCAATCTTGGCGTCTTATTGCCATTCCAGAATTCGATTGAACAACAGGCTGGCGATATGTTGTTTTTGGGATAATACAGCATGCACATAAATCACATCGTCGTTCTTATTCAGGGACGTGCTGTACAGGACACGATAACCGTCGGTCGTGTTGCATTCCCGGTATTTAGCGCACCCCAATTCCAATAGTTCCTGACAGACGGGACTTCCTTCAGGGAACAGGCCCGTTTTCTGTTCAAATTCATCCAGCACATTCGCGATCACCGGTTTGGGATCGATCTGGCGAGAACGCAAGAAATATACAATGGTTTGCATCGTCATTTTTGCCGTGGATGAATAAATAAAAGTGACGTCACATACCGTCATTAAAGTGCATCCAGCAGTTGTTCACGTGTAAACGTTCGGCCTAACTCGATGTCTTTTTCAGATAGCGTCATCAGTTTGAGTAGTGCAATGCTTTCATCCCGACGAACACGATCGTCATAGGATTCAATAACGTAAGCAGGGTGGCCGTTTTGCGTCACAATCAGAGGCTCGCTCAAATCGAGTTTAGCGGCATTCTGTTTCAAGTAACTGATTGTCTCGGTTTTCATGATAGCTCCTTCTTCTACATAACCCGAATAAGTCTAAATATAGACTGAATACAGGTTAAGTACAAGCATTCCTACTTGCCGAGACACCGCAGCGGCTCAATGACCACAGACTCAAGCTCCCAAGAGAAGAAAACAACCAGGCAGGAAAGGGCTCTTACCCCTGACACAAAGCGGTCAGAGCCTGTTGGCCATTTTCAAACTCCATCAAAAAGAAAATCTATTGCAACTGTTATCTGTGTACGGTATTGCGCTGCCACCCAGAGTACGCACAGGAATACTGGCATTGCCGTCGGTCAGCCTGATAAGGGGTATAAGGCGATCCGGACGCTGGCCGGCGGGATATTTTTCAACCGGTAGCAACGGGATCACAACGCGACGGTTTAACTGCCCAATTATATCGAGCAACAGGGGATAGAGGGTGCTTTTCCCGGCATCACCATACACCTTGAATTGCATCGTCAAAACGTCCTGTGTTCATCACTGAAGTAACCGTGTTCATCATGAAAATGGTTTAACGCGTCAAGCGCTTCGCGATTGTCGCCCTGCCATTTTCTCGTGGCGTGCTTTCGAAATTCGGCATCTAGGGCAGCCGTCAGCGTGGCACTGAGATTTATACCGGTCTCTCGTGCTCTGATGAGTAAGCCTCATTCGACAGTCATGGTGACGTTGTCACCTATTTGTAACGCATCGAACTCTCTATGTCCGGAAAAACCGCTTACTGGAGTAGCGATTTCCCACTATGCCCGCAAAGGTGGAAAGATTATCTGTTCGGACTGAGTAATTTTAACGCCTGTTCAGGGCTCATCTCAAATCGCACGCCCAGTTGGCCGGCAACGTCCAGCGCGAAGACCCGGGTGTAGATCTCGGTGCTTTTATAATCCCGATGTCCCATAAACGATTGCAGGATCTTCGGATGTACTCGGTTATAGAGCAGATGCATGGCAAAACTGTGCCGAAACGTATGGGGAGTTATGCTCTCAATGGAGAAGTGCATCCCTTTACGTTGTGCCTGACACAGCGCATCCTTCAACCAGTTGCGGGCGGTATCATCGGAGATCTCCCAGACTGGCTTGGTGATATAACGGGTAAAGGTGGCCAGATGATCGCGTAGCCGGCGCGCAAAACCGGGATCAAGCAGCGGTAGGGTGCGTTTTACTGGCGTGTCTTTCCCGGGACGGCCTCGACGACCAGCGGTTTGGTTGCGCTGTTTTAAGGTTCGCAGCACAACAAAGGGCTTGATGGTTAGGAAACTCAATCAGCCCTTTTTGAGTTTCCTAACCATGAATTCAGGCAAAGGATCTCCCCATATAGTGA
>NZ_JCAXDO010000051.1:1353-2827 GCF_059740205.1 Serratia sp. LTN-2 | reverse complement strand
TATTGCCGCCGGCCTGCAGGCCCTGCTTATCACCGGCCTGATTGAGCGGCAGCGCCTTGCCCGCCGGCGTTTCCAGCCCGATGGCTATCCCCCTGGCCAGGCTGCCGCCGGCGGGGGCCAGCAGGCCGGGCAGCGCCGCGCTTTCACTGCCCAGCAGCGTGACCCTCACCGTTTTGCCCAGGCTGAGATCGCACTCGGCCAGGTGAATTTCAAACTTCTGCCCCGGCGTGCGGGTATTGAGATACAGGTACTTGTCGATGATGGTGCCAAAATCCAGCGTGATCTCCTCCTCCCCCGGCGGGATCACGCAGGGCTCCGCCACCAGCGCGCCATGCAGGCGCAGGTTGTTCGCCGCCGCCGCGCTGCCGCCCATCACCAGCGCCGGCAGCAGCGCGGCCGCCGCCAGCCATCGGCCGATCGCCTTGTTCATTCCTCGCTCCTTATTGATAGTCGGCCTGCAGCGTCGCCCAGGCCTCGAACGCCCCCTCGCTCAGCGTGGCGCCCGCCTTTTTCACCGGCACCGCCGCCAGCCGCGGCGCGTTGCCCAGCGTGATCTTCAGCGTGCTGCCCGGCGTAAAAGGCTCATCATCCCGGTAGATCCGGATCCCCAGATCGCCCTTGTTGGTCGCCAGCGCCTGCTTGTCGAAGCCGCTCGCCGTCCCCTTCAGGCTCAGCGTCAGCCCCCAGCCCTTGTCGCCCGCCTCGCTGCAGTCAATCTGATAGTTCACCGCCTGGCGGTAGTTCTCGCCGTCCACCTTGTTGATGCCGACCCGGTCGCCGAAGTCCACATCAATCTGATTGCCCTCGTTGATAGTGCACGGCGGCGGTATCAGCAGCGTGCCACGGAACGCCATGTCGCCTGCCGCCAGCACGGTGCTACCTGGCCCCGTCAGGCCGCCAATCAGCAACAGAATGCGCATCGTCGTCTTCATATTCGTTACCTTACTGATAGACCACCTTCATGGTGGCACCCGCCGTAAACTCCCCACCGCTCAGGGTCACACCACTTTGCTTCACCGGCACCGCCCATAATTCCGGCGTATTTGGGTAGGAGAAGTTCAGCCAGCTGTTAACCGCCAACCGGGCGCTGCCACCGGTACCCTGCAGCAGCTGAATGCCCAACCCGGTTTTATTAGTCTTTAACACAGAGGCGTCAAAGGCCGCGCCGTTCCCCTGCACCTGCAGCCTCATGGCGTTTTTACTCTGCCCGGAACAAGACAGGGAGTAACTCACCGGTATACGGTAATTGTTGCCATCCACCCGGGTGGTCATCACCTCCCCAAAGTCCACCTCGATCGTCTTGTTGTCATTAATCACGCAGGGCGGCGGCGCCACCACCGTGACTTTGACCGTGACCGTGGTGGCCGCGCCGGCCAGCAGTGGCGCCGCCAGCAACATGCCCAGACACGCCCTGCGGCATGCGGTTATCGCTCCATCCATGTTCAGCCCCGCCTCAGTCATAGCTCAGATGAAA
>NZ_JCAXDO010000051.1:0-1191 GCF_059740205.1 Serratia sp. LTN-2 | reverse complement strand
GCCCGAGACCCCCTGCGCCTTTATCAGCTGCGGGTTGTCCGCATCGCGGGTGGCCCGAAAGCTGACCGTCACCGCCGGCTGGTCATCGGCCCAGGTCAGCCCGCCGGTACGCAGGTCACGGCTGCCCGCCGGGCTGCGCAGGCAGTCCGCCAGCCGCAGCTCAACCCGCACCGGCTCTCCGCGCGCGCCTGTCGCCTGCAGCCGCCCGGTCCCCACCTCGCCCAGCGCCACGTCCTGCCGCGCGCTGTCCATCTCCAGCCGGCAGGCGCTCTCGGTCAGCGCACCGTGCACATACAGCGCGCCGTTGGCCCCCTCGACCTGCCAGTTGTCCGCCGCCTGCGCCGCCGGCAGCAGCCACAGCAGCGCGGTCAGGCTCAGCGGCGCCATCAGCACCAGCGCCGCCAGCACCAGGTAATAACGCAGTTCGCTCAGCCAGTAAGCGCCTTCCGCCCTTTGCTCCCTTGCCATCTCTCCTCCCGTTGTTCCGTCAGCCCGGCCAGCGCCGGCCGGTCAGGTGCCCTTCTTCTCCGGCACCACGTTGCAGACAGTGCCGCTGCAGCTAAAGCTCAGCTGCGGCCGGCCGCCGTAGTCGTTGACGTAGGTCAGCACCGGGCTGTTGCCCACCGCCGCCGCGCTCGCCGTCAGCGGCGCACTGCCCTTCGGCGGCACCATCATCGGCTCGAACGTTTTCAGCGGCGCGCTCTTGCTGCTGCCCGCGTCCACCAGGGTCACGTAGTACGGCGTCGGGTTGTTCACCACGTATTTGTCGCCCTGCCGGGTCAGCGTCAGCTGCTCCTGCGGCGGCGGCGCGTTGGTGTCGATGCCCAGCCCCGCCGGGCGGTAGAACAGCTTGATGCGCGTCTGCAGCGCAATCTGCAGGGTGTTCGGCTTGCTGCTCTTCGGCGGGATTTCCCGCAGGTTGAAGTAGTACACCGTCTCGCGGTCCTGCGGCAGCTGTTTGGCCGCCGGCAGCGCCTGGATTTTCACCTGGCTCGGCTTGCCCGGCTCGATGCGCTGCACCGGCGGCAGCACCGTCAGCGGGCTCTGGATTTTGTTGCCCTGTTCGTCCTCAATCCAGCCCTGCGCCAGGTACGGCAGCTGCTTGTTCTGGTTGCTGACGCTCAGGCTCACCGAGTTCTGGCCGCCGTCAAAAATCACCCGCGTGCGGTCCAGGGCGATGGCCGCCTGGGC
>NZ_JCAXDO010000050.1:0-3148 GCF_059740205.1 Serratia sp. LTN-2 | reverse complement strand
TGCAGGTTCTGGTTCAGCAGATGGCTGGTACGGCTGACGTGAGTATGGCTGCAGTGCCGGAGAAACCAGCGGAGCCTGCCGCACCGGTATCCGCTGAAGCGACCAGCATAAAGAAAAATATGCGCCGGGCATTCGGAGACTAGAGCATGTCAGTGATTAAACAAAAAGCAGTGCAGTGCATTCATAACTTTCTGCGCGCCCGGAACGTGCCTGAATCTCAGTGGCCGGAACGGGTCAAAAAGACCGGCAGGGGAATGATACTGGCAGGCGTGGCCGTCGTGGTTCCTGGCGTACTGGTTGATAACATCTCACTGCCGGTGACAATCGCGATGCAGGTCTGCTATGCCTCACTGATCGGCCTCGGGGTTCTCCTGGCGTTTGACGAGAAAAAACCAGAGGGGCGGGGATGAATATGAACATTAACCTGAAGGAAACAATATGCAGCTTGAAGAACTGACAGGAGACGAACGTACGCTGGTCGTTGTGGCACTGCAGGCGTTGTTCCGCGAGAGATTATCCGCATCAAATGCCGTCTTTACGGTATGTAGCCTGTCCGGAAAAGAGCAGCCGCCGGAAGATATTTTTGGGCTGCGTGAAGTAGAGGATGCGCTGAGACGTATTGGTGCAGCTCCTGCGCGTTAAATCCGGTCTCGTACACTTCAGAAAAAAACGGCAGGGTGACATCTCATCCCTGCCGTAAAACTAAACGCTTAATTTTTCGGCGATTATAATGTATTGTTTTGTGATGTAAATCACATTTTAATTTAATGTGAAATTTTCCCTCCGCTTTATATCTCCCGTAAAAAATTACCCGCCGTGCCTTCACGCTAACCCGGCCGCTGCGGTCGCAAGGGTTCACGTTGTCTCCGTCCTCACCCGTTCGCGCCCTGCACGGTGCATTCAGCCCGTGAAGGGCTTGCGCTGCGGCTTCGGCGTCGCCCTGGCGTCCTCCGCTTTACGCCGTGTTTTTGTGGCGGCACGGCGCAAGAGTGTGCCGGATGCTGAGGACACAACCATGTTCAGACTGACCTGTATTGAACTCGATAACGGCGAGTTTGCCGTCTATATCAATCACCATTACCTGGGGAGTGAAGATGCCAGCGGAGAGCGACTTTCTCTGGGGGAGGTTCTGGAGCAGCTCTCCCTGCTGCCGGGCGTGGAATTACAGACCCTGCTGGAACCCGTACCGGAGTGCGATGACTGGTGCTGGAACGACATCGCCGATCGCGTCCTGCATGTCGTGATGATGTGACGGTGGCAGGGCTCATCGCCAGGCTGAAGCAGTACCCACCGGATGCACTGTGTATGGGGACGTTCTGGCTGGAAGATGATTTTCTGTCGCTCGATGGCAGTCTGTCGGAGGAGGAAATTGCAGAAGCCATGCGTATCTGCGACCACAGCCACGATGCAGGCATCGGTTTTAACTGGGACACGCTGCAGTTTGCTATCGACCACGTGAAGGGGCGCTGAAAAAAAGGACACCATCCGGGGAGGGGGTGTCCTGAAGCCATGCAATTCGTTACAGGTGAAAACCCTTAAGATGTTTTCGGCGCTGATATAAGGACCGTACCGGCCGCACCCTGGCCGGGGACAACTCTGCCGAATGGCTCCAGCCCGCCTGTCATGAAATGTACCGCGTGCTGAAAAATGACAGCCTGATGGTGAGTTTCTATGCCTGGAACCGCGCGGATCTGTTTCTGAATGCGTGGAAAACGGCCGGTTTCCGGGGGGTTGGCCATATCGTCTTTGCCAAGAGCTACGCCTCAAAATCGACGTTCGTGGGTTACACCCATGAGAGTGCCTACCTGCAGGCAAAGGGAAGGCCGCAAACCCCGGACCGTCCCATCCCGGACGTGATCCCCTGGAAATACACGGGCAACCGACATCACCCGACGGAGAAGCCGGTGCAGAGCCTGCGGCCGCTGATTGAATCGCTCACGCGTCCGGGGGCTATTGTCCTTGACCCGTTCGCCGGCAGCGGCTCCACCTGCGTGGCCGCCGCCGAAGCCAGCCGCCGCTATATCGGGATCGAGATGCTTGAGCAGTACCACGCCGCCGGCGTTCGACGTCTGGCACAGGTTGAACGGGCAAGAAGGATGCCGGCGGCCAATGACGGCGCGTTTTACCCCGACTATCCGGAGGCGGCATGAACTACCCGGGCCTTGAACACCTGCGTGCGGACGTGGCCGCGCTCAGCAATGCCATGTGTGACGTGCGGATGCTGCTGAACCGCCTCGAATCGCAGCACCGGCACGACGCGGCAACGCTTACCGAACGTATGGCTGCGCAGACTCTGCGCCGGATCAACACCCTGCTTCTTGAAGCCTACCGCGAAGCCCTGGTGCTGGACGAAACCTTTCAGGACTGACTGACCCTGCCGGGCTGATGCCCGGCCTGTAACACCTTACAAGAGAGAAAAACGATGTACGGAACCCGCGAAGAACTTTGTGTACAGCTTGAAAACATGTTCACGTTTGACGAACCCCTGGTCCTGCTGGTCTGGACGGAAGAGGGGATTAGCGTGGCCTGCCGTGAAGCCCAGCCAGAACCGGACGGGACTGAAATCCGGAATCTGATGAAGGCGATCGGCGAAATGAAAATGACGCAATACCGCCAGGAGGGGGTAAATAATCTGACTGTCAGCGATCTCCTGGCCCGTCAGCGGGAAGTGGCAAACCGTCAGGTGAGTGTTCCGGCGGTACTCCTGTCCCGCGTCCTGCGTAACTATGAATGCGAGCTGGAAAACCGGATCGGTATGGCCTGGGAAGTCGGGCGGCAGGAGCCTGAATCCGTCAGGAATGAGCTGAAGGACGTTCACGCATTACAGGAGACGCTGGCCGCGTAAGGGAGAGAGCCGGGGTAACGCCCCGGCAACCGGTGGCCATCCACTGCGAAAAGGATGTCAGTGCCTTCCGCTTTTATCCGCCGCTGCCCTCCAGGCCACGTCGGGACAATGAAACTCCCCTTAAGCTCCGTGCGGTGACGGCATGCGCCGTGACTTCACTGTAGCCCGGCCGCATCGGCCACAAGGGTTCGCTTACGCCTCCGTCCTCACCCGTTCGCACCCTTCGCGGTGCATTCAGCCCGTGAAGGCTTTGCGCTGCGGCTTGCGGCGTCGCCCCTGTGTCCTCCGCTTTTCGCCGGTCTG
>NZ_JCAXDO010000005.1:193905-323068 GCF_059740205.1 Serratia sp. LTN-2 | reverse complement strand
CGGGAATAGCTCAGTTGGTAGAGCGCAACCTTGCCAAGGTTGAGGTCGCGAGTTCGAGCCTCGTTTCCCGCTCCAAATATTGGCCTGTTGAATCCCAGTGATTCGGCAGGCAAGCGAAAAGGGGCTTCGGCCCCTTTTTCGTTTTCTTTTTTAGCGCCGTTCGCTAAACCTTTCTTCATCTTCCCATATCGATTATTGACCCTCCTCACGTTATCTCTCCCGTTGTCTTCATACTGCTGGCTGCGCCCGTTAAACGGTGAAAGAATGAGCGGCAGAATTTTGGCTATGCCGGGAGCAGCGCCATGCAGGAAGAAACTCACGCGGCGTATGAAACGATCCATTTTATCGCAGCGGACGGCTATGCGCTGAGCGGCAGCTACTTTCCTGCCCCATGCGGTAATAAAACGCCGGTGCTGATTTGCCCCGCCACCGGCGTTAAGCAAGGGTTTTATTATGCCTTCGCGCAGTGGCTGAGCGAGCAGGGGCATCCGGTTATGGTGTTCGACTACCGGAGCATCGGCGCTTCTCTGGCGGAATCGCATGTCCGACACTCTAAAGCCCGCAAGCAGGATTGGGGTGAACGGGATATGCCGGCGGCGCTGAACTGGCTGCTGGCGAAAACCGCAGCGCAACAGGCGCATGTGATCGGTCATAGCGCCGGCGCTCAGCTGGTGGGGTTGATGCCCAACTACCAAGCGGTACGCAGCCTGACGGCGGTCTCCGCCTCCTCCGGCTATATCGGCAATATCCGTTGGCCGTTCAGGGCGACGGCGATAGGCTTGATGTGGGGCTATATTCCGCTTTCGGTACGGTTGCTCGGCTACGCGCCGGCAAAGTGGTTGGGGTGGGGGGAGGATCTGCCCGCCGGCGTCGCACGGCAATGGGCCGCTTGGTGTCGGCGGCCAGGCTACGTGGAAAACTCATTTGGTACGGAAATCCAACGTCATTATTATGAAGCGTTCCAGGCACCGATCGCCGTGGTTGCCGCAGCCGATGACGTGTTGGTAACGCAGTGCAGTATTGCAGACTGGCTGCGGCTATTGCCCAATGCGCGGCATAGGGTTCACTTGCTGCAGCCGGCGGAGACTGATGGTCGGGCGATAGGGCATATCAACATGTTCAGGCGCAGCCACGCTGTGCTTTGGCCGCGATTGATCGCAGGGCTATCGGCAAAGTGAAGTGTTATGTCGGTATGAGAAAGAGCGTCCACGGGGCGCTGGCCGCTGCTGGCGATGGACCACTATAGAAAGAAGGGAGCCCGATGGCCTCAAAACCGAGTACGGTAGAATTAATCATCGGCAATATTTCTGTGTCGGATACGGTTTCGGCAAAGAAGATGTTCGGTGAGTATGGCATTTATTGCGGCGAGAAACTGGTCGCGCTGGTCTGCGATGATCGATTGTTTATCAAACCGACGGCGGGCGGCAAAACGCTCCTGAACGAAGGTTTAGAGGCGGCGCCTTATCCTGGCGCAAAGCCTTGCTTTCTGATCCCTGAAGAGCGCTGGCAGGATAGCGCCTGGCTTTCCCAATTAGTCTCTGTGACTTACGCTCAGTTGCCGGTACCCAAGAAAAAAGCATCGAAGAAATCCAATTGAATGGCGCGGAGCCACCTTTTACACGGCAGTCTACCCATTCACTATTACTGTCGGTATCTTGGGGCCGCGCATAGGAGGCGGTATGGAATCCGGTGCTATAAGGCATCTGGTGAGGACGGCGGCGGCATGCATGTTATTTTTCGGTCTGATTACACCGCCGTTAGGGGGCGTTATCATGTTGCTGCTGATGACGTTCGGCAGCGGCGAACTGGTGGAAATGGGCCGTCTCGAAGCCGGAGATATACTGGGCATGGTGGGGTTTATCGGGGCTTTTTCTTATGCGATTGGTTTTTTGCCGGCATGCTTGGTGGGGGCTATCGTCGGTATCGCCCAGCCTGGCATCAGCCGGTTGCGATGGTTTCTGCTGTTATGCGCGCTGCTGTCCGCCGTTGCACCCGGTTTGCTGAATGTCGAACAGCGCATTTTTGGCGCGATTGCGGTTTTGCCGGGGATAATCACCGGTTTTTTATGGTGGCGCAGGAGATTGCGAGCAGCCTCTAACCAGGATATTTTGCCCGGTACGCCATGGCAATAAACAAGCTCCCCAACAGTCTGAACGAGAAAAAATCGCCGATTTGCCCGTGAACTTCTGAGCCGATGCATATAAAATCAACATTCCGCTTGCCTTTGCGTCGGCATTGTGAACAGTGCGCCCACAAAATAAGCAGTTGAAAGCGTTAGAGAACTTTTTGCTATTTCGAGGGGTTGCCAAGGTAGGGGGTTTAGTCCATAATGCAGTCCATCGATTCGGCGGTAACGAAACAAATCGCTTGAGAATCAGATGATTAGGTTAAGCGGTTTCAGCGTCGCAGACCAAAAGAATAAAACGAAGCGGGTGATTCACCGGCTTTAGCCTGAAAAGGCAAACAGAATAAAGGCGCGTTAACAAAGCGGTTATGTAGCGGATTGCAAATCCGTCCAGTCCGGTTCGACTCCGGAACGCGCCTCCAACTTTCCCGAGCCCGGGTGGTGAAATCGGTAGACACAAGGGATTTAAAATCCCTCGGCTTATGGCTGTGCGGGTTCAAGTCCCGCCCCGGGTACCAGGGAATAAAAATACCGAATAATCAAAGCAATAAGTAGTAATGTCGTAGACCGCCGAGAGGCGGTTTTTTTGTGCCTGAAATTCGCATTATACCTGCATCCTTTCTTGTCGTGCTGCCACCCTGCCTGCACGGAGCCCCGCAGGGCTCCGAAGTACAACTCATAAGAAACCGAACGCTGCGGCGAGGATCCAGCCGAAGACGCAGGAGACGCTGACGCCGATCAGGCCGGGCAGAATAAAGCTGTGGTTGATCACGAAGCGGCCGATACGGGTAGTGCCGGAGCGGTCAAATTGGATCGCCGCCAGATCGCTGGGGTAGGTCGGCAGAATGTAATAGCCGTAGCAGGCCGGCGCCGAAGCGACGATATAGGCCGGGTTGACGCCGATCGCCAGCGCGACCGGCACCAGCGCCGCCAGTGCGGCGGCCTGTGAATTGACGAACTTCGACACCAGCAGCAGGATCAGCGCATAGGCCCAAGGGTACTCTTTCACCAGCACGCCCAGCGTGGCCTCTATCTGCGCCAGATGGGCGCCAAACATGGTTTCTGCCATCCAGGCGACGCCATACACCGCCACGATGGCGATCATGCCGGAACGGAACACTTCATTTTTAGAGATCGACGCCGGATTGGTGCGGGTGATGATGACGATCAGCGCCCCGGCCATCAGCATACACATCTGGATCACCAGGACCATGGAGAGCGGTTTGCCGCCGAAGTTGGGCCGCAGGTCGGAAAAGGCTCCCAGCACCGCCACCAATGCGATGGTGGCGAGGAAGATCCACATGGCGATCCAGTTGCTGCGCGGCAGCACCCGATCCAGCAGGGTGGCGGCGTCGCCATAGACGTAGCGATGGTTCTCCGGCACCGAGATAAATTTTTGAAACTCGGGATCTTTGTCCAGGTCTTTGCCGCGGAACCAGCTGAAGATGCCGATCGCCAGAATGCCGCACAGGGTTGAGGGAATGGTGATCGACAGCAGATCGAGGAATTCCAGATGGCGGCCATTAAAGGTGTAGCTGCTGAGCATCGCCACCAGTGAGACCACCGCCACCGAGACCGGGCTGGCGATAATGCCCATCTGCGCGCCGATCGAACTGGCGGCCATCGGCCGTTCCGGGCGGATATTATTTTTGATCGCCACGTCATAGATGATAGGCAAGATGGTGTACACCACATGCCCGGTGCCGCACAGGATAGTGAGAATGCAGGTGACGAACGGTGCAATGATCGAAACATAGCGCGGGTTACGCCGCAGCATCCGTTCGGCTATTTGCAGCATGACGTCCAATCCGCCCGAGGCCTGCAGGGTGGCGGAAGCCGCCACCACCGCAATGATCACCAGCATCACGTCTACCGGCGGTTTGCCGGGCTGCAGGTGAAAGCCGAACACCAGAATCATCAAACCGATACCGCCCAGCAACCCCAGCGCGATGCCGCCCTTACGCGCCCCATACAGCAGGCATGCCAATATAACCGCTAATTGCAGAAAGAAATCCATGATAGATGCGCCTTAATAATGTTGAACTTAACTGCGTTCAGTTTCCGGCGGCGCTTACAGCAGAAAGTTGTTTTAAATCTATAGTCATGAATAAATTGTGGTTATTAACCCTAAAGAGTGATAGCGGTCACATTCGAGCATCGGAAACGCGGCTGACTGACGTCATCAGCACGAAAAAGCAAGCCAACAGGTCAGACCTCTCCTATATGACGGGTTTACCACCAGAGGAGAAAACTATGGATCCGACCAAAATGACAGGATTGGCGTTATTACAGGCTGCGATGGCCGGCAAGATCCCACCGGCTTCAATCGCTGAAACGGTGCCCATGAAACCGGATGCGGTTGAAGAGGGCTATATCCGCATCGTGGCGCGGGCTGACGAACGTCACCTGAATCCGCTGGGAGGCGTTCATGGCGGCTTCGCCGCCACGGTTCTGGATTCGGTGACCGGTTGCGCGGTGCACAGCACGCTGGCTGCGGGGATTGGCTATGGCACTGTCGATCTGCAGGTTAAAATGTTGCGCCCTGTGCCGAAGGGAATTGATCTGATCGCCGAGGGGCGCCTGGTCTACACATCGAAGAATGTCGCGTTCGCTGAAGGCACGCTTAAAACGACGGAAGGGAAGCTGTTGGCTTCGGCAACCGCCACTTGCTTTATCATTCGCCCTACCGGGCAAGCGCCGCAATAACCTGTCGCTTATCAGGCCCGGGATTAATCATCCGGGGCCTGATGCCTTTCTCTTCGGCTGCATATCACTCGGTGGCGCAATGGCGGGCGCGATGCGTCATTGTGGTCTAGTATTCTTGGGTAAAAATTTTATCGGAGTGAGTATGCAGCCGCATAAAGAGGTTGAGTTTGATCATGAGCTTTGTCTGGCGATCGGCAGGGCCGTATTGGACGTGGTGGCGCAGGGGGAAGAAACCAGCGCGCCGACAGTTATGGGCGCCATCGAGCGGTCGGTGGCGCAGGGGTTGAATGATGAGGAAACCGCTATCGCCGACGACGCTCTGGATTTGATGGCTCGTTTGATCCACCGTTGTGGATTGACTCATCCGACAGGCGGAGAGGATGCTTCCCATGCATTGGTTGAATTTCAAGCGTTACAAGAGTGAGGTTGCCAAACAGGCTGTGCCGCCGCATCTGAATGCGGCCGAATTCGCACGACATTACGCGGCTCAGCCGCAGGCAAATACGGATGAATACTTCTCGTTGAGCGGGGAGATATGTTGGGATGCGGTCGTGCTTTGCGCCTATCGCTCCGGGGCGCTCAGCAAGGCGAAATATAAGCAGCTGTGGCTGACGGTATTCGATAAACAATACAAACATTTCGTCAGCCCGGAAGATACCGAGATCCGCACCAGTGCAGAGATGCTGCGCGCTCCGCAGGGCTGCTTTATCGGCATATTCTCCCTGCGCGACGCGGCGGCTCCCCGTTTGCTGCATGCGATGATCGGCACCGGTGCGGGCTTTGCCGCAGGCAATAAAAATCTTTGCATCGGCGTGGGCGGCGCGGTCGGCTGGGAAAATCTCAACCTGGCGCGCGATCTGCGCTGGCAGCCGCAAGGCGGCTTTTTACGCCAGGGCGACAACGAAGTGCTGCGCATTTTTTATCGGCCTTTCCCCGCCTGACCCGGCCAGCATGCTGCCCGAAATAAAAAACCGCCGTCCGGCGGTTTTTTATTGGTGACCATCGCCCTTATTTGAAACCACCGTTGCGAATGAACTCGAGACCAGCGGCGGTGATCCGCGTTTGATGCGGATCGATGTCATAGTTGTTCTCGTCGATATCGCTCATTACATAGGCCTGTATCAGCCCCTTGGTTTTGAGATAGGCGAAGGGATCGGCGAAGGCGTGCGGGCTGGTGGCGTCTTGCTTCCACAGCTCGTAGGTTTTTTCATCCAGCGTGCCGGGGTGATTGGCGGCCAGCCGGGTCAGGATCTGATTGTAGAATACATAGTCGGTCATGATGCGGTCCTCTTTATCGCGAGCGACAGTCTCGGAAAATGACGGTAACGTCTTTCAATCATAGTCGATGTTTGCTCATCGCCCGTGTTGCCGCGTACGCAGGCTATCCTCGTTGGCTTTCAATCCAGTGAAACAGACGAGAAATGGTGAAGGTGATATCGCCGATGTTGAACAGTGCGCCGAGCCACAGGGTTAGCATAACCAGGATGCCAATGATGACGGGAAGATCCATCTTGCTCATGATCAGGTGCTTCATCAATAAAGAGTGTGGTTCAAAGCGTATCATCAATCCTGATTGTCATAAAATGCGCTGCGCATTGTTTCGCGTGAAACCCATGTAAAAAAGCCACCCAAGCGGGTGGCTTTTGCCTTTCAGCGCCGATCAGTCCAGCTTGGGATGCTGGTCGATCAGGATCTGCTTTTTCTTTTCCAGTTCGGCGATCTGCGCGTTGATGTCCTCGACTTTCTGTTCGATGTTGTCGTAGGTCTCCTGCAGCAGCTCTTTCGCTTCGGTACGGTCAGATGCCGCCGGCGTCGCGCCGCGTAGTGGCTTGTTAGCAGTTTCTTTCATGTACAGACCGGTGATAAGACCGATCACCGCCACAACCATCAGGTAGTAGGCCGGCATGTACAGGTTGCCGGTCGCCTCCACCAGCCAGGCGGCGGCGGTTGGCGTTGCACCGGCGATCAGCACCGAAATGTTGAACGAAATCGCCAGCGCGCTGTAGCGGATGTGCGTTGGGAACATCGCCGGCAGAATGGACGCCATCACCCCGGTGAAGGAGTTGAGCAGCACCGCCAGCACCAGCAGGCCGACGAAGATCAGGCCAATCACGTTGCTGTTGATCAGAATGAAGCACGGGATCGCCAGCGCCAACAGGCCGATACTGCCGCCGATAATGAACGGCTTGCGGCCGATGCGGTCGCTGGTCAGGCCGATCACCGGCTGTACGAACAGCATGCCGATCATGATGGCGATAATGATCAGAACGCCGTGATCTTCCGAGTAGTGCAGGTTATGCGACAGGTAGCTCGGCATGTAGGTCAGCAGCATGTAATAGGTCACGTTGGTGGAGATCACGATACCGACACACACCAGCAAACTTTTCCAATGTTTGGCCGCGATCTCTTTGAACGAGGTTTTCGGCGGATTTTCGATGGCGTTGCGGTCCTCTTTCTCCATCTTGTCCACGTGCTGCTGGAACGCCGGGGTTTCTTCCAGCGCATGGCGCAGATAGAGACCGATCAGGCCCAGCGGTGCGGCGATGAAGAACGGGATACGCCAGCCCCAGTCGAGAAAGTTGGCTTCACCGACGATGCTGGAGATCAGCACCACCACGCCGGCACCCATCACAAAGCCGGCGATGGAGCCGAAGTCCAGCCAGCTGCCCATAAAGCCGCGTTTGCGGTCCGGCGAGTACTCGGCGACGAAGATCGCCGCACCGGAATATTCACCGCCGACGGAGAAGCCCTGTGCCAGCTTGGCCAGCAGCAGCAGGATCGGTGCCCAGATGCCGATCGACGCATAGGACGGGATCAGGCCGATACAGAAGGTGCTGACCGCCATGATGATAATGGTGACCGAGAGAACTTTTTGCCGGCCGAACTTGTCGCCCATGGCGCCGAAGAACAGACCACCGAGCGGACGCACCAGGAAGGGCACGGAGAAGGTCGCCAGCGCGGCGATCATTTGTACGCCGGGAGAGGCGCCGGGGAAGAAGACCTGGCCAAGCGCATAGGCGACAAAGCCGTATACGCCGAAGTCGAACCACTCCATCGCGTTGCCCAGGGCCGCCGCGGTGATCGCCTTCTTGAGTTTGCTGTCATCGATGATGGTGATGTCGTTAATGTGCATCGGTTTATGTCGTTTTTTTCTTAACTTCATATAATCATCCCTTAATGAATTATTCGTTGTTCGTGAAAGCGTAATCTCCGTTCACTGTTGTTTTCGAGTTATCAAATCGGCTAATAGAATCGCGATTCAAGACGATCCATTATCCACATTTAAGTTGTGATGTGGATCGCAAAATAACCTCGCTTATGCCGATGTTATGTCATTTAGGTGACTAATTATTTTGCATCTATAGCTTAACGTTATATCTTGCGGCGATCAAATCCAGCAGTTTAACTTAAGTGTTTGCACCGATTTGGTGCGAGATTGGTCTAATAATTGCGCGATTTGGCGATTTTTCGTCTGATTGACGATGCTTCAAGTATAGAGAGTTCGGGAGATAAAACAGGAAAAATTGATGTGTTTGCCGTCAAAAAAGGCCCGGCTCGATGGCCGGGCCGGTTGGGTTATGGCGCCGACGAACCGCCGAATTCCAGATAGATTTTCGCCAGATTCTGGTACTGCGCGAAGCGGTTTTCGTCTACCGCCAGTTCCGCCTGACGACGTTGCTCCTGAGCGTTGAGCCAGTCGGTAATGGTGACGGCGCCCTGTCGGTAGCGCACCTCGTTCAGCCGCTCCGATTTGCGCGCCAGTGCCAATGAGGCCCGCAACTGCGTCTCCTGCGCCAGCAGCTGCGTACGCAATGACAGTGCGTTGTTCACGTCGCCCATCGCTTTGTACAGCGCCTGCTTGAACGCCAGAACCTGCTGTTCATAGTCGTTGCGGGCGATCTTGATATCCACGCCCATTTGCCGCCATTGCAGGAACGGCAGCGTCAGACTGGCGCCGAGGCTGCCCGTCGGGTTGCGCAGGAACTCCAGTAGCGCACTGCTGCTGGCACCCAGCGAGCCGGTCAGGCTGAACGCGGGATAGTATTGCAGCCGTTTCTCGTCGACGTTGGCCAGCGCGGCGCGCAACCGCAGCTCTTTAGCGCTGAGGTCCGGGCGGCGGCTCAAGACGCTGGCGGGAATGCCGGTGTTGATCTGCGGCATCGCCGCCGTCGGCAGACGTGCGGGGGCGATGGTGGCCTGGCCTGAAGGCGCACCCAGCAGCACCGCCTGTTCATTCAGCGCCTGTTGGCGTTCGTGCTGCAATGCCAGCAGCCGGCTTTCCTGCGTCAGCAAGCTTTGCTCCGCGTTCACCACGTCCAGCGCCGAGATGCTGCCGGCGCGGTAGCGGGCGTTGGCCAGCCGCAGGGTTTCTTTGGCGTAGGCGATGCTCGCCCGGCTGACGTCGATCTGCTGATTGAGGAAGCCGATGCGCCAGTAATTGGTGGCCGCGTCGGCCAGCAGCGTCAGGCGCGCCGTCTGCAGATCCTGCTCGGAGGCTTGGCTGGCCCACTCGGCGGCGTCGCGCTGGCGCGCCAGTTTGCCCCACAGATCGACTTCATAGCTCGTAGAGAGAGAGGCGCCGCTGGTTTTGTTCCAGGCGGAGGATTCGGACAGCGGGCGATTGATGCCGCTCGTCAACGAAGCGCTGACGCTGGGCGCGGTGCTGATGCCGACGCGTTCCGCTTCGAGCCGCGCGCGGTAAACGCGCAGCACGGCGAGGGCCAAATCGTTGTTGCTCGCCATCACCTGTTGCAGCCAACGATCGAGCTCGGGATCGTGGAAATCACGCCAGTCGAACGGCGTCGGCGCGGCATTGTCTGCCGCGTGCTGCCAGCCCGCCGGGTAGTTGACCTGCGGTGCCTGGTAGTCGCTTTTCAGGGCATTGCCGCAGCCGGCGGTGAGCAGGGCGGCGAGGCTTAGCGCCAGGGGGGATAAAATTTTCATGGGTTACTCGCTGGCCAATGAAACGACCGGATCCATCCTTGCCGCTTTGCGGGCGGGGAGATAACCGAAGATCATGCCGATTAAGGTTGAACAGAAAAACGCCGTTGCGGCAGCCTGCCAGGAATAGATGGCGGTGAACATGCCGCCCGCCAGCGAGGTGAACAGCGACCCGGCGGCGAGCGACAGCGCAATGCCCAATGCGCCGCCGATCAGACAGACCAGCACCGCTTCGATCATGAACTGTTGCATGATGTCGCTGCGCCGCGCGCCGACCGCCATGCGCACGCCGATTTCGTGGGTGCGTTCGGTCACCGAAACCAACATGATGTTCATCACGCCGAGGCTGCCGATCACCAGCGAGATCGAGGCCACCATCAGGATCAGCAGGCTGAGCGTCATCGAGGTGCGCTCGATCGACTTACGGAACTGATCGCGGTTGAAGGTCATGAAATCCTTGACGCCGTGGCGCTGGGTCAGCAACTGCGTGATGGCGCTGACGGCGGCATCGCTGGCGACGTCATCCTTCAGCCGCACGGTGATGCCGCTGAGCGTGGTTTTGCCGACCATGCGGTACATCACCGTACTGTAGGGCATCCAAACGCTGATGCGGTTGGGCGCGTAGTTGCGCTCGCTTTTGGCGACGCCGACCACTCGCGCCGGCACCGAGCCGAGAAACACGATCTGGCCGAGCGGCTCGACGCCGAAGTCGCCGAACAGCGCCTGGCGCGCGTTGTCGTCGATGATCACTTCCTGCAGCGCGTTGCGATCGTCGCGGAAGGTGGTGCCTTGCACCAGCGTGATGCCGTTGACGCGGAAATAGTCGCGCCCGACACCGGTGATTGACGCGGTGGCGGATTTGCTGCGAAAACGGATGCTGTCGGACGCGCTGACTTCCGGGCTGACGCTGTCGACGAAGCTTTGCTGCGCCAGGGCGTCGGCGTCGGCCGGCACCAGGGTGCGGATGCTGTCGATGGCGTCGTCGAAGAAGTCGCGCCCCGGATAGATGCTCACCACGTTAGTGCCGAGCCCTTTGATATTCTCCAGCGTGCGTTGCTTGGCGCCTTCGCCCAGCGCGACGACCGTGACCACGGCGGCGATGCCGAAGATGATGCCGGTCATGGTCAGCGCGGTGCGCAGGCGGTGGGCATTCATCGCCTTCAGCGCCATATGCAGCGATTCGCGGGTGCGGTCGATAAGACTTTGCCAGCCGCTTTGCCGGCTGCGGTTCGGCGACGGCAGCGAAGGACCGGGCGCCGACTGACGGCCGCTGTCAGCGATGATTTCGCCGTCCCGCAGCTCGATGACGCGCTGTGCATGCTGCGCCACTTTCATGTCGTGGGTGACGATCACCACGGTGTGGCCGCGCTGATTCAGTTCGCTGAGGATCGCCAGCACTTCCTGGCCGGATTGGCTGTCCAGCGCGCCGGTCGGTTCGTCCGCCAAAATGATCTCGCCGCCGTTGATCAGCGAGCGGGCGATGCTGACGCGCTGCTGCTGGCCGCCGGAAAGTTGACCAGGCTTATGGTCTTCGCGTCCCTCCAGGCCCAGCCGCGCCAGCAGCTGCGCTGCGCGCCGCCGCCGCTGATCGCGCCTGTCATTGGCGTAGATCGCCGGGATCTCGACGTTGCCCAGCGCGCTGAGATCGGGCATCAGGTGATAGCGCTGGAAGATGAAGCCGATATGCTCGCGGCGCAAGCGGGCCAACTCGTCAGGCGACAGATGGGCGGCGTTCTGGCCGCTGATGTAGTAGTCGCCGCGATCCGGCACGTCGAGACAGCCCATGATGTTCATCAGCGTCGATTTGCCGGAACCGGAGGCGCCGATGATCGCCACCAGTTCGCCGGCGGCGATGGTCAGATCGATGTCTTTCAACACCGTCAGCGCCTGGCCGCCGTTGGTGTAGGTTCGGCTGATGCCTTTTAGCTCGATGATCGCGTTCACAGGAAGAAGCCATCCTCAGCCGATTTGGCGGCAGGCTGCGACAGCACCACGGCCTCACCGGCTTTCAGACCGCTGAGGATCTGAATATCGACGTTGTTGGTGATGCCGGTGGTCACTTCGCGCGTTTCCAGCCGCTGGTCTTGGGTCAGCACCTGTACCTGCTGCACTTTCCCTTCGGTTTTATGCACCGCCTGGATCGGCACCAGCAGGGCGTTCTTCGCTTCGCCGAGCAGCAAGGAAACCTGCGCGGTCATGGCGATGCGCAGGCGATTTTCCGGGTTAGGTACGTCCAACAGCGCGTTGTAATAGACCGACGCATTCGAGGTGCCGGAGCCGGACGCGGAGCTGGTGCCGGCGAGCGAATCGTCTTTCATCACCGATTCCGGCGCCAGTTCGATGGTGCGCAGCGTGGCGTCGTAGCGTTTATCCGGATCGGAGAAAATCGTGAAGTATGCCTTTTGCCCTGGCGAAATGCGGGTGATGTCGGCTTCGGAGATCTGCGCCTTGATAGTCATCATATCCAGCCGCGCCAGCTTGACGATGGTTGGCGCGCTTTGGCTGGAGTTGACCGTTTGCCCCTGTTGCGTGACCACGGCGATGACGATGCCGTCCATCGGCGCGACCACGCGGGTATAGCCCAGATCGATCTTTTTCTTGTCGACGTCAATCTGCGCCTGTACCAGGCGCGCATTGAGCGAAAGCTGTTCGGCGCGGGTGGTAGCGAGCGCGGTTTCGGCGGTTTCGAAGTCTTCACGCGAGCTGGCTTCGTCGCTCAGCATGCGGCGTTGGCGTTTGAAACGTGATTCCGCCTGTTTCAGCTGCGCCTGTTTGGCCTGCAGCTCGGCTTTGATCACGTTTAGCGCCGCTTCGGCGTTGCGCAGATCGTTGCGCTGTTGCAGGTCGTCGATGTCGGCGATCGGCTGGCCTTTGGTGACGCGATCGCCCAGTTTGACCTTCAGCGATTTGACCTCACCGGAGACTCGCGCACCGACGTTGACGCGTTCGACGGCGTCCAGCCGCCCGGTGGCCAGCACGGCGTTTTCGATATCGCCCAGCCGGGCCGGTGCGGTAACGTAATCCTGTTGCGGCGGGCGTTGCCAATAGATGGCCAACGCGACAGCGACGGCGATGAAAACGATGACGGCGACCAACGCCAGGCGGCGGGAGGAGAGTTTCAGTGATGGCATACCCAGGTTTTCCATAACGATAAAAGCGGCGGTTCCAGTCTGCCATCATGGCAGCGCCAGCTTGAACTGGCGCTAAACGTCAGGCGCTTTCCCGCTGGAAAGGGGATAGTAAAGGCTTTCTCGCTAAAGATCACGGCGAGTTACTATCCGTTGGGTGTGCAACCGACGGCGATGGGCGTTATACTGGGTAAAAAACCAGTATTCATTCATCAGCAGGATGACACCGCCGCCATGATGCCGAACCGCCTCGAGCCTGAACTCGATATTTACCAATACCCGGAGCACCTGCGCGCTTGCCTGGCGTCGTTGCCCAAGGGGCCGGGCGTGTATGTGTTCCATGGCCAGAGCGAAAGCCTGCCGCTTTACATCGGCAAAAGCGTCAACGTACGCAGCCGGGTGATGGCGCATTTTCGCGCGCAGGACGAGGCTAAAATGCTGCGTCAAACCCGGCGCATCAGCTTTATCGAGACCGCCGGCGAATTGGGGGCGTTGCTGCTGGAGGCGCAGTTGATCAAGCAGCAGCAGCCGCTGTTCAACAAACGCCTGCGGCGTTCGAAGCAGCTGTGTGCGCTGCGTTTGCAGGCGGGGAACGTGACGATAGCGCATGCCAAAGAGATTGATTTCGCCGTCACGCCCGATCTCTACGGGCTGTTCGCCAATCGCCACGCCGCGTTGGAAAAGCTGCGCGCCATCGCTGACGAGCATCGATTGTGTTACGGCAAGCTGGGGATCGACAAGCTGCCCGCCGGGCGAACCTGTTTCCGTTACAGCCTGCGCAAGTGCGCCGGCGCCTGCTGTGGCGTGGAGTCGGCGCAGGAACATGCTCTGCGGCTCAGCGTGGCGCTTGAACAGTTGCGCATCGCCTGTTGGCCGTTCGCCGGGCGCGTGGCGCTGGAGGAGCAGGGCGAGGCGCTGCGGCAGTACCATGTTATCCACAATTGGTTTTATCTGGGATCGGTCAGCAGCCTGGCGCAGGCGAAGTTGCTGCAGAGCGCGGCCAGCCACTTTGACAGCGATGGCTACAAGATTCTGTGCAAGCCGCTCATCGGTGGCGATTATCGGATTATTGCGCTGCCTTAATGCCGGAACGCTAGCGATTACCTAAGACTTATCCGTAAATGCATGACATTATGCTAAAAAAGCTTGAGTCCATAATGTTGTTATGGATAATGTCGCCCCGAAGCGAAGGAACGCGCTATTAACTCAGTTGGCAGAGTGATTGGTTTTATAATGGCTTGTTTTGGCTTGAAAATTGATAGACGCGGGTTCGAGTCCTGCATAGCGCGCCAGCTTTCTTTCCCTTCACCTCACCGCGTTTACCGTAAAGCGCACCCGGGTTGATTTGCACTATCGGCTCCTCGTTGGGATTTTCGGGTGTGCTTTACCGTAACCGCTGGCTTTCCTTCCTCTTTCTCTTCCGATCCTTTGCTAAACTGTAATCAGGCAGGCTGTCTGCCCGGCAACAGGAGGTCGATATGTCTCACTCCGAGCAACTGCAGGAGCTCTTGCAACGCGTCGCCGCCCTCGAGGCGAGGGAGAAAGCGCTGACCGCCGCATCCAACGCTTATCAGGCGATTATCACCACCATGTTGGGCAATATGGAGAAGGCCGAACGTGACCGGATCATCGCCATGATCGATCAGGCCCATGAAATCGCCTACGCCCGCGCCATTCAACGCAGCAACGAACCGCAAAAGCAAAAAATCAAACAGGCCGACGATGTCGCCCAGCGCATGTTCATGTTTGCGCAAGGCAAAGCCGCTCAGCCGCGCTGAAGCCGAACTATAACAGTTGCCGTCATTAAGTTGGCTAACTGATCTACCCGGCAAAACTGTACTTGTGTTACTTTTAGCGGTGAGATTTGATGGCAATGCTGTTTCCAGCATAAGGTTGTAACGATGGACGCGATTAAAAGCATCTTGGTTAAAGAGATTGAACAGATCAATCGGCGCGAGGGGCGCGACGGCAAGCCGCGTTTCAACAGCGAATTCGCCCGCACTCACCGCTATTTGTGCCTTGCCATGTTCGCCGGTTACTTCGCGGTGATCGCCGTGATGTATCAGGTGCCGTATATGGGGATGTATGCCTTCCTGGGCTTCACCGCCTTCGTGCTGTTCATGTTCGCCATGCTGCTGATCGAGATTCGGCCGGTGTATCGTTTCGAGGACATCGGGGTGCTGGATTTGCGGGTTTGCTACAACGGCGAATGGTACTTCACCCGCGCGCTGTCGCCTTATGCGGTGCAGCAGCTGCTGGATGAGCCGTCCATCGGCGCCGCGCTGAAACAGAAGATGCGAATCATCATCGGCAACAAGGGCGAAATCGATTTCTACGATGTGTATGACATGGCCTACGGAAAAAAGCCGCAGGATGAGCCGTCTCAGCTGGCGGCGGCGAACTGAAAGGTTTCCGGCCGGCGGCTTGTCGATTATACTCAGCGTTTGAACGTGAAGCAGAATAAGGACCAAGCGATGAGCGATGATATTTTCGATTTTGATATCGATGCCGAACTGGCGAAAGCCGAAGAAAAAGCGGCGCAGAAGGTAAAAGAGGTTCCTGAGTTCCTCGAGGACGAAGCGGACTGCGAAGGCTGCAAGATCTGATCGCCTGCCCCATAAAAAAAACCGCCGCGGCGGTTTTTTTTATGTCTGAGCATCGCGCGGCGTCAATCCAGCACGAATCCCCAGATCAGGAACGCCGCCACCAAAATCAGGCAAAGCGCGGACACCGTCACCAGTATTTTCCCCAGAATGTCTTTTTCTTGTTCCCGCTGCGTCACGTTGAAGTTATCCAATTAAAAGTCTATGGACCAAACCGGCGATGCCGAGGTCGAGCGCTGCTACGCCCAGCGCCATGATCATTATCACCGAAAGAAATCGAGTCTTGCCGTTCACATCCCTAATCCCTGTCGGCGCCGTTATATCAAAGGGATATAATTTGGCGGCGCCGTACTGCATACATCGTGATAGAGATTAAGAGCGTTCTTAAGGCCAGAAGTTCCCTCATCTGATAGGCCGGCGCCTGAGCTACAGCGTTAGTCGGTCACGATCCGCACGCCTATCTTGCTGACTTGGTTGCCTTCCATTTCGGCGATGGTCCAGGTCAGACCGTCCCATTCCACCTGGTCGCCGATGACCGGTTCACCGCCGATCAATTGAATAACAAACTGGCCGAGCGTCTGCTGCTCATCCACGTCGTCTTGCAGATTGAGGCCATAGACCTGCGAGATATCGCTCAAACGGGCGTCGGACTGCAGGATAAAGTCGCCGAAGAACCGCTCATCGAGCGTCACGGCCGGCGCCTGGCTGAACAGCTTGCCGAGGATCGGCAGATCGTGCTCATGGCCGATAACGCACAGAATATCGTTCTCTCGCAGCCGGGTGCTGCCGCTCGGGTGCAGCAGTTCTTTGCCGCGGAACAGGGCGGCGATGCGGGTGTTGGGCGGCATTTTCAGCTCGCGCAGCGCCGCGCCGACGCACCAGTTTTCCGCCGAAAGTTGATAGACGAACTGCTCCCACTGGTTTTCCGGGTGCACGTCCAGCCCGACGCGGGAGATCGGCGTCAGCGCCGGCGGCACGATCACCTTGGCTTTTTTGGCGGCGAAAGACAGCGTGGTGCCCTGCAGCAGCAGGGAGACCAGCACCACGAAGAACGCCACGTTGAAGAACAGCTGGGCGTTGGGCAAGCCGGCCATCATCGGGAACACCGCCAGGATCACCGGCACCGCGCCGCGCAGGCCAACCCAGGAGATAAAGCCGCGCTCGCGCAGGGTAAAGCTGCGAAACGGCAGCAGGCCGATAAACACCGACAGCGGGCGGGCGAACAGGATCATCCACAGCGACAGCAGCAGGGCAGGGATGGCGATCGGCAGCAGCTCGTGTGGATTAAGCAGCAGGCCGAGCACCAGGAACATGCCGATCTGGCTGAGCCACGCCAGGCCATCGAAGGTTTGCACGATGCCGTGACGGTTGCGGATCGGCCGGTTGCCCAGCAGCAGGCCGCACAGGTACACCGCCAGAATGCCGCTGCCGTCCAGCGCGGTGGTCAGCGCGAAAATGAGAATGCCGCCGCTCACCGCTAGCAACGGATAGAGGCCGTCGGCCAGCTTGATGTGGTTGATCAGCGTCAGCAGCAGCCAGCCGCCGCCCAAACCGAAGACGATGCCCATGCCGAACTGCTGCATCAGATGCAGCGGGAAGGTCCAGCTTAGCGCGGTTTCCCCGGCGGCGATCATCGCAATCAGCGTGATAGTGAGAAATACCGCCATCGGATCGTTGCTGCCGGATTCGATCTCCAGCGTGGCGCTAACGCGTTCGTTCAAGCCTTTGCCGCCGAGGAGCGAGAAGACTGCAGCGGCGTCGGTGGAACCGATGATGGCGCCGATCAGCAACCCCTGCAGCAGATCGAGATTGAACAGCCAGGCGGCGGCCATGCCGGTCAGGCCGGCGGTGATCACCACGCCAATGGTGGCGAGAGAGAGCGCCGGCCACAGGGCGACGCGGAAAGAGCTGACCCGGGTGCGCATGCCGCCGTCGAGCAGGATCACCGCCAACGCGAGGTTACTGACCAGATAAGCGACCGGGTAATTGCTGAAGACGATACCGCCTGGCCCGTCGACGCCGGCCAGCATGCCGATCGCCAGGAAGATCACCAGGATCGGAATGCCGAGCCGGGAAGAAAATGAGCTGAGCAGAATGCTTGCCCCCACCAGCACGGCACCGATGACGAACAAACTGTTAATGGTGCTGGCATCCAAAATATCGCTCTCCTGAGGCTGGGGGATAGGGGGCACTGCGCTGGTGTCGATGATAACGTGTTTAGTGGGTAAAACGCCAAGGCTGATTGCGAAAACAACCGATCAATTATTGCCCTTTGGTGCGATTAACCGAAGAAAGTGAGGGGAAGAGGGAGAATGCTGCCTTTTATCCAACATTATCAGTCTGCTGTATTTCTGCTTTGGCAACAATGCCCGATCGTGGCTGAGGGAAAAACCATTAAGCCCGCGCAGGCAGGCTTAATGGTTTGCAGGCGCGGCAGGGTTAATGGTCGAGCGATTCCAGCGCCCGCTTGATTAGCTCGGTCGCCAGCTTGCTTTCCGTTTCGGAAATGCCGTCGAGATTGAAGTTGGCGAGTTCAGTTACCAAAACGCTGCGTTCTTTGCCGCTGATCGAAGCGTCCAGCGCGGACAGCAGCCGGCCGAGGATCTTCAGCAAGGTGGCGTTTTCCGCTACGGCTTCCTCAGCCGGTGGGGTTTTATCGGTCATTCAAAATCCTCTCTGTCGTGACGGAAGGGAGAAACAGCTAGCGCCATCGAATATATCAAGCGGTCGCGCAGCCCCTCGGGGGTGTTGAGCCCAATCGCTACCGTAAGGCAGGGATCCGGATTTCTACTTATGCATTGCAGTTATAACGCCTAGGTTATCTATGCAGCCGTATCACTTTGCCTTAACGGTCGACGCCAGGCTGAGCAATGTGTGCTCTGCATGCAAACCACCAGTATAGGCTTTTTACGCGGCGTAAATATGACAGGAAATCCCTGCAAACGATCGGGTTTACAGGGAGGGAAGGTTATTGCGGCTTGCCGGAGAACAGGAAACGCAGCACCGGAATACGCTTATGCAGTTCATATAAAGCGAAGGCCAGCGTGAACACAAACAGCAGGCCCAACAAGAATCCCAACAGATTGTTGCCGATATAAGGCGTCACGAAGGCGCCATATATCAGCGTCAGAGGATGGTGCACCAGATATATAAACAGCGAGGCGTTGACCAGATAGGTGATGCGCGGCGAGTGATAATTCAGCAGGTTATGCCCGAAAGAGAACACCACATTGGTCATCAGAATCCCCATTAGGGTTTTGATCACCACTTCCAGTTCGAACATATAGCTGCTGTGCGCCAGCAGTTTCTGGTTCAGCATATACGCGATAAACAGCAGCAGCGAACCGAGCAGCGCCAGCGGCGAACGGCGCAAGAAAATCTCCTTAAGCCACACGTACTTAAACGCATAGGCGCCGAGGATGAAGAACGGCAGGTAGAACATCGTCTCCATCACCACGAAATTGAACAGGCCGTTGGATAATAGCTGCGGCGCGAAAATCAAAATAATACGGTGCGCGGCCGAATAGCATACCGCATAAATAAAGAAACACAGTGAGATGTTTCCTAATCCCCGCATTCTATTTATTAAGGCTGGGATATGCTCACGGGTTTGACGCTTGATTTTACGGAACAGATAAAAACAGGCGCAGGTTAACAGTGATAACGTCAATAAGAACCACAGATGAGAAACCAATTCCCAAACTGTTACATTTATTTTCTGATAGAGAGAAAACGTATCCCAGCCATTTAATTTATCGGTGAAATATTTCAGCATAAAGAACTGCGGTACCGTTATTAGCGGGATGGAACTCAGCAGCGGGATCGCCACCCGTTCCAGCCTGACCTTCAGCCACTGATGCCGCTCGTAGCGTTCGTAAAGCATGTAGGAGAAGTAGCCGGATATCACGAAGAACACCTGCATGCGGAAGGCGTGGATGAAGTCGTTCAGCACCGTGAGCGAGAAGGAGGGCGACGCGCTGTTCACCGCCCAGGCATGGCTGGAATAAATCAGGGAGAGGTGAAACGGAATGCCGAGCAACATCAAATAGGCTCGGATCGAATCGAGGAAAAACTCGCGCTGTTTGCTGCCTTTAGTCATAGATTACCGCTGGTGATTTAATCGGGTGCTCATTAACACGCTTAATAAGTCGTCAAAGGTTAAATTGTTATCCGAAACCCTACTATAGCCCCCCGCATTTTTCCATAGCGTCTTGTTGCGCGGCTTGCTACGCTGGTGCTCCATCAGCTGCTTAAACAATGAGCCGTAAACATGAACCATCCATTTATCATGTTGTCGGAAAGCTGAGTAATCCATTAATATGGATTTAAAATGATTTGAGCACACGAATAGGGGGGGATGTGCTAGTTAATATATTATCCGGACAACCACGCGCCGCGAGCGTTCGTTGGTTAGGTGCCACCGTATTGTTCACGCTGTTCAGTGCGCCGGCGTGGGCCTTTTCTATTGATGATGTGGCCAAGCAGGCGCAGGATCTGGCTGCGAAAGGTTTCGAAGCCCCGAAGAGCAACCTTCCTTCTCAGTTCCGCGAGATGAAGTTCGCAGACTATCAGCAGATTCAGTTCAATCACGATAAAGCCTATTGGAGCAAGCTGAAAACCCCTTTCAAGCTTGAGTTTTATCATCAGGGGATGTACTTCGATACGCCGGTGAAAATCAACGAGGTCACCTCCACCAGCGTAAAACAGATCAAATACAGCCCGGATTACTTCAATTTCGGTTCGGTCAAGCACGATCCTGAATCGGTGAAGAACCTCGGCTTTGCCGGCTTTAAGGTGATCTACCCGATCAACAGCGCCGACAAAAACGATGAGATCATGAGCCTGCTGGGCGCGAGCTATTTCCGCGTGGTGGGTAAAGGGCAGGTTTACGGGCTTTCCGCTCGCGGCCTGGCTATCGATACCGCTTTGCCGTCCGGCGAAGAGTTCCCGCGTTTCCGCGAATTCTGGGTTGAGCGTCCGAAGCAGGGCGACAAACACCTGGTGATCTACGCGCTGCTGGATTCCCCGCGCGCTACCGGCGCTTACCGTTTCACGGTGATCCCGGGTCGCGATACCACCGTGGACGTCGAGTCCAAAGTGTTCCTGCGCGACAAAGTGGGCAAACTGGGCCTGGCGCCGCTGACCAGCATGTACCTGTTCGGGCCGAACCAGCCGTCGCCGACGCTGAACTACCGCCCGGCGCTGCACGATTCCAACGGCCTGTCCATCCACGCCGGCAACGGCGAGTGGATCTGGCGCCCGCTGAACAATCCTAAACACCTGTCCGTCAGCACCTATACCGTCGAGAATCCGAAAGGCTTCGGCCTGCTGCAGCGCGGCCGCAACTTCAAGGATTACGAAGATCTGGACGATCGTTACGATCTGCGCCCGAGCGCCTGGATCGAACCGAAGGGCGACTGGGGTAAAGGCAAGGTCGAGCTGGTGGAGATCCCGACGGCGGATGAAACCAACGACAACATCGTCGCATTCTGGACGCCGGACACCTTGCCGGAAGCCAAAAAACCGCTGACGCTGAGCTACCGTCTGAACTTCACCCGCGATGAAGATAAACTGCATTCGCAAGACATCGCTTATGTGGCGCGCACCATGCGTTCGACCGGCGACGTGAAGCAGTCGAACCTGATTCGCGAGCCTGACGGCAGCGTGGCCTTCCTGGTCGACTTCGTCGGCCCGGTGCTGAAAGGGCTGGACGCCAACACGCCGGTCGCTTCTCAGATCAGCATCGGCGACAACGGTGAAATGGTAGAAAACAACGTCCGCTATAACCCAGTGACCAAAGGCTGGCGCCTGACGGTGCGTCTGAAAGTGAAAGACGACAAAAAACCGGTAGAAATGCGCGCGGCGCTGGTCAATGGCGATAAGACTCTGTCGGAAACCTGGAGCTATCAGCTACCTGCCAATGAATAAGCCTACTCAACCCGCCCAGGATTATCTTGCGGCGCTGCCTCTGACCGCTGAGCGGTCGGAGGCGCTCACCCCTCAAACGGCGGATGACGCTCAGGCACTGGAGGCGCTCCATCGGCAGATGGGCGCCGCCGACGCCAACGTCAATAGCCTGTCGGCGGATGACGTGGCGCTGGCCTCGGTCAAACCGCGCATCGAAAGCGCCTGGCCGGATGCGGTCAGCGATGACGACTTCGATACCGACGCCGAAGGGCGCGCCATTCTGAAAGCGACGCCGCCGATCAAACGCACCACCATGTTCCCGGAAGCCTGGCGCACCAACCCGGTGGCGCGCTTCTGGGATTCTCTGCTGGGGCGTTCGCCGCACAATCGGCACGCCACCAAAGAGGAGGCCGAGGCCGAGAACCGCTGGCGTGTCGTCGGTTCGATGCGCCGCTATGTGCTGCTGGTGCTGATGCTGGTGCAGACCGGCATCGCCACCTGGTACATGAAAACCATCCTGCCTTATCAGGGCTGGGCGCTGATCGATCCTATCGCCATGCTGGATCAGGACCTGATGCAGTCGGTGCTGCAGCTGCTGCCGTATGTGCTGCAGACCGGCATTCTGATCCTGTTCGCCGTGCTTTTCTGCTGGGTCTCGGCCGGTTTCTGGACCGCGCTGATGGGCTTCCTGCAACTGCTGATCGGCAAAGACAAATACAGCATTTCCTCCACCATCAAGGGTGATGAGCCGATCAACCCGGCGCACCGCACCGCGCTGATCATGCCGATCTGCAACGAAGACGTCGAGCGCGTGTTCGCCGGTCTGCGTGCGACCTATGAGTCCGTCGCCGCCACCGGTCAGCTGGAACACTTCGATATCTACGTGCTGAGCGACAGCTACGATCCGGACATTTGCGTGGCCGAGCAAAAGGCGTGGATGGAACTGTGTCGCGATGTCGACGGCCACGGCCGTATCTTCTATCGCCGCCGCCGCCGCCGCGTAAAACGCAAGAGCGGCAACATCGACGACTTCTGCCGTCGCTGGGGCGGCGAGTACAGCTACATGGTGATCCTGGACGCCGACAGCGTGATGAGCGGCGAATGCCTCACCGGGCTGGTGCGCCTGATGGAAGCCAACCCGAACGCCGGCATCATCCAGTCCGCGCCGAAGGCGTCCGGTATGGATACCCTGTATGCGCGCGTGCAGCAGTTCGCCACCCGCGTTTACGGGCCGCTGTTTACCGCCGGTCTGCATTTCTGGCAGTTGGGCGAGTCGCACTATTGGGGCCATAACGCCATCATCCGCGTGAAGCCGTTTATCGAGCACTGTGCGCTGGCGCCGCTGCCGGGCGAGGGCTCTTTCGCCGGTTCTATCTTGTCGCACGACTTCGTTGAAGCCGCGCTGATGCGCCGCGCCGGTTGGGGCGTGTGGATCGCTTACGATCTGCCGGGCAGTTACGAAGAGCTGCCGCCGAACCTGCTGGATGAGCTGAAGCGCGACCGTCGCTGGTGCCACGGCAACCTGATGAACTTCCGCCTGTTCCTGGTGAAAGGCATGCACCCGGTGCACCGGGCGGTGTTCCTCACCGGCGTGATGTCCTACCTGTCGGCGCCGCTGTGGTTCATGTTCCTGGCGCTCTCCACCGCGTTGCAGGTGGTGCACACGCTGATGGAGCCGCAATACTTCCTGCAGCCGCGGCAGCTGTTCCCGGTTTGGCCGCAGTGGCGGCCGGAGCTGGCGATAGCGCTGTTCTCCACCACGCTGGTGCTGCTGTTCCTGCCGAAGCTGCTCAGCATTGTGCTGATCTGGGCCAAGGGTGCGAAAGAGTACGGCGGGGCGTTCCGTCTGTTCATTTCGATGCTGATGGAAATGCTGTTCTCGGTGCTGCTGGCGCCGGTGCGCATGCTGTTCCATACCGTGTTCGTGGTGAGCGCTTTCCTTGGTTGGGAGGTGGTGTGGAATTCGCCGCAGCGTGACGATGACGATACGCCGTGGGGCGAAGCGTTCCGCCGCCATGGTTCGCAGATGTTGCTGGGCCTGGTATGGGCCGGCGGCATGGCGTGGCTGGATCTGCGCTTCCTGTGGTGGCTGTCGCCGATCGTGTTCTCGCTGATCCTGTCGCCGTTCGTGTCGGTGCTGTCGAGCCGCGCGACGCTGGGCATGAAAAGCAAACGCGCCAAGCTGTTCCTGATCCCGGAAGAGTACAATCCGCCGCGTGAGCTGCTGGCGACGGAAGAGTACCTGCATCTCAACCGCAACCGTGCGCTGACCAACGGCTTTATGCACGCGGTGGTCAACCCGTCCTTCAACGCGCTGGCGACAGCGCTGGCGACGGCGCGTCACCATCTGCGCGCCACGCTCGATCGCAACCGCGAAGAGCGGGTGAACGAAGCGCTGCAGCTGGGGCCGGAGAAGCTGGTGAAGGGCAAACGTCTGGAGCTGTTGAGCGATCCGGTCACCCTGGCTCGTCTGCACCAGCGCGTCTGGCTGCTGCCGGAAGGCGCCGCCTGGCGTGAGCACTATCAGCAGTTGCCGCATAACCCGCTGGCGCACCCAACGGGCCGGCGTTAACCGCTAAACGGCAACGCTCGACGGGGAATGCGCATCGCGCGTTCCCCGTTTTTTTTACCTTTTGCTTACGCGCGCCGGTACCGGTGGAGAAAGGGAACTGTGATAGACTGCGGCCAATGCATTGTTCACTCGCGAAACAACCCTTTGCTCAGAGTTAATGTCGTGAAGCTCTCTTCCTACTTTCGCCTGGCCTGCGTGGCGGCCGGCGTGATGGCCTTAACCGGCTGCGGCAGCATCATCAGCCGCACCGTGCCCGGTGCCGGGCATGGCCACCAGTATTATCCCGGCGTGCAGTGGGATCTGCGCGATACACCCTGGCGCTACGTTACGGTGATAGACGTGCCGCTGTCGATGGTGGTGGACACCTTTATGCTGCCGTTCGATGCGCAGCATGGCCCCTATGAATAGATCCGTTCAGCGGGTGGCGAACACCACCAGCTGATAGCCTTTTTGTCCGCAGTGGAAAGGCGTCAGCGCCGTCATGCCCAGCCCCTGCACGTGAGCGGCCAGCGAATGCGGGTTGTCGTCGTCGATAAACAGCGCGCCCACGTCGTAATCATGGCGGGTGTGCGCTTTGACCTCGTCGTAGAGGCGTTTCAGCACGCCCTTGCCGCGCCAGGCGGCGTCGAGGCAGACCGGGCCGTAGAGAAACACTCGCTGCTCGCTCAGCGCCCGGCCGGCGAAGGACTGCGTGACGAGCGTTGCCAGCATCGCGTCCACCACCGGCGGCCGCGGTTGCACGTCGGCGGGCATCAGGCAAACAAATCCTGCCAGTTGGCCATCCTGTTCCGCCACTACTATGCCGATGCCGCGGTTGATCGCCGCCAGCTGTGCCTCATTCATGCGTGAAACGATAAATCCCTGCCGTTTTTGGCGCTCGTCGAGCGCTTCCGGCACGTTTTCCCCCTGCAGCTGCAAAATGGCGGGGTAGTCACTGGGACGGGCCTGACGAATAATCATGTTGCCTCCTTGGCGATAAAATCTCTGGAGCGGATTAGCGCTCATCCCATTCATCGGCGGCGGCCTGGCCCTCTTCGGTGTCCAGCGGCGGCTCGAGCTGGAAGTCGCCTTCTTCCCATTCGTACAGGGTATTTTCGTCTATCCACTCGGCGGTGATTTCCACCTCGTCGTAGTCACCGTCGAAAATCGCCTGCGCCGCCGCACCGCTGCGTAGCGTCAGGCATTCCACCGCTTCGCCTTCGTCTTCGAAGAACTCCGCCTGCCACATCGTATCGCCATCCTGCATCACGTACTTTTGCAGATTGAACTGCTGCGGCACCGGCGGTTCGCCATCGCCGCCTTCTGCGGTGTCGATAAACTCTTCGCGTGCGGCCTCGATGGCTTCTTCCAGGGTTGCATACAGGCTCATGTTCGCCTCCGTTGACGATGAGAGTAAAGCGCCCGGCGTACTGTTGGCGCGGTGGGAGAAATATCAAAACTAATTGTTGTCTGACTGGCGCAGGATGCAAATTTTTTTATTGTCCGTTGTGCGACGACGATTGTCTGCAAAGCGGGAGAAGCAGAGGCGGAGGCGGGAAATAATGACGTTATCGTTCACTCAGGCGTCAGGAGAAGCCCATGTTAATCGACCCTTCACACAAATACCGACCGTTCCCGCCGGTGGCGTTACCGGATCGCCAGTGGCCTTCGCGCACGCTGCGACAGGCGCCGCGCTGGTGCTCCAGCGATCTGCGCGACGGCAATCAGGCGCTGGCGGAGCCGATGGATAATGCACGCAAACGCGAGTTTTATCAGTTGCTGTTGCAGTGCGGTTTCAATGAGATCGAAGTGGCTTTCCCTTCGGCGTCGCAAACGGACTTCGACTTTGTGCGCGCGCTGATCGACGAGCGGCTGATCCCGGACGACGTCACGATTCAGGTGCTGACGCAGTCGCGCGATGATCTGATCGATCGCACTTTTGAGGCATTGCAGGGCGCCCCGCGGGCCATCGTACATTTGTATAACGCCACTGCGCCGATGTTTCGCGACATCGTGTTCCGCCAGGATAAGGCGGCGACCGTGGCGCTGGCGGTGAACGGCGCGCGCCGCATTCGCCGACATTGCGAGGCGCAGCCCGATACCGCCTGGTGCTTCGAGTATTCGCCGGAGACCTTCTGCTTTACCGAATTGGAGTTCGCGCTGGAGATCTGCGAAGCGGTGGCGGATGCATGGCAACCGGGGGCACAACGGCCGATGATCATCAATCTGCCGGCGACGGTGGAGGTGAGCACTCCCAACGTGTATGCCGATCAGATCGAATGGTTCTGTCGCCATTTCAGTCGTCGCGCCGACGTGACGATCAGCGTGCACCCGCATAACGATCGCGGTACTGGCGTGGCTTGCGCGGAGCTGGCGCTGTTGGCCGGCGCCGACCGCGTCGAAGGTTGTCTGTTCGGCAACGGTGAACGCACCGGCAACGTCGATCTGGTGACGCTGGCGTTGAATCTCTATACCCAGGGCGTGGCGCCGGGCCTGGACTTTAGCCGCCTGAAGCAGGTGGTGGAGGTGGTGGAGCAGTGCAATCAGCTGCCGGTGCATCCTCGCCATCCTTATGCCGGCGAGTTGGTGTTTACCGCCTTCTCCGGTTCGCATCAGGATGCGATCAAGAAAGGCTTCGCCGCACAGCGACAGCGGCAAGATGGCCGCTGGCAGGTGCCTTACCTGCCGCTCGATCCCGCCGATGTCGGTTGCAGCTATGAGGCGGTGATCCGGGTCAACAGCCAGTCCGGCAAAAGCGGCGCCGCCTGGCTGTTGGAACAGAATCATGGGCTGGCGTTGCCGCGCGGTTTGCAGATCGATTTCAGCCAGGTGGTACAGCGGGCGACCGACGGCAGCGGTAAGGAAATGAGCGTCGCACAGCTGTGGCGTTTATTCCGCGACACTTACGGGCTGGTGGAGCAGCCGTGCTTGCAGCTGCTGAGCTACCAGACGGAAAGCCACGGCGCAGAGGTATACAGCTTCAACGCACGAGTCGCTTGCGCAGGAGAACAATTGCGGCTGCAGGGAGCCGGCAACGGTCTGCTTTCCAGCGCGGTGGATGCGTTACGTCAGCGTTTCGGCTTGCCGTTGGCGATCGAGGATTACCACGAACACACGTTGGGGCATCAGAGCGACAGTCGAGCGGTGGCCTACATTCGCTGCGTCTTGCCGCATGGAGAGGCGAGCTACGGCGTTGGCATCGACGTCGACTCCGCCAGTGCCTCGCTGCAGGCGCTGTTCAACGTTGCCGGGCGCTATCTGGCGTCGCGGTTCGAGTGAAATAGTCGCTGGGCGCGACGCCCAGCACCCGGCGAAACATGGCGCTGAACGCGCTGGGGCTGTCATAGCCGAGATCCAGCGCGACTTCCAATACTGAACGGCCGGTCGCCAGCGCGTTTAATGCCGCCAGCAAACGGGCGCGTCGCAGCCAATCGCTAAAACGCAGCCCGGTTTCTCGCTGGAAGCGTCGTGACAGGGTGCGTCCGCTGACGCTGAGGCGAACGGCCGCCTGTTCCAGCGTCCAGGGCTGCGCCGGTGAGGTCTGTATATGGCGGCACAGGGCGAGCAGCGAGGCTTCGCGCGGTTCCGGCAGGTGCAGCGGCAGGATCGGCAGCATCCTTAACTCATCCAGAATCAGTTCCATCACCCGCTCATCGCGCCCGCCGCTTGGGTAGCCTGGCGCAATCTCCATCGCACAGATAATCAGCTCGCGCAGCAATGGCGAAACCTGCACCACCTGGCATTGGGCCGGCAGATCGGCGCGCGCCAATGGATCGACGAACAACGTTCTGGCTGCCACCTGGCCAGTGATGCGCAGGCTGTGCACCATTTTCGCCGGCACCCAGACGCCGCGGCCGGGCGGCACCACCCAGCTGCCAAGCCGGGTTGTGACCTGCACTACACCGCTCAGGCTGTGTATCAGCTGTGCGCAATGATGGTAGTGCTCCGGCTCGCTGTCGCCGTGGCGATAATCTTTGGCTAATGGCCGGATAGGCTGATTGGCCGGCAGAACGTCGTGAAACAACAGCATGGTGAGTGTTCTCCGCGCGGCGAAAAGGGAATAACAGCATGCCATGAGGCGCGGTTTAGCACCAGCCGGTGGCGCGGCACGGTTAGATGGTATATAAAATAATATTATATAATTTTATAAATTGTTTGGGGGGTCAATGGACATAGACGCGATGCGCAAGGCGGCGGCGCAGGCCGGCGCGATGCTGCGCACCTTAGGCAATGAAGATCGGCTGCTGCTGCTGTGCCGGCTCAGCCAGGGAGAAATGGCGGTGAGCGAGTTGGCGCAGGCGCTGGATATCCGCCAGCCGACGCTGTCCCAACAGCTTGGCGTGCTGCGTGAGGAAGGCTTGGTCTCCACCCGGCGCGCCGGCAAGCAGATTTACTATGCGGTGGCCGATGCCAAAGCGCTGGCGCTGCTCCATACCCTGTATCAACTCTATTGCCCACAGCCGGAGAACCGCGATGAACATTGACTGGCAACATTTCACGCCTTATTCCGCGTTGGCGGGCGGGGCCATTATCGGCGCAGCGGTGGCGCTGCTGCTGCTGTTCAACGGCCGGATCGCCGGTATCAGCGGCATTACCGGCGGCTTATTGAGCGCCGGCGGTTGGGAGCGGGGCTGGCGCGTCGCATTTATTGGCGGGTTGTTGCTCTCTCCCTGGCTGTATGCTGCCGCTGCGGCTTTGCCGTCTGGTGAGATCGCGACCGGCAGCGGCTGGCTGGCGGCCGCAGGGCTGTTGGTGGGATTGGGCACTCGATTGGGCAGCGGTTGCACCAGCGGGCACGGCGTGTGCGGCGTCGCAAGGTTGGCGCCGCGTTCGCTGGCCGCCACGGCGGTGTTCATGCTGCTGGGGTTTATGACCGTCTGGCTGATGCGCCACCTGTTGGGAGGGTGAAAATGCTTAAATCGTTGTTGGCGTTGCTGAGCGGCGTCATTTTCGGTCTGGGGCTGATCGTCGCCGGCATGGCCAATCCGGCTAAGGTGTTGGCGTTTCTCGACGTTACCGGCCAGTGGGATCCTTCGCTGGCGTTAGTGATGGCTGGGGCGATCGCGGTAGCGGCGCCGGCCTTCCTGTGGGCGCGGCGACGCGAACGGAGCCTGTTGGGGGAAACATTGCAGATACCGGCCGCCGGACGTGTGGATCGCCGTTTGCTGGCGGGTAGCGCGCTGTTCGGCATCGGCTGGGGCATCGCGGGCATCTGCCCCGGCCCCGCCTGGGTGCTGGCGGGAGCGGAGATGCAGCGGGTGTGGCCGTTCCTGTTGGCGATGCTGGCGGGTATGGCGCTGTATGAAATTATCATGAGGCGGAGGCGTTCATGTCGATAGCCAAAGCGGTGTTGCGGATCGCGCGCCCCACGGATCGGTTGCAAGAGATCGCCGCGCTGTATTGCCGCGGGTTGGGATTCGAAAGGCTGGGCGAGTTTGTCGATCATCAGGGCTTTGACGGCATTATGATCGGGCATCCGCAGCATGCCTACCATCTGGAGTTCACACAGCATCGCGGAGTGCGAGTCGGACAGGCGCCGACGCAGGATCATCTGCTGGTGTTTTATCTGCCGGATGAGAACGATTGGCGCGCAGCGTGTGAGCGGATGCGGGCGGCGGGGTTCCTATCGGTCGCCGCCTATAATCCCTATTGGGATCGGGCGGGGCAAACCTTTGAAGATCCTGATGGCTACCGGGTGGTATTGCAACATCAGGCCTGGCAAGCATAAAAAAACCGGCGCATCGAGCGCCGGTTTGCGAGATGAAAACGGTTTATCCGTCAGGCGTTGGTCGCCGGTTTTGGCGCGCTCTTGGACTGGGTATTTTCCAGCATGCGGCGAATCGGTACGATCAACACAATCAGCACGGCGGCGCAAATCAGCAGCGCGACTGAACAGCGAGCGAACAGATCCGGCAGCATATTCAGTTGGTCGGCCTTGACGTGACCGCCGATCAGACCGGCCGCCAGGTTGCCCAGCGCACTGGCGCAGAACCACAGCCCCATCATTTGCCCACGCATTCTCTCCGGCGCCAGCAGCGTCATGGTAGCCAGCCCGATCGGGCTCAGACACAGTTCACCCAGCGTCAGCATCAGGATGCTGCCCACCAGCCACAGCGGCGATACGCCGGCGCCGCCATTGCTCAGCACGTTCTGCGCGGCCAGCATCATCAGGCCGAAGCCGCCGGCGGCGCACAGGATGCCGATCACGAACTTGGTGATGCTGCTCGGACGCACGTTATTGCGTGCCAGCGCAGGCCAGGCCCAGCTGAACACCGGTGCCAGCAGGATGATGAACAGGGCGTTGATCGACTGGAACCACACCGCCGGGATCTCGAAGCCGCCAATCATGCGATTGGTGTAATCGTTGGCGAACAGGTTGAACGAGGTCGGTTTCTGCTCAAACGCCGACCAGAAGAACGCGGCGGAGATCAGCAGGATGAAGCACACCAGCAGGCGTGCGCGCTCTTTGCGGCTCAGGCCGGCAAAGGCGAACAGATAGATGAAGTACAGGGTGACCGACGCGGCGATCACGTACACCAGCACGCTGGCCACCTCGACCGGGTTGATGACGATGGTGCCTTGGGCGATCAGCACGATGACGGCCACCAGGATGGCTGCCAGCGCCAGCAGCCAGGCGCCGACGCCTTTTTTCTTCGCGACCGGGCTGTTCCAGGTGGAGTCCAGGCCCACTTCGCGGTCATAGCGTTTCATTGCCGGTACGGCGAACACCCGGAAGATCACCAGCGCCACCAGCATCCCGATACCGCCGATGCCGAAGCCCCAGTGCCAGCCGTGTGATTTGATCAGCCAGCCGGAGATCAGCGGAGCGATGAACGAGCCGATGTTGATGCCCATGTAGAACAGCGAGAAACCGCCGTCGCGGCGCGCATCGCCTTTCTTGTACAGCGTGCCGACCATCACCGAGATACAGGTCTTGAACAGGCCGGAACCGAGCACGATGAACATCAGGCCGATGAAGAACAGGTTGGTGCCCATCACCGCGGACAGGGCGATCGACAGGTGGCCGAGCGCGATCAGGATCGAACCGTACCAGACGGCCTTGCGTTGGCCGAGCCAGTTGTCCGCCAGCCAGCCGCCCGGCAGCGCCGCCAGGTACATGCTGCCGGCGAAGATGCCGACGATCGCCGAAGCGTTCTCACGCGCCAGACCCAGACCGCCGTCGTACACGGTGGCGGCCATAAACAGGATCAGCAGCGGACGGATGCCGTAGAACGAGAAGCGCTCCCACATTTCGGTGAAGAACAGCGAACCCAGCGGATAGGGATGGCCGAAGAAGGTCCGGCTTTCTGACTTATTGACAGAGGATTGCATAACGATTTCCCAATAAAAGGCGCTGCAAGGCTGCAGCCCGTACTGTGGTATGTATGTGTATTTAATGAAGGCGCTCCGCCCAATGCGGATTACCCGACAAAACCGCGGCTGCAACGCTGATAAACCGTGGAAAGCGTGCTGACCTTTTCTTCACTTGGCCGATGGTTCACATCTGGCGTGATATTATTTAACCATTTGATAACTGGTCGTTGGTTTTGTCTAGTACCTGTATCCCATTTTTTAGACGAAAAGTCGACAAGCATCTCCTTTTCTGGTTTTTCCGTTGGTTAAAGCAGGAATAAGATTGACAGCGGGTTTTATGTGCTGAAAGTTTGTTTTTTGTTGATAAACAAACTGTTGCGATAAGAATGTTCTGAGTGAGGCAAAAATTCACCGCTTCGGGGGAGGCACTATTAAAAGTATGGGAAATGCGCCGTTGATCCGGTCAACGGCGAAAACTGGCGATAAATGCAGCTATTGCTCCTCTTGCAGCGTGTCTTCCCGCATGTATCCCGGGCGCCGCCGCAGACACCACCAGGAATAGCCGGCGTTGAACAGCACCACCAGCGCGGTGACGCAGAAGACCGCGCGGAAACCGTAGCCGGCGGAGACCGCGGCGCCGAGCAGCGGACCGCTGACGTTGCCGACGTCGCGGAACGACTGGTTGTAGCTGAAAATACGGCCGGCCACCTGATTGGTGCAGTTATAAATCAACAGCGTCTGTACCGCCGGCAGCAGCGCGCCGTCGGCCGCCCCCAGCAGAAAACGCAGTACCCCAAGCTGCCACGGCGTTTGCACGAACGCCATCGGGATCAGCAGCAGCACCGAAAGGAGCAGCATGCATACCAGAATCCGCTCCGGGCCGATGCGATCGCCCAGTTTGCCCAGCCGCGGGGCGCTCATCAAGGCCGCGACGCCGGGCACAGAGGCGATCAGCCCGCTGATAAACGCCAGATTATGGGTGGCGCCGGCCAGATCGCGCACATACAGCGTCAGGATCGGCGCAATCGAGCCGGTGGCGATCTGAATGATCATGGTGGTGACGAACAGGCTGAGCACCAGCTTCGGGTTCTTCAGCGAGGCGAACACCTGCCGTGCGTGCAACATGTCGCGTTTTTGTACCGGGGTGAATTGCTCTTTGACATACAGCAGCGTCAGCACGAAACAGGCGAACAACACCGCGGCGGTGATATAAAACACCGGGCGCAGCCCGTACAGATCGGCCAACAGACCACCGATCAGCGGGCCGATCAGCGCACCGCCTACGCCGCCGGTAGACAGGGTGCCCAGGGCCCAACCGCTGCGGTTGCGCGGCACCTGGGTGGCGATCAGCGCGTTGGCGTTGGGGATGAACCCGCCGAGCAGCCCCAGCACCGCGCGCAGCACGAGAAACTGCCAGACCGTTTGCGCCATGCCCATCAGCACCATGACGATCGCCATGCCCAATGCGGAGCGCAGCAACATCAGTTTGCGGCCGCGTCGGTCGGCCAGAGCGCCCCAAAACGGCGCGGCGATAGCGGAAAACAGGAAGGTGATGCTGAACAGCAGGCCGGACCACATGTTGAGCGCCTGATGGCCGGTTACGCCCAGCGTCTCTACGTACAGCGGTAGAAACGGCATCACCAGGCTGAAGGCGGCACCGGTGAGAAAACATCCCAGCCAGGCGACGAAAAGGTTGCGTTTCCAGTTAACGGGTTCTGCTGCCGAAGCCATAAATGTCCACTGCCGAAAGGTGACGCGTTTTGCCAGCGGCAAGGTGAAGGGGCAAAACGTGAAAGTTAGCCTGATAAGTATGCGCCGCCAGCGCGGCAACGGCAAACGAGGGGACGAAGAACGGGGTAAAAATGAAATAAAGTTTTAAAAATGGCGTTTAAACCTTATTCCGCGCTTATCGCGCGGAATTTACAGCGTTTTATAGTCCGGCCAGCGCCTCGAAACCGGCGGCAGTGGTGGTGGCGCTAAAGTCGGTGACCTCATAGTGGGCCACGGCGTTGAAGGGATCTTCGGCCAGGATGGCGTCCAGACGCGCGCGTTCAATGCCCTTGGCCAGGATCACGCCGCCGGTGCGGGGATTCTTGCGGCCGGAGGCGACGAAGGTGCCGTCCTGAAAATATTGTTTAAGCCAGGCGATGTGCCCGTCAAGGTGGCTGTCGACTTCGGCAATCGGGCGATGGTAGGTCAGGCTGACAATGTACATAGCGGCTCCGGGGGTGGCGGCAAAGGCTTTACCATCCCACCCTCGCCGGCGATTCTCAAGGGGCGCGCAATAAAAAACCCGCCGGCGGCGGGTTTTTAGGTCAGTACAGCGAAGGCTCGCCTTCCGGGCGAGTCTTGAAGCGGCGATGCAGCCACATGTACTGGTCCGGCGCCATCAGGATCTCTTTTTCCACTACTTTATTCATAAAGGCGGCGGCGTCGAGTTCGTTATCCAGCGGGAAGTTCTCCACCGCCGGCTGCATGATGAGCTCATAGCCTTTGCCGTCCGGCAGGCGGCGCGGGGTGAACGGAATGATCGCCGGCTTGCCCATCCGCACCAGCACGTAGCTGCCGGTGGTGGTGGCGGCTTTGTCCACCGCGAACAGCGGCACGAAAACGCTGCTGCGCGGGCCGTAGTCGTGATCCGGCGCATACCAGATGATATCGCCCTGTTTCAGGGCGCGGATCATGCCTTTGACGTCCTTGCGATCCAACATGGATTTATTGGAGCGCATGCGTCCCCAGGTTTGCAGCCAGTCCATCAGCTTGTTGTCGTGCGGGCGGTAAACGCCGATGCCCGGGTTGTGAATGCCGAAGATGCGCGCGCCCAGCTCCAGCGTCAAAAAGTGCAGGCCAATCAGCAACACGCCCTGATGGTTATCGCGCGCTTTTTGGATATGCTCCAGGCCGCTGACCTTGAACCAACGCTCGATGCGCCAGTTCGGCCAGAACCACGCCATGCCGGTTTCAAACAGACCCATGCCGACCGACTCGAAATTCTTTACCACCAGCGCATCGCGTTCGGCCTGCGGCATGTCGGGAAAACAGAGCTCGAGGTTACGTTGGGCGATAACGACGCGCCGCTTGAGAAAGCGCATGGAAAACCGACCGATCGAGGTGCCGAGCCAGTAGATGACGGGGTAAGGCAGCAACACCAGCAGATACAGCAAGCCGATGCCTACCCAGGTCAGCCAGTAGCGCGGGTGCAATAAGGAACGATTGAAAGTAGGAACTTGAGTCATGGATTCTCTGTTTGAATACGGTTGTTTAAGTGTAATGACAGAGTCATAGCATGGTCTGGCGGCGGATATGCTCGGCCGTCAGGTTCGTTTCTGCCGTTTGTTTGCGACTATTGTGGCATTTTTCTGGCGCGTCGGGAAAAAACAACGCATTAAAATCCCCTTTTCGGCGTTAAATATGCATCAGGTGCGGGATTTTTCCACAAAATTTCCTGTGCAAGGACAACGGCATGGGCATCTTCGGCGATGCCATGGTGCACAAGGCAGCGATATGGCGGCCCTTGGCTCGTGCGCAGCTGTGCGCTGCGCCGGTTTTTCGGGTATGATGTGCGCCGCGCGCGGGCCGGTTGGCAGCGCGCGGTAATCAGTCACCTCCCGAAAGACAGGAAAGTACACCATGCCAGTGTTACATAACCGAATTTCTAACGAGGAACTGAAGGCGCGCATGCTGGCGGAAACCGAGCCGCGCACCACAGTTTCTTTTTACAAATACTTCTCCATCGACGATCCCAAAGCGTTTCGCGACAGCCTGTACGTTCAGTTTGAAAAACTGAAGGTGTTCGGCCGCATCTACGTGGCGAAAGAGGGCATCAACGCGCAGATCAGCGTGCCGCAGCATAACTTCGACGCGTTCAAAGCCGCGCTGTTCGCCTCGCACCCGGCGCTGGATCAGGTGCGCCTGAACATCGCGCTGGAAGACGACGGCAAATCCTTCTGGGTGCTGCGCCTCAAGGTGCGCGAGCGCATCGTGGCCGACGGCATCGATGACGACAGCTTCGATCCGAGCAACGTCGGCGAGTATCTGCAGGCCGATCGCGTCAATCAGATGATCGACGATCCGAACACGGTATTCGTCGATATGCGCAACCACTATGAGTACGAAGTCGGTCACTTCGAAAATGCCATCGAGGTGCCATCGGATACCTTCCGCGATCAGCTGCCGATGGCGGTGGAGATGCTGCAGGACAGCAAAGACAAAAACATCGTCATGTACTGCACCGGCGGCATTCGCTGTGAAAAAGCCAGCGCCTATATGCTGCACAACGGCTTTAAAAACATCTACCACGTGGAAGGCGGGATCATCGAGTACACTCGCAAAGCGAAAGAGCAGGGGTTGCCGCTGAAGTTCATCGGCAAAAACTTCGTGTTCGATGAGCGCATGGGCGAACGCATCTCCGACGATGTGATCGCCAACTGCCACCAGTGCGGTGCGCCATGCGATACCCACACCAACTGCAAGAACGACGGCTGTCACCTGCTGTTCATTCAGTGCCCGAGCTGCGCCGCCAAGTTTGAAGGGTGCTGCAGCGAGATTTGCCGCGAAGAGCTGAAGTTGCCGCGCGAAGAGCAGCGCGCGCGCCGTGCCGGCCGTGAGAATGGCGTCAAGATCTTCAATAAATCGAAAGGATTGTTGCAGACCACGATGCACATTCCGGCACCGGAAGAAGAAGGCCCAGCCCGCTGAGCCTGAGGAAATGAGAAGCCCGGCCGTCTGGCCGGGTTTTTTTTATTTCTCGCGCACGCCTTCTACGGAGATGATCAGCTCAACGTCTTGCGATGCCGGGCCCAGATCGGTGGTGATGCCGAAGTCTTTCAGCTTGATCTTGCCGTTGGCTTCAAAGCCGGCGCGGTAGCCGCCCCACGGATCGTTGCCCTGGCCAATCAGTTTGGCGTCCAGCGTAACCGGCTTGGTCACGCCGTTCAGCGTCAGGTTGCCGACCACCGCATAACCGTCGCCGTTTTTCTTCACTTCGGTGGATTCAAACTTGGCCTGCTTGTTCTTCTCCACGTTGAGGAACTCGGCGCTGCGCAGATGCTTGTCGCGCTCGGCGTGGTTGGTGTCGACGCTGGCGGTATTGATGGTCACATTGACCTTGTCCTTGGACGGATCTTTTTCGTCGAAGGTGAAGCCGCCGTCGAAGTCTTTAAAGCTGCCGTACAGCCAGCTGTAGCCCAGGTGTTGGATGCGGAATTCGATAAAGGCATGCTGGCCCTGTTTGTCGATCTTGTAATTCGCCGCCAGTGCGGAACCGGCGCTCAGCAGCAGGGCGCCTGCGGTCAGGCCCAATACGGTCTTTTTCAACATAGCAATCTCCATAAATCCAAAGGTTAATCGGCGCTGCTACCCAGCATCCGTTTCAAAGTGACATCACGATCGATAAAGTGATGTTTAAGCGCGGCCAGCCCGTGCAGTACCGAAAGCACGACCACGGTCCAGGCCAGGTAAAGGTGTATGGCGCCGGCGGTATCGGCCTGTTCGGCCATACCGGTGACGGTGGCGGGCACGTCGAACCAGCCGAACACGCTGATCGGCTGGCCGTCGGCGGTCGAGATCAGATAGCCGCTGATCAGAATGCCGAACAACACGGCGTACAGCGCCAGATGCGCGAGGATGGCGCTGACGCGAGTGAGGCGGCCATAGCTGGCCAAAGGCTTGGGCGGCGGCGAGACAAAGCGCCAGATCACGCGGATCACCATGACGATGAACAGCAGCGCGCCGATGCTTTTGTGGATCTCCGGCGCCTGGTGGTACCAGACGTCGTAATAGCCCAGCGTGACCATCCACAGGCCGAGCGCGAACATGCCGTATACCGTCAGCGCCACCAGCCAGTGGATCAACACTGACACATGGCCGAAACGATCGGCGGTATTTTTCCAGAGCATCCTGTTTCCTTCGATTACCGATTGGCTGGCTGCAATAATTAAACTTTAGGAAACATAAAATCAATAATAAATTTAACTATGTTACTACTTTGAAATATTAGTCAGTGAATTTGTTTGAGATGTGGGGAGTTAATCAGATAAATCGTTGAAGATGATATTATTTTGCTCACATAAAATTTATGCTAGTTGTTGAAAATTAGGATTATTCTTTATTAACGTCAGCTTTTGTCATTTTACGTAAATTCTGCATGAATTGCTCGGCGGGATTATTTGTTGGCAAAGGTTATGCCTATTTCTTGCGGCGAGAGAAGGGCGAAAATATTAGTTTCATCGAACGGTTGCGTTAAATCCCCTGCGGCGCAGCGGCGGAATTTTGCTACCATTAGCGCCAAGAGACGGCCCCATGAGGCCGGTTAACCCAGTGAAATAACAAGGAAACGTCATGGGCCGTACCCGCGTGACCGACAGCAGCCTGCGCCTGGCCGTCCTGCTGGCGATGTTGGTGATCATTTTGGCCGGGGTGAAAGCCGCCGCCGATATCGTGGTGCCGTTTTTACTGGCGGTGTTTCTCGCCATGGTGCTGAACCCGCTGGTGGCGATGCTGGAACGCAAGCGCGTGCCGCGCATCGTTGGCGTCACGCTGCTGGTGACGGCGGTGATCGTGGTCGTGATGCTGTTTATCGGCATGTTAGGCGCTTCGCTCAATGAGTTCGCCCGCTCGCTGCCGCAGTATCGCGGCATGATGATCGAGAAGCTGCGCGAGCTGCAACATTACGCCGACCGCTTCAACATTAGCCTCTCCAGCGAAGCGATGCTGCAGTATGTCGATCCCAGCGCGGCGATGAATCTGGTCACCCGCATGCTGGGGCACTTGTCCGGCGCCATGACCAACGTCTTCCTGCTGCTGATGACCGTGGTGTTCATGCTGTTCGAAGTGCAACTGCTGCCTTACAAGCTGCGGCAGGCGCTGGATAAACCGGACGAGGGGCTCGCCGCGATGCGGCGGGCGCTGGATGGCGTGACGCGCTATCTGGTGATTAAAACCATTATTAGCCTGGCCACCGGGGTGATCGTCTGGATCTTTCTGGCGGCGGTCGGCGTGCGCTTCGCCTTTATCTGGGGGCTGCTGGCGTTTCTGCTCAACTATATTCCCAATATCGGCTCGGTGTTGGCCGCCATTCCGCCGCTGATTCAGGCGCTGCTGTTCAACGGATTGGGCGATGCGCTGGTGGTAGCGGGCGGCTTTATCGCTATCAACATGGTGATCGGCAATATCCTCGAGCCGCGGGTGATGGGGCGCGGGCTGGGGTTATCGACGCTGGTGGTATTCCTGTCGCTGATCTTTTGGGGCTGGCTGCTCGGCCCGGTCGGCATGCTGCTGTCGGTGCCGCTGACAATCGTGGCGCGCATCGCGCTGGAGACTACCGAGGGCGGCTATCGGCTGGCGGTCATTTTGGGGGACGGTCGCCCGCCGCGTCAGCCTCCGGCGGCGCCGGAGTGAGGCAAGCTTTATTACCCACGTTAGGGCGCGTGTTGTTAAGGCGTTTTGAATAGGCCACCCAATGGTGGCTTACGTTTTTAGATTGGCCGTTATATCTGATCTTGGGGATAGATCACCCGTGCTTTAGCTAACGACATGATTCACCTATTTTATTATACTTGATAAGTATAATCGCATTTAGAGTCCTTTAACGTTTTAATCTAAATATAAAGTAAGAACAACAATTATTGATGAGGGTTTTATATGTCATTAACTATAATGAAAGGTTCGGTTTTACCAAGTGAAGAAAGTCTGAAATATATAACACCCCAAATGTTTGGTGCGGTGGGTGATGGTATGGCTGATGACTCTGATGCATTTTTATCGGCGATTGCTGAGGCAATAAAACTGGGGTTGCGTAAAGTTGTTGTCCCAGCGGGGTTTAAATATGTAATATCGAAAGAGTTAAACCTGGGTGGAATTAACTATGACGGTAAAAATGGTGTTTTTATTGAGGGTGAGGGTGTTGATAATACACTGATACTATTCAAGCCATCCTCTATTGATTCTGTGCTTTTTAATATTAGTGGTGGTCATGGTACAACAACGGGTCGTAGTGTTCGTAGATTGTCAATAAAACCATTTAATGATGACTACATCGGTCTTGGTACTGGTGTGTTAATGCATGATACATGTTTCGTTGTAGTCGAAGATGTTAATGTTGGATTTTTGAATAAAGGGATTAATTTATTAAATCTCAACCCGATTAGTTCTGGTCGTGATGATGGTGATTTTACTGAGTTTTGTAGAATTTCAAGAGTGCGCACAGACCGAAATAATATCAATGTACACTATCAAGTGACAAAGGGAAACTCATCGTTCCATGGGGTTTCATGGCGAGATATACAGTGTCAGTTGCGTTCTGGTTCAGAAGGGTTCGTATTTGAAAGCTCTGGTTCTAGAGCACATCCTTACGCTAACTTATTTGATAATATTAATTTCTTTGGTACAAAAACTGGCGATTGTAACGCTATCAGAATTAAAAATTCAAGAATCGATGTTAGTGATGGTTTCATGACATTAGAGCAGGGCGCAACTTTTAAATCTGAAGATGATTCATGGTTTCATATTAGCGGTAATTTAAAGTGGTTGGTTGGTGGTTCAAATGTAATATTTGATTGTCCAGCGACTAAGCCGCAATTAAACGTACCAGCACACTTCATATTTGATAATATTACATCATCCGACTCATTAGGTGGCTTTACTGATGCTGATCTTAGTGCTTATAAACCTTCAGTACTTAGAACTACATGGGGTGAATCTAGTGACTTATCATCGCCGGGCTTTATAAGAATATTAAGTTCAGCTGCTTCTAATGTTAATGGTATGGCAAGTATATTACGACAAACTGATATTGTTGGGTGGTACTGGGGTAATATTCCAGAAACTGGTACGTGGCAAAATATGATTCCAAAATATAATTTGTCAGCCGATGGGTCAACACTTCAAGGCTTTAGTTCATCAGGTCGAATGTATTTAAGAAGTAAGCACGCAGTCTCTGGTAATACGGTGGGTGTATTCATCGGTACCGGTACATTTTCTCCTGATACTGATAACATATATAGTTGTGGTTCAAGTTCATTGCGTTGGAACTCATTGTTTACTTCTCAAATGAGAATAACTGATTTAGGGTTGGTTCCATATAACTCAAATGCTTATGGCATCGGTCAATCAGGATTGACATATAAGTCACTGTACTTAAATTCGTTCACAATGGATGATTCGGGCATTATGCCAACCGTGACAAATAAGTATCCAATTGGTAGTGAAAATAATCAAATATCTAATATACATACAAATACATTAACTGTGTATGGTTCTGCATCATTGAATGGTAATGCATTAAGCACTAGAGTGCCAATTCCATCCTCGGCAATGGCAAGTGGGGCAGTGGGGCAGTGGGCTTCGGATGAAGATTTCTTATATGTTTGTGTTTCTACAAACAAGTGGAAAAGAACACCATTGAGCTCATGGTGATTAAAAACAAAAGGAGCCATTGGCTCCTTTTTGTTGACGATGTCCTGCCCTAAATAGCGTTGATTCATTTTACTCACGCACAGAGGAAAATTTGATTAACCAGTATGTTAAACGCGCATAACGTGATTATTCTCTATTCTTTAATTTATCCGTCGTCGAACAGCTCGAAAAAGGCAAGATGACATACCGTCAGGCGCAAGAGCGCTACGGTATCCAGGGCAGCCATACTGTCATGAACTGACTACGAAAATACGGTCAACTTGACTGGCGGACTTCTCCTTCCACCAGAACCTACGGAGACAACATGCCCAAACCTCCCCCTGGCTCCCGAGCAACGTATTAAAGAAATTGAGCGGCAACTAGCTGAATCTGAAGACAAATCCCAGTTCTTCGAGGCCGTCGTGAAGAGGATGAGCACCGACTTTGGCGCTATGCTGACAAAAAAGCAGTTAACCGCCTTATCGCGATCGCGCAAGCACAAGTACCGGGACTCACAGTAACGCGGGCCTGCCTATGGATGGGGATCAGCCGACAAGCGTGGTATCAGTCTCTGCGGCGTGAAGCTTGCAAAGATGAGCAGGACCGACATCTCATCTACCAAGTAACGGTCATCCGCTTGCATCAGTCCCGGCTGGGGACACTTAAGATGCATCACCTGTTGCGGCAACGCCACGAACCGACGTCGCATATAGGATGTGACCGGTTATTGGCGATACCTAAGCGGACATATCACAAGACGACGCACAGCCATCATCGTTTTTATCGCCATCACAACCTGCTGAAGACGGGAGACAATTAAGTGACAGCGACCCACTCGGAGCGGATACCATTTACCTGCCGCTGAGAAAGGGGACTGTGTATGTCAGCCTGATAGCAGATGTTTGGTCGATAAAAATCTTCAGATATCATTCACATGACAGTTTTTATATCTAACATGTCGCCTGTGCGCTCAAAATGGCGCCATGGGGCTGGCGGTTAGACGCACCGCTCAGACCGGGGTATCACCACTGGATGACAGACGGGGATGACGGTTACCAGAATGCACTGGTTAAACGGGTAAACGGAATACTGGCTCGTGAGGCTGGAAGACATCGAACAGGCAAGGAGGATGGTCAGGGTGTCGGTGGATATCTACAACACACAGCGGCCACATCTGTCGTTGAAACACAAAACTCCTGATGAGGTTAATCGAGGGTTATAGGACTGAAAAGTGTCAATCTATATTATGATCAGTCAATTAAAATAACCTTTCCCGCCACTGCGTTTTATTTATTGGAAGCCCCATTGAATAATGGTTCATCCACCGCAATCGTCTCCGATGTCGTCGGCGTAAGGAAGATTTTGCCATTCACGCCTGGCTGGGCGGCATGCCGCAGCGCCGCAGCGAACTGGTGAAGAGGATAAATCGCAGCGGGCGGGCGTAGCGCCAGCTCCCCGCGTCGCAGCAGCTGGAAGAGCTGATAAAACGCCATCTGCCACTGCGCCGGTGCTGCCTGTGCGTTCCATTTGCGCAGGTGAAACAGCGAAGCGCGCAGCTTAAGCTCGTCCACCACGCGCCGCCAGTCCACCTGACGCCCACCTAAAAGGCCCAGCGCCACGAAGTCGCCGCCGGTGCGAACCGCCCGCGCCAGCTGCAAGCCGTCTTCTCCACCGATGCAGTCGATGGCCGCGCGGGCGCCAAAATTCGTCATCTGTGCCAACTGAGGCGCGTCGATAACGCGCCAGGCGCCGGCGGCCAGCAGCGCCGGGCGATGAGCGGCGTTGCGCGCCACGATCGCCAGACGAATGCCGCGCAGCGCCGTCAGCTGCGCCAGCAGCAGGCTAACGGCGGAGCCGCCGCCGTTAAGCAGCAGCACGTCGCCGGCGGTGAGCGACAGCCATTGCGTCAACAGCACCCAGCAGGTGAGCGGGTTGATATAGATTTGCGCCGCGCTGGCGTCGTCGATGTCGTCCGGCACCCAGACCACCCGCTCGTCAGGCAGCGTGACGAAGGTTTGCCAGCTGCCGTCACCGGCTACCGCCAGCGCGCGTCGGCCGGTTGAGCGCCCGCTTTGCGGATCGACGATGACGCCCACGCCTTCATACCCCGGCACCTGCGGCAGGGCGATGCGGTGCGCATATTGACCGTGAATCGGGATCAGGTCGGAAGGGTTGATCGGGGCATAGCGCATCCGCAGCAATCGCTGGCCGGGGCGCAGTGGCGGTTTGATCGCCTGCTGCAGTTCCAGCACCTCGGCGGGGTCGCCAAAGCGGTTGAAGCTCAGTCGGGGAAATGACGACGACATGGGTTACATCACGAAGAAGAAATAGACATCCAGCGCCAGCAGCACCAGCCACAGACACAGGTACAGCACCAGGTGCTCGCGCACGTTGTTGACGATCGCCGCCAGAATTCGGTTTAACATTTCAGCCGCCTGAAGAAAGGGACCTTTGATTATAGTCCTTTTCTTGGCGTCTTTTATAGCGCGCCGCGTGGGGACGGTGGGCGAATGGCGATAAAAAAGCCTGCGTTATCGCAGGCTTGATGCTAAACCGCCAGCAGCGCCAACGGCGTCGAATTGGTTGGTGCACTCGGCGGATAGAAGTAGCGCAGTACGTTATACAGCGAGTAGAACTCCAGGCGATTGCGCGCGTTGATCTTCTCCGTAATGTGACGTTTGTGCACGTACACCGTATGCGAGCTGATCTGCAGTTTCTTCGCGATGCGGTAGTTGGGCATTTCCGCCATCCAATATTTCATCACCGTCAGTTCCTGCGGGCTGAACAGCGAACGTTCTTCGCCGTCATCGGCCAGCGCCAGCGGATTTTCGCGCAGCATGCGCAAGGTGAACGGCAGGATGCTTTTATTGAACAGAAATGCGTTATCGGCGATACGCATTGGCGTTTCGCTGTAAGGGTAAGGGGTGTCGAGATAGATGAACAGCAGGGCGGACTGGCTGGCTTCCATAAACGCCAGCAGCTGCGCGTCGGCTTCGTTATAGCGGCATTGGTTGCTGAGGTTCACCAGTATATGACTCGGCTGAAAGCTGGCCAACAGCGGCGTAGCGTGCTCAATGCTATGGCAGCATTTGATCGTCGTAATTCCACTATCCGCAAAGTAGCTGGCTATACCGACCCGGGTGAAGCAGCATTCGTCCACGACAAGTAGTTTCATGGTGACGTCCTTGTTGAAAGCCGATGGAGCATATCTTCTGTAAAATAGGACTTACACTGCAAGTGTTCAATTCGGAAATTCAATTGCTGAATACAAGAAATTTCCGTTATCAGGATTTTTACTTGATATTTAAAAGCGTTAGCAGGTTAATAAATTGTAACCATCAAATTTCGCTGTCCAGGGACAAGGGTGAATGCGGACAGCGAAATCCTTAGCTTAACTAAATCGCTTCAGGCCAAAGCAGGAAACGTCGACCGGCGGCGCTTTGTCCTGCGCGAACAGCGCGGCGATCTCGCCCAGTGCGCTGGCGAACTTGAATCCGTGGCCGCTCAAGCCGCTGATGACCATCAGGCGATCGCAATCCGGCAGGGTATCGATAATAAAATCTTCGTCGGGGCTCATATCGTAACTGCAGGCTTCACCGTGTAAACATACGCCTACACCCGGCAAAAACTGCCGCAGGAAGGCGAAGACTTCCGTGCCGTCGCTGGCATAGCTGCCGAAGGGTTTACGCTGCTCGGGGGCATCCATCGGCTGGCCGCCGTCGTGCTTGCCTATTTTCAGCCCGTCGTTGTCCGCCGGGAAGCCGTAATAGTGCGTGCCGTCTTGCGCTTCGACGGTAAAGGCCGGGAAACGATTATTCACGCTGTAGCGGCCGTCCGCCTGGTGCCAGGAGAAGACCTTGCGCAATGGCGTGACCGGCAATTGCGGCAACAGCGCTTTGACCCAGGTGCCGGCGCTAACTACCGCTTTGCGCGCCGTAAAGCGCCCTTCGCCGGTGACGACCTCCACACCGCCATCGATAGGCGTTACCGCGTTGACCGGGCAGTTGAACAACTGACTGCAGCCGGCTTCTTTCGCCAGCTTGATCAGGCCGGCTACCGCCAGCTCGGAACGCAGGAATCCGGCGTCCGGCTCGAAGACGCCGACGTAGCCTTCCGGCGCACGGAATTCCGGCCAACGTTGATTGATCTGTTCGGCGCTGAGGGTTTGCGCGTTCAGGCGGAATTGTTGTGCGCTGTACTGCGCATTGCGAATGAATTCGGACTGCTGCGGCCCCAGGTTGAGCACGCCGCACGACTGGAACAGCTCCTCGCCGGATTGCTGAATCAGCGCATTCCACAGCGCCTGCGCGCGCAGCACCAACGGCACGTATTTTTCGCCTTCGCCGTAAGCGTGACGGATAATGCGGGTATCGCCGTGATGGCTGCCGTTGCGGTGCGGCGGGATGGCGCTGTCGATCATCAGCACTGTCAAGCCGGCGCGCGTGGCGTAATAACCTGCCGCTGCGCCGACGGAACCGCTGCCCACCACAATCAAATCATATTCCACGTGCCCACCTTCTCTGATAGCGATTTCTTATCGGCCCATGATAAAAGTTTGGCGAGCGCAATGCACTGATTGAACGGCGAAAGGCAAAGAAAAAGGCGCCGGGAATGGGGCGCGGCGCCTTAGGGGTTAGGGGACGATGAATCAATGCTTTCTGCGATCAAGATCCTGGTAATCCGTAGCTTCAATTTTGGCGATGCCGGCCTCTAAGATATTGATTAATTGACGGGCGACATCTGTGGTCAGCCAAAGCGTTCGGTCTACTTGGGCTTCTTCGGGCGTTTGGTCTAGTGAAGACAGGTAATGAAGGCGTATCATCATGGCGTCGTAAACGTCGACAGTACTGATATCCCAACCGACAAGCGGGTGCGTCTGAATTACTTCATCATTTCTGTCCATAAAGACCCCTTATTGAGTAGTAACTACCGTGAGTGACTAACGAGGATCAATGCGGCTCATCATCATGAGAGCAATTACAGTATACGCATCCGCTTTCATCGGTGGAGGGGGTTGTCACCGAAATTTGCAAAATAAATATTTATTTGAACAATTATTCTACAAATTCGTATGCGGTTCTGTGGATGAAAAGCGCGGCGGCGTTATTCCGCGCTGGCAGGCGGCGGTGAGCCGTGCAGGCATTTTTCCAGCTCCTCGGCCAAATGCGCGAAATGCTTTTGCGTTTCGGCGTCGCGGTTCTGGCTCTGCGATTCCAGCTTCAGGCTGTGGATCAGCAATTGATTGGCTTTGTCATCCAGGCTGAATGCCAGATAAGAGAAAGCCACTTCCAGTACGTTCAGACGCCTTTTCTGATCGGCAATCAGCGCCAGCAATTCGCCAAACGTCATCGCGTCTTCGGATTTCACCTTGTCCGGGGCCATGCTAACTCCTTTGCGTTAAAAACAGTATGCAGCGGATTTTGTTCCAGAATAAGGGTAAGCGATGAAAGAGCAGGGCGCCAGAAACAAAAAAGCCGGAGAGCGACCCCCGGCAAAAACAGCATTGCAGTGTTATTCTGCGCTGAACCATTCGTCCGCGCTTTCCCAGGTTTCCTGAAGGATTTCCTCGATCAGATCCCGGTCGGTTTTGGCACCCCCCAGCACGGAGAGCCCGTTGGTGCCGGCATAGCGGACGTGCACGACGGCGTCTGGAAACTGGCGATTGACCCGCTTGCCCAGTTCACCGGTCAGCGCCTCAATGGCGCCCGACGGCAGCGGCCGGGTTTTATCTATAGTGACTTCAACACGCATAATTGCCCCCGAAGCGATTTACTGTTTATTTATACAGTTAACCGCGAGCGGGAGCAAGTAGGGAAAGCAAAAATATCAGTCTTTCAACGACCAGCTTAAGGTTTCGCCGGCCAGGAAGGGGATGACGGACTCATCGCCCAGGGCGATCGCTTCCGGCTGGGTGGTTGGCACGCGCTGCAGCTCGATGAAGTCTTCGTTGAGAGGCAGGCCGTAGAAGCGCGGGCCGTTGAGCGAACAGAAGGCCTCGAAGTGCTCCAGCGCGCCGAGCTGTTCGAAAACGGCGGCGTAAGCCGGGATGGCATTCGGTGCGTTGAAACAGCCGGCGCAGCCGCAGCTGGACTCCTTGCGATGCTTGAGGTGCGGCGCAGAGTCGGTGCCGAGGAAGAAACGGTCCGAGCCGCTGGCCACCGCCTGGCGCAGCGCTTCCTGGTGCACATTGCGCTTGAGGATCGGCAGGCAGAACAAGTGTGGGCGAATGCCGCCGACCAGCATGTGGTTGCGGTTGAACATCAGGTGCTGCGGCGTGATGGTGGCGCCGAGGAAACGGTTGCCTGCCTGCACGTATTGAGCCGCTTCTTTGGTGGTGATGTGCTCGAAGACGATTTTCAGTTCCGGGAAGTGACGGCGAATAGGTTCCATCACCTGTTCGATAAAGCGCGCCTCGCGGTCGAAGATATCGACGGCAGGATCGGTCACTTCGCCGTGGATAAGCAGCGGCATGCCGATTTTTTGCATCTGCTCGAACAACGGGTAAATGCCGGTCACGTCGCTGACGCCGTGGCTGGAGTTGGTGGTGGCGTTGGCCGGATACAGCTTGGCGGCGGTAAACACCCCTTGCTCGAAGCCGTTGATCAGTTCACTGGCCGCCAGGGAGTTGGTCAGGTAGCAGGTCATCAGCGGAGTGAAATTGTGGCCCTGCGGAACCGCCGCCAGAATGCGATCGCGGTAGGCGCGCGCGGCGGCCACGGTCGTTACGGGCGGAACCAGGTTCGGCATCACGATCGCCCGGCCAAATACCTGGCTGGTATAGGGCACCACGGTTTTCAGCATCTCATCGTCACGCAGGTGAATATGCCAGTCGTCTGGGCGGCGGATTTTCAGAACTTGAGGTTGTGCGGTCATCTAGCTAGGCTCCGGCGGTCAAATACGTCTAATGAAAAGCGAATAATGGGTTTATTCACGCCGGGGTGTAAGGATAAGCGGAAAGTGCCGCAGATGCATCTGTTTGTTGCCGACAAGTTGAAATCAATGGGCCAGCAGGCGCATAGTGGCAGGGATTTCAACGATGCCGACATGATTAGGGTCGACTGCCATCAAGTGGAAAGGGAGAAAACAATGGAAGTACGCGTTATCGCCACCCTGCAAGCAAAAGCGGGATTTGAGGCCGCCGTCAGCGAAGCGGTGCACGACATACTCGAGCCTAGCCGCCAGGAGTTGGGCAATCTGCAATATGATTTGCATCGCGACCTGGAAAAACCGGGCGTCTTCGTGTTCTTCGAGCGCTGGGCCAGCAGCGAAGCGCTGGATAAGCATAATAAGACGGCGCATTTTCAGCAGTTCGTCAGCCGGCTCGATGGCAAGCTGGATGTTTTGGACATCAAAAAGCTGAAGAAGATCGCCTGAACCTTTTTGCAGCCAAGAAAAAACCCGCCGATGGCGGGTTTTTTTTAGGGTTGCAGATTAACTTATTCGTTAACCGGCTGCGGCTTGGTGGCCGGCGCGGTCGCCTGGCTCACCGCCGAGTGACCGCCGGCGGAACCTTTGCCTTCAAAGTTGAAGGAAGGGCGCTGCCAGTCGCTGTGCTTGCGTTCTTCCGGCACGTAGGCAGGCGCAGGCGCTTTAGTCATCGGCGCAGTGGCGATGTGCTTGTACAGCACGTCCTGCACGGCTTTCACCGGCGTTGGTTGTTGAACAACCGCAGGCACAGGTTCAGCGGCGATAGTCGCAGGAGCTTTTTCCTCCGGGGCCACTTCCACGGCGGCGGCTGCAGGCGCTGTTTCTGCCACAGGCGCAGCTTCTACCGGCGCAGCGACGGCCACAGGGGCCTCTTCCGCTGGTGCGGCAGTTTCAACCACAGGTTCTGCCGCAACGGTTTCAGCTACCGGCTCGGCTTCCACTGCCGGGGCAGTTTCTTCCGCTTTCGGCTCTTCAACCGCGACAGCTGCCGGCGCTGCTGCTACCGGCGCAGGGGTTTCCTCGGCCGGGGTAGCAACGACTGCGGCTTCTTCCGCTACGGCGACGGTAACAGTTTCAGCGGCGGCTTCTGCTGCCGGTTCGTTGACGCTGGCCACGATCTGCGCTTCTTCCACGGCAACGCTGTGCTGTTCAACCGCTGCGGCGACAACGGGTGCCGCTGCCTGTTCTACGGTTTCGGTCTGCACTTCGGCTTCTTCAACCTGAGCGACCGGGTAGCTCACCCACACTTTGCCCGACGCCATTTCCGGCGAAGCGAAGGCGCCCGCCAACGGCATTGGGGATTGCAGCGGGTAACGCTCATCGCGGTAACGACGGCGACGCTGGCCGCTGACGCGCAGGTGACGCGGTGAACGACGGGAACGGCGCGGCATGCCTTCGCCGTTGCCGCGGTTTTCACCCTGGGCATCGTCTTCCGGTTGTGCAGCAACGGTTTCCGGCAGCAGCTTGACGCTGTCGTCGGCAGTCGGCTGCGCGTCTTCGGCTTTCGCTACCGGCGCTTTCGGCGCCAACAGCTCTTCCGCTGCACGCTGCAGTTCTTCTTCCGCAGACAGGATACGCACTTTCTGCGACAGTGGACGGCGCTGACGGCGCTGCATGTTCTGCTGCTGGCGTTCTTCCTGCTCTTCGTCGGTGCTCTCGACCGCTTCAACGCTTTCCAGCGCTTTCACTTCCTGCTGAGCCTGACGTTTCTCTTCCTGACGACGACGCTGGCGTTCAGCACGCTGCTCACGGCGCTGCTGCTGATCTTCGCGCGGCGCTTTAGCGCTTTCTTCCGCTGCGGTTTCCTCAGCTACCGGCGCGTTCTGCTGCTGGTTGCGGCGGTTACGGCGCTGCTCATCGCGGGATTCACGCGATTCACGGCCTTCACGGTTCTCACGCGGTTCACGGTTGTCACGCTCGCGATTGTCACGGCCTTCACCGCGCTCTTTACGCTCGCCGCGTTCCGGACGATCGCCACGCTCACCGCGCTCTTTACGGCCGGTGCCTTGGCGGCGCTGACCGCGACGATCCTGACGACGGTTTTCACCGTTGCCTTCCGCTTTCGGCGTTTCGGCCGGTTTGGCTTCTTCGACGGCAGGTTGTTCTTCACCGGCGAACAGGCTCTTCAGACCACCGAACAGGCGGCCCAGGAAGCCCGGCTTGGCGGCGACCGGCGCTGCGGCTTTAGCCTTGACGGCTGCAGCGACAGGTTTGGCCACGGCGACAGGTTCTTCAGCCGGCGGCGGCGCATCGGCGGACAGCGAGAAGGAAGCCAGGGCCGGTTGCTCCGGACGCTTGCGTTCCATCGGCGCATCTTCCAGCGGGCGCTCCATGTCTTCTTCGTGCAGCTTCGGCAGCAGGTAGCTGAGGGTGGAAGTCTCTTCACCCTTACGCACGCGCAGCACCGAGTAGTGCGGGGTTTGCATCTGATCGTTCGGCACGATGACGGCTTTCACGCCGCCCTGGCGTTTTTCGATCGCGCTGACGGATTCGCGCTTTTCGTTCAGCAGGTACGAAGCGACCTGAACCGGCACGATAGCGTGAACTTCTTTGGTGTTTTCCTTCAGCGCTTCTTCTTCGATCAGACGCAGGATGGACAGCGCCAGCGATTCGTTGTCGCGAATGGTGCCGGTGCCGTTACAGCGCGGGCACACATGGTGGCTGGACTCGCCCAGCGACGGGCTGAGGCGCTGACGCGACATTTCCAGCAGGCCGAAGCGGGAGATGCGGCCGATCTGGATGCGCGCGCGGTCCTGACGCACGGCGTCGCGCAGGCGGTTTTCCACTTCGCGCTGGTGGCGTACCGGCGTCATGTCGATGAAGTCGATGACGATCAGGCCGCCGAGGTCACGCAGGCGCAGTTGGCGCGCGATCTCGTCCGCCGCTTCCAGGTTGGTGTTGAACGCCGTCTCTTCGATGTCGCCGCCGCGGGTTGCGCGCGCGGAGTTGATATCGATGGCGGTCAGCGCTTCAGTGCTGTCGATGACGATCGAACCGCCGGACGGCAGGCGCACTTCGCGCTGGAAGGCGGATTCGATCTGCGATTCGATCTGGTAGTGGCTGAACAGAGGGATCTCACCGCTGTACAGTTTGATCTTGCTGCTGAAATCCGGGCGGCCCAGCGCAGCGATGTGCTCTTTGGCCAGATCGAGAATTTTCGGGTTGTCGATCAGGATTTCGCCGATGTCCGGGCGCAGGTAATCGCGGAAGGCGCGCACGATAACGTTGCTTTCCTGATGGATCAGGAACGGCGCAGGGCGGCCTTCGGCGGCTTTTTTAATCGCTTCCCAGTGCTTCAGGCGGAAGGAGAGATCCCACTGCAGCGCGTCGGCGGATTTGCCTACGCCCGCGGTGCGAACGATCAGGCCCATGCCGTCCGGCAGTTGCAGCGAAGAGAGCGCTTCTTTCAGCTCGGTGCGATCGTCACCCTCGATGCGGCGAGAAATGCCGCCGGCGCGCGGGTTGTTCGGCATCAGAACCAGATAGCTGCCCGCCAGGCTGATGAAGGTGGTCAAGGCGGCGCCTTTGTTGCCACGTTCTTCTTTGTCTACCTGAACGATGACTTCCTGGCCTTCGCGCAGCACATCTTTGATGTTCGGGCGGCCATGGGAAGAGTAATTGCTAGGGAAGTATTCGCGGGCGATTTCTTTAAGAGGGAGGAAACCATGTCGTTCTGCGCCGTAGTCCACGAACGCTGCTTCAAGACTTGGTTCAATGCGGGTGATTTTGCCTTTGTAAATATTCGCTTTTTTCTGCTCATGACCCGGACTTTCGATATCCAAATCATACAGCCGCTGTCCATCTACGAGGGCAACACGCAACTCTTCCTGCTGAGTTGCGTTAATCAACATTCTTTTCATCTTAACTTACTCGTTATTTTTACATTATCGACAAAGCTGCGGGCAAAATAACCTCATGGCCGGAGTTAAACCGAAAGCCCCGTGTCTTCTCGCAAAGCCGTCAACCTCACGGTTGTCGCCTGCATAGGGGCGCATTATCTCGGTAAGCCTGCCTTTCTTTGTGAAAGGCAGCACTTTTACTAGGGGAATAGCCTCTGATTTACGTCGACAGATCTGATTCCATTTGCCGGCCAAGCTGCAACCCGCAGCCCGCTAATTGTTTGATTTCGCATTACGTCTTACGCCATTGCTGCGTTTTTGCGCGATCAGACAAATTTTATAATTCCACCGTTTTCCCTGTTTAACGAGAATCAACGCGGAAAGTGACTGCATTATTCCACTGCTGATGCCGTTATAGCAAGGTGACTTTTCCTTAACTGCGGAAGAAATCGCAAACGTTCAAATCGGCTTGCTGCCTTATTGTCCGCTGGGGTTTCGCCCGCCGTCAGAGAGACAGTTAAGCACAGAAAAAGATGTGGCGCTATTCACGCGCTCTATTTAGAATCCCGCACCATGAAAACGAACAATCCAGCAGTACAATTCATCACGATTTCCGACGACGAAGCCGGTCAGAGAATCGACAACTTTCTGCTCGCTCGTCTGAAAGGCGTGCCGAAGAGCATGATTTACCGCATCGTGCGTAAAGGCGAGGTGCGGGTCAATAAAGGGCGCATCAAGGTCGAATACAAATTGGCGGCCGGCGACGTGGTGCGCGTGCCGCCGGTGCGCGTGGCCGAACGCGAAGAGGCGCCGGTGTCGGCCAAGCTGGATAAGGTGGCCGCGTTGGCCGACTGCATTCTGTATGAAGACGACCACCTGCTGATCCTCAACAAGCCTTCCGGCACTGCGGTGCACGGCGGCAGCGGCCTGAGCTTCGGCGTGATTGAAGGGCTGCGGGCGCTGCGCCCCGAGGCTCGCTTCCTCGAGCTGGTGCATCGCCTGGATCGCGACACCTCCGGCGTGCTGTTGGTGGCCAAGAAGCGTTCCGCGCTGCGCTCTTTGCATGAGCAACTGCGGCTGAAGGGCATGCAGAAGGATTATCTGGCGCTGGTGCGCGGCCAGTGGCAATCCCACTGCAAGGCCGTACAGGCGCCGCTGCTGAAAAACATTCTGCAAAGCGGCGAACGCATCGTGCGCGTCAATAGCGAAGGCAAGCCTTCGGAAACCCGCTTCAAGGTGGAAGAGCGTTACGAGTTCGCCACCCTGGTGAAGGCCAGCCCGATCACCGGGCGCACCCACCAGATCCGCGTGCACACCCTGCATGCCGGGCACCCGATCGCTTTTGACGATCGCTATGGCGATCGCGAGTTCGATCGTCAACTGGCGGGCACCGGCCTGAAACGTCTGTTCCTGCACGCTGCGGCGCTGCGCTTTGAGCATCCGGCCACCGGCGAAACGATGCGCATCGAAGCGCCGATGGACGAAGAACTGCGCCACTGCCTGCAGGTGCTGCGCCAGCAGGCGGCCAAGTAATCCGCGTCAGACCAGCGGGTTGACGCCTTCAGCCCGCAACATATCCAACAGCGCGATCAACGGCAGGCCGATCAGGGCATTCGGATCCCGGCCCTCCAGCCTGTCGAACAGCGCGATCCCCAATCCTTCGCTTTTGAAACTTCCCGCGCAATTCAGCGGTTGCTCCAGACGCACATAGGCCGCGATCTCCGCTTCGCTCAGCGCGCGAAAATGTACGTGGAAAGGCTCGCACAGGGCCTGCAGCTGTTTGCTGCGGCCGTTGTACAGCGCCAGGCCGGTATAGAAGGTCACGGCCTGGCCGGCGGCCTTGCGCAGCTGCGCGCGGGCGTTTTCCTCGGTATGCGGCTTGCCGGTGATGGCGCCGTCGATCACGCAGACCTGATCGGAGCCGATGATCAGATGCTCGGGATAGGCGAGGGCCAGCGCCCGAGCCTTCGCCGCCGCCAGGCGCAGCACCAGCGCTTCGGCGTTTTCACCCGGCAGTGGCGTTTCATCCACCTGCGGCGCGGCGCAGTCGAAGGGCAGTTGCAGCTTCTCCAGCAGCATTTTTCGATAGGGGGAGGTGGAGGCTAAAAGCAATCTCTGCATAATTTTTTTCGCAAACCGTAGCGTAAATGGGTACGGCATTTTAAACTGTCGGCCGCTGTGGAAGCGAATATTGGTGAAAGGAGCCGTTTTACGGCCTTTTTCTTTGACTCTATGTCGTTACAAAGTTAATATGCGCGCCCTATGCAAAAGGTAAAATTACCCTTGACCATTGATGCGGTACGTACCGCTCAGAAACGCCTGGACTATGCTGGTGTCTATGCGCCTGAGCAGGTTACTCGTGTTGCCGACTCCGTGGTCAGTGTGGACAGTGATGTCGAGGTGTCGTTGTCGTTTAATATCGACAATCAGCGCCTCGCGGTGATAACAGGGCATGCGGACGTCACGGTAACGTTGATGTGCCAACGCTGTGGAGTCCCGTTCGAGCATCAGGTCCACACAACATATTGTTTTAGCCCGGTCGTCAATGATGAGCAGGCTGAGGCATTACCGGAAGCGTACGAACCGATCGAAGTTGACGAGTTTGGCGAAGTCGATCTGTTGGCAATGATTGAAGACGAAATTATTCTTTCACTGCCTGTCGTTCCGGTACATGAATCTGAACACTGTGAAGTGTCCGAAGCGGACATGGTATTTGGCCAACTGCCTCCTGAGGCGGAGAAACCGAATCCGTTTGCCGTATTAGCCAGTTTAAAGCGTAAGTAATTGAGGAGTAAGGTCCATGGCCGTACAACAGAATAAACCAACCCGTTCCAAGCGTGGCATGCGTCGTTCTCACGATGCTCTGACCACGACTACTCTGTCTGTAGACAAAGTATCCGGTGAAACTCACCGTCGTCACCACATCACTGCCGACGGTTTCTACCGCGGTCGCAAGGTTATCGGCTAAGTAGCGATACCTTGACTCGTCTAACCCTGGCGTTAGATGCAATGGGCGGGGACTTCGGTCCCTGCGTCACAGTGCCTGCTTCGTTGCAGGCACTGGCCTCTAATTTACAGCTTCATCTCCTGCTGGTCGGCAATCCCGACGTCATCTCCCCTTTGCTTGCCCACGCCGATCCGGTTCTTCTGGAGCGTCTGCAAGTCGTGCCCGCCGAGTCTGTGATCGCCGGCGACGCCAAACCTTCACAAGCGATACGCGCCAGCCGCGGCACGTCGATGCGCATTGCGCTCGAACAGCTCAGCAGCGGCAACGCGCAGGGCTGCGTCAGCGCCGGCAATACCGGTGCGTTGATGGGGTTGGCGAAGCTGCTGGTCAAGCCGTTGGAAGGCATCGAACGCCCGGCGCTGATGACGGTGATCCCGAATCAGCAACGCAGCAAAACCGTGGTGCTGGATTTGGGCGCCAACGTCGAGTGCGACAGCACCATGCTGGTGCAGTTCGCCGTGATGGGCGCGGTGATGGCGGAAGAGGTGATCGGCATTGCGCAACCGCGAGTGGCGCTGCTGAATATTGGCGAAGAAGAGACCAAAGGCCTGGATAATATCCGCGAAGCGGCCGCTGTGCTAAAAAATACGCCGGCAATCAACTATATTGGTTATCTGGAAGGAAACGAGCTGCTCACCGGCAAGACCGACGTATTGGTCTGCGACGGCTTCGTGGGCAACGTCACCCTGAAAACCATGGAAGGGGTGGTCAGGGTGTTCTTATCGCTGCTGAAATCGTCCGGCGACGGAAACAAGCGAGCCTGGTGGCTGAAATTGTTGGGCCGTTGGCTGCAAAAACGGGTGGTTAAGCGGTTCGGCCACCTGAACCCCGACCAGTATAATGGCGCATGTCTGTTAGGATTGCGCAGCACCGTAGTCAAGAGCCACGGCGCTGCGAACCCTCACGCGTTTGCAGTCGCAATCGAACAGGCTGTGCAGGCGGTGCAGCGGCAAGTCCCGGAAAGGATTGCTGCGCGCCTTGAGGCTGTATTACCTAAGAGTGACTGATCGTACATGTATACAAAGATTCTCGGTACGGGGAGTTATTTGCCCGTACAAGTGCGCACCAATGCTGATTTGGAAAAAATGGTGGATACCTCTGACGAGTGGATCGTCACGCGTACCGGTATTCGCGAACGCCGTATCGCCGCTGCGGATGAAACCGTTGCGACGATGAGCTTCCAGGCCGCTGAAAAAGCGCTGGAAATGGCAGGTGTGGCTAAAGAAGACATCGGGCTGATCGTGGTGGCGACCACCACGAATACGCACGCGTTCCCAAGCGCGGCGTGCCTGGTGCAAGACATGCTGGGTATCAAGGACTGCGCGGCGTTCGATCTGGCCGCGGCCTGCGCCGGCTTTACTTATGCGCTCAGCGTGGCCGATCAGTACGTGAAAAACGGCGCGGTCAAACATGCGTTGGTGATCGGCGCTGATCTGTTGTCACGCACGCTGGATCCTGAAGATCGCGGCACCATCATTCTGTTTGGCGATGGCGCAGGGGCGGTGGTGCTGGGGGCTTCCGAAGAGCCGGGCATCATGTCCACCCATCTGCACGCCGACGGCAGCTACGGCGGCCTGCTGACGCTGCCGTACAAGGATCGTCAGAATCAAGACAAGCCGGCCTATGTCACCATGGCGGGCAACGAAGTCTTCAAGGTTGCGGTCACCGAGCTGGCGCGCATCGTCGACGAGACGCTGCAGGCCAATAATCTGGACCGCAGCGAGCTGGATTGGCTGGTGCCGCACCAGGCCAACCTGCGCATCATCAGCGCAACGGCGAAAAAATTGGGCATGGGGATGGACAAAGTGGTGGTGACGCTCGATCGTCACGGCAACACCTCCGCCGCCTCGGTGCCTTCCGCACTGGACGAAGCAGTGCGCGACGGGCGAGTTCAGCGCGGCCAACTGGTGCTGCTGGAAGCCTTCGGCGGCGGCTTTACCTGGGGCTCGGCGCTGGTTCGTTTCTGATTTGGACAGGAAGAAAAAATGACGCAATTTGCTTTTGTTTTCCCGGGCCAGGGGTCGCAGACCGTTGGCATGTTGGCCGATTTGGCCGCACAGTTCCCGATCGTCGAAGAGACCTTCGGCGAGGCCTCCTCCGCCCTGGGTTACGATCTGTGGCAGCTGGTGCAGCAAGGCCCGGCGGAAGAGCTGAACAAGACCTGGCAGACCCAACCGGCGCTGCTGGCCGCCTCGGTGGCGATTTTCCGCGTTTGGCAGCAGCAGGGCGGTAAAGCGCCGGCGCTGATGGCGGGTCATAGCCTGGGCGAATACTCGGCGCTGGTCTGCGCCGGCGTGCTGGACTTCAAGGCGGCGATCCGTCTGGTCGAGCTGCGCGGCAAGCTGATGCAGGAAGCGGTGCCGGAAGGCACCGGCGCGATGTACGCCATCATCGGCCTGGACAACGACGCGATCGCCAAGGCGTGTGAAGAGTCCGCGCAAGGGCAGGTGGTTTCACCGGTCAACTTCAACTCGCCGGGCCAGGTGGTTATCGCCGGCAACAAGGAAGCGGTTGAACGTGCAGGCGCCGCCTGTAAAGCCGCTGGCGCCAAACGCGCGCTGCCGCTGCCGGTGAGCGTGCCTTCGCACTGCGCACTGATGAAACCGGCCGCCGACAAGCTGGCCGTGGCGCTGCAGGACATCACCTTCAACGCGCCGCAGGTGCCGGTGGTGAACAACGTCGACGTGCGTACCGAAAACGATCCTGAAGCGATCCGCAGCGCGCTGGTGCGTCAACTGTACAGCCCGGTGCGTTGGACCGAAAGCGTAGAATTTATCGCAGCACAGGGAGTGACGTCGCTGCTGGAAGTGGGGCCGGGCAAAGTGCTGACCGGCCTGACTAAACGTATTGTTGACACCCTGACGGCTGCGGCGGTGAACGACACCGCCAGCCTGTCGGCGGCGCTTGAACAATAAAGAGGAAAATGATGAGCTTCGAAGGTAAAATCGTTCTGGTCACCGGCGCGAGCCGCGGTATTGGCCGAGCTATTGCAGAAACGTTTGTGGCACGCGGCGCCAAAGTGATCGGCACCGCGACCAGCGAGAGCGGCGCTGAAGCGATCAGCGGCTACCTGGGCGCAAACGGCAAAGGGTTTATGTTGAACGTTGTTGATGCGCAATCTATCGACAGCGTGCTGGCATCGATTCGCGCCGAATTTGGCGAAATCGACATTTTAGTGAATAATGCCGGCATTACGCGTGATAACCTGCTGATGCGCATGAAGGATGATGAGTGGGAGGATATCCTCGACACCAACCTGACTTCCGTATTCCGTCTGTCAAAAGCGGTAATGCGCGCTATGATGAAAAAGCGGTTTGGCCGTATCATCACCATCGGTTCCGTTGTCGGTACCATGGGGAACGCAGGGCAGGCGAACTACGCGGCGGCTAAAGCCGGCCTGATTGGTTTTAGCAAATCTTTGGCACGTGAAGTTGCTTCGCGTGGCATTACGGTCAACGTCGTGGCACCTGGCTTTATTGAGACGGACATGACACGGGCGTTGACAGATGATCAACGCGCAGGCATTTTGTCATCAGTTCCAGCCAACCGGCTGGGCGATGCTAAAGAAATCGCCAGCGCTGTTGCATTTTTGGCCTCTGATGAGGCCGGCTATATCACCGGTGAAACGTTACATGTCAATGGCGGCATGTACATGATTTAAAAAATGCGAAAACCATTTGCGTTATTTGAGGCAAAAACCGCAAAATAGCGTAAAATCGTGGTTTGACCAGCCGGGATTTAGTTGCATCTTTTTCAGCATTTTATACACTACGAAAACCATCGCGAAAGCGAGTTTTGATAGGAAATTTAAGAGTATGAGCACTATCGAAGAACGCGTTAAGAAAATCATTGTTGAGCAACTGGGTGTTAAACAGGAAGAAGTTTTGAACAACGCTTCTTTCGTTGAAGATCTGGGCGCTGATTCTCTTGACACCGTTGAGCTGGTAATGGCACTGGAAGAAGAATTCGACACCGAGATTCCAGACGAAGAAGCTGAGAAGATCACTACTGTTCAGGCAGCTATTGATTTCATCAACGCTAGCCAGCAGTAAGAGAACATATCTAGGCGGTCGTTCGACCGCCTAAGTTTTTTCTATCCCTAGTGTCATATTTTTCCCTCCCTGGAGGACAAACGTGTCTAAGCGTCGAGTAGTTGTGACCGGACTGGGCATGTTGTCTCCTGTCGGCAATACGGTAGAGTCCACGTGGAACGCTCTTCTTGCCGGTCAGAGTGGCATCAGCCTGATCGACCATTTCGATACCACTGCCTATGCGACCAAGTTTGCTGGCCTGGTAAAGAATTTTAATTCTGAGGATTTCATCTCTCGCAAAGATGCGCGCAAGATGGACGCCTTTATCCAGTACGGTATCGCTGCCGGCATGCAAGCCATGCAGGATGCAGGTCTGGACATCACCGAGGCTAACGCCACCCGCATTGGAGCCGCGATCGGTTCCGGCATCGGCGGCCTGGGTTTGATTGAAGAAAACCACAGTTCACTGGTTAACGGTGGCCCACGGAAAATCAGTCCGTTCTTCGTGCCATCCACCATCGTGAATATGATTGCAGGCCACCTGACAATCATGTACGGCATGCGTGGCCCAAGCATTTCCATCGCCACCGCCTGTACATCAGGTGTGCACAACATCGGCCATGCGGCGCGTATCATTGCTTACAATGATGCTGACGTGATGCTGGCCGGTGGGGCAGAGAAAGCCAGCACCCCATTGGGCGTCGGCGGCTTTGGCGCAGCGCGCGCCCTGTCCACCCGTAATGACAACCCGCAGGCGGCGAGCCGTCCGTGGGATAAAGACCGCGACGGCTTCGTGCTGGGCGACGGCGCCGGCATGATGGTGCTGGAAGAGTACGAACACGCGAAAAAACGCGGCGCGAAAATCTACGCCGAAGTGGTTGGCTTTGGGATGAGCAGCGATGCCTATCACATGACTTCGCCACCGGAAAACGGCGCTGGCGCTGCGCTGGCGATGGAAAATGCCCTGCTTGACGCCGGTGTGACCCCGTCACAAATCGGCTACATCAACGCACACGGCACCTCTACGCCGGCGGGCGATCAGGCGGAAGCGCAGGCGGTGAAATCCGTATTTGGCGCCGATGCCCAGCGCGTGCTGGTGAGCTCGACCAAATCGATGACCGGCCACCTGTTGGGTGCGGCAGGCGCGATCGAGTCCATCTTCACCGTGCTGGCGCTGCGCGATCAGGCGGTACCGCCAACCATCAACCTGGATAACCCGGATGAAGGTTGCGATCTGGACTTCGTGCCTCACGAAGCGCGCCAGGTCAGCGATATGGAGTTCACCCTGTGTAACTCCTTCGGCTTCGGCGGCACCAACGGCTCGCTGATCTTCCGCCGAGTGTAACTCGCGCGGTCGACTGCTGATGAAAGCCCGGTTTTTTAACCGGGCTTTTTTACGCGTGCAATTTGACGGAGAGGGGCACCTGCAGGGGGCTATTCTATATTTTTCGCCGCTTGCAAGATGGATTGATTGCCGAGTGTAACCTGCCACATCTCGAATTGAGTACGCCATTCTTCGAAGGGGGCGGTAAGTGGGCGCGGATCGCCACTCATGGAATAAGCCATCCCCTCAATCAGCCATGAAGGTTTGGTCAACATGGCGAGATTACCGAAGGATTCTGCCTGCCGATAGTGGATCATTTCATGCGTTAAGTAGAACGCTGTCCAACCGCGTGGTGCAACAATCAGACCGAGATCACCGATCGCAGCGGCGGCGCGTTTTCCCATGCCGAACATCTCGGCGCAGGCTGCAGCGTTGCAGAACACGACTCGGGGGCTGCCGATAAATGGCCCGACGGCGATACTGGCGTGCGCATAGCCGGTCTGATAAAGCTTTTGAGCATCCGCTAATTTTGCGACATCATCCGTGCAGAGAGTTGCGGTTGGGCATGTTATTCCTGGCAGCAATGAGGGGAAGGCAATGCGCAGCGGCTTTATGGCTAGCAGCCCGGCAGTTATCAGAATGGTAAATAGAATTATAATTATTGATAATATTTTTTTATATTTCATGTGGATAGCCTAATGTTTCCAATGAGCTACTATAACGCCAGCCGAGCTGAATGGTAAGTGGGCATATTGAGCGTTTTTGCATTAACGGCCGCCTGCTATTCTGCGAGCGTGAAGTCATCAGCCGGCAACAGGAGGAAGCATGTATTGGATTAACGGACAACGCCACGATGCGCTGGCGCCGAGCGATCGCGGCCTGCAATTCGGCGATGGTTGCTTTACTACCGCCCGGGTTATCGACGGCAAAGTCGAGCTGCTGCCCTGGCATCTGGAGCGGCTGCAGCAAGCGGCGCTGCGGCTGATGCTGCCCGCCACCGATTGGCTGGCTTTCGAACGGGAGATGGCGCAGGCGGCCGAATCAATTCCGCTCGGCGTGGTCAAAGCGATACTGACGCGCGGCAGCGGTGGGCGCGGCTACAGCCCGGCGGGGTGCGAAAACCCAACGCGCATCGTCGCCCGCAGCAGCTACCCCGCGCACTATTTGCAGTGGCGGGAGCAGGGCATCACGCTCGCGCTCAGCCCGGTGGCGCTGGCGCGTAACCCACTGCTGGCGGGGCTAAAGCATTTGAACCGTCTGGAGCAGGTGCTGATCCGCGCGCATCTTGACCAGATGGCCGCCGACGAGGCGCTGGTGCTTGACACTGCCGGTATGCTGGTGGAATGCTGTGCGGCTAATTTGTTCTGGCGTAAGGGAAAAGCGGTGTTTACCCCGGACCTGAGCCAGGCGGGCGTCGCCGGGCTGATGCGGCGGCGGGTGATCGCGCTGCTGACCGGTTCGGAATACCGTCTGCACTGCGTCAGTGAACCACTGGAGACGCTGGCCGACGCTGACGAAGTTCTGGTGAGCAACGCGCTGATGCCGCTGCTGCCGGTAAACGTTGCCCAATCATGGCGTTATCATTCGCGCCAGCTGTATGATTTTTTGCGTCCACACTGTTAACCATGGCTGATTGATGAAGAAAAGAAAGCTGAAGGTCCTGTCTGTTATTGTTGTTCTGGCATTGGCGCTGCTGTTTTGGGGCTACCAGAAGATCGAACGCTTTGCCGATACGCCGCTGGCCATCCAGCAAGAGACCATCTTCAAACTGCCTGCCGGCACCGGCCGGGTGGCGCTGGAAGGGTTGCTGGTGCGCGATAAACTGGTGCGCAACGGCCGCTGGTTCCAGTGGCTGCTGAAACTGGAGCCGGAGCTGGCGGAGTTCAAGGCCGGTACCTACCGTTTCACGCCGGGCATGACGGTGCGCCAGATGCTGAAGCTGTTGGCCAGCGGCAAAGAGGCGCAGTTCACCGCGCGCTTTATCGAAGGCTCACGCCTGCGTGACTGGCAGCAGGTGCTGCAGCAGTCCAAATACCTGAAACACACTCTGGCGGACAAGAGCGAAGCGGAGATCGCCACCGCGCTAGGCATTCCTGCGGGCGAAACGCCGGAAGGGCACCTGTACCCGGATACCTATCAGTATACCGCCGGCATGAGCGACATTGCGCTGCTCAAACGCGCTCACGTGCGCATGAACAAAGCGCTGCAGGCCGCCTGGGCCGGCCGCGACGCCAGCCTGCCGTATAAAACGCCGGAAGAGTTGTTGACCATGGCTTCGATCGTCGAGAAAGAGACCGCCGTGCCGGAAGAGCGCAGCAAGGTGGCGTCGGTGTTCGTCAACCGCTTGCGTATCGGCATGCGTCTGCAGACCGATCCGACGGTGATCTACGGCATGGGCGAAAGCTATAATGGCAACATCACGCGCAAGGATCTGGAGACGCCGACGCCTTACAACACCTATGTGATCGCCGGCCTGCCGCCAACGCCGATCGCCATGCCGGGTGAGGCCTCGCTGCAGGCGGCCGCCAATCCGGCCAAAACGCCTTATCTCTATTTTGTCGCCGACGGCAAGGGTGGGCATACCTTCACCACCAATCTGGCGAGCCATAACCAGGCGGTGCGCGCGTACCGTCAGGCGTTAAAGGAAAAGAATGAAAAGTAAATTCGTTGTTATCGAGGGGCTGGAAGGCGCGGGCAAGACCACCGCGCGCGACACGGTGGTCAATGTACTGCGTGAACACGGCGTCAGCGATATCGTCTTCACCCGCGAACCGGGTGGTACGCCGCTGGCGGAAAAGCTGCGCGATCTGTTTAAGCGCGGCATCGACGGCGAATTGCCGACCATCAAGGCCGAAGTGCTGATGCTGTACGCCGCGCGCGTGCAGCTGGTGGAGACCGTAATTAAACCGGCTCTGGCGCGCGGCGCGTGGGTGGTGGGCGACCGTCACGATCTCTCTTCACAGGCTTACCAGGGCGGCGGCCGTGGCGTGGATCCGCAGCTGATGGCCTCGCTGCGCGACACCGTGCTGGGGGATTTCCGGCCGGACCTGACGGTCTATCTCGATCTGCCGCCGCTGGTTGGCCTGCAACGCGCACAGGCTCGCGGCCAGCTGGATCGCATCGAACAGGAGGCGCTGCCGTTCTTCGAACGCACCCGCGCGCGTTATCTCGAGCTGGCGGCGCAGGATGAAACCATCGTCACCGTCGACGCCGCCCAACCGCTGGAACAGGTGACGGCGGCGATCCGCGACTGCGTCAGCCAGTGGCTGCGGCAGCAGGAAGGCGCATAATGAACTGGTATCCGTGGCTGAATGGCCCTTATCGCCAGCTGGTTGGGCAGTACGCCGAGGGCCGCGGCCATCATGCGCTGCTGCTGCACGCTGCGGCGGGCAACGGTGACGATGCGCTGGCCTACGGCCTGAGCCGTTGGTTGATCTGTCAGCAGCGCAACGGTGAAAAAAGCTGCGGTGAGTGCCATAGCTGCCGGCTGATGCTGGCGGGTAACCACCCGGATTATCACGTGCTGGCGCCGGAAAAGGGCAAGAGCAGCCTGGGGATCGAACCGATTCGCCAGGTGATTGAGAAGCTGTATGCCCACGCGCAGCAGGGCGGCGCCAAGGTGATTTGGCTGCCTCAGACGGAACAGCTGACCGAGGCGGCGGCCAACGCGCTGTTGAAAACGCTGGAGGAGCCGCCGGAGAAAACCTATTTCCTGCTGGGGTGCCGTGAGCCGTCGCGGCTGATGGCGACACTGCGCAGCCGCTGCCTGTACTGGCATTTGGCCAGCCCGGAGGAGCAGCTCAGTCTGCAGTGGCTGGGCCGACAGGCGGCCGGATCCCAGACGGACCGCCTCACGGCGCTGCGCCTGCACGACGGCGCGCCGCTGGCCGCCGAACAGCTGTTGCAGCCGCAGCAGTGGCAACAGCGCAGCGCCCTGTGCGCTGCATTGAGCGCCGCGCTGCCGCAGCGCGATATGCTGTCGCTGCTGCCGGCGTTAAACCACGAAGACGTCGCCGAGCGCCTGCACTGGCTGTGCGCGCTGCTGGTGGACGCGATGAAGTGGCAACAGGGCGCGCATCACTATGTGTTGAATCAGGATCAGCAGCCGCTGGTGCACCAGTTGGCCAGCCTGCTGAGCAGCGCCTCGCTGCAGCAGATCGTGCAGCAGTGGCTGAACTGCCGTCACCAGCTGCTCAGCGTGGTGGGCGTCAATCGCGAGCTGCTGCTGACCGAACAGTTACTTCGCTGGGAACAGATGCTCGGCGCCGCCGGCTATTCCCAACCTCATTCGCTGTAAAGTAAAAGAGTTAAAAATTATGTTGTTAGTCGATTCTCATTGCCACCTTGACGGCCTGGATTATCAAACGCTGCACCAGAATGTGGACGATGCGCTGGCCAAGGCCAAAGCGCGCGACGTCGGCTATGTGCTGGCGGTCGCCACCACGCTGCCGGGCTACCGTTCCATGACCGAACTGATCGGCAAGCGCGACGATGTGGCCTTCTCCTGCGGGGTGCATCCGCTCAACCTGGAAGAAGGCTATGATTACGCCGAGCTGCGCCGCCTGGCGGCGGCGGAACAGGTAGTAGCGCTGGGGGAAACCGGGCTCGATTACTTCTACCAGAAAGACAATCTTGAGCTGCAGCAGGACTCTTTCCGCGAACATATCCGCATCGGCCGGGATCTGAACAAGCCGGTGATCGTCCACACCCGTGATGCGCGTGCGGACACGCTGGCGATCCTGCGTGAAGAGAACGCACAGGATTGCGGCGGCGTACTTCACTGTTTCACCGAAGATCTGGCCACGGCCGAAGCGCTGCTGGATCTGGGCTTCTACATTTCCTTCTCGGGCATCGTGACCTTCCGCAACGCCGAACAGCTGCGTGAGGTGGCCCGCTATGTGCCGCTGGATCGCATTCTGGTGGAAACCGATTCGCCTTATCTGGCGCCGGTGCCGCATCGCGGCAAAGAAAACCAACCCGCCTATGTGCGCGATGTGGCTGAATACATGGCGGTATTGAAGGGCGTCAGCCTGGAACAACTGGCCGAAGCGACCACCGCCAACTTTTCACGCTTATTTCACCTTGATCTGTGATCTTTGACCTAGGCTATAGCTGTAGGTCATTGTCTGCGTAATTTTTTTTAAGCTCGTAATTAATCACTGAAACGGGTAAGGTTCCCTCCCGTTTCAGGGTGATTGATGCGTGTTTTTTGGCCCGTTTTGCCAAAAAATAGCCGGTTTATGCAAAGTTACCGCGGCTCGATCATCGAAACGTGATTGTCATCAAACATTGCGCAGGCTATTTATTTTACTCTGCGTAATAAATTCAAGGGGTGCTCAGACACCCTGAATTGCAGGGGTTTTTCTCCCCCCCTTGCAGCGCGAATTATCGCGACAAGAAGTAGCAAAGCATTATTACTCAGGAGCACACTCAACTATGTTCAAGAACGCATTTGCAAACCTGCAAAAAGTAGGTAAATCGCTCATGCTGCCGGTGTCCGTGTTGCCTATCGCAGGTATCCTGCTGGGCGTCGGTTCCGCCAACTTTAGCTGGCTACCTGCGGTAGTCTCCCACGTGATGGCGGAAGCGGGCGGTTCGGTCTTCGCCAATATGCCGTTGATTTTCGCTATCGGCGTCGCCTTGGGCTTCACCAACAACGACGGCGTTTCCGCGCTGGCGGCGGTGGTGGCTTACGGCATCATGGTGAAAACCATGGCGGTGGTTGCGCCGCTGGTGCTGCACCTGCCGGCTGAAGAGATTGCGGCCAAACACCTGGCGGATACCGGTGTGCTCGGGGGGATTATCTCCGGCGCCATCGCGGCCTATATGTTCAACCGCTTCTTCCGCATTCAACTGCCGGAATACCTGGGCTTCTTTGCCGGTAAGCGTTTCGTGCCGATCATTTCCGGTCTGGCGGCGATCGTTCTGGGCGTAGTGCTGTCCTTCATCTGGCCACCGATCGGTACGGCTATCCAGACCTTCTCGCAGTGGGCGGCTTATCAGAACCCGGTTGTAGCCTTCGGCATTTACGGCGTGGTTGAGCGTGCTCTGGTGCCGTTCGGTCTGCACCACATCTGGAACGTACCGTTCCAAATGCAGATTGGTGAATTCACCAACGCGGCGGGCCAGGTGTTCCACGGCGACATCCCTCGCTACATGGCGGGCGACCCAACCGCGGGCAAACTGTCCGGCGGCTTCCTGTTCAAAATGTACGGTCTGCCTGCTGCGGCCATCGCCATCTGGCACTCGGCTAAGCCGGAAAACCGCGCTAAAGTCGGCGGCATCATGATCTCCGCTGCGCTGACCTCGTTCCTGACCGGTATCACCGAGCCGATCGAGTTCTCCTTCATGTTCGTCGCGCCGATCCTGTACGTGATCCACGCTATCCTGGCCGGTCTGGCGTTCCCAATCTGCATTCTGTTGGGCATGCGTGACGGCACCAGCTTCTCGCACGGCCTGATCGACTTTATCGTACTGAGCGGCAACAGCAGCAAAATCTGGCTGTTCCCAATCGTCGGCATCATCTACGGTCTGGTGTACTACACCATCTTCCGCGTGCTGATCGCCAAGCTGGATCTGAAAACCCCGGGCCGTGAAGACACCGCTGCCGAGCAGACTGCGCAGGGCGGTTCCGAAATGTCCGCAGCGCTGGTTCAGGCCTTCGGCGGTAAAGAAAACATCACTAACCTGGATGCTTGCATCACCCGTCTGCGCGTCAGCGTGGCCGACGTGTCCAAAGTTGACCAAGCGGGCCTGAAGAAACTGGGCGCAGCCGGCGTAGTCGTCGCTGGCTCTGGCGTGCAGGCCATCTTCGGCACCAAATCTGACAACCTGAAAACCGATATGGACGAATACATCCGTAATCACTGATTCAGGCAGGGGAGTTACCAAGGGAGGCGAAAGCCTCCCTTTTTTGTTGCCTGCCGTCAGGCGCCAAGGCGCTGTTCGAGTTCGGCGAGAGAAGGGAGGAACCAGACCTGTTCGCCGCGATTGGCTTCGCGCACGAAGTCTTGCAGCGCGTTGCTTTGCGCCAGCCAGGGGGTGATATCGCCCAGCAGCGCCACGCGCAGGCGGTAGTTGACGAATTTCTGCAATACGGCGCCGGCAACGCCGCTTCTGAGCTGGAAGAAGGCGGCGTCCAGGCGGCTGACGGGGAGGGCGACCATCCCGGCCTCGTGTTCAAAGGCGGGCGCGATAAACAGGCTGACGTCGTTTTCATCTTTCAGCGCCGGCCCGGCTTCGGCGAAAACCACCAGGCGCAGATCATGGATTTGCTGCACGGCGTAGCTCATCGGCGCTCCGGGAGTCAGGGTTTGGTGTGCTGCTGTAGATAATGTTCGAACACCGCCAGCGTTTCGTCCGAGATATGGTGTTCAATCCCTTCGCTGTCCAGCTCGGCGGTTTCGCTCGGCACCCCGAGGCACATCAGCAGATCAACCACGATGCGGTGACGGCGGCGCACCTTCTGCGCCAGCTGCTCGCCTTCCTCGGTTAAAAACACCCCGCGATAAGGGCGCGATTCAACCAGCCCAGCGCTTTTCAGCCGCGCGATATTTTTGATCGCCGTCGGGTGAGACACGCCGAAGCGGCGCGCGATATCGGTGGTTCTGGCTTCGCGGGTGCTTTGCAGCAAATCGGCGATCAGCTCAACGTAATCTTCGATCAGCGCATTGGACTGCGCTTCACGGGCGCGGCTAAAACGCAGGGCGTGCTCGGCCTCGTCCGGCATATCGGTCAGGGCGGGGCGGTCGGCGTTATCTGGCGCGCGGGTAACCATAGCGTGGGGCGTCCTGTAAGCGTAAAAATGGCGTCTCCCGGCAATATGGGGAGGGTTGCCCTAAGTTAGTCCAAATAGCACACATTATCAATTCGATGCCACGCATTGTGGTAGTTAGAAATATCTCTACACAAAGCCAATGAATTTCGCCTGTTGCATAAAGTGTAGCCGATGCTACATTGTCAGCATGACAGGTGGAAAAATAACCAGTAAAAGATTGAGGGTAATCCATGCGTGATGCGGCAACCACCCCATCGTTAACCGAACGGACCAACATCGCGATTGGCGCCGCCCTTGCCGGACGCAAGCGCGGCGCCTTTACGCCGTTGCTGTTCGCCGGCCCGGCGGTGATTGCCTCTATCGCCTACATGGATCCCGGTAACTTCGCCACCAACATTCAGGCCGGGGCGAAATACGGTTACAGCCTGCTGTGGGTGGTGGTGATGGCCAACCTGATCGCCATGCTGTTTCAGGCGCTGTCGGCCAAGCTCGGCATCGTCACCAACCGCAATCTGGCGGAAATGTGCCGCGATCAGTTCTCACGGCCGGTGGTGATCGGCATGTGGCTGCTCAGCGAAGTGGCGGCGATGGCCACCGATCTGGCGGAGTTTCTCGGCGGCGCGATCGCGCTGGCGCTGTTGTTCCACATGCCGTTGCTGGCGGGGATGGGCGTGACGGCGGTGATCACCTATGCGCTGTTGATGGTGGAAAAAAAAGGTTTCCGCCCGGTTGAACTGATGATCGGTGGCCTGGTGGGCATCATCGCGCTGTGCTATCTGGTGGAGATGTTCATCGTACCGGTGGATTGGCAGGCGGCCGGCATCGGCATGGTGACGCCGCAGTTGCCCGACGCGCAGGCGCTGACCATCGCCGTCGGCATTATCGGCGCCACCGTGATGCCGCACGCCATTTTCCTGCACTCGGGGCTGACCCAGCACCGCAGTCCGGCCAGCGACAACGGCGAGCGGCGCAAGCTGCTGCGTTTCTCCAATATCGAGGTAGTGATCGCGCTGGCGCTGGCGGGGCTGGTGAATATCGCGATGGTCATCATGGCTTCGAGCGCCTTCCACGCCGGTAACAGCGATGTGGCCGAGATTGGCACCGCCTACCATACGCTGACGCCGCTGTTCGGTGCGGCGGCCGCCGGTATCTTCCTCGCGTCGCTGATCGCCTCCGGCATCTCCAGCTCGGTGGTGGGCACCATGGCCGGGCAGATGATCATGCAGGGCTTCGTCGGCTTCCGCATTCCGGTGTGGGTGCGTCGCCTGGTCACTATGGTGCCGGCGTTTATCGTGGTGGCGATGGGCGTCAATGCCACCGACGCGCTGGTCTACAGCCAAGTGGTGCTGAGCCTGGCGCTGCCGGCGCCGATGATCGCGCTGGTGATGTTCACCCGCCGCCGCGACATCATGGGCGAGTTCGCCAACGGCCGCTGGACCAGCCTGGCGGCGGTGGTCGGCACGGTGGTAATCGTGCTGCTCAATGTGGTGCTGCTGTTGCAGACCTTTGGCGTCGACATCCCCGGGTTGGGGTGAGCCGCGCGATCAGGGCCTGGCGAATTTGTCGGCGAACAGCTCGCTGATGAAGTCGACGAAGACCCGAATTTTGTGGCTGCGATCCCGCAGGCGCGGATAGAGAATATTGATCGGCGCCCCGGTGGGCGCCCACTCCTGCAGTATCGGCTCCAATTCCCCCGTCTTCAGATAATTTTCCAGCGTGCAATCCAGCAAGTAAACCAGGCCGAGATGATTCCTGGCTACCTCGCACAGTGATTGGGAATGGTTAAAGCTCAGCAGCGGGCTGGGCGCCAGAGAGTAGCGTTCGTCGCCGCGAATGAACTGCCAGTCATCCGCCGCCGCCGCGCCTGAACGGATAAATCCCAGCCGCTGGTGCTGTTGCAGTTGTTCCGGGTGTTCTGGCCGGCCGTGGCGCGTAAAATAATTGGGAGACGCACAGCACAGATAGCGTGGTTGCAGCAATTGACGGCTGACCATCTCGGGGATGTCGCCGGCGCCGATGCGAATAAATACGTCGGCGCGATCCTCCGCCGGATTGACCAGGCGATCGCTGACCGAAACGCTGAGCTGCAATTCCGGGTATTGCGCCAAAAAAGCCGGCAGCGCCGGGGCGATATGCATGCTGCTGAGCATCGAGGCTATCTCGACCCGCAGCGGTCCGCGCGGTTGTTCAAAGTCGCCCGACATGTCGTTTTTCAGCCGGTCAAACTGCTGCAGTATCTCCTGCGCGGTGCGGTAGCAACGCTCCCCGGCGCTGGTCAGGGAGAAGCGCCGGGTTGAGCGTTTGAAGAGGGGCTGCCCGAACTGTTTTTCAAGCTGATTGATGCTGTACGTGACGCTGGCCGGGGAGAGCCCCATTTTGGTTGCCGCCTGGCTGAATCCCTCCATTTCTACCACCTGGCAGAACACGCGTAGCGCATGCAGTTCATTCATGTTAACGGCTTCCATTATTTAAATTATTAAAAGAGTATTTTTAAATATGCCGACTGTCAATTTAACGCGGCATTGGATATTTTATTTTCAGCGTTTTTATTTATCTGAAATCGCATCCTGTATTGCCATAATGAAATAACGCCGAAGAGGATATTTATATGAGAAAGTTAACTGCCGTATTGTTATTGGTTGGAGCAGGCTTGTGCGGCCAAACGTATGCCGCAGGCAGCGAGGCCGCGCCACAAAGTTACAGGGTTTCCGCTGATGCGGGCGTTGCGGCTGAGCAGAAGGCGGTTTATCAGCTGATAAACCGATACCAGACAGCGCTTAATGCCGGCGATACGCTAACTATTTTGTCACTTTTCGCACCACAAAGTTATTCGCAGTGGAACGAAAAGCCGACGGCGGACAGCAATGAAAAGCGCCGTCAACAATATGACGACCTATTTAAAAAAGAGAAATTTGAAACCGAGTTCGCGTATGACAGCGTTAGCGTGAACGGTAATATGGCCTATGTGCGCACGCACCATCATCGCGGCGCAACGGTCACCCGAATAAGCGACGGCGCCACCCTGATCGATTTAAATCGTGAAGTATTTGTATTGGAGAAACAGCAGGGGCAGTGGAAGATCGTAGTCTACACCTTTAATACCAACCCGATTCAAGGGGTGAGCTGAGTGGCACCTGATAAAGGCCGCATAAGCGGCCTTAGTGTGCTGCGCAATAGTTAAAGATTCCCCACGCCGCCGTCCATCTGCAGCTCGGCGCCGACCATAAAGGCCGATTCGTCCGCCGCCAGAAACACCGCCGCTTTGGCCAGCTCCAGCGCGCTGCCCATGCGGCCGATCGGCACCAGCGCGCGGATATCGTCGCGCAATGCCTGCTCATCCGCTTCCGCCAACCCCAGCTTGCCCAACGCCGGGGTTTCGGTCGGGCCGGGGCTGAGGCCGTTAAGGCGAATGCCGCGCGCGTGCAGCTCGCCGGAGAGCGTTCTGGCCAGCGATAACAAACCGGCTTTGCTGGCGGCGTAGGCGCTGCTCTGCGGCAGGCCGATATGGGCGCTGACCGAACCGCACAGGATCACCGAAGAAGGGTTGGCCAGCAGCGGCAGCAGCGCCTGGATCAGAAAGAACGGCCCTTTCAGGTTGATGTCCATCAGTCGCTGATAGCTCTGTTCATCCCACTCCTGCAGCGGGCGGTGCGTGACGTCGCCGGCGTTGACATACAGCACGTCCAGCCGCGGCCACCGTTGCGCCAACTGCTGCGCCAGCGCGCGCTGCTGCGGGATGTCGCCTGCGTCGCTCAACAGCAACAGCGCCTTGCCCGCCAAGGCCTGGCCTGCCGCGTCCAGAGCGCTTTGGCTGCGGCCGGTGATCGCAACCAAAGCGCCCTCGGCGATGAACTGGCGAGCGGTTTCCAGCCCGATACCGCTGGTGCCGCCGGTAATCAATGCGTACTTGCCTTGCAGTCGTGACATAACCGATTCCTCTTGAGCGTCTGTTGCGGCATTATTTACGCTATAGTTCCTTTTGCATAGTAGGCACCCTTTGGATACTAAAGGACGAGGTGGGATGAAATGACGGCGCAAGCACCCTTAGCGAAGGAAAATAATTTGGCGGCGTTGCCGACGGCAGGCGAATCCTGCCCGATGGTGGACTTCGTCAATCTGGTGTCGGGCAAGTGGGCGATACCGATCCTGTACCGGCTGATCGTGATCGACGATCCGGTGCGATTCAGCGAGCTGCAGCGGGCGGTAGCGCCCATCGCGCAAAAAGAGCTGACGCGCCAACTGCGGCTGTTCGAGCAGCGCGGTCTGGTGACGCGGCGGGTGTTTCCCGAAGTGCCGCCGCGGGTGGAGTACCAGGTCACCGCGCTCGGCAAATCGCTGCGGCCGACGCTCGACTCGCTGGCGGAGTGGATGCGCCGACACGCGCCGCAGCTGATCGGCGGCTAGTCGCCGATGCCCGGCGGGTTGATGGTGGAGCGCTCGACCTTTTCGTCGCCTTCGCCCCAGCGCTCCAGCACCTGCGCGTATTCGCCGCTGACGATGACGCCGTTGACGGCGGCGTTGATGGCGTTCACCAGCCCGTTGCCTTTCTTGCTGGTGACCGCCACGTAGGCCACGTTGGGGCCGATGCCGACCATTTTGGTTTTGCCGGTCAGCGCCGCCTTGTAGGCGCCGGTAGAGTGGGGCCCGAAGAACGCGTCGGCTCGCCCTGACTGAATGCTCAGGTTGGTGGCGGCGTCGTCGGTCACGTAGATCGGTTGTACCGCCGGCAGCCCGGCGGCGCGGTTCTGCTTATCCCATCCCAGCAGAATGTTTTCCTGATTGGTGCCGGATCCGACGATGATCCGTAGCCCGGCGACGTCCTGCGGCCGATTGATAGAGGCGATCTTGCTGGTGGATTTGACGTAAAAGCCCAGCGTGTCCACCCGGTAGGTGGCGAAGTCGAATTTGGTCTTGCGCTGTTTGGTGACGGCGATGTTGAAGATCGCCGCGTCGTATTTGCCGGCGCTGATGCCCAATGGCCAATCCTCCCAGGAGGTAGGCACCAGGTTCAACTCTAGCCCGAGACTGTCGGCCACCAGGCGGGCGATGTCCGGATCGCTGCCGATCAGCGTTTTATTGTCCTCGGCGAACAGCGCCAGCGGCGGGGAGTTTTCGAACGCCACCGCCACAGTCAGTTTGCCGGGCGTCGCGAAGTGAAAGTTCGTCGGAATCAGCGCAATAGCGGCGGGATTGCGCTCTGCGCGTATCGGCTGTCGGTTAGCCTGCAGATCGATACCGCCCGACGGGGCCGCCTGAACGGCGGCGCTCAGCAACAGCGCGCACAGCGCCGGAATCCTCGGTGACATAACGCCCTCTATCCTTTGTTAATCATGGGGTTACTATTGGCGGCGGTGAGGGGCAAGTAAAGCAACAATAGTGAATAACCAAAGTGAAAAGATGCACAAGCGGGGCGCCGGCCTGCGCGAATCTGCAGCACTCGACGTGGAAAGTGCGCAATCAGGTTGAAAGCAGTAGAATTTGTCACTCATACTGCGTACAGCTAATTGTGTAAAACAAGGAACGCCAGATGGCCGAAGAAACGATTTTCAGTAAAATTATCCGCCGCGAAATCCCTGCTGATGTGGTTTATCAGGATGAACTGGTCACCGCTTTCCGTGACATCTCCCCCCAGGCACCCACCCACGTGCTGATCGTTCCCAACGTGCTGATCCCAACCGTCAACGACGTGACCGTGGAGCATGAAGCCGCGCTGGGTCGCATGATCACCGCCGCGGCGAAAATCGCCGAACAGGAAGGCATCGCCGAGGATGGCTACCGCCTGATCGTCAACTGCAACCGCCACGCCGGTCAGGAGGTCTATCATATTCATATGCACCTGGTCGGTGGCCGCTCGCTGGGGCCGCTGCTGTCACGTTAAGCGAGGAAATCATGCGCGGTAAAAAAACTCTGCGTTGTCTGATGGCGTTGGCGTTGCCCGCCGCGTTGCTGATGGGGTGCAGTTCGCCGTCCGGCATCGCGGTCAACCAAGGGCAGACGGTGGTGATGGATCCTTCGGTGCTGACCGCCGGCATTTTGGCCGATACGCCTTCGATTTCGAACGCTTCCGGGCGGGTGATGGCGACCTCGGTACTCAATAACAGCCAGGCGACGCCGGTCACCGTGCATTACCGTTTCTATTGGTACGATGCGCAGGGGCTGGATATTCGTCCCTTCGAAAAACCGCGTGAGATCGTCGTGGCGCCCAACTCGGACGCCAAAATCTACTCGATTAACGGCAATCTGGATGCCAAAACCGCGCGTCTGTATCTGTACCTGTAAGCGCTTGCCAGGTTTGGAGAAAAAGCATGAAAAAGTACGTCTTAGTGGCGCTGGCCGCATTAACCCTGAGCGGCTGCCTGTCGCGCCAGCCTGAGCCGGACCAGCCGTTGCCGCCGGTCACCGTCGAGCCGGAACAGCCGAAGCCGCCGGTAGAACAGCCGCAGCCGCCAACCACCGAGCCGGTGCCGCAGCCGCCGAAAATTCAGCAGCTCGACTGGCTGGGCAGCGTTCAGCCGCTGGTAGGGCAGATGTTGAAGGCCGATGGCGTGACGGCCGGCAGCGTGCTGCTGCTGGACAGCGTCAAGAACAATACCAACGGCTCGCTGCAGATGGGCAAAGCCACCGCGGCGCTGTATAAGGCGCTGGCGTCGAACTCCACCTTCAGCGTGGTACCGGAAGCGAAGCTGACCAGCGCCAGACAAACGTTGGGCCTGTCGGCGGATGACAGCTTCGGCTCGCGCAGCAAGGCGATCGGCCTGGCGCGCATCGTCGGCGCGCAGTACGTGCTGTACAGCGACGTCAGCGGCGACGTGAAGTCGCCGGCGCTGGATATGCAGCTGATGCTGGTGCAGACCGGCGAGATCGTCTGGTCGGGCAATGGCGCCGTTAAACGCTGAGGCCGCGCTGCGACGATTGATGGAAACCAGACTGCCGGCGGTGAATACCGCCGGTTGTCATTTCAGCCCGGTGCAGGGGCTGACCGGCGAGAGCTGGCGCATCGACGGTTCGGGCATCACGCTGTTGGCGCGGCAGCACAGTGCGGAGAAACGCGCACTGGGGGTGAGCCGATGGCGGGAAGCACAGGTCTTGCGCCGCTGCGCGTCGGGGCTGGGGCCACGGGTTTTCGCGCAGAATAATCAGTGGCTGGTGCTCGAATGGCTCGAAGGTGACGTCGTCACAAATGCCGAATTTGTCGCGCTGAACCAGCGCGGCGAGCTGGCGGCGATGGCGGCGGCGCTGCATCGGCGGCCGCTCAGCGGTTACCGGCTGGATCTGCGTCGGCAGTTCATTCGCTACTGGCAGCTGTTGGACAGGCGGCGTTTAACCCCCCTTTGGCTGCGCTGGCAGCATCACTTTTTGCAAAGCGAGCCGCCGTCACCGTTGAAGCTGGCACCGCTGCACATGGATATCCATCCGGGCAATCTGCTCGCGACCGGCGAGGGGCTGCGGCTGATCGACTGGGAGTATGCCGCCGACGGCGACGTGGCGCTGGATATCGCCGCGCTGTTTCGCGGCAACGGTTGGGCGGCCGAGCAGCAACAGCGTTTTTTGCAGCAGTACGCGCGCCAGGGCTATCACGACCTCGCCCGGCTGCAGGCGCAGGTGCGCCGCTGGCTGCCGTGGGTGGATTATCTGATGCTGCTGTGGTTTGAAGTGCGCTGGCAGCAGAGCGGCGACGTTGAATTTTTGCGCTGGGGCGCGGCGCTGCGCCGGCGATTCTGTTTATCATCATCCTAATTCTGAACGAACAATAATGAAGTGAGGTGCCCGTGGGCCCAGTAATGCTAGATGTCGCCGGCTACGAGCTGGATGCAGAAGAACGCGAGATTTTGAAACACCCGCTGGTTGGCGGATTGATCCTGTTTACCCGCAACTTCCACGATGCGGAGCAGCTGCGTGAGCTGGTGCGGCAGATCCGCGCCGCTTCGCACGATCGGCTGGTGGTGGCGGTAGACCAGGAGGGCGGGCGCGTGCAGCGCTTCCGCGAAGGCTTCACCCGTTTACCGGCGGCGCAGTCGTTCGCGGCGCTGCACGATGCGCAGGAAGGCGGCCGTCTGGCGCAGGAGGCCGGCTGGCTGATGGCGGCGGAAATGATCGCGCAGGATATCGACATCAGCTTTGCGCCGGTGCTGGACATCGGCCACGGTAGCGCGGCGATCGGCGAGCGTTCGTTCCACAGCGATCCGCAGCAGGCGCTGGCGATGGCGGAACGCTTTATTCTCGGTATGCACAGCGCCGGCATGAAAACCACCGGCAAGCACTTCCCGGGGCACGGCGCCGTCAGCGCCGATTCGCACAAGGAAACCCCGCGCGATCCGCGGCCGCTGGCGCAGATCCGCGAGCACGACATGGCGATCTTCCGTGAGCTGATCAATCGCCAGCTGCTGGACGCCGTCATGCCGGCCCACGTCATCTATACTGAAGCGGACCCGCGTCCGGCCAGTGGTTCGCCTTACTGGCTGCAGCAGATCCTGCGGCAGGAACTGGGCTTCGACGGCGTGATTTTCTCCGACGATCTGTCGATGGAAGGCGCCGCCATCATGGGCAGCTACGCCGAGCGCGGCCAGGCGGCGCTGGATGCCGGTTGCGACATGATCCTGGTGTGCAACAACCGCGCCGGTGCGGTCAGCGTGTTGGATAACCTGTCCCCGGTCAAAGCAGAGAAGGTGAAGCGGTTATATCATCGCGGTCAGTTCACCCGTCAGGAACTGCGCGCCTCCGAGCGCTGGCAGCAGGCGCACAAGGCGCTCAGCGCGCTGAGCGAACGCTGGGAGGAGCACAAGCAGCGTTCGCAAGGGTGAATCCAGGCGCCGCATCGCGGCGCAGAGCGGAAATGATGAGGGCCGCGCCCGCGGCCCTTGGCTTGTTGCGAGGATCCACATGATTATCTATTTGCACGGCTTCGATTCCACCAGTCCCGGCAATCATGAAAAGGTGTTACAGCTGCAGTTTATCGATCCGGACGTGCGCTTTATCAGCTACAGCACGCTGCACCCGCGTCACGACATGCAGCATCTGTTGAAAGAGGTGGACAAGGCGGTGCAGCAGGGCGGCGACGCGCACCCGTTGATCTGCGGGGTTGGCCTCGGCGGTTTCTGGGCTGAGCGCATCGGCTTCCTGTGCGGCATTCGCCAGGCGATGTTCAATCCCAATCTGTACCCGGAAGAACACATGCACGGCAAGATAGACCGGCCGGAAGAGTATCGCGATATCGCCACCAAGTGCGTGGAGGATTTCCGCGAGAAAAACCGCGATCGCTGCCTGGTGGTGCTGTCGCGGCGCGATGAGGTGCTGGATAACCGACGCAGCGCCGAATTGCTGCATCACTATTACGAAATCGTCTGGGATGAACAGCAGACGCACAAGTTCAAAAACATCTCGCCGCATCTGCAGCGGCTCAAGGCGTTTAAGGCGCTGGGTTAACAGTTTCATAACGCCGCCGCGAGCCGCACCTGCCGTTTTTCACCGACGGAAAGTGCGGCTTTTTTGTACGCCAGGACTAAATTTGAGGTGGCAATCGGCAAAATTTGAAACTGTGACTCAGCGCTAACTATTTGAATCACAATCCCCAAAAAATCCCCTCGTCCAGCCTTTAACCAAAAAAATTTGATGTACGTCAATTTTGGTATGACCAAATAACCTCACATGCTATTCTGGCTGCAGAGAGCCGAATTATTTTACGCGAACCCTATGTATTCTAAGGATATTATTTATTTACCCTGGAATAACAAATGGTTCACATTTAGGGGGTTATTTTGACAACGCCAAAGAAGAAAATCGTTATTGTCGGCGGCGGCGCCGGTGGTCTGGAGCTGGCGACCAGCTTGGGCCATAAGCTCGGCCGCAAGAACAAAGCGGAGATCACGTTGGTGGATCGCAACCACAGCCATTTGTGGAAACCGTTGCTGCACGAAGTGGCGACCGGTTCCCTCGATGACGGCGTGGATGCGCTCAGCTACCTGGCGCACGCGCGCAATCATCATTTCAGCTTCCAGCTGGGGTCGTTGACCAACATCAACCGCGAGGCGCAAACGCTGCAGCTGGCGCAGATCTGCGATGAGCAGGGCGGCGAGCTGGTGCCGGCGCGCGATCTGCCGTACGACATCCTGGTGATGGCGCTGGGCAGCACCTCGAACGATTTCGGTACGCCGGGCGTGAAAGAGCACTGCATCTTCCTGGATAACCCGCATCAGGCGCGTCGTTTCCACAACGAAATGCTCAACCTGTTCCTGAAGTTCTCGGCGCAGCCGGGGCAAAAAGAGCGGGTCAACATCGCCATCGTCGGCGGCGGCGCCACCGGCGTTGAACTGTCCGCCGAACTGCACAATGCGGTGAAACAGCTGCACAGCTACGGTTTCGAAGGCCTGGACAACAGCGCGCTGAACGTGACGCTGGTGGAAGCCGGCGAGCGCATTCTGCCGGCGCTGCCGCCGCGCATTTCCGCCGCCGCGCACCAGGAGCTGATCAAACTGGGCGTGCGCGTGCTGACCAACACCATGGTGACCAGCGCGGACGCCAAGGGCCTGAACACCAAGGGCGGCGAGTTCATCGACGCCGATCTGATGGTGTGGGCGGCCGGTATCAAGGCGCCGGACTTCATGAAGGACATCGGCGGCCTGGAAACCAATCGCATCAACCAGCTGGTGGTGGAGCCAACGCTGCAGACCACGCGCGATCCGAACATTTTCGCCATCGGCGACTGCGCCTCCTGCCCGAAAGAGGGCGGCGGTTTCGTGCCGCCGCGCGCCCAGTCGGCGCACCAGATGGCCTCACGCTGCGCTACCAACATCCTGGCGCTGATGAACGGCCAGACGCTGAAGCCTTACGTGTATAAAGACCACGGCTCGCTGGTGTCGCTGTCGCGCTTCAGCACCGTCGGCAGCCTGATGGGCAACCTGATGCGCGGTTCGATGATGGTGGAAGGGCGCATCGCGCGCTTCGTCTACATCTCGCTGTACCGCATGCACCAGGTGGCGCTGCACGGCTACATCAAAACCGGCCTGATGATGCTGGTGGGCGGCATCAACCGGGTGATCCGCCCGCGTCTGAAGATGCACTGATCCTGCCCTTATCGACCAACCCGCGCCGGTTCGCCTGCGCGGGTTTTTTATGGCGGCGTAAGGCGAACGGCGGCGGTTGCTTGATTCTTCAGCATAAGCTGTCGCGGGCATGGGTAAAATTCTTAAGATTCCTCCTAAACAGCGGCCAAACGGCCGTTTTCCCGCATTTTTGGTCCCCTTGTCTTATTGCGAGCCCTCAAATCATTGTGCAGACTTTACCTCGTTTACAGACGGCGCGTCGCGCACGCCGTAAACCGGGATACCGCAAGCCGCCCATGCGCAAAACAATAAGCGCGGTGCCATGCCGGTAACAGACCCCGGAAAAAATGCGTGGTAACACTTTCAGGAGGTTTCCTGTGAACAAGTCAATGTTAGCCGGTGTTGGGATTGGTATCGCTGCCGCTCTGGGGATCGCCGCGGTAGCCAGCCTGGACGTCTTTTCTGCCGGTCCGCAATACGCGCAGGTGCTCGCCGCAACGCCGATTAAAGAAACCATCAAAACGCCGCGTCAGGAATGCCGCAACGTTACCGTTACGCACCGTGCCCCGGTGCAGGATGAAAACCGCATCGCCGGCTCCGTGCTGGGCGCAGTGGCGGGCGGCGTGATCGGCCACCAGTTCGGCGGCGGTCGCGGGCGCGACGTGGCGACCGTAGTGGGCGCGCTGGGCGGCGGCTATGCCGGCAACCAGGTGCAAGGGGCGATGCAGAACAATGACGTCACCACCAGCGTTCAGCAGCGTTGCAAAACGGTCTATGACAAGTCCCAGAAAATGCTGGGCTATGACGTGACTTACAAGATCGGCAATCAGCAGGGTAAGATCCGCATGGATCACGATCCAGGCACGCAAATCCCGTTGGATAAAAACGGCCAGCTGGTGCTGAACAGAGCCTGATCGCAGCATTCGAATTAAGCCCGCGGGCAGTGTTAGTTCTGATCGTTTAACCCGGTTAAGCGAGCGGCGTTAACATTGACGCGGGTTTCTGTTTTTGTTCGCCGGAGAATTCGGCGATTGTTCTAATGTCTGCGTGCGATATCACTGGGCAAAACTTCAAAAAAGCCCCTGCGTTTGTTATATTATTGTGCGATTAAACGGTGTTATCGGCGCCAATCGCCGCACCGGCCAAACCCGAGTATTTCGTCTCGCAGAGATAACGACATGTTAGATTTTCGCTTTCCGACAGCGTTGCAAATGGTCCTTAGCGTCGCCGTAGCTGAGAAGCAGGGCATGCGTTCGACGAGCGCCACGCTCGCCGCTGCTCTGGAAGCCAACCCGAGCTTTATCCGCAAACTGATGGTACCGCTGACCAAAGACGGCATCATCGTGTCCACCCTGGGGCGAAACGGCTCTATCCACCTCGGTCGTCCGGCGGAAGAGATTACCCTGCGGGATATCTATCTGGCGGTAATCGACGACAAGCGCATCTGGGCCTCTCGCCCTGAAGTGCCGGCCCGCTGCCTGGTGAGCGCCAACGCCTGTTGGTATTTCAAATCGGTGGTGAACGAAGCGGAGCAGGCTTCGCTCGCGGTGCTGGCGCGCCATACCGTGGCCGACTCGCTGGCCGAGTTGGAGCGGGGCGACAAGCGCGCCTGCGCGGAATACGCCGCCGAGCAAGAGGCTGAAGCCGCCGGTAAATAATGCCGGATGGAGCGCATAAAAAAGGTCGGGCATTGCCCGACCTTTTTGCATTTCAGGATGATGATTACGCCCTCTGCGGCTGCGCTTTGCGCGCCACCAGGCGCCGCAAGGTGACGTAGAACACCGGCGTCAGGAACAGCCCGAACAGGGTGACCCCCAGCATGCCGGAGAACACCGTAATGCCGGTGACGCCGCGCACTTCGGCGCCGGCGCCATGGCCAAGGATCAGCGGGATGGTGCCGGCGATGAAGGCGATGGAGGTCATCACGATCGGCCGCAGCCGCAGGCGGCAGGCCTCCAGCGCTGCTTCGACGATGCCTTTGCCCTGCATTTCCAGTTCGCGGGCGAACTCGACGATCAGAATGGCGTTCTTGCAGGCCAGCCCCATCAGAACGACCAGCCCGACCTGCACGAACACGTTGTTGTCGCCGCCGGTCAGCCACACGCCGAACAGCGCCGACAGCATGGTCATCGGCACGATCAGGATCACTGCCAGCGGCAGCGTCCAGCTTTCGTACAGCGCCGCCAGCGCGAGGAACGCCAGCAGCACCGCCACTGGGAACACCACCAGCGCGGCGTTGCCCTGGGTCGATTGCTGGTAACTCAGATCGGTCCACTGAATGTTCATGCCGTTCGGCAACAGCTTGCCGGCCATCTGCGTCAGCGCGCCCATCGCCTGGGTAGAGGAGAGCACGCGCGGATCGGCGTCGCCGATCAGGTCCGCCGCCGGGAAGCCGTTGTAACGGATCACCGGATCCGGGCCGTAGGTGGTGCCGATGCTGACCATACTGCCGATTGGCACCATTTCGCCCTTATCGTTGCGGGTACGCAGGTTGGCGATGTCTTCCACGCTGTCGCGGAACTGGCCGTCGGCCTGCGCCATCACCTTCCAGGTGCGGCCGTAACGGTTGAAGTCGTTGATGTAAGACGAACCGAGGTAGGTCTGCAGCGTGCTGAACAGCGCGTTGAGCGGCACCCCCTGTGCCTTGGCCTTGTCGCGATCGATTTTGGCGTCCAGCTGCGGCACGTTGGCCTGATACGAGGAGATCGGGAACCCCATTCCCGGCGTTTGCATAATGGCGCCGGACAGGGTGTTGATCGCCGTCTGCAGCGCGCCGTAACCCAGCCCGGCGCGATCCTGCACGTAGAGCGAATAGCCGGAGCCCTGGCCGATGCCGAGGATCGGCGGCGGCATGATCGAGAAGGCGAAGCCTTCCTGGATCTGCGAAATGCGCGCGTTGATCTCGGCGTTGATCTGCGCTGCGGTGCGGGTACGGGTGCTTAATGACTCCAGCGCGAAGAACACCGTGCCGGTATTCGGCGTATTGGTGAACTGCAGCGCGTTCAGGCCGGGGAACGCCACCGCATCGGTGACGCCGTCCACGCTCAGGCCGATGGCGCTCATCTTACGGATCACCGCATCGGTGCGCTCCAGCGAGGCGCCTTCTGGCATCTTCACGCCGCCGATCAGGTACAGCTTGTCCTGCGTCGGGATAAACCCGCCGGGCACGGTCTTGAACATCACGCCGGCGGCGGCCAGCAGCAGCAGGTAGACGACGAACACCGTGCCGCGCCGGCCCAACACGCGGGAGACGCCCTGTTGGTAGCGTTGCGAACCGCTGGCGAAGAACCGGTTGAACGGCCGGAACAGCCAGCCGAACAGCCGGTCGATCAGGCGCGACGGCAGATCTTTCGGCGCGCCGTGCGGTTTCAGCAAGCGTGCCGCCAGCGCTGGCGACAGGGTCAGCGAGTTGATGGCGGAGATCACCGTCGAGATGGCGATGGTGACGGCGAACTGCTTGTAGAACTGGCCGGTGACGCCGGAAAGGAACGCCATCGGCACGAACACCGCGCATAGCACCACGGCGATGGCGATGATCGGGCCGGAGACCTCGCGCATCGCCTGGTGCGCCGCCGCCAGCGGCGACAGCCCCTCTTCGATATTACGCTCGACGTTTTCCACCACCACGATGGCGTCATCCACCACGATGCCGATCGCCAGCACCAGCCCGAACAGGCTGAGGGTGTTGAGCGAGAAGCCCAGCAAATACAGCGCGGCGAAGGTGCCGACCACGGAGATCGGTACCGCCAGCAGCGGAATGATCGAGGCGCGCCAGGTCTGCAGGAACAGAATGACCACCAGCACCACCAGGATCACCGCTTCCAGCAGGGTATCTACCACCGCGCGGATCGAGTCGCGCACGAATACCGTCGGGTCGTATGGCGACTTCCAGCTCATGCCGTCCGGGAAGCGGGTCGCCAGCTCGGCCATCTTGCCGCGCACCGCGTCCGACAGCTCGATGGCGTTGGCGCCCGGCGACTGGAATATGCCGATGCCGACCGCATCCTTGTTATTGAGCTGGGCGCGCAGCGCGTAGCTGCCGGAGCCCATTTCGATGCGCGCCACGTCGCGCAGCCGCACGATCTCGCCGTTGTCGCCGCTCTTGAGGATGATGTTGCCGAACTCTTCTTCGGTTTGCAGGCGCCCCTGGGCGTTGATCGACAGCAGATAGTCGCTGCGCGTCGGCATCGGCTCCGCGCCGAGCTGGCCGGCGGAGACCTGCACGTTCTGCTCCTGCATGGCGCTCACCACGTCGGAAGCGGTCAGCCCGCGCGCAGCGACCTTGTTCGGATCGAGCCAGATGCGCATCGCGTATTCGCCGGCGCCGAAGATCTGCACCTGGCCGACGCCCGGCAGACGGGCCAGTTCATCCTTGACCTTGAGGGTGGCGTAGTTGCGCAGGTATAGCGAGTCGTACTTGCCGGAAGGCGATACCAGATGCACCACCAGCGTCAGCGCCGGAGACTGTTTCTGGGTGGTGATGCCCTGGCGGCGCACGTCTTCCGGCAGGCGCGCTTCGGCCTGCGCCACGCGGTTTTGCACCTGCACCTGCGCCTGATCGGGATCGGTGCCCGGGCGGAAGGTGACGGTGGTCACCAGCACGCCGTCGGAACCGGCGACCGATTTCATGTACATCATGTTTTCGACGCCGTTGATCGCTTCTTCCAGCGGCGTGGCCACCGTTTCAGCGATCTCTTTCGGGTTGGCGCCCGGGTATTCGGCGCGCACCTGTACGCTAGGCGGCACCACGTCCGGGTACTCGCTGATCGGCAGCAGCGGGATGGCTATCACCCCGGCGACAAAAATCAGTATCGACAGCACCGCGGCGAAGATCGGCCGGTCGATGAAAAAACGGGAAAAGTCCATGGGTCAGAATTCTCTGCTGGGGGCTTAGTTGAGTGCGGAAGCGGTGGTGGTCATCGCGACGCTTTTCGCGTCGACCGGCATGCCCGGCATAAACACTTTTTGCATGCCGTCGACGATCACCCGATCGCCGCTCGCCAGGCCTTTTTGCACGATGCGCAATCCTTCGGCCATGCGGCCCACGTCGATGTCGCGGCGCTGCGCCTTGCCGTCTTTATCGACGATATAAACGAACTTGCGGTTCTGGTCGGTCATTACCGCTTTATCGTCGATCAGCAGGGCGTTGAACTCGGCGCTGCCGGGCATCTGCACCCGGGCGAATAGCCCCGGCGTGAAGCGGCGCTCGCGGTTGTCGAGCAGGGCGCGCATGCGGATGGTGCCGGTACCGGCGTTCAGCTGGTTATCGGTGAAGTCCACCCACCCCTGATGCGGGGTGCCGTCTTCACCCACCAGGCCGACCTTCACCGGTAAACGGGCGTCGTGCCGGCCCTGCTGTTGATAGCGCAGGAAGGTGGCTTCATCCACGTCGAAATAGACGTAAACCTTGTCGAGCGACACCAGCGTCGTCAGCACGCTGGCGCTGTCGCCGGCGGTGACCAGGTTGCCGGCGGTGATCATTGCGCGGCTAGCGCGCCCGTCAATCGGCGCGGTAACGCGGGTAAAGTCGAGATTCAGCTGCGCCATGTCGAGCTGGGCCTGCGCCGCCAGCACGTTGCTTTGCGCCTGAGCGGCGGACGAACGTCGCTGTTCCCACACTTCCTGCGAGATGGCCTGCGTGCCGATCAGTTTCTCGGTGCGTGAGGATTCGCTGCGCGCCAGCGCCGCCTGATTGCGCGCCCGCACCAGCTCCGCCTGCGCCTGTTCGCGCGCGGCGCGATAGGTGCGATCGTCGATGGTGAACAGCACCTGGCCTTTTTTCACTTCGTCGCCTTCGGTGTAATTGACCCGATCGATATAGCCGGAAACCCGCGGCCGCAGCTGCACGCTCTGTACCGCTTCGACCCGGCCGTTGAATGCATCCCATTGGCTGATCGGTTTGACCACCACGTTGGCGGCGCTGACCACCGGCGGCGGCGGCGGGGCATTGTGCGCGACGCTGTTGTCGCACCCGGCGAGCAGGGCGGCCAGCAGCGCCACCCCTAAGAGCCGCTGGCCCAGAGCGACGGCGCGCGGGCGGCCGCCGGCGTTGAACGATGAGTTTGGTTGATTTGCCATTATTTTTATTCCGATAAGTAAGCGCAGTCCGGCCCCATACCCAGCCCTGTCATCCGGGCTTTCCCTTCTTGCCCACCTGCGGCGGAAGAGGTGTTACGCCTTGCTGCGGCGCAACGTTAGGTTTTGAAACATATTGGTGTCACATTAATGTATCAATATCGGTTACATTAATTGGGTGGAGTATAGAGGCGGCTTTCTGGTAAATGCAATAATAAAAATTGCATTTAAAGCGAAACTGTTGCAACGTATGTGCATAGGGCAGTGGTTGACCCTGCCGACATGATGGGAGCATCAGCATGAACACGACGGGTTTCATTACCGATTTGAAGGCGTGGATCGACAACAATCTGGAAGAAAAGCTGGATATCAACACCGTAGCGGACCGCGCGGGCTATTCCAAATGGCACCTGCAGCGCATGTTCAAGCGCCAGACCGGCTATGCGCTCGGGGAGTATATCCGCATGCAAAAACTGAAGGTGTCGGCGGAGCGTCTGGCCAACAGCGGCGAACCTATCGTCAGCGTGGCGATCTCGCTCGGCTTCGACTCACAGCAGTCGTTCAACCGCAGTTTCAAACGCCAGTTCGGCCAAACGCCGGGCGATTGGCGCCGCGCGCTGGCGCAGCCGACGGCGATGGGGCGCACGCACCACTGAGCGGTGCGGCAGTGGGGATAAAAAAGCCTGAATTTGCGTTCGGGCTTTTTTGTCAGCATCTAAATGACTTTTTGAGTAACTCGAAATTTTTACAGCTACGTGTTGATATTAGTTTGTCTCGTTTTTCCAGTTTATATATTTACAGAGCCCTTCCAGATCAGGGAATAAGGTTCGGCTACTGACACCATGTCTGTCTAAAGATTTCAAGAGTTTTTCCCTGGTACCTTCTGGAATTTTTATTTCTTGAACCGATTCTGATATTTCATTGTTTTTTTCCAGAGGAACGAACTTCTTAGAGGATTTTGAGTACTTATGCGCTGTAAACCAACCATGTTGTGCGATAATTCTAGGGTTATTTAACTTTGGCCTTATAACCTGAGTTCTTCCTGTTTCAAATGGTCCTTTTTGCGGTTCTTTCAGATATCGATTTGCATCCAATGCATAAACATAAACGTCTCCTTTTTTCCAATCATTACATGCAAAGAACAAGGCTGCAAGTGGATTGCTAGTCCAATCTAATAACCGAGTTTTCATGCCGAAGTGTTGTGCTATTACTAAGAGTTCCCAATCATCAAGATCATTTTTAGGTAGAATCGATGCTCCCATTCGCTTTAACTCTTTTATTAATTCTTGCTCAGCGTTTGTTGAGTCGGTTTTTGGATTTTTTCGCGCTATACTTGGCAGTAAATTACCTTTTTCTGCTTGCCCCCTGAATAGCATCAGCTCCGAGTTATTGCCAAGTCTCTCCACTATATCGACAAATTCAGAAAAGTTATTTGCTGTTTGTGATTTCATGTTTCATCCATTTTTATTTTTTGTTGAGTTGATAATGCATATGTTTATTTAATCATCAAAGTAGGAAGATGTTAATGGGGGTAAATATATCCCTACATTTACTCTAAGTAAATACGTTTGACGTGATTGCCGAAACGTTCCCAAGAAAATAGGGTTTAATCTAAATTGATTTTAAATTAAGCCATCATGAAAGTGATGGCAGGCTTTCTCGTTAGAATATGGCGGTGAGGGAGGGATAGATTCGCTGCGCTCACCCTGCGGGCCGCCGTTGGCGGTCCAAAACGCAGGCGTTTTGTCGAACCCTGTCGAGGGTTCTCACCCTCCCGGTCGGTGCGTTATGCATACAAAAAAGCCTGAACGTGAGTTCAGGCTTCTTCGTAGAATATGGCGGTGAGGGAGGGATAGATTCGCTGCGCTCACCCTGCGGGCCGCCGTTGGCGGTCCAAAACGCAGGCGTTTTGTCGAACCCTGTCGAGGGTTCTCACCCTCCCGGTCGGTGCGTTATGCATACAAAAAAGCCTGAACGTGAGTTCAGGCTTCTTCGTAGAATATGGCGGTGAGGGAGGGATAGATTCGCTGCGCTCACCCTGCGGGCCGCCGTTGGCGGTCCAAAACGCAGGCGTTTTGTCGAACCCTGTCGAGGGTTCTCACCCTCCCGGTCGGTGCGTTATGCATACAAAAAAGCCTGAACGTGAGTTCAGGCTTCTTCGTAGAATATGGCGGTGAGGGAGGGATTCGAACCCTCGATACACTTTCGCGTATACACACTTTCCAGGCGTGCTCCTTCAGCCACTCGGACACCTCACCATATTTTTTTTGTTGCGAAATCATCGCTGCAACGGGGCGCTACTATAGGGAGTGGGGCCGATCCGGTCAAGAATAATTTCTGTGTTTTTGTTTATCCGCTCAAGCTGTGCGCACTTTGCTGAAAACTGCGGCGAACGGCAGGGCGGAAGCCATGAAAGAGCGAGAACATCAGGGGTAAGGTTCGTTGATAACCGGCGGAAATGGGAATCACGGTCACAGAGGGTGGGGAGAGGCGCTGTGCACGCCCCTCTCGGCGGTGCACCATGCAAAAAAAAAGCCTGGACGTGAATCCAGGCTTTCTCTTCGAATTTGGCGGTGAGAGAGGGGTTGATGCGCTGCGCTCACCCTGCGGGCCGCCGCCGTTGGCGGTCCAAAACGCAGGCGTTTTGTCGAACCCTGTCGAGGCTTCTCGCCCCTCTCGGCGGTGCACCATGCAAAAAAAAAGCCTGGACGCGAATCCAGGCTTTCTCTTTGAATTTGGCGGTGAGAGAGGGGTTGATTCGCTGCGCTCACCCTGCGGGCCGCCGTTGGCGGTCCAAAACGCAGGCGTTTTGTCGAACCCTGTCGAGGCTTCTCACCCCTCTCGGCGGTGCACCATGCAAAAAAAAGCCTGGACGTGAATCCAGGCTTTCTCTTCGAATTTGGCGGTGAGAGAGGGGTTCGAACCCTCGATACACTTTCGCGTATACACACTTTCCAGGCGTGCTCCTTCAGCCACTCAGACACCTCACCGTTTTGTCGTCGATAACGCCTTGCGCTGTCGACGGGCGCTAATGTAGGAGAATCTGATCTCAGCGTCAACCCTCTTATTTCATTCTCATGACTGTTTAGCCAAACTTGCAGCAATTTGCTGATTTACCGAACGATATTCCCACTCTTGGCCGCCGGCGGGCAGGGCAGACAGCGGTCAGAATCCATGAAAGACGATTGTTTGACCTTTTTCTGTACAGATAGCTCAATATGTCGCCATTGAGATGGGGTTGTTTGCTGTTATATGCATTAATACTGGATTATTAGTCAGATGTGTCGCTAAATGGAATCATGTCGGCGCGGCGTTTTTGGCAAGGAACATCACGTCGCCGCGCAGATTGCCGGATGACAGGCCGGCGATATCGCAGACAGGGACAGACTCATTACATAATAATGCAGTAGAGGTTCGTTTTGACTCCTTCAGATGCCATGCCGGCGCCGCAAGCGCGCCATGCCATTCCGCCCGGTGCGGGAGCGCTGTTCTTCATCCAGATCTTCGCCACGCTGGGCTTCGCCGTGCTTTACTCTACGCTGGTGCTGTACGCCACCAAGCGGCTGGGCTTCAACGAAAGCAGCGCCAACGCCATGATGGGCGTGTTCGGCGCCTTCAACTATGGTCTGCATATGTTCGGCGGCTACCTCGGCGGCCGTTTCCTCAGCAACCGCAACCTGTTCGTGCTCGGCATGGTATTGCAGGTGATCGGCTGTGCGCTGATTGCCGTCGCGGGCGTGTGGGGGCTGTACTGGGGGCTGGCGATGTTCCTGACCGGCAGCGGCCTCAACGTCACCTGCATCAATATGATGCTCACCCAGCGTTTCAAGCCGGACGACGATCGGCGCGAATCGGCGTTCCTGTGGAACTACGCCGGCATGAACCTCGGGTTCTTCGTCGGCTTTACCGTGGCCGGTTATTTCCAACTGACGGAAAACTACCGCGCGCTGTTCCTGTTCGCCACGCTGGGCAACGCCGCGGCGATCATCGTTGCCGTCTGCCGCTGGCGGATTCTGGCGGATCTCAATACGCCGCTGCACGGCGCCAGCCGCAGCCAATACCGCTGGCGCATGCTGGTCGGGCTGGCGGTGCTGGTGGCGCTAGTGCCGATCATCCGCGTGATGCTGACCCACGCCGAGTTCAGCGGCCACTTCGTGATCGTGCTCGGTGCGTTGATCTTCCTGATGCTGTGCGTGGTGACGCTGCGCCACCATCCGCGCGATGAGCGCCGCAGAATGACGGCCTATCTGATCCTGGCGCTGGGGTCGCTGGTGTTCTGGGCGCTGTACCAGCTGGCGCCGATGGGGCTGATGCTGTTCTCCGAGCACAACATCAACCTGAACGTTTACGGCATTCAGGTGGCGCCGCAGTGGATCCAGAACATCAACACGCTGGTGATCGTGGTGGGCGGCCCGCTGCTCGCCTGGTGGTTCAACCGTCTGCGCGCTCGCGGTTGCAACATCGACATTCCGCTGCAGTTCTCCGGCTCGCTGTTCTGCATCGGGCTGGGCATGCTGGTGCTGCCGCTGGGCATCAGCATGGCGGGCGGCGACGGGCTGGTGGCGTTCAAATGGATCGTCATCAGCTATGTGCTGCAAAGCGTCGGTGAATTGATGATCTCGCCGATCGGTTACGCGATGATTGGCAAGCTGGCGCCGCCGCGCTATCAGGGCGTGATGATGGGCTGCTGGATGATGGTGACCGGCGTCGCCTCGGTGCTGGCGGGCTACGTCTCCGGCCTGATGCCGGAAAACAGCGGCAGCACGCCGCTGCAAACCAACCCCGGCTACAGCGAAATCTTCAGCGCGCTGGGCTGGGGGGCGACGGGCGTCGGCGTGGCGATGCTGATCCTCATTCCGCTGCTGCGGCGTCTTATCCGGCGCGATGCCCCGTCCGCCGCCTGATTGGCGAGTATGCACAACAGCCCCACTGGTCGGGGCTGTTTTCATTTTGGGCTTTAACGCTTGCATCCGGCGGCGAATCGCGGAAGGCTGGAGGAAAACCAATAAAAACAAACCGGAGCCCGCAGTATGAACATCATTTATTACCACCCCTTGTTTAACGCCCAGGAATGGCTGGCCGGCATCAAGCAGCGCCTGCCGCAGGCTGAGATCCGCGAGTGGCAGCGCGGCGACGAGCGGCCGGCCGATTACGCGCTGGTGTGGCGCCCGCCGCACGAGATGCTGGCCAACCGTCGCGATCTGAAAGCGGTGTTCGCCCTCGGCGCCGGCGTCGACGCCATTCTCGATCAGGAGCGCAAACACCCCGGCACGCTGCCAGCCGGCGTGCCGCTGCTGCGGCTGGAAGATACCGGCATGGCGCAGCAGATGCAGGAATACGCGCTGAGCTATGTGCTGCGCTATTTCCGCCGTTTCGATGAGTATCAGGCGCTGCAGCAGCGGCAGGAGTGGCAGCCGCTCGATCCGCACTCGCTGGAGGATTTCACCATCGGCATCCTCGGCGCCGGCGTGCTGGGGCAGAGCGTGGCGCGCAAGCTGACCGAGTTTGGCTTCAGCGTGCGCTGCTGGAGCCGCAGCGCCAAACAGTTAGACGGCGTGCAAAGCTTTGCCGGAGAGGCGCAGCGCGCGGCCTTCCTCGACGGCGTCAAGCTGCTGATCAACCTGCTGCCCAATACGCCGGAGACTCTCGGCATCCTCAACCGCGAGCTGTTCGCGCAGCTGCAGCCGGGCGCCTATCTCATCAACATCGCGCGCGGCGCGCATCTGGTGGAAGCCGATCTGCTGGCGGCGCTCGAGCAGGGGCAGCTGGCCGCCGCCACGCTGGACGTGTTCGCCCGCGAACCGCTGCCGCAGGATCACCCGTTCTGGCGTCATCCGCGTGTCACCATTACCCCGCATATTGCTGCCATCACGTTGCCGCAGCAGGCGATGGATCAGATCGCCGCCAACATTCGCGCGCTGGAGGCGGGGCATGCCCCGGCCGGTGTGGTCGACAGGCAACGGGGTTACTGATCCTTCAGCCGCCGTTCGGTAACTGATAAGCTGTTATCGTCATCGCGCCTGCCCGTACCTTTGCGGGCGGGCCCTCTGGAAGGAGAAACAATGTACCCCGTTGATTTGCATATGCACACCGTCGCCAGCACCCACGCCTACAGCACGCTGCACGATTACATCGCCGAAGCTCAGCAAAAAGGCATCAAGCTGTTCGCCATCACCGATCACGGCCCGGACATGGCCGATGCGCCACACTATTGGCACTTCATGAACATGCACGTGTGGCCGCGCCTGGTGAACGGCGTGGGCATCTTGCGCGGTATCGAAGCCAACATCAAAAACCTGCAGGGCGATATCGACTGCACCGGCCCGATGCTGACCGCCACCGATGTGATCATCGCCGGTTTCCATGAGCCGGTGTTTGCGCCGCAGGATAAAGCGTCCAATACTGAAGCGATGATCGCCGCGATGGCGCAGGGGGATGTGCATATCATCAGCCACCCCGGCAACCCGCGTTACCCGATCGACATTCCCGCCGTTGCGGCGGCGGCGGCCAAATACGAAGTGGCGCTGGAGCTGAATAACTCGTCGTTCACACATTCCCGCAAGGGCAGCGAGGCCAATTGCCGGGCGATCGCCGCCGCGGTACGCGACGCCGGCGGCTGGCTGGCGCTGGGTTCGGATTCGCACGTCGCTTTTTCACTGGGTAATTTCGAGCACTGCGAGCGCATCATCGAAGAGGTGGGCTTCCCGCAGGAGCGCATTCTCAACGTCAGCCCGCGCCGGTTGCTGGATTTTCTCGAGCGGCGCGGCAAGCCGGCGATTGCGGAATTGGCCGATTTGTGACATCGTCCCGGCAAAATTTTCCGTATTGTATAAGGCATTATCATGAATGAGTTTTCCATTGTCTGCCGCGTGCTGGGTACGCTGTTCTATCGCCAGCCGCAGGATCCGCTGTTGGTGCCGCTGTTCGCCTTGATCAAAGAGGGCAAGCTGCAGCAACACTGGCCGCTGGAGCAGGATGACCTGCTGAAGCGCCTGCAGCAGGGTTGCGACGTCAACCAACTGGCGACCGACTTCAACGCGATGTTCGTCGGCAGCGAATGCAGCGTGTCGCCGTTCCGCTCCGACTACGTCGAAGGCGCCAGCGAAGCGGAAGTGCGCACCTTTCTGCAGCAGCGCGGCATGCCGCTGGCGGAGGCGCCGGCCGACCATTTCGGCCAGCTGCTGCTGGCCGCTTCCTGGCTGGAAGATCAATCGCAGGAAGATGAAGCGCAGGCGCAGATCGCCCTGTTCGACGAGTTTCTGCTGCCGTGGTGCGGCCGCTTCCTCGGCAAAGTGGAAGCGCACGCCACCACCGGTTTCTACCGCACGCTGGCGCTGATGACCCGCGATGCCATCCAGGCAATGCGCGACGAGCTGGCGGAGTACGAGCAGGACGACGAAGCGGGCGACGAAGAAGCGTAACGCCGCAGCCCATCAAGGCGGGCCGTCCGGCCCGCCGATCCGCTAAACACAGGTTTGCATCCCCCAGACGTAAATTGACAAAAGATCCCCTAATCTGGCGGTTTACCGTCGGTTCGGCCGCGCCTGCGCGCCGCGCTTTTTCACGCAAGGGGTAGATGATGAAAAGTAACTGGATGCAGCAGATTCAAACGTTGATCGGGCAGAAGGCCGGCGCGATGGGCGGGGCGGAAGGCATCGGCAAGCTGCTGGCGCCCACGGCGCTGGGCGGTCTGGTCGGCGTGCTGTTGGCCAACAAATCCTCGCGTAAGCTGGTGGGCAAGTTCGGCAAAAATGCGCTGATCATCGGCGGCAGCGCGGCGGTGGGCGCGGTGCTGTGGAACAAGTATAAGCAGCGGGTGAAAGAGACCCATCAGGACGAACCGCAGTTCGGTTTGCAAACCACGCCGGTGGATCTGCGCGCCAAACGTTTGGTGCAGGCGCTGGTGTTCGCCGCCAAGAGCGACGGCCATATCGATGCCGACGAACAGCGCGCCATCGATCACAGCCTGGCGCAGCTGCAGGTGGGGGAAGAGGCGCAGGGTTGGGTGCAGGAAGCGCTCGATCAGCCGCTCAACCCGGAGTTGATCGCCCGCAGCGTGCAAAATGAAGACGAGGCGCTGGAGGTTTACTACCTGAGCTGTCTGGTGATCGACGTCGACCACTTTATGGAGCGCGGCTACCTCGATGCGCTGGCGCAGGCGCTGAAGATCCCGGCGGACGTCAAGCAGGGCATCGAGAGCGACGTCAACGAGAAAAAGCGCGAGCTGGCGTAGCGCCGCTTGGCAAGCCGGGGGGAATCGTGTCACTCTTGCCGCAATCTATGTAAGCGGATGATTTAGCAATGATGACCCCACCAAAAGCGGAAAAACGTCCTTATCCCATCACCATCCACGGCGACACGCGCGTGGATGACTACTACTGGCTGCGCGATGACGAGCGCGCAGACCGCCAGGTGCTGGACTACCTGCAGGCGGAGAACGCCTACACCGATGCGATGCTGAAGCCGCAGCAGGCGCTGCGCGAAACCCTGTACGAAGAGATGGTGGCGCGCATTCCGCAGCAGGAACATTCGGTGCCTTACGTGCGCCACGGCTACCGCTATCAGACGCGCTACGAGCCTGGCAACGAATACGCGATTTCCGTGCGCCAGCCGCAGGCCGAGAGTGAGCAGTGGGAGGTGCTTATCGACGGCAACCAACGCGCCGAGAACCACGAGTTTTACACCCTGGGCGGGCTGGACGTCAGCCCAGACAATCAGCGGCTGGGGGTAGCGGAAGATTTTCTGTCGCGCCGCCAGTACGACATTCGCTTCAAGAACCTGGCCGACGGCAGTTGGGCGGACGAAGTGTTGGAAAATACCTCCGGCAGCTTCGAGTGGGCCAACGACTCCTCGACGGTGTACTACGTGCGCAAGCACGCCAAGACGCTGCTGCCGTATCAGGTCTATCGCCACGTGGTGGGCAGCGATCCGCAGCAGGATGAGCTGATTTACGAAGAGCTGGACGATACCTTTTACGTCGGGCTGGAGAAGACCACCTCCGAGCGCTTTATTCTGATCCACCTGAGCAGCACCACCACCTCGGAGATCCTGCTGCTGGACGCCGATCGCGCGGACGCCAAGCCGCAGCTGTTCGTGCCGCGCCGCAAGGATCACGAGTACGCCATCGATCACTATCACCAGCATTTCTATATTCGCTCCAACAAGGACGGCAAGAACTTCGGCCTGTACCAAAGCGAGCAGGCCGATGAAGCGCAGTGGCAGACGCTGATCGCCCCGCGCGCCGACGTGATGCTGGAGGGCTTCAGCCTGTTCCGCGACTGGCTGGTGGTGGAAGAGCGCAATGCCGGCCTGACGCTGCTGCGCCAGATCCACTGGCAAAGCGGCGAAGAGAAGCGCATCGCCTTCGACGATCCGACCTACACCACCTGGCTGGCGTACAACCCGGATCCGGAAACCGCGCTGTTGCGCTACGGCTATTCGTCGATGACTACCCCGACCACGCTGTATGAGCTGAACATGGACAGCGGCGAGCGGACGATGCTCAAGCAGCAGGAAGTGAAGAACTTCACGCCGGAAAACTACCGCAGCGAGCGGGTGTGGGTGAAAGCGCGCGACGGCGTCGAGGTGCCGGTCTCGCTGGTGTATCGCCAGGACTGCTTCCAGCGTGGCGCCAACCCGCTGATGGTGTACGGTTACGGCTCTTACGGCAGCAGCATGGATCCGGCGTTCAGCGCCAGCCGCCTGAGCCTGCTGGATCGCGGCTTCGTGTTCGCGCTGGCGCACATTCGCGGCGGCGGCGAGCTGGGGCAGCTGTGGTATGAAGACGGCAAGTTGTTCAACAAGCAGAACACCTTCAACGACTTTATCGACGTGACCGAAACGCTGGTCGCCCAGGGGTACGGCGACGGCAAACGGGTGTTCGCCATGGGCGGCAGCGCCGGCGGCCTGCTGATGGGCGCGGTGATCAACCAGGCGCCGCAGCTGTTCCACGGTGTGGTGGCGCAGGTGCCGTTCGTCGACGTGGTGACCACCATGCTGGATGAGACCATTCCGCTGACCACCGGCGAATACGACGAGTGGGGCAACCCGAACGAGCAGGCCTATTACGACTACATCAAGCAGTACAGCCCGTACGATCAGGTGAAGGCGCAGGCATACCCGCATCTGCTGGTGACCACCGGCCTGCACGATTCGCAGGTGCAATATTGGGAGCCGGCCAAGTGGGTGGCCAAGCTGCGCGAGCTGAAAACCGACGACCGGCAGCTGCTGCTGTATACCGACATGGATGCCGGCCACGGCGGCAAATCCGGCCGCTTCAAGGCCTATGAGGATATTGCGCTGGAGTACGCCTTCATTCTGGCGCTGGCGGAATAATAACGTTCGGCGGGCGGCCTGCGCCGCTCGCCGTGTTAGCCAATCAGATAGTATTTCAGCGTGTGTTTCATGTCCGGGCTCAGATCGTCGATGGATTTCAGCATCCAGCGCAGATAGCCGGGATCTTCCTGGGCGATGCGATCGATCTCCTGCCCGCGATACTTGCCGAATTTGAACTTCTTCAACAGCACCGGTTGTTCGGTGATCTGCACCATTTGCTCCGGCGTCCAACCCGAATCCTTGATGATGCGCTGCAGCAGCGCGGCGGTGACGTAGCAGTCGTACAGTGCACGGTGCGGGTACAGCGTGGCGTCAGCCGGCAGCTGCACGTCCAGGTTCAGCGCGTAGCGCAGATATTGGTTGCCGTACTTGATGTCCGGATACAGCGTGCGCGCCAGCTTGAGGGTGCATATCCAGGCGCCGTTCATCTCCGGCAGCACGCCGCGATCGAAAGCGGCGTTGTGTGCCACATAGTAGGGGCTGCCCTGATAGCGGCCGATCGCCACCGCGATGCGCGGTTTGCCTTCCACCATTTGCTCGGTGATGTGGTGAATCGCCATCGCGTCGAGGCTAATGGGGCGATCCGGGCTGATCAGATCGCTCATCGGGTTGGTTAACTGGCCGTCGAGCAGATCGAGGGAGGCCACTTCCACCACGCCGCCGTCCAGCCCGCAGGTCTCGGTATCTATTACGCGTAACGTCATGCTTTCCTCCGCGTTGCCGTCAGGCTTTAGCTTAACCGGCACAGGCGGCCGTGCCAACCGTCGGCGCTCCTGCTCGCGATGACCAGCCCGGGGGCGTCGCCCGGCGCGGTAATCAGGCGCTCTCCCGTTTCATCCCAGATGGCGCTGCGGCCCGCCGGGATCCAGCCGCTGGTCGGTGCCGCATGGTTGGCCATCAGCGTGAGCATGCCGTAACGTCGGGCATAGCCCGCCAGCACAGCGCTGTCTTTCGCGTAACCCGCTTCAGAGATCAGTACGCCGGCGGCATAAATATGCGCACCCGCCTGTGCGGCGGCACTGGCATGAGCGGGTTGCGAGGTGTCGGCGCAGATAGCCAGCGCGATGCGTTGCTGATGCATTGCCAGCAACGAGCCGCCCACACCGGGCGAGAAGTATTGCTGTTCCGCGCCGTGCAGATGCTGTTTGGTGTAGGTGGCTAGCGCGCCGCTGGGGTGAAAAATCAAGGCGGCGATATACAATGCCGGGCCGCTGCGTAAGGGCGCGCCGACGATGATCGTCATCTGTCGCGCTCGCGCCGCCGCACTGAGCGGCTGCAGGCGGGGATCATCCAGAGTCAGCGCCAATGCAGGCGCCTCGGCCAACTCATAGCCGCTCAGCGACAGTTCGGGAAAAACCAGCAGCTGCACCTGCCGATCGGCTGCCTGCGCGATAAATTCAAGATGACGCTCAAGATTGCAGGCGATATCGGCCGCGGCGGCGGGGTATTGGACGGCAGCGAGGGTGAAGCGGGGCATCGGCCATCTCTCCTGTAAGGCAATAAAAAACCCGCCTTGGCGGGTTTAATGACGGATGGAAGGACGCTTACTCACCAGACGGATGCGCTTTTTTGGCGCGTTTCTCCGCACGTTTCTCAGCTGGGGTTTTCAACGGCTTCTTCTTCGCATTTTTTTTGCTATCCATTCCCTTACTCATGATGGCCTCTCGTTACCTATGATTGGGTGGCTTGCTCAGCCATTAACCGCCTAAAGCCGGCAGGATGCAAGCGACAAAGTGCGAATTGCTCTTAACCGGCTGTTTGCACGTGAAATTTTGTTTTTGGATGACCGGGTGATAAAAATAATTATTATGTTATAATATTACACTTTTAATGTTCGGAGAACGCAATGACTGTGATGGCATTACCGGATGCGCAGCAACTGCTGGCCATGCCGGATTCTGATTATATGAACTCGGTTCAACGGGCGTTTTTCCGTCAGCTGCTGCAGGATGAGCGGCAAAAGCTGCTGTTACATATCGATGAGCTGAAGAGCGAGATCGACGGCGGCGAAGCGACGGGCGATGAGGCCGACAAGGCGGCGCGCGAAGAGGATCTGCGCTTGCTGTTCCGCCAGTTGGATCGCGAAAGCCGCCTGCTGCCGAAAATCGATGCGGCGCTGGCGCGTTTGCAGAACGGCGAATACGGCTACTGCCGCGAAACCGGCGAACCCATCGGGCTGGCGCGCCTGCTGCTGCGCCCGACGGCGGAACTGAGTATCGAGGCGAAAACCGCGCAGGAGATGCGCGAGCCGCATATGCGTAAAAGCGGGTAAGTATCACAAGGCCTGAACTGATCGGGCCTGTGGGCATTTTGCAAGCAGGTCGTTGTGATTTTGAGCAAACGCGCGCCGAGTTCCCGGCGCGCGTTTGAGTTTTCAGGTTTTACCGTTGACCTGCCGGGCGGCTTCCGCTTTGATGAAAGCATGACTCACAGAGAGACGGAAAGCGCCATGGAACAATTACGAGGTTTGTACCCGCCGTTAGCGGCATACGACAGCGGTTGGCTGGACACTGGGGATGGCCACCGGATCTACTGGGAGCTGAGCGGTAACCCGAACGGTAAGCCGGCGGTTTTCATTCACGGCGGGCCGGGCGGCGGCATCTCTCCGCACCATCGCCAGCTGTTCGATCCCGAACGCTATAAGGTGTTGCTGTTCGATCAGCGCGGCTGCGGCCGTTCCCGTCCGCACGCCTGCCTGGACAACAACACCACCTGGCATTTGGTGGCCGATATTGAGCGGCTGCGGGAAATGGCCGGCGTTGAGCAGTGGCTGGTGTTCGGCGGTTCCTGGGGCTCCACGCTGGCGCTTGCCTATGCGCAGACCCACCCGGAACGCGTCAGTGAAATGGTGCTGCGCGGCATCTTCACCCTGCGCAAGCAGGAGCTGCATTGGTATTACCAGGACGGCGCTTCGCGCTTCTTCCCGGATAAATGGGAGCGCGTGCTGTCCATTCTGTCGGATGACGAGCGCAAAGACGTGATCGCCGCCTACCGGCAGCGGCTGACCTCGGCCGATCCGCAGGTGCAGCTCGAAGCGGCCAAGCTGTGGAGCGTGTGGGAAGGGGAGACGGTTACGCTGCTGCCGAGCCGCGAGTCTGCGTCGTTCGGCGAGGATGATTTCGCGCTGGCGTTCGCCCGTATTGAAAACCACTACTTCACCCATCTGGGGTTCCTGGAAAGCGACGACCAGCTGCTGCGCAACGTGCCGCTGATCCGCCATATTCCGGCGGTGATCGTCCACGGCCGTTATGACATGGCCTGTCAGGTGCAGAACGCCTGGGATCTGGCCAAGGCCTGGCCGGAAGCGGAGTTGCATATCGTGGAAGGGGCGGGGCATTCGTATGACGAACCGGGCATCTTGCACCAACTGATGATCGCTACCGACCGGTTCGCCGGCAAGTGACGCAAAAAACCCGCCGTTACGGCGGGTTTTTTTATTTGGCCTTCGGCTCGTACGGCAGGCGCGAAAACCTGTGGGATTCGGCGCGGTAATGCGCCACGCGCTCGCGAAAATAATCGCGCAGCGCTTCCGGCTGCTCGCGCTCTACCACTTCCGGGATCACCGGCATGTTGTAGCGCTCTTTGTACGCCACGCCTGAGGCGGCGAGATCCACATTCACCCTGTCCATTTCCTCTTTGGGCAGCTCGGCCAGATTGTAACCCACGCTATGCTCCTTACTTACTTTGCCGCATTGAATCTGCGCAGAAGGTAATCCACCCGGCGGCGCTTGGCAAGCCCATTACGCCGTTGCCGGGAGCGATATTTATCCAGCAGTAATGCAATCTATTTATTCTTTTAAATAAGAATGATTCGCTTTTTGATTAAACTAAAAGATGAAAATAATTATCATGTTAATTCTCAATGTGGTATTTATATTATAATTTGTTGATATATATGATTTTTATAATTAATGTGATTTGAGTGTAAATAAGGTGTTTTTATTTTTACGGCAGCAGGGCATAATGCGCGGAAATTAAATTCATGACCTGCAAAATAAAAGGAATCATTATGCTGACGCAAGAAATGACTCAAAAGCTGAATGAGCAACTGAATCTGGAGTTCTACTCCGCCAACCTGTACCTACAGATGAGCGCATGGTGCAGCGATAAAGGCTTTGAAGGCGCCGCCGCATTTCTTAAAGAGCACTCTCAGGAAGAGATGCAGCATATGCAACGTCTGTTCGACTACCTGAGCGATACCGGCTCTCTGCCGCTGCTGGGCACCATCGCCGCGCCGCCGGTGGAATTCGAATCGCTGGCGGATGTGTTCGAGCAGACCTACGAACACGAGAAGCTGATCACTCGTCAGATCAACGAGCTGGCGCACGCGGCAATGTCCTCTCATGATTACTCCACCTTCAACTTCCTGCAGTGGTACGTGGCGGAGCAGCACGAAGAAGAGAAGCTGTTCAAATCCGTGCTGGATAAGCTGGCGCTGGTGGGCACCAGCGGCAAAGGTCTGTTCTTCATCGACAAAGATCTGAAGAAGATGGGCGCGATGGGCCAGGGCGGTAACGGCCAGGCTTGAGCCCCGGAAGAACGTCGAAAAACCGCGCGCGGGCGAGCCTGACGCGCGGTTTTTTTTACCCTGCGTTTATCGCGGTTATGCGGCGATACGTGCTGCCGGATCGCAAAATGCCAGTGATGCGCTCGACTTGCCGCGGTGTGGTCGTTATGATTTACCGCGATACGCTACAGGGATGGTAGAGTCAAAACAGCGGGTTAGCCGATACAACCCGTTTTCTGTTTACCCGTGGCGCAATCATTTGCGGTGGGTTGGGGCCGCTGATACATCGCCTTGGCTGTGGCCTTAACCCTTATGACCCTCTTTTACTGTTAAGGGATACCACTGTGATCGGTAAAATTCGTTCCTCCTGTCGCCTGCTTTCCACCGTTTTCGTCCTGTTCGTTGGCCTGTCTTCACAGCAAGCGCTGGCGCACGCCCACCTGAAAGTGGAAACGCCGAAGGCCGACGCCAGCGTCAGCCCGGCACCGAAGGCGCTGACCCTCAGCTTCTCCGAAGGCATCGAGCCGAACTTCAGCGGCGTGAAAATCACCGGCCCGGACAACGCCGTGGTGAAAACCGGCAAGCTGCAGCTCGATCCGAACAACAATACCCAGGTCAACGTGCCGATTGAAGGCGAGCTGAGCGCGGGCAAATACAACGTCAGCTGGCATGTGGTGTCGGTCGACGGGCATAAAACCAAAGGCCAGTACAGCTTCACCGTAAACTGACCGTGAGTCTGGCGACCCTGTTCGTTCTGTGTCGCTTGGTGCACTTTGCGGCGGTGATGCTGATGTTCGGCATCAGTCTGTTCACCGCCTTATTGTCACCGCAGCGCCTCTCCCCGATCCTCTCCCGCGATGTGCGTCCGCTGCTGCTTGCCGGCACCTGGGTAGCCGGGCTTTCCGCCGTGGCGCTGCTGGCCATCCAGGCCGGGCAGATGGGCGACGGTTGGGAAGACGCCTGGCGGCTGGAGGTCTGGTGGGCGGTACTCGGCACCACCTTCGGCGAAGTGTGGCGTTGGCATTTGGGTCTGTCGCTGCTGGCGATCCTGAGCCTGCTGCTGCCGGAACGGCCGCGTGCGCAGGCGTTGGCGCTGTGTTCGGCGCTGCTGCTGGTGAGCCTGGCGTTCATCGGCCACGCGGCGATGCACGAAGGCGCGCTGGGCGTGTTGCACCGCGCCAACCATGCAGTACACCTGCTGGCCGCCGGCTACTGGTTCGGTTGCCTGGTGCCGCTGTTGGTGTGCCTGCGCTACCTGCAGCCGCCGCAGTGGCGCAGCGACGCCATCACCACGCTGATCCGTTTCTCGCGCTGGGGGCACCTGGCGGTGGCGGCGGTGATCGTTACCGGCATCGTCAACAGCCTGATCATACTCGGCGGCTGGCCGCTAAATCTCAGCTCCCCTTATCAGCGCCTGCTGCTGATCAAAACCGCGCTGGTGGCGCTGATGGTGATGGTGGCATTGGCCAATCGCTACGCCATCGTGCCGGCGATGAGCCGTGTACCGGCGCTGGCGCAGCGCGGCGTGGTGCTGGCCTGCTGGATCGAAGTGGGGCTGGGAATGACGGTGCTGCTGCTGGTCAGTTTATTTGCAACCTATGCGCCGGTATGACATTTCAGCTTGCCGCAGGCCGGCAAGCTGCGGGAAAATCGACGCGAATAGCAACCTTAAGGCCATCACATGAAATCGGTATTACTCGGCATTACGCTGCTGGCAACCGCGACCGGCGCGCTGGCGGCAGACAAACTGGTTAACATCACCAAACTGGAGTACGGCAAACAGTGGGCGTTCACCAAGGAAGAGGTGACGCTGCAGTGCCGCAGCGGCGGCGCGCTGTTCGTGCTGAATAACAGCACCCTGATGCAATACCCGCTCAACGACGCTGCAGAGCAGCAGGTGAAGAAGGGCCATCAGCGTGCGCAGCCGCTGGAGGTGATCCTGCTGGACGACCCTGCCGAACCGGGGAAAAAAATGAGCATGGCGCCGTTCATCGAGCGCGCCGAGAAGCTGTGCGCTGACTAACCGCTTGTTTGCCAACGTCTTGTCCAAGGTGCGCGGATTGATGCGCATTTGCCGCATAGTTATTTCGTCACGAAACTATCACGCGGCCGCCGGGCGGCTGGCAAAACTGGCGCGGTAGGCTACTCTTAAAGTGCACGGCTGAACAAGCCCTGCATTAAATGCCAACTTTTAGCGCACGGCTCTCTCCCAAGAGCCATTTCCCTAGACCGAATATAGGAATCGTATTCGGTCTTTTTTTGTGTGATTGATTTATAAGTAAATCCCACTTAATACGCCAGCAACAATTCCCATTCCTCTTTTCGAATCACAGCTCACTAACTCGACCTCCATCCCCATCCTCCACCCGCACATATCGCTAATTCAGCCGCACCAAAAGTCATTACGTCATCTAAGGCGCTGATAAGCTCCGTTCATTGTTCCCATCGCCGGTTAAGTGAGGATGATATTGTGGTTAATATCAATGTGTTAATTATTATAAAAGGAAGCCTGCGTTGAACGATCGGCTGAGTCGGTTGAAGAAGGCGTTGCCCGGCTATCTCGAGGCGTGGCGTGAGGCGGCTTTACCACCTGACTGGGGGCAGGTGGCTAATCCTGAAGTGGTTGCCGAGCTGTTGGCTGAGTGGGAGGCGCTCAGCGAATGGGCGTCTCGGTTCGAAACAACCACTGAAACTCCCTCCGAGCCGGCCGCGTTTTGGCAGGCGCGTGCCGAGCTGATGGCGCAGCGCAATCGCGAACTCAGTGCCCAACTGGCGACGCCAGTCCGTTTGCCCGGCGTGCGGGTGGCCTTTTTTGGCTATGTGAAAACGGCGGTGATGGACGCCAGGCAGGTGAAAGCGGCGATTCGTGATGCCGGTTTTATCATTGTGGGCGATGACCAAAGTGGGAATACGGCTTAACGCGGCTTCTTCTCAAATTTCTCGGCAAAAAAGAACCGCAGCAATTTATTTGTCCACAGCAGGATGGCGCCGACCACCACCAGCGAGACGACGAAATGCGACAGGTTTTTAGGCGCGGCGTAGCCGTGGGTAAAAGAGACCCCGGCGCCGCTGAGCAGCAGGGTGGCGATCCAAAAGCCGAGTAGCAGGCACAAGGTACGGAACAGTTTAAACATTGTTATCACCGAAATGCTGAAAGCGCCGACTGAACGGAAAGACACAGCCGGGGCTTTGATTAATTAAAACCGCTTAGCGAGAGCAGGTGTTGCCATCTTTGTTGCTATTGTTATTGACGCGTCCATTGCTGCTGCGATTGTCGGCAAAGTTGCCGCCACCGGCGATCAGGTGAAAATATTTAGCCTCGATCTCTTGCATAAAATACCCCCTTTATCGATATGGTTAAATAGCGTAAAGCTTGCGCAAGCCAGCTGTTTCTAACAGAAAAAACAATGGGAGTAATTACCGGTTCGGATAAGAACAGGGAATTTATTTTCAGGTATTTACTAGGCTTATGAGAGTGATGGTGAATGATAGTCTCGACGAGGGGGAGCGCGAGCCACCCCAGATCCTTGCAACGAATGGCCTATCTGCGGCGCGCAGCAAGGTTCAATTCACCCGGCCAATTTGTTAGGATCGCCTGACCTACATGACTATTGGTGCAGTACATTGAAAATTAAAGCGTTGTTATTTGTTGCGTTGGCCGCGCTGGCCGGCTGCAGCCAGGAGGGAACCTCGATGAATCAGCCCGTAAACGAAAAAGGCGGCCAAACGGAAGTGTTGCTGGTGAACAGCGCGCTGGTCGATTGCGTGGGCGTCGCCCCGATGAAGTGCATGCAGGTGCGCCGTTCCGCGCAGCAGCCGTGGGAACTGTTCTATACCGGCATCGAAGGCTTCACCTTCGAACCGGGTTATCAGTATCGGCTGAAAGTGCGCGTCACTCCGGTGGAGAACGTGCCGGCCGATGCCTCATCGCTGCGTTATACGCTGATTGAGCAGTTGGAAAAGAACAAGGCGTAATGATTATCAGGCCGGGCGAAGTGCGTCCGACCTGCTGTTTTATAGCGTCAATCCCATCTCCGCCGCGACCTGCTCCAGCTGGTAGCGTGATGTGCGCGTGAGTGAAGGCACCTTATCGACATAGTAGGCGTAAGCGATAACGCCAATCGACAGCGCCCAGGCGCGGCCGCGCCGCCAGGTCTCATCGTCCACTTTCACCGCCTGGCGGAAATGTTCTCGGGCTTCCGCTCCCATCAGGTTCCAGGCAACTATCATATCGACCGCAGGATCGCCGATGGCGATGCCGCCCCAGTCGATCACCGCCGCCAGCTCACCGTTGTCGATCAGCAGATTGCCGGGTTGAATGTCCGTGTGCAGCCAGCATGCGCCGCCGGTGTTTTCACTCACCTGGCTCACGCTGTCCCATGCTTGCAGTAGGGCGGCAGCGTCGAGGTGAGGGGCGCACTGGGCAATAGATTCGCGAGTGAGGGTGTCTCTGGCGCTGACCGGGCCGCCGCGATAAGCGCTGATCGCGTGGCCTGCGGTTGGGATGGCGTGGAGTGCGCGCACGAACTCACCCAACTGCGTCGCCAGCGCCGGGCTGCATTCGCCGCAGGCGGGCGTGCGGCCGAGGATCCAACGGCCGATGCTCCAGGCGAAAGGATAGGCGCCATTCGGCTTGCCCTGGGATAACGGTACGGAAATCGGTGCCGGCAGATGAGGTGCCAGCAACGCGGGGTAGCGGTTCTCGCGCGTCAGCGCTTCGGCCGCCGAGGCGGTACGCGGCAGACGAATCAACAGCTCGTCGCCGAGCCGCAGCATCACGTTGTCGGTACCGCCGGTGGTGACAAGTTCGATGGGCAACGCCGCCCAGGCCGGGAACTGTTCGGCGAGCATAGCTCGGACATGGGGGAGGGAAATCTCGGCCTCATCGGCATGTATTTTGGGAATGGCATTCACCCGGTACGGCTCCTTCACTGGTGCAGGGTGGCGGCCCCGACTGGTCTGGTCACTGCGCTTGTTTGCGCACTTTCTTAAGTATATCGAGAAAATCAGGTATATTGTCCTTCGGTTTTTAGCTACCAAGAAAAAATTACTATGATTATCAAACCTAAAATTCGTGGTTTTATCTGCACCACCGCTCACCCGGCAGGCTGTGAAGCCAACGTCCGTGAGCAAATCGCCTACGTTAAGTCGCGCGGCGAACTGAAAAACGGGCCTAAAAAGGTGCTGGTCATTGGTGCATCCACCGGTTACGGTCTGGCCTCGCGCATCAATGCCGCTTTCGGCAGCGGTGCGGCCACCATCGGCGTATTTTTCGAGAAGCCTGGCAGCGAAGGCAAAACCGGTTCCGCCGGTTGGTATAACTCCGCCGGTTTCGACAAGGCAGCTAAAGAAGAAGGCCTGTACGCGAAAAGCATCAACGGCGACGCATTCTCCAACGAGTGCCGTCAGACCGTGATCGATCTGATCAAAAAAGACCTGGGCCAGGTTGACCTGGTGGTTTACTCGCTGGCTTCGCCGGTGCGTAAAATGCCGGAAACCGGCGAAGTGGTGCGTTCCGCGCTGAAGCCAATCGGCGAGCCGTACAAGTCCGTCGCGCTGGACACCAACAAAGACGTGCTGGTTGAAGCCGTGGTCGAGCCGGCCAACGAGCAAGAAATTGCCGACACCGTGAAGGTGATGGGCGGCCAGGACTGGCAGCTGTGGATGGACGCGCTGGACGAAGCGGGCGTGCTGGCGGATAACGCGCAGTCTGTCGCTTACTCCTACATCGGTACCGATCTGACCTGGCCAATCTACTGGCACGGTACGCTGGGCAAGGCGAAAGAAGATCTGGATCGCGCGGCGCACGCCATCAACCAGAAGCTGCAGGCCAAAGGCGGCGCGGCTTACGTTGCGGTGCTCAAGTCGGTGGTGACCCAGGCTTCCTCCGCCATTCCTGTCATGCCGCTGTATATCTCCATCGTGTTCAAAATCATGAAGGAGCAGGGCATTCACGAAGGCTGCATCGAGCAGATCCAGCGTCTGTTCGCCACCAAGCTGTACAGCGGTGCGGCGCCGGATACCGACGAGAAACACCGTCTGCGTCTGGATGACTGGGAACTGCGCGACGAAGTGCAGGAAACCTGCCGTAAAATCTGGCAGCAGCTGAACGACAGCAACATCAACGAGCTGACCGATTACCAGGGCTACAAGACGGAGTTCCTGCGCCTGTTCGGTTTCGGTCTGCAGGGCGTTGACTACGACGCCGATCTGAGCGGCGAAGCCAACTTCGAAGTGATCGAACTGGTCTAAGCGCGTCGAGCGGTCAAACAAGGTCGGGCTTGCCCGACCTTTTTTATTGCCTGTAAATTATCGGTCGGCTAAGCGAATATGTTTATTTCAGGTTAACAGGCTAATCAGATTATTAACATCGCCGGGACCGTGCTGAAATAACGGCGGTTATTAAACTAAAGAAAGTCATTTTTTATTTACCCTTGCCGCCGGCTGCGGGTATTTTATTTCCTTTGAGGAGAAAACTATGACATGGCGTTATTGGGTCCCGGTATCGTTATTTTTGTTGAGCGCCTGCAGCGCGATTCAGCCGACGTCGACGTCCCCAGACTGGTCTCAGCCGCAGCCTGCCACGCGGGAACAGCGGCAACGCATCATGGCGGGTGAGTCCGCTTCCTCGGTATTGCACGAAGGAAATGTCGGTATTGGCGGCACCTTCGATTGGTCGAAAATATCCGATCGTTAAGCCGCTAAATATATTCAGCCAAATTAACTCGCGCATTCTGCCGGTATTGTCGGAGGGTTTATCTTTCCTGCGTTATTCTGCTGTGGCCCGACCATTCATTGCGTTAGCAGACAATTCGTTTTCCTTATAGGGAACTGCCGGTTTATTTCGGTGTAATCAAAGGAGTTGCCCATGGCGAAGGACATGGCCGCGATCTTTCTCTTGCTGTTGCTGCCGCTAAGCCAAAGCGCCGGCGCGGCACGCTACGACAGACAATGTGAAGGTGTGTCGCCGGTGCTGTTTCAAAAGCGGCTGAAATCGCTGGCGCAGGATCTGCGGCAGGAAATGAACGAGGAAGCGCCGCCGACAGAGCGCGATGCGGAAGAGCTGGCGCGGCTGGCGGAGTGTGGAGTCGAGCCCGGCAAAATGCCCGTCACCGGCGGGCAGCGCACGCCCCGTTCAGAGGAAAAGCCGCCGGCATCGCCGAACGGATGCTGACCGGCGTGCGCGCAGAGTAAAACGATGTAAAAGGAATCATTGATGAAAAGGACAGTGTTGGCCGGCGTGGCCTTGTGTTGCGCCTGCTTCGCGCAGGCGCGGGTAGATTTGGAATACCATGCGGCGCCGCCGAAGGACAGTAAGATCACCGAGGAGTACCGGAAAAAGCGCGATGCCTTGCGCCACAAGGTGTGGAACGTCGATAACCTGACGCAGGCCAACGAACAGGCGATCGCCCGCGAGCAACAGCGCGAGGCCGCAGAGAGCGCCAAGCGGCAGCAGCGTCACCTGGATCAGCAGCAGAAAAAGCAACGCTGCCTGCGGAAATACTCGAAAGATCCTCACCCCGAGGCGAAGTGTTACATGTACAACTTCTAACTTTTAACCGCCGGGCGCTTTCTGCGCCCGGCGTCGTTTAGGTCGGGCGGCAATGCTCTTTCAGCATGGCGATCGCATCCGGTTTCAGCTGATACAGATAGACCGGCCGGCCGGTGGCGCCGTACAGAATACGGGTGCCGAGAATGCCGCTCTCCGCTAGATAGATGAGGTACTTGCGGCAGGAGACCCGCGAAATGCCGATGGCGTTGGCCAGGTTGTCGGTGGAGAATTCGCTGTCGTGCTGCTGCTCGATCCACTCGCACACCGTGCTCAGGGTGATGCTGGTCAGGCCTTTCGGCAGCTTCTTGCTCTCCTGGCCGCCGGGCTGGCGGCGCAGCAGGCTGTCGACGTCGGCCTGTGAAAACTCGCGCTGCGCCAACAGCTGCGATTGTTGCCGGTAGTGGCTCAGCGCCTCCTTGAAACGGCTGAACTGGAACGGCTTGATCAGGTAATCCACCACGCCGTAGTGCAGCGCCTTTTGCACCGTATTCACGTCGCTGGCGGAGGAGATGATGATCACATCGGTCTTCTCGCCGAGCTCGCGCAGGCCGGGCAGCAGATACAGCCCATTTTCCTGCTGCATGTAGATATCCAGCAGCACCAGATCGATGCTGACGCTGGCGTCGGCCAGCAGGGCGCGCGCCTGGCTCAGGGTGGCGACCGTCGCCTGGCAGTGAAAACCGCCGATCTGGCTCAGGTAGTATTTGTTCAGCTCCGCCACCATCGGGTCGTCGTCGACAATCAGTACGTTAATCATGGGTTCTGCTCTTGGCCTGATAGGGAAGGTGCACGAAAAATTGGGTCAGCTCGCCCGGCTCGGATTCGAAATCGATGCTGCCGCCCAGTTTCTCCAGGTGGCTGCGGATCAGCGCCAGGCCGATGCCGCGTCCCGTCCCCTTGGTGGAAAATCCGTGTTCGAAGATGCGCGCGGCGATCGCCGGATCGATGCCGGGGCCGTCGTCGCTGACGATACAGTGTAATTGATCGTCGTGGTGATGGAAGCTCAGGCCGATCTCGTGGCCCTCAACGCCGTCGATGGCGTCGATGGCGTTTTCGATCAGGTTGCCGAGCACGCTGATCAGCACGTGGGTGGTTTCCGCGTCGTCGGTTTCCGGCAGCAGGCTGGTTTCCTCGATGGTCAGCTCGATGCCGGCCTCGTGGGCGCGGCTGATCTTGCCGATGAAGAAGCCCGCCACTTCCGGCGAGTGGATCTTGCGCAGCAGCGCGCCGATCTCTTCCTGATAGTTGCTGGCGGTATTGATGATGTAGTTTTCCAACTGCTGATAAGCCTTCATATGCAGCATGCCGAGTATCACGTGCAGCTTGTTCATAAATTCGTGCGACTGCACCCGCAGCGCGTCGGCGTAGTGCGCCATGCCGCTCAGGCGCTGCAGCAGGCGGCTGACCTCGGTCTTGTCGCGGAAGGTGGCGATGGCACCGGTCACCCGACCGTTGACGATCACCGGCACGGTATTGGTCAGCAGTTCGCTGCCGTTGAAGCTGATCTGCCGATCGCGCAGCGGCTTGCCGCTGGCCAGCACCTCCGCCAGATGCAATTGCGCCGGCCAATGCTTGCTGGCGGCTTCCAGCAGCAGGTTCTCCAGCGGGCCACTTTGGCGCAGCAAGCGCTTGGCCTCGTCGTTGACGATGGTGATGCGGGAATCATTATCGACCGCGATCACGCCTTCTTTAATCGATTGCAGCATGGCGTTGCGCTGCTCGAACAGGTTGGAGATTTCGTAAGGCTCAAAACCCAGCATGATGCGTTTGAGCGCAGAGACCAGGAAGAAGGTGCCCAGGCTGCCGACCAGCGCGGCGAAGGCGATGGTCCAATAGATGATCCAGCGGCTTTCCGCCACCACCCGCTGCACGGTATCCAGCGCGATGCCGAGCGCCACCACGCCGATTTGCCGCCGTTGTTCGTCATACACCGGCACGAACACCCGCAGCGCCGGGGCCAGCGTGCCGCGGTTGATGGCGCTGTTGACGTTGCCTTGCAGCGCCGGCGCCAGATCGTCGCCGATAAAATGTTTGCCGATCAGCCAGGGTTTGGGGTGCGAATAGCGGATGCCCTGCATATCCACCACCACCACGAACAGCAGCTCGTTCTGATGGCGCACCTGCTCGGCGAAGCGCTGAATGGCGCCGCTTTGATCGCGCCGCTGCAGGCCGTCGACCACGGTGCTGGAGAGCGCCAGCGTGTTGGCGACGGCGATGGCTTTTTGCTGCAGCTGCTCTTGCCCTTCGCGGCTCATTTGCACGAAAAACAGCGCGAACACCACCAGCAGCACCGAAGCGATGATGGCGGACACCATCAGCGTGATGGAGGTGCTCAGCTTGAGCGGCACCCGTTGTTTTGGCATGGCGGTTCTCCGAATGGCGATATCACGGCGTATTCTAGCGAGGAATGCGGCAGGCTGCAGTTACCGGCAGCAGGTTATAGCATGCTGCCGGGGTGCGGAGGGGTTATTTTAGTTACAAAAGCGGGTCACTGCTGGTGGTAGATCTCCAGCGCCTGTTGGCCGCTGGCGCCCTGGTGGATGATCGCCATCAGGGCGCGCACCACCTGCGACGGATTGCTGTGTTGATAGACGTTGCGGCCGTAGACCATGCCGGAGGCGCCCTGGGCCATCAGCGCGGCGGATTTCTCCAGCACCGGCCCCAGCTCCCCCTTGCCGCCGCCGCGCACCAGCGTCGGGCAGCGCGCCGCTTCCACCACGCGGTGGAAGTCTTCCACCCGGTCGGTCGGGTCGGCCTTGATGATGTCGGCGCCCAGTTCGCGCGCCAGCCGCACCAGCGGCACGATCTTCTCCACGTCGCCCAGCGAACCGTAGGCGGCGCCCTGGCCGGCCGGCGCCATTACCAGCGGCTCGATCATCAGCGGCATGGCGTACTGGTCGCAGGCGTGGCGCAGGCGGCCGATGTTCTCCACGCACTGGCGGAAAATGCCGGGTTCATCCGGGATCATATACAGATTGACCACCACCGCGGCGGCGTCCATTTGCAGCGCCGCCAGGATTGGCGCCTCCGGGTTGTGCAGCACCGCCCACATTTCGCGGTGGCGCGCGGCGTTATAGGCGTTGCCGACGTCGGTGCGCATCACCAGAGCCGGTTTTTCGCGCTGCGGCGCGCACTGCAGCAGATCCGCCTGGCCGTAGTTGACCTGAATCGCGTCAGGGCGCGCGGCGATCAAGTTGCCCATCACCCGTTCGATATCTTCCAGGCCGATCAAGAAATCCGGTTCGTTGGCGATGCCGTGATCGATCGCCACATCCAGGCACTTGCCGTTGTTGAACAGGCGGTTCATCCGCACCTTACTGCTGAGCTGCATGTCAGGTCCTCCTGAGATAGGGATATGTCCATTATTGCCGAGTAAGGATGGTCGGGAAACGCGGAAACCGCAAACTGCGCGCCCGCTCGCAGTTTTTGCCGGCGCTCGGTGCGGCGCACGAAAGGGGGGCGTTCGTCGACGGCTTTCACTTCATTTGTTAGATCCGTGTCATGTTTTTGTTAATAAGCCATTCCAAAACGCATGTTTCGCTTGTTTGGGTTAAAAAGTTTCAATAATCTCAATTATGAAATAAACATTTAAAAATGCGATGCCAGCGTCGCTTGCTGTGCCAGGGGTTTATTTCAATTAATTGTTTTTAATCTGTTTTGAGATATCGATCACCATTTTGTTCACGGCCTTAATGCGGCGATGACGCGGTAAATTCGCCGTATCAAAGGGATAATACCGACCGTATTGTTGTTTGAATGTAAAAAATATTTTTCATTAGCTGTCAACCAACAGACCTCTTCATTCTAACGATTAAAGGGTAACGAACATGAAGCTGAAGAAACTGATCGCCGCCTCGGTACTGATGTGCATGCTGCCGGCCAGCGTGTTGGCGAAAGACATCAAGATCGGCGTTTCCATGGCTTACTTCGATGACAACTTCCTCACCATTCTGCGCCAGTCGATGCAAAACAAAATGAAAGCCGACGGCAACGTCAGCGGTCAGTTCGAAGACGCCAAGGGCGACATCGCGCAGCAAATTCAACAAATCGAGAACTTCGTCAGCCAGGGCGTCGACGCCATCATCCTCAACCCGGTGGATACTCAGGGCGTCAAGCCGATGATCAAGCTGGCCGAGAAGGCCAAGATCCCGCTGGTATTCGTCAACCGCAAGCCGGAAGTGGCGCTGCCGGCCGGCATGGCCTACGTCGGCTCCGACTCCAAGCTGGCCGGCAAGCTGCAGATGGAAGCGTTGGCCAAGCTGATGAACGGCAAGGGCAACGTAATGATCCTGATGGGCGAGCTGTCGAGTGAAGCCACGCGCGACCGCACCCGCGGCGTGGAAGAGGTGGCGGCCAATTACCCCGACATCAAGATAATCGATAAGCAAACCGCCAAGTTCTTCCGCAAAGAGGCGGTGGACGTCACCACCGACTGGATTTTGTCCGGCCAGCAGATCGACGCCATCGCTTCCAACAACGACGAAATGGCCATCGGCGCTATTTTGGCGCTGAAGCAAGCCAAGAAATCCGGCGTGCTGGTGGCCGGCGTTGACGGCACGCCGGACGCGCTGGAGTTCATCAAGAAGGGCGATCTGGCGCTGAGCGTGTTCCAGGACGCCAAAGGCCAGGGCGAGGGCGCGGTGCAGACCGCCATGCAACTGGTGAAAGGCGAGAAAGTGGAGAGCAACGTGCTGATCCCTTACCAGCTGATCACCCAGGCCAATTACCAGCAATTCGCCGATAAAAACAAGAAATAAGCCTTGAAGCCTGTCGCAGGCGCCGCCGGTGTGGGGCGCCTGCGGCGGAAAACGTGGGTCAGTGCGGAGGTAAGCGGTATGTACCCTTATGTTCTTGAGGCCGAAGGCATCAGCAAGCAGTTCCCCGGCGTCAAAGCGCTGGATAAGGTCTCGATTAAAATCAAACCCGGCAGCGTGCACGCGCTGATGGGGGAAAACGGCGCGGGCAAATCGACGCTGATGAAATGCCTGATTGGCATCTACCACCCGGACGAAGGCTCGATCAAAATCAAAGGCCGGCCGGTCACCTTCAGCGACACGCTGCAGGCGCTGCATTCGGGCATTTCCATGATCCACCAGGAGCTGAACCTGGTGCCCTACATGACGGTGGCGGAAAACATCTGGCTGGGGCGCGAGCCGGCGCGGCTGGGGTTTGTCAACAACGAGCAGCTGAACGAGCAGACCCGCGAGCTGCTGGCGCGGCTGAACATCAAACTGCAGCCGGAAACGCTGGTGGGCGAGCTGAGCATCGCCAACCAGCAGATGGTGGAGATCGCTAAGGCGGTGTCCTACAACGCCGACGTGCTGATCATGGACGAACCGACCTCGGCGCTGACCGAAGGCGAAGTGGTGCACCTGTTCACCATCATTCGCGAACTGCGCGAGCAGGGCAAAGGCATCATCTATATCAGCCACAAGATGGACGAGATCTTCGCCATCACCGATGAAGTGAGCATCTTCCGCGACGGTACCTTCATCGCCTGCGACAAGACCGAGAACCTGACCAAACAGTCGCTGATCGCCATGATGGTGGGGCGCGAACTGACGCAGATGTTCCCCAAATTCAACAACAACATCGGCGAGGAAGTGCTGCGGGTGGCGGGGCTGCGCCGCAGCGGCTGGTTTCATGACGTGTCGTTCAGCGTCAAACGCGGCGAGATCCTCGGCGTCGCCGGGCTGGTGGGCGCCGGGCGCAGCGAAGTGATGGAAAGCCTGTTTGGCATGCACCCGGCGGACGGCGGCGAGATCTTTATCGAAGGCCAGGCGGTAAAGGTGGACTCCCCGGCCAAAGCGATCGAGAGCGGGCTGGCGTTCCTCACCGAAGACCGCAAGAAATCCGGCCTGTTTCTGGTGCTGTCGGTGGTCGAGAACATGAGCATCGTCAACCTGTCGGAGTACATCGGCAAGAACGGTTTCGTCAGCCACGTGCAGATGGCCAAAGACTGCATGGCGCAGATCAAGAAGCTCAACATCAAAACGCCGACCATGGATCAGATCATCAATAACCTCAGCGGCGGCAACCAGCAAAAGGTGCTGATTGCGCGCTGGCTGCTGGCGCAGCCGAAAATCCTGATCCTCGACGAACCGACGCGCGGCATCGACGTGGGGGCGAAAGCGGAGATCTACCGCCTGATCAGCGAGCTGGCCAACCGCGGCGTCGCCATCATTCTGGTTTCCTCCGAACTGCCGGAGATCCTCGGCATGAGCGACCGGGTGATGGTGATGCACGGCGGCCGCATCACCGGCATTTTGGATAAAGACGACGCGGATCAGGAGAAGATCCTGGCGCTGGCCTCAGAATAACGAAGGGTGAACATCATGAGTAACGTAAAGATTGAGAAGCCGCTCTCCGCCGATTCAACGGGCAAGGGAGGGCTGTTCTCCGGGCTGAGCGGCAAAATGCCGAAGGATACCGGCATCTTCATCGTGATGATCGGCATTGCGCTGATCTTCGAAATCCTCGGCTGGTACATGCGCGATCAGTCGTTCCTGCTGAACCCGAACCGCCTGCTGCTGATCGTGCTGCAGGTGGCGATCATCGGCATCATCGCGGTGGGCGTCACCCAGGTGATCATCACCACCGGTATCGATCTCTCCTCCGGCTCGCTGATTGCGTTGACCGCCGTGGTGGCGGCCAGCCTGGCGCAGACTTCGGACAGCATCTCGCCGATGTACCCGGGGCTGCTCGATCTGCCGGCGGCAATTCCGATCGGCGCGGGGATTGGGGTGGGCATTGTCTGCGGCTTTATCAACGGCTTCCTGATCACCCGCACCGGCATCCCTCCGTTCATCGCCACGCTGGGGATGATGGTGTCGGCGCGCGGCCTGGCGCAGTACTACACCAAGGGCAACCCGGTCAGCTTCCTGTCGGACGGCTTTACGTCAATCGGCCAGGGCGCGATGCCGGTGATCATCTTCCTGGTGATTGCGGTGATCTTCCATATCGCACTCAAGCACACCCGCTACGGCAAATACATCTACGCCATCGGCGGCAACATGACCTCGGCGCGGGTCTCCGGCATCAACGTCAATAAGTATCTGGTGACGGTTTACACCATCGCCGGTGGCCTGGCGGGGTTGGCGGGGGTGGTGCTGGCGGCGCGCGTCAGCAGCGGCCAGTCGAGCATGGGAATGTCTTATGAACTGGACGCCATCGCTGCGGCGGTGATCGGCGGCAGCAGCCTGATGGGCGGCGTCGGGCGCATCACCGGCACGCTGATCGGCGCGGTGATCCTCGGTCTTATCAAAAGCGGCTTCACCTTTATCGGCGTCGACTCTTACATTCAGGACATCATCAAAGGCGTGATTATCGTCGCCGCCGTGTCGATCGACATGCGGCGCAACCGCAAAAAACACTGATTGCCGTGGAATTGCCGCCGGCGCCAGGTTGGCCGGCGGTCTTTTTTTACCGGGGGACGCATCATGAACTACCTGAAAGGGCTGTGGCTGGCGGTGGCGCTGTGTGCGTCCACCCCGGCATGGGCGCAAACCATCGGCGTATCGATGGCCTATTTCGACCAGAACTTCCTCACTATCATCCGCCAGGCGATCGACCAGGAGGCCAAGGCGCGTGGCATCACCGCGCAGTTCGAGGATGCGCGCGGCGACGTCGGCCGCCAGACCGATCAGGTGCAGAGCTTTATCAGCGCCGGGGTGGACGCGATTATCGTCGATCCGGTCAACTCGGCCAGCACGCCGGTGATGACCAAAATGGCACAGGCCGCCGGCGTGCCGCTGGTGTACGTGAACCGCACGCCGGGCGACGCCAAACTGCCGCCGGGCGTGGTGTTCGTCGGCTCCGACGAGCGGGAATCCGGCACGCTGCAGATGGAAGAACTGGCGCGGCTGGCCAACTATCAGGGCAACGTGGCGGTGATGATCGGCAACCTGACCGACGCCGGCGCCTTGCAGCGCACCAAAGACGTGGAGCAGGTGGTGGCCAAATACCCGAAGATGAAGGTGGTGCAGAAGCAGAGCGCCAACTATTCACGCAGTGAGGGGATGGATCTGATGATGAACTGGCTGACCAATGGCGAAGCGATCGACATCGTCGCCGCCAACAACGATGAGATGGCGATCGGCGCGATCATGGCGCTGCGGCAGGCGGGCAAGGCGGACAAAAAGGTGCTGATCGGCGGCATCGACGCCACGCCGGACGGCCTCAAGGCGCTGGCTTCCGGCAAGATGCAGGTCACGGTGTTCCAGGACGCGATCGGTCAGGGCAAGGCGTCGGTCGAGGTGGCGCAGCGCATGATCAACGGCGAAAAGCTCGAGCCGTATTACTGGATCCCGTTCGAGCTGGTGACGCCGGCCAATCAGGAGAAATACGCGGCCAAACCCTGAGTTCGCCGTGAGATTCGCTTTGTCGGGGCGCTGCTTGCAGCGCCTTTCTTATTGTTGGCGTCAGTTACATGTCCGCTTGTGGCCAGCGCGGCGCCGAATCTTGCCTCACACTGGAGGTCTTTAAACCGCGTGAGGATGAGCGATGAACGCATTGAACGGTAAGGTGGCGGTGATCGGCGGCGCCAGTTCGGGGATCGGCAAAGCGGCGGCGCTGTTGTTCGCCCGGCAGGGGGCGGCGCTGGTGTTGGGCGCCCGCCGCGAGCGGCTGCTGGCTGAACTGGTGGGGGACATTCGGCGCGAGGGCGGCCGGGCGTTGGCGGTAGTCGGTGACGTGCGCGACGAAGCCTTCGCCGAACGGCTGGCGGCGACAGCGGTCGGCGAGTTCGGCGGGCTGGATATCGCTTTTAACAACGCCGGCACCTTGGGGCCGCTGGGGCCGTCGTTGGCGCTCACCGCCTCAGAGTGGCGCGAGGTGCTGGAAACCAACCTGTCCAGCGCTTACTACAGCGCCAAATATCAAATCCCCGCCATGCTGGCGCGCGGCGCGGGCTCGCTGATCTTCACCTCCACCTTCGTCGGCCACACTGCGGCGTTTCCCGGCACGGCGGCCTATGCGGCCAGCAAATCGGGGCTGATTGGCCTGACGCAGGCGCTGGCGGTGGAGTTTGGCGGGCGCGGCATTCGGGTGAACGCGCTGCTGCCGGGGGGCACCGATACCGCGATGGGGCGGCAGATGAGCGCTACCCCGGAGGCCTTGGCGCAGGTGGCCGATCTGCACGCGCTCAAGCGGCTGGCGAGGCCGGAGGAGGTCGCGCAGGCGGCGCTGTATCTGGCGTCTGACGCTTCTTCATTCGTCACCGGCACCGCGATGCTGGTGGACGGCGGGGTGTCCATCCAGCGCGGCTGAGGCCACAGGCGCCCGCGGCTTCAGCGGGCGTCAGAAAGCGGACAGGTGGCGGCGTACGATCTCGCGGCCGATCTCCAGCGAGGCGGTCGCCGCCGGGGAGGGGGCATTGCACACGTGCAGCGAGCGTTTTCCCTGTACGAAGTGGAAATCGTCCACCAGCTTGCCGTCGGCGGTCAACGCCTGGGCGCGCACCCCGGCCGGCCCAGGCCGGATATCCTGCTCTTGCAGCGCCGGGATCAGCCGGCGGGCGTTGTCGGCGAAACGGCGGCGCGACAGCGAACGGCGCATTTCCGCCAGCCCTTCGCCGAGGTAGTTGCCGGCGATTTTCCAAAAGCCGCGATAGCCGAGCACCTCGCTCAGATCGCGCAGGCTGAAGTCGCACTTGCGGTAGCCTTCGCGTTTGAAGGCCAGCACCGCATTGGGGCCGACGTCGCGCTTGCCGTTGTACATGCGGGTGAAATGCACGCCGAGGAACGGGAAGTCCGGATTGGGCACCGGGTAGATAAGATGGTTGACCAGGTGGTTTTTCGCCTCGTCCAGCACATAGTATTCGCCACGGAAGGGTACGATCTTCATGCCGGTTTCGTAACCGGCCAGTTTGGCGATGCGATCGCTGAACAACCCCGCGCAGTTGACCAGCACCCGTCCTTCGAAGGTGTCGCCGGCGGCGGTGACGGTGACGCCGGCGGCGTGCTCGCGAATGGCCTCGACCTGATGGCCGTAAGCGATTTCGCCGCCGCGCCGCACAATGATCTCCGCCAGCTTGGCGGCCACCTCCGCGTAGTTGACGATACCGGCGTCGGGCACCAGCAATGCCTCGAGGCCGTTAACGTGCGGTTCACGCTCCCGCAGCTGCGCCTGCGACAGCCGGGTGACCTGCAGGCCGTTCTGCAGGCCGCGCTGATAGATATTCTCCAGCCGCTCCAGCTCGTTCAGCTGGGTGGCGACGATCACCTTGCCGCACTGGTCGTGATACAGGTCGTGTTCGCGGCAAAAGGCGAACATGCTGCGGTTGCCTTGTTTTGCCAACTGCGCTTTCAGGCTGCCGGGCGCGTAGTAAATGCCGGAGTGCACCACGTTGCTGTTGTGGCCGCTTTGGTGCGCCGCCGGGCCGCGCTCTTTTTCCAACACCAGAATGCGCCGCTGCGGATCCGCTTCCTGCAGCGCATTCACCACGCCAAGCCCCACCAGGCCGGCACCGATCACGATCGCGTCGTACATCACGGCTTTTGCTCCTCGTTTTCCAGGCGGCGTAATTTGCCGCGCACGTTGTTCAAATGATTTTGCATGGCGGCGGTGGCCGCCGCCGCATCGCGGTCGCGAATGGCGATAAACACCCGCTCATGTTCGTCGATCACCCGCTGGCGCTCGGCCTGCCGCCCCCGATTTTTGCTGAGCGAGTACACCAGCACCCCCAGATACAGCTCGTGCATGTTATCGAGGATCTGCACGAAAAACGGGTTATGTGAAGCCAGCATGATGGCGCGGTGAAACAGGTAGTCCTGCCGATAGCCGATCTGGCCGTCGTTCAGCGTGCAGTGACGAAAGGCGAGGTGCGCCTGTTCGATCGCCTGCAATTCCTGTTCGGTGCGGCGCTCGGCGGCCATGCGTGCCGCCTGCTGCTCCATGACTTCGCGCATTTCCAACAGTGCCTCCACCTCACGGCGGTCGGCGATTTCCATCACCAGCGGCTCGTATTTGCTCAGCAGCGAATGCTGTTCCACCCGATGGCCGCCGCCCTGGCGTGAGGAGATGATGCCGCTGACCTCCAGCACGCCGAGCGCCTCGCGCACCGGCACCCGGCTGACGCCGAACGCGTCCGCCAACACATTTTCCGACGGCAGCTTCTCGCCGACCGGAAAGGTGCCGTCGTTGATGCCGGCTTTCAGCTGCGCCAGCACTTGATGAGAGGCTTTCTGGCGCGTCACTTTGCGGATCATGACGCGCCCCCTGGCAGCGCTGCGCGCTGCTTATAGCGCAGCAGGTGCATGGCGGCGGCGCCGGCGATCAGGGCCGCGCCGCCCAGATCGGTCATCAGGCCCGGTTTGATCAGCAAAATCGCCGCCGTGGTAAACAGCACCCGCTCCAGCCAATGGGTTTTCATCAGCCAAAAATTGGCGCTGGCGATCGACAGCGCGTAGATCCCCACCAGCGCGCTGATCACCATATGCAGCACCGACAGCGGATTGAGATCGTCGCCCTGCATCAGCAGCATCGGGTTGTAGACCAGAATGAACGGAATGATAAAGCCCGGCAGCGCCAGGCGCACCGCATCCCACGAGGTTTGCATCGGATCGGCGCGGGCGATGCTGGCGGCGGTGTAGCTGGCCAGCGCCACCGGCGGCGTGATGTTGGACAGTGCGCCGAACCAGAACACGAAGAAGTGCGCCGCCAGCGGCAGCACGCCGGCCTTGATCAGGATCGGCGACACGGTGACCGCCACCACGATGTAGAGCGCGGTGGAGGGCAGCCCCATGCTGAGCACGATGCACACCAGCATCACCACCAGCAGGATCATCCACAGGGTGTTGTCGGTCATGGCGACGATGTTGAACGCCAGCGTCGAGCCGATGCCGGTCATAGTCACCACGCAGATGATCACGCCGATGGCGGCGCAGGCGATGGTGACCTGAATCGAGCCGCGCGCTGCGTCGTTCAGGGCCAGTGCGATTTTTTTCGGCGTCATGCGTACCGAGCTGTCGGGGGTGAGCCAGCTGGCGGCGATGATCGAAATAATGCCGAGAAAGCCGGCGTAGATCGGCGTTTTGCCCAGCAGCAGCGTGCCGATGACGATGACGAGCGGCAGCAGCAACAGCCCGCGCGCCTTCAGCACTGCGCGCACCTGGGGAATGTTCTCTTTGCTGATGCCCTTCAGGCCCTGTTTCTTGGCTTCCAGATCGATGGCCATGATCAGCGCGGCGTAATAGAGCAGCGCCGGCACGATGGCGGCGATGACGATGGTGGTGTATGAGATGCCGAGGAAGCCGGCCATGATAAATGCCGCCGCGCCCATGATGGGGGGCATGATCATGCCGCCGGTGGAGGCGGTGGCCTCAACGGCGCCGGCGAAGCGAGGCGACAGGCCGATGCTTTTCATCAGCGGAATGGTGAAGGTGCCGGTGGTGGCGACGTTGGCCACCGCGCTGCCGCTCAACGAGCCGGTGAGCGCCGACGAGATCACCGCCACCTGGGCCGGGCCGCCGCGGCGGCGTCCGGCGGCGGCCAGCGCCAGATCGTTGAACAGCGCGGTCGCGCCGCTGACGCTGAGAAAGGCGCCGAACAGAATAAACACCACGATGGCGGTGGAGGCGGTGGACAGGGTGATGCCGAAAATCCCTTCGCTGGTCATAAACAGCCGGTACAGCAGGCGCTCCACCGAGAAACCGCCGTGGCCGAAAATGCCCATGAAATACTGGCCGAACAGCGCATAAACGATGGCGAAGGTCGCCAGGCCGGGAATGAAATAGCCGGTGGTGCGGCGCGCGGCTTCGAACAGGACGCCGATGCCGATCGCCGCCATGACGTAATCGGTGGTGTTGGGAATGCTCTTGCGTACCACGTGCAGATCGACATAGTTAACGTAGAAATAGCCGTAGCTGACCAGCGTCAGGATGATGAACAGATAGTCCCAACGGTTGAAGCTGCGGGTGGCGTGGCGAGCTGAAAACGGGAACAGGATAAAGCCCAGGATCAGAATGCCGCTCAGGAAGGTGGTGTTGCGATAGAACTCTTGGGTGTTGGACAGCGCGTTGGCGTAGATGGCGTAGGCGGAAATGGCGATCGCCAGGACGGTCGCCAACTGCAGATAGACGCCGCTCAGCGGCCGGCTGCCGGCGCCGGCTTCCTTGTCCAGATCGACGGCGGGCTGCGGTGAAGAAGAGTGAGTGCTCATACGTCCTCCTGGATTATGGGTTGGCGGCCAGCGCGGTGGCTTCCGGCGGGATCAGATAATCGGGTATCTCGACGCCGGCTTCGCGGTAGTAGCGATAGGCACCGAGGTGCAGCGGCACCGAAACGCCTTTCAGCGCGTTTTCCAGCGAGATGTATTTGGCCGAGCTGTGCACCTGGTGCACTTCCGGCAGGTTCTCGAACATCGTTTTGGTCAGGTCGTATACCCGCTTTTCGTCGAGCCGGCTGAGGGCCACCAGAATGTTGGGCTGCGCGATGGTGGCGACCGCCTTGGGCTGGCGCGGGTAGGTATCCGCTTTGATGTCGAACCGAAACCAGGAGTTGGCGATGGCGTTGATGCTGGCCAGCTGCTCGTCGGTGACTTCCAGGATGCGCGCCGGCACGCCGCTGGCGTACATGTCGGTGACGGCGGCCGCCGGCACCCCTGCGGGCAGGGCGCCGCCGTCCAGGCGCCCGTCGCGCATCGCGGACACCGTATCGCCATAGCCGAGGTATTCCGCCGACAGCGATTTTTTGCTCAGCTTGACGCCCTGCAGGATGATCATCGTCGACTGCTCGGTGCCGCTGGCCTGCGGCCCGACGGAAAAGCGCGTGCCGGTGATATCGTTCAGCGTGCCGTCTTTCACCCGGCTTTCCAGCATCACGAAGTGTTCGACGTTGGGCCACAGCATGGAGATGGATCGCAGCTCGCGGTCGGCGCGGCCGTTGAAGTTGCGCACGCCCTGATAGGCTTCAACGGCGATCAGGCTCTGTAGAATCGCCAGCTGCGCTTCGTCTTTTTGCAGCAGGTCGATATTCTCGATCGAACCGGCGGAGGACTGACCGGTCACCTGGATCCCCTGATGCTTCAGCCGGTTGCTCCAGACGTTGGCCAGCCCGACGCCCATCGGGTAGTAGGTGCCGCCGGTGGAGGCGGTGGCGACGGAGAGGAAGGTTTTGTCGGCGTTTTCCGCTTTACCGGCGATGGCCAGCAACGCGGCGCCGACCACGGCGCAGGTAACAAGCAACGTTTTGATTTTTCTATTTTTCATTATTTTCCCCAGCGGTTTTTTGAAACAAATAGAAAACATTTACGCAAACTTGTATACAACATGGCAGCTTTATTCACCTAAAGCGCAGTGTTTGATTTGTGATCTGGGTGGGTGAAAAGTGAACGGCGCGGTGGGGAGGGGGAATGCAAAACCCGTGGCCTGGCGCCACGGGCATACGGGAGAGCGTTACCAGCCTTTGACGGCGTCGCCTTTGTAGATTTCGGCGGCGCTGGCCGCCACTTCGTCGGTCTGATAGGCCTTGACCAGATCTTTCACTTTCTCGCTGTCTTTGTTGTCGATGCGGCTGGCGAAGATGTTGACGTACGGGGAGTTTTTGTCTTCGACAAACAGCCCGTCCTTGGCCGGCGACAGGCCAATCTGGCTGGAGTAGTTGGTGTTGATGATCGCCAGCGTTACCTTCTGATCGTCCAGCGCGCGCGGCAGCTGCGGTGCTTCAATCTCGACGATCTTCAGCTTTTTCGGGTTGCTGACGATATCCAGCGCGGTCGGCAGCAGGCCGACGCCGTCTTTCAGGGTAATCAGCCCCTGTTTTTGCAACAGCAACAGCGAGCGGCCCAGGTTGGTCGGATCGTTCGGCACCGCCACCTGCGCGCCGTCCGGCAGCTGACTGAGCGCGGTGATCTTCTTCGAGTAGCCGGCGATCGGGTAGACGAAGGTGTTGCCCACCGCCGCCAGCTTGTAGCCGCGCTCCTGCATCTGCTTGTCCAGATACGGCTTGTGCTGGAAGGCGTTAACGTCCAGATCGCCGTTGTTCAGCGCTTCGTTCGGCAGCACGTAGTCGTTGAAGGTCACCACCTCCACGTCCAGATCGTATTTCTGCTTGGCAACCTTTTGCACCACCGCCCACAGCGACTGATCGATACCGGCGCTGATGCCGACCTTGATGTGGTGATCGTCCTGCGCGGTGGGGCCGCAGGCGGTCAGCAGCAGCGTGCCGGCGGTGGCCAGCGCCAGGGTGAGGTTTTTCAGCGTAAATGTCATTTTCCCAGGGTCCTTGTCAACATTGCCTGCTAATTTTGGCGGGCAGAATAGTGGCAGTGACTGTAGGTAATCGCTGGGCTAAAACAAAATACTGATTCACTATGACTCATAGCGATTAGCTATGAGCGCCCGCCGCCTGGCGCGGTGCGGATTGTTTTGACGGCGAATCGGCGGGCTTATTATGATAGCCGTTGGCCCACAAGGGGCAGACTGGGTACTGAAACGAAGGAATAGACAATGCGATTGAACACTTGGAGCAAGGCGCTGCTGCCGCTGGTGGTGTTGGCCTGCGTCTCGGCGACTCAGGTTCGGGCGGCGGAGAGCGATACCGGGCCGATCCCCAAACAGCTGCTGGGCAACTGGCGCGTCAGCAAGATCGTGCCGACCCAAACCACCGGCTGCTGGGATCAGCAGCAGGCGCAGAGCCTGATCGGCGGCAAAATCAGTTATAAAGCGGACGCCTTCAGCTGGAACGGCACGGCGCTGAAAAGCGAAGGGGCCACGGTCAGCACCGTAGAAGCGCAGGAGTTCGTCGAGGACAACGCCGGCAGCAGCTCCTACATCGATTTCCCGATGCTGGGCATCAGTACGCCGTCGGTCGAGCGCGTGGCCATTCAGCACGCGGATACCTCCATTAAAGGCATCACCGATCAGGGTAGCGACGGGGTGCCCGGCGATAACGTGCTGGTGAAAGACGCCAACACGCTGATCCTGTCGCTGTGCAACGTCTGGTTTGAGGCGCAGCGCGAGAAGTAATTTCTGCTTTCAGCCCCGGCGACGGGGCTTTCCCACCGCATCGCCACCCGCCCGGCGCGCCATTTCTGAACTAAAATTAACCATAACGATATGACCCCGACGTGATATCGGAGCCTCGTCTCTACCGAGTCCATGACAGGAGGCGTTATGTGTTACAGACATATTGTCATCGCCACCGATCTGAGCGATGACGGCAAACGGCTGGTCGAAAAGGGAGCGCTGCTGGCGGAGGCGCTGCAGGCCAAACTCTCGCTGATCTATGTGGACGTCCATTACGACACCTACCACGCGGCGATCGGCTTTTCGGAGCGCAGCTATGACGGTGTACCGTTCGAAGAGAAGATCCGCAAAGAGCTGGAGCCCACCACGCAAAACGTCAATTACCCGATCGCGGAAGTGATTATCGGGCGCGGCGGCTTCGTTGACGAACTGCGCACGGCGGTCGTGGACAAGAACATCGATCTGCTGGTGTTCGGCCATCACCACGATCTGTGGAGCAACCTGTTTTCTTCTACCCGCAACGCCATCAACCAGCTGAATACCGACGTGCTGGTGATCCCGATCCGATCATAAACGCGGGCCACCGCCGGGCAACAATGACGGTGGCCGCCGCGGCTTATTGCGTGAAGAAGTCGTTATACAACATGTACAGATGCGCCGCGCTCCAGGAGAAGTTCGGCGCGCCTTGCTGTTTGCCGGTGAGCGGGTTGTAGTTCTCGCGGATCGGCCCGTCGGCGACCAGGCCGTCGGCGTGGCGGAAGAAGGCCTGCGCCATCGCTACCGCGTCGTCGCGATAGCCGTAGCGTTCCATGCCCTTGAGGCCGAAATACAACTGATCGACCCACACGCGGCCGCGCCAGTAGATGTCCGCGCCGAACGCCGGGTTGGTCAGCGCCGCGGTGCCGAGCGGCACATAGGTATTGAACTCGCGCGGATCCTTCATCACCCTGACCACCGCATCGGCGTGCGGCTGGCTGGCGGCGCCGTTGAACAGCGGTGACCAGCCTTCCGGCCCTTTGCCGCGTTCGACGATCGGTTTGCCGGCGCAGCCGTTGGCCAACGGCCGGCTTTCGATGCGAATGTCGTAGAAGAAACCGCTCTGCTTATCGAACATGCAGGTGTTGATATAGGCCGCCAGCTTATCGGCTTTGGCGCGGAAGGCCTCGGCCTCGGCGCCATGGCCCAGAATATCGGCCATCTCCGCCAGGTAGCGGTTGTCGCTGTACATATAGCTGGCCTGATCCACCGATTCCTGCAGCAGCGAGTAGCCGAGCAGCGTGCCGTCGGGCGCGCGGTTTTCGGCGAATTTCACCTGCCAGTCTTCGCGTTTGCCGCCCTGTGCCACGTAGCGCGCCAATTGATCCGGATCGATAAAGCCGAATACTGCCGCATCGTCGCGGCCCGACTCCCAGGAGGCGGCGGTTTGCGCCGGGATCGCGATACTGTCGTAATGCCCCTTGTGCACGATGCGATCGTAGTTGTTGAGGCCAGCCAGCGTTTGCTCACGTTGCCCGCGTTTGACGGTAAACAGCATGCGCCCGTCGGGAGTATTGTGCGCTTTGTCGCGGGTGGCGCCGTACTCCGGCACGCCGTTGCCGTTGTGATCGCGGTTGCGCAGCCACCAGTCATGGTAAGCCACCAGCTTCGGGTACATCTCCGCCAGCCAGCCCTTATCGCCGGTGACGCGATACACCTCCATCACCGCCCAGGCCGCCAGGCTCGGCTTGGTGTTACGTTCGTTCCAGTTGCCACCGTCCCCGCCGCGCTCCGGGCTGGGGTTGTAGGCGATAAGGTCGGGCAGGAAACCGGCGTCCCACGGCCGCAAAGCGTCGCCCGGCCGAATCTGGAAGGCGAACACCGCGCGAATGTTGTCCTTGGCCACGTCCGGGTTGAAGTGCGCCATGGCGTAGGCCTGTTTCCAGGTGTCCCACGGCCAGGTTTGGTTGCCGGAGAACCAGCGCCCGGTGACCGACGGGGTGACCGAGTCGAACTTCATCGCCCCGGCGGCGCCGCGCCAGTTGCCGTTCAGCGTTTCTATCGCTTTGACCGCCACGCGGGTTTGTTCCGCCGTGGCGTGCGGGTTGCGGAGCCCGGCGGCGAGATAGCGTTGCCAACGCTGGGCCGACGCGGCCATATAGCGCTGCGGGTGAGCGAGGATGTCGGCGATAGCGCGCTGTTCGCGCTGCGCCTCGTCGGCGGTGAGCAGATGCGAATAGGTGGTGTACAGCGTGGTGGTGCCGGCGATGCGCGCCGTGGCGCGGAAGCGGTGGCCGTCGACCGCGGTGCGCTGCGGCAGCGATTTATGGATCTGATACTCGGACTGGCCGGAAGTCATCAGCTGCGACGGCGCACGCACCTTGCCGAAGGTGACGCGCAGGCCGTCCGCCGTCGGCACAATGCGGCGCTTGTAGTCCGGAAACGCCTGTTCGATGGTCGCCGGCGGCTGCGGTTTTTGCTCTTTGGCCGCGTAGCGCTCCAGCAATTCGCCGTCCCACACCAGCTCCAGCGGTGTATCGGTGATAATTTGCGTCTCCAGCAGCGAGGTGCGCGCACTGGCGAAGCGCAGCGTCAGGTTGACGGTCACCCCCGGCGCGTTGAGCCGTTGCACCAGGGCGCCGGGCAGACTGTAGGCCGTCATGGTGAAAGACACCGGCTTGCCGTTGCGATATACGCTGAGCCGATCGAAATTGTTGGCCATAAAGTTGATGTATTCTTCGGTCAGCAGTGCCGGGCCGGGGAAGCCGCCCATGCCTTCCGGACCGCTCGGCAACAGGTGGCCGTGCCAGGCGCCGAGATCGAAGAACGGGTTGAAGCGTTGATGATCGTCGAAGTCATAGTCGAGCATAAAATGCGGCGCGCCGTGGCGATCGATAACGTTTGGGTAGCGTTCGGCCAGCGGGGCGTCGGGCGTTTTCGGCGTGCAGCCCGCCAGCGTCAACGCGAGGGTGAGGGCGGTGGCCAGCGGCGTCAGGGGAGTCATGTTCATCGTAGGGGCCTCAACGGTTACCAATAGAAATATTGCATCAGAAACACCGAGTTGCTGGCGCCGGTGCTGTCGTTGCGCATAAAGAATTTGCTGTCCAGCGCGGTGGCCAGCTTACCGCCGGCATATTCGTACCAGACGCCGAACTGGGCGTAGGAGGTGGCGGTATCTGCCGCGTGATCAAACCGGTGGCGGGCGTAGCTGTAGGCGGTGGAGAGGTACAGCCCTTTGGCGGTTTCCGTCATCGCGCTGAGCATCAGGCCCGACTCGCTGCCGGGGTGGCCGCCGCTGTCGCCTTTGCCGGTGTGGTGCCAGACGCGGCCGGCCAGGTGTTTGCCGCGCAGCCCCAGCAGAAACAGCTGCCCCAGACCGTCGGTCACTTCCAGGCCGTTCAGCAGCGTCAGATTGTCCTGCAGATCGTATTGGGTGTAGCCGTTGATCATCGCCCGGTAGGTGTATTTGTCGGAGTAGCGGTCGTATTTGCCGAAGTGCAGCAGCGCCTTGCTCTCGTCGATGCGGCTTTCCGGCGCCGCCGTCACGCTGTAGCGAAAGCGCCCGGTCAGGTTTTGCAGCTTGGCGGCGTAGCTGAGATCGCGGGTGTTGGGGATCACGTAGCCGTACTCCGGCGTGAAGTCGCCCCACCATTGCAGATCGTCGAGCGACGAGTCGTTGCGTACGCTAAGCATCATCTCGGTGCCGTCATCGGTACGGTAACCGCCGTAGAAACGGTTCAGGCCACCCTCGAAGCCGCCCCAGCTGTGGCCGGGCGTCCAGGCGTGGCCCTGGCTGTCGGCCTGGACGGTCCAGCCCTCGCCGTAAATCAGGCCGAACCAGTGGCCCTGTTTGATCTCGAGGCCGCCTTCGATGTAGGTGCCGTCGCTGTATTTATGCTGATGTTCGCCGTTCAAATAGACGCTGCCGCCGATGCCGAGCTCGCCGTAAAAGCGCAGGGCGGTCGCGGCGCTATCGGACAACGGCGGCGGCGGCAGCTGATTGCGCTCCGCGGGGGTAACGGGTTCCTGCGCCGCCCAGACCGGCGCGCTGAGTATCAGTAATAAGGGCAACAGGGCGTGATGATTTATTGATGTCATGGGGCATGTGCCTGGTGTTGGATGGATCGGCGCGTCAGTCGAACGGCGGCTCACGCAAGGTCGCTCCCGGCTCCCTGGGAGAAGAGATAAAGTCCGCCCGATCGCGAGCGGTAAACGGCAGGTATATTAGTAAAGTATTTAGTAAAAAATACGCTTTAATCAGTAAATCGTTAACTTGATCACAACGGGTGAAATGGGTATCTTTCGCTGCAGGCGCCCGGCAACGATTTGCATGAGCGAGCGCCGGCCCGGTCTGGGAAGAGAGGGGGCGGGCGGCGCTGTACGTCGCGCCGCTATCCGATTAAGCTACCGTTTTTCGTCTGTGCATTGGGACTCTATGGCCACACTGAAGGAAATTGCTGAAGCCGCTAATGTGTCCGTCGCCACCGTTTCGCGCGTGTTGAATGACGACCCCACCCTGAGCGTGAAGGCGCAAACGCGCCAGAAGATCCTGGAAGCGGCGGAGCGCCTCGAATACAAGGTGGCACCCTCCAAACGGCAAAGCGGGCATCGCCTGCATTTTGCTGCGCTGTTCACCTATACGCAGGGCGTGGAGATCAACGATCCCTATTACCTGGCGATGCGCTACGGTATCGAAACGCAGTGCGAAAAACTGGGCGTGACGCTGAGCGCCGGTTACGACTTTACCGGCGACAAGGCGCTGCCGGCGGCCGACGGCCTGCTGGTGATCGGCCGGCCACAGCCCGCGCTGTATGAGCAGCTTAAGCTGCAGGACGCGCCGGTGGTGTTTATCGACGGCGTGGTGGACGACGAACGTTTCGACTGCGTCAATGTCGACCTGTACAAGATCAGCCGCAAGGTGATCGATTACTTTATCGGCCGCGGCTATCAGCGCATCGGCTTTATCGGCGGGCGCGACCATCCGGCGGGCATCGACCAGCGCGAACAGGCGTTCGTCGAGTATGGCCGGCAGCGAAACGTGGTGCGGCCGCAGGATATTTACCACGGCGATTTCAGCAGCCAGTCGGGCTACCAGTGCGCCAAAGCGATGTTGCAAAGCCAGAATGGCTATCCGCCGGCGCTGCTGGTGGCGACCGATTCGATCGCCATCGGCGTGCTGCGCGCGCTGCACGAACACGGCGTCCAGGTGCCGGGGCAGATTGCGCTGATCAGCGTCAACGACATTCCCACCGCCCGCTTTATTTTCCCCGCCTTGTCCACGGTGCGCATCCCTTCGGAAACCATGGGCGCACAGGCCATCAACCTGCTGGTGGAGCGGCTGCGCGATGAACGCGCCGTCCCGCTGTCGATCTTCGTTCCCAGCTCGCTGCAGCTGCGCGACACCACCGTCGCCTGACCGGCCCCCGCCTCGGCGGGGGGCGTTGGCGCTCAAAATTAACGTCATGATAAAAAAAGGCATTTGAGATTTATTGTGATCCTGTCGTCATTTGGTAAATATCGGCTGTAGTTTTTACTAAATATTTACTATCGTTTCCGCATTGCACAGGTGTCGGGAGACGTGACGTGAATAATTGGGAAAACATTGAAAAACAGTCGGAGCACCGGTTGGCGCCGCGCGCGAGCTTCTTCAGCTACGCGGACGCCGAGCAGGCGCTGAGCTTCGATCGCAACGCCAGCCGGCGTTTCCAGCTGCTGAGCGGCCGTTGGCGCTTTCGCTTCTTCGATCACCCGGCGCAGGTGCCGGCGGCGTTTTACCGTGAGCCGATGAGCGACTGGGGCGATATGGCGGTGCCGGGTATGTGGCAGTTGGAAGGGCACGGCCACCTGCAGTACACCGACGAGGGCTTCCCGTTCCCGATCGACGTGCCTTACGTGCCGACCAACAACCCGACCGGCGCCTATCAGCGTCACTTTACGCTCGACGCCGGCTGGCGGGATCAGCAAGTGCTGATCAAATTCGACGGCGTGGAAACCTACTTCGAGGTGTACGTCAACGGCCATTATGTCGGCTTCAGCAAGGGCAGCCGACTGTGCGCCGAGTTCGACATCAGCCCCTATGTGCGGCAGGGCGAGAACCTGCTGTCGGTGCGGGTGATGCAGTGGGCCGATTCCACCTACATC